>JAGAOO010000032.1 GCA_017623675.1 Lachnospiraceae bacterium
ATATGTTTCCGCAACGACCTTAGAAGCACGTCGGTACTTAGGCTGTGCTTTGAGAACAAAAACAGTTATTCTTTATCAAGCACAGCCTTACGTACCGCTACGTGCTGGCTGGAGCGCAAGCGTGTCGTGCGGGAATATATATCCTTAAAACCGCGGTCATAGGTATTACGTTAAACCATAATTTAATACAACTTCTCTATAACACTATCATCTACTGCATACTCATTCTCTTTCGCCGGAAATGCACCGGACTCTACTTCTTCTATATAGCCCCTGAATGCTTCCTTCATTACCTCTCCTACATTTGCGTACCGCTTCACAAACTTTGGAGTGAAATCCGAGAACATACCAAGCATATCCTGATATACCAATATCTGACCATCACAACCATTTCCGGCACCTATACCAATGGTTGGTATTTCCAGTTCTTCTGTAATCATAGCTGCCAATTTACTCGGCACTGCTTCCAGCACGACAGAAAATGCTCCTGCTTCCTGCACCCGTTTTGCATCTTCTAACAATTTCTTAGCAGCTGCCTCCGTTTTGCCTTGTACCTTGAATCCACCAAATGCATGAATGGACTGTGGCGTCAAACCAAGATGAGCCATAACCGGAATTCCCGCATTGACGATTGCACGAATCTGTGGGCAAACTTCTTCGCCACCTTCTAACTTGACTGCTCCGGCATGTCCTTCTTTCATCAGACGTCCCGCATTTCGCAACGCATCTTCCACAGAAATCTGATATGACATAAATGGCATATCAATGACTACCAATGCATCTTTCGCTCCTCTGGCAACTGCTGCCCCATGATGAATCATATCCTCCATGGTAACCGGTATGGTATCATCATAACCAAGAACCACATTTCCCAAGGAATCCCCTACCAGGATACCGTTAATTCCGGCTTCATCCTGCAATTTTGCTGTAGAATAATCATAAGCCGTCAGCATACTTAACCGTTTCCCTTCTGCCTTCGCATTCCGAAACGTTACAACTGTATTTTTCATAATTCCATTTTACCTTCCTTACAATAACTACTTAAAGCGCATTTCCATACCGGTATAATCCCGCTCCGGATTCTTTTCCTTCGCCATGATTACCAGTTCATTTCCTACACTTTCATAAATGTCTTTTGCCGTTCCTGTCAGCACCGATAAATGACGGTCTACCGTCTGTATATCATTCCGTTCAATCGGCCCCGTCAATGCCTCTTTACAGCCAAGCTTACACCCTGCCTTCACATTATTGAGAATCAATGGAGTCAAAGCTTCATAGGCTTCCTCTTCGGAAAAACCACAGTCCTGCATAAGCCCGATTCCGGTTTCAATAACACCCAATACATGATTGCTCACCAATGAGGCAGCACCATGATAGAGTGCTTTCATCTGAGGCTTGATTCGAACTACCTTATTTCCCATTTTTTCTAATATTGCTGTCATTTTCTCCACAGCAAAATCATCGCCCTCAATGGTAAAATAAGCTTCATTTAATTTCTGATAGGAAGTATTCTTGTCGCTGAATGCGTAAATCGGATGAATGGAACAAGGGTGTGCCTTCTTCTTTTCAATCCCTGAAAAAACATCGGAAGATAATGAGCCACTAAAATGACAAATAATATAATCTTGAATGTCGTATCTGGCAATGCAATCCCAAACTTCCCGGATACTGTCATCCGGTGTGGTTATCCACAGGGTATCACTTGCTAAAATAATATCTGTTAAATCTTCAAAGCACTCTGTCCGGGTAAATTCCGCCGCTTCCATTGCACTTTGCATAGTTTTACTATAGTATCCTGCTACCGGTATCCAGTGCTGTGTCGCATATTTTCCCATGGAACAGCCAACCTTTCCGGCACCTATGATTCCTATATCCATGCCACCACCTCTTTCTTTCGTATGATGACACATTATTTCCGATGTGGTTTCGTATAAGAATACCACTCGCGTTCAAAATACCATAAAATCCTGTTGGTTGCAACATTTTTATGATTTATTATCCTTTAGCCAGATTTCTTTCGCAATAGCCAAAAGTTCCTTATCAATTTTTCCCGCCTCTGCTTCTTCATCCAAAATATCAAAAGCTACTTTCACCGGCTTTGGCTTTTTATACGGTCGGTCATCTGCTATCAAAGAATCATAAATATCCATAATTGTCAGAATTCGAGTCATAACATCCAGTTCCTCTTCTCCTAATCCTTTCGGATATCCTTTTCCGTTCAGCAGTTCATGATGATTTGCCGCAATTCTTCTTACATCTTTATAGTCGCTTCCAAAATACATATGGTTCAGGATTTTATCCGTATAAATGACATGACTTTGCATCGTCGTTCTCTCATTTTCAGAAAGCGTTCCTGCTTTAATATGCAAATCATCCAGCTCTTCCTGTGTCAGATACGGTATTTCCTCTCCATATTCACCACGATATATCGTAGCACCCATTTCATCAATAAATGTAATTTCATCCTCTTTCAATGGGCGACCGCAATTAAAGCCTCCTAATTTCTCCAGGAATTCACGAATCCGTTTCACCTGAGTTTCAGCCTCGTCCTGCGTCAGTCTTCCTGTCAAAGCATCCTTCTCGAGCCTTAAAATAATGATTTCCAATCTGGTGCGTAATGGTTCTTCCATATGTCCCAGTTTCGTCGGCTTGTCCATAACCTCCAACGGAACATCCATCTTTCCAATGTCATGAAGCATAGCCGCCAGATACATCTGTCTTTTATCCTTATCCGAAAAATACAATTCGGTCTTTTGTTCTTTATGCATTTGATTGATATAATCCATCATTTCAATACAACGTTTTGCCACATTTTTTGTATGATTGGCATTATACGGCGTTCTTCCCTCAATCGCTTCTGCCATGGAATCTGCCATAGAAAAAAGCATTTTCTGCATTTCCTCTGCCCGTTTCTTCTGTACATCTATATATCGAACTACAAGAAATACCAAGAATTCCAATACCATACTGATTGGAATGTAAATCAGCGACAACTTATAATTGGTTAACCGGAACAAAAGCAATGCACCCAACGGATACATTACCAGCACTCCCAATAAAGTACATAAACAAACACGGACTCTGCTCTTTCGCATTACAATACCACAGCCTGCAACAATAAATGCTGCCAGTATTGCTTCTATCCATATGGCAACCGTATGAACCTGCTTCTGTCCTACCAATGCGCAAATCACATTTGCATGACACTCCACACCATACATCGCTTTGGAATGGTCGATTGGCACACGATAGGAATCCAGCATCCCTTCCTCATAAGCTCCAATCAACACGATACTGTCTGTAAAATAACTTGCAGGAACTGTTCCGTCCAGCACCTTCGACATAGGAATCTTCTCAAAATCTCCAGGCTTCCCTGTATATGAAAACTCTACAACAGAAGGATTATCATATAACCGTTCCGGCTCATCCACCATCCGCTCTGCAACCCGGAATGCAAAGCTTTTATAGATTCCTTCTTCCGTCTCAATATAAGTATATGCTCGCCTGATATATCCATCTTCGTCCAGAATCATATTCGTAAACCCGGCATCAGATACCTGCGACAATTCGTGAAATGCGGTTGTTTCATCCGTTATGTAATTCTGGTTATAATACCTATTATCATCTGAGAATACCACACGGGAACCCGTTTCCAGTTTCGATGCCAATATAACATTTCCTGCATTTGTTACCGCTTCAACCAACTCCCGGTCACCTTCCGAATAGCCTTCTCCGGTGAACATTACATCAATTCCTATTACCTTCGGCTTCTCCTCCGGATTCTCATTCAAAATACGAATCAATTCTGCAAAATACGTTCTATCCCAATTCGAATATGGTCCTAATTCAGCCAGAGTTGCCTCGTCGATAGCAATAATCTTAATCTGATTCGGAATTGTATCCGGCTTTTGATAAAAGGCATCCTCAGCCAATATTTCAATTTCTTCCGGAAAATGAAAAACAGTTATGCAGACCGCCAATATAATCAACAAAAAATTCGGCAGCCAGTTTTGGATATTGTGGCTTATTTTCTTAAAAATCATGATTCCTGCTTACCTTCATCC
This sequence comes from Lachnospiraceae bacterium, assembly GCA_017623675.1. Classification (GTDB taxonomy): domain Bacteria; phylum Bacillota; class Clostridia; order Lachnospirales; family Lachnospiraceae; genus CAG-632. The sequence continues at coordinate 4,065 of JAGAOO010000032.1, forward strand.
ATAATAATTTCTTGGGCATAATCAAATTTCTGATATACATCCCATCTTTAATAAAAAATAAGGTTCTTTATCGTCCGGCACAAAGACATAATATAACGGACCATATAACTGATAGCCATCCTGTTCACATTTTTTCACCATCATTTTCAAGAATTTATCGATATCCTTATATTCATTCAGGCTTATCTGTATACAAATCACATGTTCCTGTCCGTAAAAGCTTTCAAATCCAAGTTTTTCATTCTTTAATGGTATATACTCTTTAGTTGGAACGAAAATACAAACTCTGGTCCAGCGATCCTCTAACTTTTCCAAATAAAATGTAATGGGACCGATATAAGTGTATCCATGCTCTACCACACAAGTTCGAAAATCCTCATACATTGCTTTCACCTGTTCCGTATCAAATCGGCGGAGAATATATTTACCAGTAACAACATTTCCATAGGTCATTTGTGTATAATACGGCTTCGCCATTTTATCGACCTCCCCTTTGCAACGGATAATAAATATCTGTAATTGTATTTCCGTATGAAGTCAGCAGTATATGATAAAAACTCTTATCATAGGGTTGCAAACCCTTTTCTCGTACATAAAGTTTCAATAACTCACGAGAATCCTCTATAGGATCTTCTTCATAGGCATGCCTAAAGGTTAAACAATCCTTAAATTCTACTAATCTATAAAATGCCATACCCTCCTGTTTTTCACAATCAGCTATGTCATTTATGCACATACCAATTTGATATTTACCTGTTGCACTAAGACGATATACCGTCGGTCCTGTGGGATAAAAATCACTACTCAATATAAATCGATGCAACTCATTTCCCATTATAATAAAATCCTTGGGGTCTTCCACATCAACCAAAATTAAATTATGCATAATCAATGCTTTATGCCGAAATTGCGTCATCCTCATCTCTCCAATCCATCATCTTTCAATTATTTCATCTCCTAATCCAGAAAAAGCCCACTTCATATAGAGCCAACAGCATGCGGTAGGTCTGGCCATTAGTATTAGAAATATCCCTACACAATAAGCACAAAAATATAAGCCCAAGAAGCCAAATCGAGATATACTTTTTCGTGACCCTCTCCCACTTATTACTAATATTGGAGCTGCCAATACTAATAACAGCCAAGTCGGCAACTCTTTTTTCTTTTTCTTTAGTTCAGCCCGCTTCGTTTTGTGATAAAAACCTTTTTTGAAATCATGAAGGCACCTTACATAACGATATATAGATATACATAATCCAAAAATTATAATAAATAACACAATCAAGAACGGTATATGGATACGCCCCAAACAAACCTCCATTTCATCTAATCCTGCCACTATGACCAGTTCACACATGGTCTCTTCAAATATTATTGTAGATGTAAATAGTGTCACAGCAAATGCTTTATATCTATACTTTGTCTTACGGAGGCACAGGTAAATTAAAATCAGCATCAACAGCAATACGCATATGCTAATACTTATTCCTGCAATAAAACAACGGACATCACTAAAATAGTAATATTCTCTATATCCTGCCACATATGTTAGCATTCGAAAACCAATTACAAATAACACTATTACTCCCCAAACCAAAATAGGATTTTCATCTATTCTTTTTCGCGTTCCTTCAATACTATTGACACCGTTCAATAGCCAATAATAATCTTCCTGTTTCCACATCTCGTTTCCCCCTTAATTTAATAAACATCCTACAGAATAGTATACTTCATGTGTACCGTTAGATAAACCATCTCCAATATGCTCCCACAGAGTTTTTGGGGGTTGTCCCCATTTTACATATGACAAACCCAAATTTCCAAGGATTGCAACTACTCCCCCTCCAATCGCTCCATAAACCAAACCTATTTTCGTACCTGCAAGAACTAACATTGCATCTATCACTTCTTCCCCACCAATTTCAATTGCACTATCTGTAATCGTATCTAATATATCCAGCCCCGGCTCAGATGATTCAAAACGACCTGTATGAGGATTATAAAAATTATCAACTCCACAGGAAAGAATTGTAATTGCATCCCCTATATAGTCTATCACTTTTACTGCTTTTCCTAATTTCGTAAATTTTGAGAAATTTGCTCCGCTTCCATTCTTTGCAGATTCAATGGGAAACCGAAAGCCTTCTGTATTGCCTAATTCTGTTACCAATTGTTCTGCATATATTTTCGTTCTTTTACTGCTAATTAATAGTCCATCCCCCACCAATCGATCCAGATTTCCTTCTGCTAATTTCTCAAGATTCATATCGCGAACCACTGCTTTAATTTCATCCACTGACAATTCATCACTGATTAATCTTATATATGCTTTTCCATCCTTCTTACTAATACTTATTTCAATTCCCAATTGCTTAAGCATTCGATATTCCTGATTGCTAATCCCTAATTCGACAAATAATTCTGCAAGGCAGTATACATTCAGTGTATTACTTGTTGCTTTCAAAATATCATCATATACAACATCCTTATTGGCAATTACCCAATTAGATGCTTCCTGCATATATTTTTGCAATAAGCCCAGCGAACAATCACGCTCTGCACTCTCTTCACTATATAACGTATTACATACAAATGCAGAATCTCCATACTGTATCAATTTTGTTAATTCCACTAATGCTTCTTGCATTCCACTGCAGTTTCCTGCGTAGTATTCATCGAAAGACGAAAAATCATTTATGACCTGTTGCATTTGGTCATAAATATCCGTAAATCCCATTTCCAACTCGCGTTTAGATGTCATATAATCAATATTAGTATTAAATAAGTCTGAGACTTCTTCCAGTTCAAGCAAAACTTGCATATTGGTATCTGCTACTGTATCTGCCAAATCATTTAAATCATTCATTCGATTTTCAATATGTTCTGTGTCTATTATAGAAATCATGTGGTTATCTACCTTATCGTGGTATTCTTCCATATACATATATAATTTCGTATCTAATTCAGCTATCAGCAACATGAGACAATCAATAATTGTGCCATGTACAATTTCCAAATAGTCTTTTACATAATTTGCAGATGTCCCTTGAAATGTATCCATTTCTGTAAAATTATTTACACATTGTCGCATTTCTTCCAATAACTGTACCAAATTTGCCAACACCGGATCCAATTTCAAAAAACTATCTTTTGTGTGAAAATAATCTATTTTCATTTGTTTCCCTCCATTTCTCATACTTCTCTATTCACATATATCTCCTCTTTTTGCCTACAATATAGTCTTCCCATTTCCTCTAATTGTCTGTGCTAAATTTTCATCTAGTACTGTTAATGTTTCTTGTATTTCCATTAGGTTTTCTTTATCTTTTTCAAATAAATTCTTATATAATTGTAAGACGTCATTCAAACTATTTACTGTCTGTACCATTTCCATTAAACTGGCATTTGTACTATCACCATATTCCAATTCCACTTTATTGCCTGCAATTGCATTCTGAAAATTCTCTCTAGCCTTTTCCCAATCGCCAAGAGCACCTTCATATTCTGCATTATCAATTGTTATCACTCCCATACTCCTTCTTCTCCTTTACAATTCTGCATCCATTAAATCACTATAATAGTTTTCCCATTTTTCTGATTTACTCCGTTCAGTTTCATAGTATTCTGCCAAAACTTCCATCTGTTCTATAATATCTTCATAAGCTTTTCTTAACTGCTTCAACTTCTTTTTTATAGCGTCATCCATATTTTCTCTGATATCTACAATTCGCTTTCCTTCCCAATTTTCAATACCATTTCCAACATCAAGATGACTTTTAAAATATCTATATTCGTCCATACACCCGTCAAATTGATTATCTAAATATGAATTTATACTATCAATTGTATCTTGCATTCTATCTCTTTTTCTCCTATATCGTTCCTTTTCTTCTTGAAAAGCTTCCACCTTTTCCTGATAACTATTCCCCATAAAATTTCCTTTTCCCTTTCCTATTGTTTCTATAACTTTTCAACTACAGCAATGCCTAATACACAACCATCTCCTCTAAGATTCATATCACCCGAAACGTCATGTTCTATATATTACCAATTTGGGTCGCACATAAATATAGTATCCCTGACATAACGGAGTTATCCTTTCAAAGTCCACCTTTTTCATCTGCAAGGTCTTGAGCTACAAACGGAAAAAAAATAAAATGGTACCGTCAAGAGTTTTTGTCCTACATCAAAGCCATAGTTATTTTTTGAAACCTTAATGGCATATTCAAACTTATTGTGATTTGAAAACTTTTCAAGCGAATTAAGTGTACCCCTGCCCTTTTTCACATCAATTGGATATAACTTGCTGTCCGACTCAATAATAAATTCCAGCTCCGCAGATGACTTGCCCTTCCAGTAAAAAAGCTTATGTTCCCTTGCAATCAATTCGTTTGCAACAAAATTTTCAAAGAAAATACCGGAAAGAGTATTCTCTCTTCAATCAAATTTTTCGTTGCATTTCGTGTCATAAACCATCCTCCAAAGCATTAGTCTAATAAAAGAGTATTATAATTTTCACCTTTTATCAAGTTGCTTTTTGATTAATTGCACCTATTGTTGTGTTTCGTTTTTTATTATTTGCACGTTTGAATGGTATCCTTAATATAAATTATGGGTTGTTGGTTTAGTCGCCTTATCGGTTTCTGATGACAGATAGTTACCGCAGACACGCTTGCGCTCCGGTCAGCACGTAATGGTGCATAAGGTGCGACAATACCGCACCTAAGCACCAACGTGCTTTTAAGGTCTGCTTGCAACTATCTGTCACCAGAAACCGGTAGCCAACTGTACGAAATAACCCATAATTTATATGGGAAGCAAAGTACTGCTCCGCGTAAGGTGTCAATGCCTACAAAAACAATGATACCTTAATACTGACAATGCGTATAATTACGTAAACAATAACGTTTGTGGTAACGTTTAATCCTCGCGGAGCCATACTACTTTCCCAATATAAATTATGGTTCTTATCCATTCCTACAACAGCGGTTTTGAGGGTATATGTTTCCGCAACGACCTTAGAAGCACGTCGGTACTTAGGCTGTGCTCTGTAATAAGAAAACATAGACTTATTGATGCACAGCCTTA
>JAGAOO010000033.1 GCA_017623675.1 Lachnospiraceae bacterium
AAGCGTCATTTCCCTCAGGTGCAGGGTCTGGAATTTTCGCGGTGTGACTCCGGTATACTTACGAAATGTCTCCGTAAAGTGGCTCTGGTCGGAGAACGCCAGAATGGATGCAATTTCCGATGGTGAGAACTCCGAATAAATCAGCATATTTTTCGCCGCGTCGATTTTGAGATTGCGGATATATTCACTGACAGAACAGCCGGTTTCTTTCTTGAATAAACGGGACAGATAAGAAGGATTCAGTCCCACATGATTTGACAGGGTTTCCACGGTAATCCGGGTATGAAGATTGTCGTGGATGTAGTCAATGCATTTGGCAATCTGCTGTGAACAGATTTTTTCCTTCCGAAGCTTCTTCATGCGGTTGGTATAATCCATGACAGCTGTAAAGTGTAATTCACTGATTTCTTCAGGGGTGGTACAGGTATCCGCCTTCTGAATATAGAAGTCACTTAGTCCATAAGAAGTAGACACATCAAGCCCGCCATCAATACAATAGCGGGCTATGAGTGCAATGGTTATAATAAAATGATAACGAATATTCCGAAGGGGATTTTCGGAAAGCTTACCGAAGCCTTGTTTATCAATAAAGGATTCCTGACACATGTGGCGTACCTGTTCGGTATCACCGGAACGAATCAGGGAATAGAAGGCAAGCTCCGGTGTATAGGGAGCCCGCAGAATATCTTCTTCCTTTCGCAGGAATTCTTTATAAGCATATTCCTTCTTTAACATTTGACAGGCTCCTTTCTGTTCCGTTCTATAGATTCTTAATCAGCTCCTCGAAAACAGGCTGATAATGAGAGTCTGTAATTCCAAAGTCCATTTCCTTGTAGGTCCAGGCAGCTCTGCCGATTCCGTATTCTTCGAAAACTGCATGTATATCCTGATACCATCTCAGGGTTGCCTGCGGTGATGCCATGTTGATTACACCGTATTCACCGCAATAGAGAGGTACCTGATAGGTTTCTGCAATCCGGACAGCTTCCCGAAAGAAGCTACGGAAGAATTCCTTGCCGCACATGAGTTCAGACAGGCTTTGAATTGGATAGGAAATGCTTGGGTCAATAAGACGGTTGGTTTCGTCGATGCATTTCTGAACCGTAAGTGGATAATCCAGTGTGTAGTCCAGTGGCATACCCTCTACCCAGTGGGCAGCCTGATGGGTAAAGATTAATGGTTCATAACAGTGAAAATTAAATACAATCTTGTCGTCATAAGGTGCGTCCAGTTCCTGTAAGGAAATGATGCTGTTGTTTCTGGTTCCACCGATAAGAATCCATGTGTCCGGTGCAATGACACGAATTCTTTGAAGTGCCTGCTTTATGATTCCGTTCCAAATCTCAGCAACCTCCGGGTCTACTACCTCATTTAACAATTCAAAAGCAACTTGCTTGGAATCGGTTGCGTAACGAGTTGCCAGTGTTTCCCATAACTTGATAAAACGCTCCTGTAACAGTGCATTATGGAAAAAGGAAGAGGAGTATTCGGAGTCATCGAATACATAACCCGCTGTCTTGTGCAAATCAAGAATTACATTTAAGCCACGTTTGGTACACCAGTGAATACAGTTGTCAATATATTGATAACCACTTTCAATGGTATTGCCTTCCTCATCTTCAATAAGATTATAATCAATTGGAAGCCGTACATGATCGACACCGAAGGTGCAGATTCTTTCGATATCCCCTTCTGTGATGAAATTTGTCAAATGCTCCTGTGTCAGATGATTCTGAGACAGCCAGCCTCCAAGATTGATTCCTTTTGTAAAACCTTCAAATACTCGTAACATATGCGTTCCCTCCAATTTCTAAATCGTTTGTTCTGTGTCAGAAGTTAGTTCCTATATGAAATGGATACCATATATACAAGCACTATTATATAATAGTTATTACATTTTTGTAAATATCATGACATGAAATGAAAATATCCTAACATAAAATGAATGAACATGAAAAAGGAATGAAAAAGCCTACGGTCTGGGTATTCGATCCTCCCGTCGTATGATATGCAAAGGAGTATCGTTAAAGCTTTGGAAGGTTCCCTTACTGTCACCATGGTTATTAGAGTGCTGTACGATGAATCCGATTATCATAAAGGAAAAGGCAAAACCTAATAGGCATCCCGAAATAATTGCTAATATAATCATCTTATATTCCCTCCTGTCGGTCTTTTACAAATGTATTGGTTTCTTTTGCTCTCGTTAATGCAACGCTCTTCTTTACCTTTCGGAATGAAAGAGAACCAAGTAAGAACATGGTTCCGGCGAAAACAAGAACCATTCCGAGAGTTTCATCAATCTCTTTGCCGGCTGATAACATGCCATAGAGGAGGAAAGAAGAGATTAAGGATACTATGCAACCAATGACAATAAACCATATAGTTACTTTAGGCTTATCATACGGTACGGCACCAATGACCTTGCCGGTCTGACCGTTCACCAGTATCGTGTAAGGCTGTGCCTGGTAACGGAAGGTTAAGAACCAGGCAGGGAACAGAGCATATTCCGTATTATGAATCTGATAGGTAGGAGCATTCCTTAGTATCTCAATATTGCTGGCATGAATAGTACCTTTTACCTCTTGATCAAATAATGTTTTGGCACGCAACAGGGCGAGTGTCTGCAATTGCTCGTCCGACATGTCGTAACGGTCTGCATAGAAACCGGAAAGATATCCGATATCAAACGATTGTAACGCATGGGTGTCATAAGGCTCCAGCCGTTGAGAGGTTTCGTCATTCAATTGCTTGGAGGCATCCAGTGTGAGATTGGTAAAATCACAGTCGGCTTCCCGATAATAATATTTCGTTTTCTTATGCTTTCCGCTGCCTACGGTGCCACGTAGATACTGTTTGTCGGCGTAGCGAATACTAAAGAGCCAGAAGGGGATGTAAATGCCTCTTACCCGTTCAATGTCAAAATTCTTGATATCTTTCGGAATAAAAAATCCTTTGTTCAGCCGTTGCCGGATAGTGGTAATTGCCTGTTCCTTTGTAACGGAAAATGGAATAATATACTTTGGTTTTGCTTCGGAAGAAACCCGGCTGAATACAATGGTGGGCTGACCACAGTAGGCACAGAAGGTAGAAGATTCTACCCCGTTGACTGCCAGCTCTGCACCACAAGCCGTACAGGTATAGATATTGCATTCCATGGTTTCACTTGCCAACTGTGAAGTGCCTGATACTCCTCCCGGTGAGGTGAGTTTTTCAGTTGTTTCAACCGTTTGTGATTGCTCTGCATCATATAGATTGCCACAACTGAAGCACTCCATTTTTCCCTTAGAAGGATTGAAATACAGGGCATCACCGCAATTCTCACAATATAATATCATCTTAATTCCCCCATTGTTTGTTCCTGTGTATGTATTGAATTAATATTAGCATAGTCATATCTGCTTGTAAATTCTCATCTTAGTGAACGGGTTCTTGGTTGACAGTATTGGAAATACTGATATATAATTTTTGAAGAATAATAAGTAAAGACAGGGGTTCAAAATGCCAGTATTTGATTTTAATCAGGAAAAAAAAGACGCAGTAAAAGCAGACAAGACATACCGTTTGGTATATACCAGTGATCATTTTGCAGATGCTTCTCATCCAATTATGGTCTTAGCGGATGCTGAGGGAGTATTTTTGCATCATTCTTCCGGTATGTTCACGTCACCGACCAAAGGCACAGGCTTTATATATGATGAGGACAAAGAGAAGGTTCCGCATGACATTTTGCAGATTGATGCACGGTTTGAGAATCTCATCAAATGGTTGGGTGAGAATCATATCATGGTTCGCTTGTCAGGCCAAAAGACAGAGGCAGGGTATGCAGTGTACAAGATTCAGGAAACAGGGGTAGCCATGCGAGGAACGAAGTTGTCCGGTGAAAATGGATTTCTTCAGTTCATGATTGACAGACTGTTTCAAAGTGATGCTCCATCTGAGGCAGTCGTTGATTTGGATGAGATTGAAGATGCGGATGATATGAAGCTGACAAGTATACAGAGTATTACGGATTATCTGACCTGTGCAGGCAGTACATTGCCGGATAATATTCGTTTGTGGGCAAGACGGAATCTGGCGGTGGCAAAGTCGACAGAGGTAACGCCGGAGGAAAGACGCCATGCACAACGGGCACTTTCCATTATGTTGAATATTCAGTGGAAGAATACGGATTTCCAGCCGATTGATCCGGTGGAGGCACGGCGTATCTTGGACGAGGAACTGTATGGCTTAGAGAGTGTAAAGCAGCGCATTATCGAGACAATCATTCAGATTAATCGAACGCACACGTTACCGGCATATGGAATTTTACTAATTGGTCCTGCAGGAACCGGTAAGTCACAGATTGCGTATGCAGTGGCTAAGATATTGAAAATGTCATGGACCACCTTGGAAATGAGCTCGATTAATGATCCGGAGCAGTTGACCGGAAGCTCGCGCATTTATGCCAATGCGAAGCCGGGCTTAATTATGGAAGCATTTGCGAATGCAGAGAGTTCGAACCTATTATTTATAATAAATGAGTTGGATAAGGCGTCATCCGGAAAGGGAAATGGTAATCCTGCAGATGTATTGCTGACCTTATTGGATAATCTTGGTTTTACAGATAACTATGTGGAATGTAATATTCCGACGACCGGTGTTTATCCAATTGCAACAGCAAATGACCGGGAGGCAATCAGTGCTCCGTTGATGTCTCGTTTCGCGGTGATTGAATTGCCGGATTACACATTAGAAGAGAAACGAGTTATCTTCACGAACTTTGCCATGCCAAAGGTATTGAAACGGATTGGTCTTCGAAGCGAAGAGATAGTAATTACCGAAGAAGCGTTGGATACGGTCATGGATATATTTAAGAATACGTCCGGAATTCGTGATATTGAGCAGGCAGCAGAACATATTGCTGCCAATGCATTGTACCGTATTGAGGTTGAAAAAATGACCTGTGTAACCTATACACCGGAGATGATTCGGGAATTATTGGGATAATTCAGAAGGAAAGAATACATATAAGAAAGAGACTGCTTATAGTTCTTCCATACGGAAGTGATTTTAAGCAGTCTCTTTTGTGTTCTTATGAAAAGCAAACAGTGAATACTGTACTACTTTTTGTTTTCCTTCTTTAACTCGTTCATTCTCATGGCACGAACCTTCAATGGAAGTCCCCATAATGTGATGAAGCCTTCTGCATCATGATGATCATACATATCACCGGTTGTAAAGGATGCAAGCGACTCGCTGTAAAGAGAATATGGAGAGGTTGTACCGTTCTTGATGATGTTGCCCTTGTAAAGACGTAGTTTAACCTCACCGGTTACACACTGCTGGGTAACAGTGACGAAAGCTGAGATAGCTTCCCGTACCGGTGTGAACCATTTTCCTTCATATACAATGCTTGCAAGCTTGCTGCCGAGTTCTAACTTCAATGCAATGGTATCACGGTCTAATACAAGCTCTTCTAACTGTTGATGCGCTTCCATCAGGATGGTTCCGCCGGGAGTTTCATATACACCACGGCTCTTCATACCAACGACACGGTTTTCAACAATATCTACAATACCGATACCATGCTTTCCGCCAATTATATTTAACTCACGGATGATATCAGCAACTTTCATCTTCTCACCATTTAATGCAATCGGCATACCCTGTTCAAATGTGATGGAAAGCTCTTCGCCTTCCTCCGGTGCCTTTTCCGGTGTCACACCAAGTACTAACATGTGATCATAGTTTGGTGCAAGAGCAGGATTCTCAAGCTCAAGACCTTCATGGCTGATGTGCCAGATGTTACGGTCACGGCTATAAGACTGGTCGGTACCAAATGGAAGATCAATGCCATGTGCCTTACAATATTCAATCTCGGCTTCACGGGAATCCATCTGCCATTTGTCATCACGCCAAGGAGCGATGACCTTAATGTCAGGAGCCAAAGCTTTGATTCCTAATTCAAAACGAATCTGATCATTTCCCTTACCGGTTGCACCGTGACAGATAGCCACAGCATCTTCTTTACGGGCGATTTCTACTAATTTTGCAGCGATGGTCGGTCTGGCCATTGCTGTACCCATAAGGTATTTATGTTCGTAAACGGCACCGGCCTGAACGCAAGGCATGATGTAGTTTTCGCAAAGATCATCAACAACATCTTCGATATAGAGCTTTGCAGCACCGGACAGTTTCGCACGTTCCTCAAGTCCGTCAAGCTCTTCACCCTGACCACAGTCGATACAACAGCAAATAACCTCATAACCATAAGTTTCCTTTAACCAAGGAATAACCGCAGTGGTGTCAAGACCACCTGAATAGGCAAGAATAACTTTTTCCATGATATTTACCTCTTTTCTTTTGATTCTTTAATAATAAACTAATTGACATGAAATGACAAGAATGGATTCAAATGGATTGGATATTCGGCACAAACTAGTGTTGCTACCGATATGCAAATACAGATGAGTAGTAAAGAAAAAATAAAAATCAAAAAAAGCAAAAAAAGGTATTGACAAAGAGAATGAAAATTGATAATCTATTCAGATTACTCATTTGAGAATGACCAAAAACTTGAGTGATACTAGATAAAGCACTTCTGAACACAGAAAAGTTCTTGACAGTTAACATTAATATAATGTAGCATGATTTAAAATATTTAAAATCTACATTGTTATAGCAGTTATATATTTCGTATCAATCGTTATTTTATGTAATTCATATAAGTAGTTTCAAGTTGTTTAGAAGTTAAGGAGCAGATGCTTGTCTGAAGGAGGAGAAGAATATGAGAATAAGGGCAAAGAAGATAGGTGCAATCATCATTAGTGCGTTGTTGCTGACACAACTGGTGCCGAACATGGCTTGGGGAGATGGACCTACTGTAGGATGGATTAGGGGTTCAACGAAAATTTCCGAAGGCGATGTGGTATGTGAGCGTTATGAGGTACAAAACGGAGGAACACTTACGATAGCCGCTAATGTAGATGTACAGGGACAAATTGACGTTTTCGAACAAGGAACACTTATTATAGAGGATGGTGGAACTGTTTCGGGTACAATCAATCTGAAGGAGAGTGTGGATTATGATCCTGAAAATCCTGCTTTTCCGGGAACGGTTGAGATTCAAGGTGGCGGAAGGGTTTCCGGAACAATTAGTATATACTATGGTGTAGTTACTGTTGATGCAGGCGGTCAAGCGAATGTCTTGAATATATCTCGTTGTGCTCCAGGTAAATCTGCACAATGCGATAATTATGGAACGATTGATACCGTGAATTTAGCCGGTGGCGATTACAATGCGTTTGGCAAAACCGGAACACTGAACCTGGATGCAGTAGATAGCAATAGTCTTTCTGGGGTATATTTGAGAAGCAACAGTGTGACAGATATCATGACATATGTGAGTGCTACTGATATAAATCTTCCTGTATATCCGGTTTTCATTGATGCTTATACGGGAGCAAGAGTGAATCAGACGCTCAATGTATGTTCGGATTATCTGGCTAGCAATTCTGTCGGCACCATCTTGGTTGGAAGTACAGGAGCGGAAGCGTCTGGCTGCTTACTGAAGTTGAATGGTAGCAGTGCATTTCCGTCCCGCTTGAAGTTTGAAGTTGCAAGTGTAGATACCAGGATTAATAATAATATGAGTTCTTCAGCCGGGGTGTGCAGCGTTGTGTGTGAAGGTAAGACTTATCCGCTTCCGGTTGCGGCATCGACTGAAACGTCAATTTCGACTATATATGGGACGTCCGTATCTGTGGATAAAATCAATTTGGCGGATTTAGCAGTAGGGTATGGAACAGGAGATGTGGAAGAGGAAGTCCTTTCTGTGGGATTGACAGGAGGAACGAAGGCCGGAAGAATGAATTGCCGGATTACGCACATACCGGAGTTTATTGAGCTGCGGAATGAATCCGGAACACTTCTTCAGGAAGGAAGCAATGTTACGTTAGAGAATATATATGAAGTGTATAATGTAGATGAATCTCCGGAGGACTTTACAGTAAGAGCGAAAATCGGAAATGCGGCAGCGGAATATAACGATACTTTAGAATTCGCACTTGAAACCAATATAGAAAATGCACAAGACAACGGTATCAGTAACATTGTTGTACGAGAAGTCAGTATTCCTATCAGCTTATCGGTTGCTCGAAAGACAGGCTCCGGTAAAATAGTGGTTGAGGATGTCTACTATGGCGAAGAGATTCAACCGGTAGTGACATCCGATACAAACGGGATTGCGAATGTAAGATTAGAATATAAAGTGAAAGGAGCGGCTGACAGTACTTATACGACGATTCAGCCAACGCAGTTAGGTACTTATACCGTGCGTGCAACTTTTGCAGAGACGAAGGAATATACGGCAGCAACAGCAACGGATGATTTTACCATTTCGCAGCTTGTTGTTACGACACCAAAGCGTCCATATGAGCTTCAGGGTACTGTGGGTGAGAATCATTACTATACATCTGATGTGACAATTATTCCGGCAAAGGGATATCTGATTGCAGATGCAGTTGATGGCGAGTACAAGAAGGAATTGGTAATCGGACAGACAACAAAGGGCCTTACGGTATATCTTCAGGATATTGAAACCGGAGGAATAACTGAAGGAATAGCGGTTGCAGACTTCCTGATTGACCGGAAAGCTCCGGTGGTTTCCAAAGCAGTTTCCGGTGAAACGATTTATGGGGATGAGGCAGAAATCATTGTAAAGGATGATAACCTTTCAGAAGTGCTGGTAAATGGAGAAAGAGTAGAGATTAAGAACAATCAGGCAATCCTACAGTTGGCTTCCAATGGTGGTGAAGAAAAGTACGAAATTGTAAGTACAGATATTGCAGGCAATCAGAGCAAAATTCAAATAACCGTTGCGGCAGAGTGGATGAAGAAAAAGATTATCCCATCTGGTGTAAAGGTAAGATTAAGTCAGGAATGTGCTTATACTTTAGGAAGCGGAATCTGGAAGGTAGATGGCGATGGAACGGTATATGCCGGTGGTTCGAACTTCTATGTAAGAAGTGATGGAGAGTATGCATTTACAAAGGTTGAGAAGTAGGAGTAGGAAAGGAGTTTAGTATGGAGAACGAAGAAAAGAAAGTTGGTAGTAAGAAGTGGATTATTATACCGGTGGCAGTGTTGGCGGTACTTTTGATTGGAGTGTTGATATTCTTTCTGACGAATAAGAAAGAGACTTACCGATTGATTAAAATATTTGAAATTGATGGTAATGCAACTGTAACCAGATCGGATATTGGAGACTTAGATGCTTATGTCAATATGATTTTGGAATCCGGCGATGCCGTGGCTATGAAAGACGGAACAATGACCTTGAAGTTAGATGAAGATAAGTTCGTTTATGTGGAGGAAGATACACAGTTCACGCTTGAAGCGACGGGAGATAGCACAAACAGTAAGACGTCAATCGAATTGACACAGGGAGCGATTACCAACGAGATTCAGAATAAGCTTTCTGAGGATTCTACATATGAGATTAACACACCAAACTCCACCATGTCTGTACGTGGTACCGTCTATCGTGTAACGGTTTACTCGGATGAAAATGGGGTAAAATACACCAAAGTTGCAGTATTTAGTGGTGCGGTTGCAACCGATTTGCTCTATCCGGATGGAACTAGCTCAGGCAACGAAACTATGGTAGATAAGGGAAAACAGGTTATTATTTTTGAAGATTCATCTACAACCGATTATCTGACAGATGTGGAAGATATTGACTATTCTGACCTGCCGGAAAGTGTAATTAAGAAGTTGATTGAGATATCAGAAAATGGTACGGAATTGTCTTTGACAACAGATGAATTAAAGACATATTTGAGTGAAGGCCCGTTTACGGTAACTTTCATCTACAATGGAACAGTGTTTGGCACACAAGAGGTTGAAAAGGACGATTGTGCTCAGATGCCATCCTTAATGCCGGCTTCAAGCGGCAACTGGGATTTTGATTTCTCAACGCCAATTACAGAAGATACAGAGATTCAGTGGAAATAGCCAGAGGGGAGTGTAATATATGAATGCGGAGTATTTAAGAACATTACCCACCATTCGTGAATTCTTTAAGATTAAAGAAACAGGGGAATTACAAGAGGGAACGCGGTTATTGCTGGAAGCAATGACAGAGATTACCATTCCGTCGGGAGAGGATGTAGTTACATTTGGTGAACCGTCTGATGATGGAATGTACATTATTCTCGAGGGTACAACGGATGTGTTGGCAAACGATGGAAAGCTGATTAATACACTGGGCGTTGGCGACTTTATCGGTGAATTAGGTTTGATAAATGACGATACCAGAGGTGCGACTGTTCGTGCCTCTGGACAAGTGCGTTGTGCCAATATTTCAAAGGCTCTATTTGATGAAATAGCGATGAAAAATCGCAAAATCTATGGTTCTTTCATGAACATGTTATACACCAAAACCACAAAATTAGTAACGGAACAGGAACGAATCAAATCAGAATTAGAAATTGCAACCAGAATTCAGGCGGGGTGCCTGGAAGATGATTTCACGACGGTGAATCAGTTGCCAAATGTGAATCTGACGGCAAGGATGCGCCCGGCAAAGGAAGTCGGTGGCGATTTTTATGATGTATTTATGATTGATGATTCGCACCTGTGTTTTTTGATTGCAGACGTATCAGGCAAAGGTGTACCGGCGGCTTTGTTTATGAGCATGGCAAAGATTCATATTAAGAACTATGCTGCCTTAGGCTTACCATTAGCAGAGGTTGTGAGTCGGGCCAATGACAATTTGTGTTACAAGAACGAAGAAGGAATGTTTGTGACGGCATTTGTTTGTGTATTGGATGTTGAAACAGGCGATGTGAATTTTGTCAATGCAGGACACAATCTGCCGTTCATTTCCAAAGGGAATGAAGAGTTTAGCATGATACAGGCAAAAGCAAATCTTGTATTGGGACTGATGGAAGGGGTTCCATATCGGGAACAACACATTCAATTAGAACCGGGAGACAGCATTTATTTGTATACAGACGGTGTGACGGAGGCATTGAATCCGCAACAACAGCTGTTAGGAGATGACTATTTGAAGGACATGTTGAACCGGCACCGGGCGGATGCGGCAAATGTGGAGGTATTTGTGCAGGCCATGTATCAGGAAGTTGATGCTTTTGCGGCCGGAGAAACTCAGGCAGATGATATCACGATGGTATACTTAAGCAGAAAGTAAAGGGGGTCAACATGAACAAAAAATTGATTCGGGATATAGTCGAAGGGATAGTTGTGGCTGGATTGGTATTCTTGCTGACTATTTCAAATTTGTTCTATTCCATAGACTATTTACTAAAAGATGCTTTATATCAGATACCCAGAGGTATTGACAGCAAGATAAAGATTATTGCAATTGATGAACGTACGCTGGATGCGTTAGGACCAATCCAGACGTGGTCCAGAAGTCAATATGCGGATTTAATTCATGCATTGAATACATATGAGGATGCTAAGCCGGCGATTATCGGATTCGATATTATTTTTTCCGGCAACGTAGATGAAGAAGGTGACATAGCGTTTGCACAAGCGGCAGAGGAAAGTGGGAATGTGGTTGTTGCTTCTCAATTTGTCTACAGCGAGAAAAGCGAAGTGGACGAGAAGGGTCTCCGGGTATATCCGATTGACTCTGTCATATATCCATATGCAGAATTAAGAGAAGTTGTGGACTTGGGATATGCTAATGTGGCACAGGACTCGGATGGTACGGTTCGGCGTTTTATTCCGGAGGAAACCTATGAGGGGCAGGAATGGTATAGCTTTTCCAGAATGATATATGAGAGGTACTGTGAACAGCAGGGATGTGCAACTAATTTCGTCAAGACAGATAAGTACGGAAGAACGCTGATTAATTATTCCGGAAAACCACTGGAATACGAATGCATATCTATGATTGATGTGTTGGAAGGTAGAATCGACTGCCGTGCATTTAAGAATAGTATTGTGCTGGTAGGTGCCTATGCGACAGGAATGCAGGATAATTTCAAGGTGCCAAATGGATACAGTAAGCAGATGTACGGGGTGGAAATTCATGCAAATATCCTCCAAAGCTGTATGCAGAACCGGTTTTCGGTAAACGGCAATCCATATGTATGCGGAGCAATTCTGGGATTGCTTAGTGGAATTCTCCATGTATTGTTCAAACGGAAAAAGATTGTGCTTTCTTCTGTTTTATTAGTTGTAGCCATTGGAGGAGAACTGGCTGTTGGAGTCGTCTTAAATAATCAAGGAATTACCATTGGTTTGATTAATATGCCGATTATTGTGGTTATTTCTTACATTTATTCCTTGGCTCTTGGATATATTCGGGAACGATTGAAACGAAAAAAGGTCTTACAAGCATTTAAGAAATATGTGGCACCCGAGATTGTGGAAGAAATCGCGAAACGGGGTGATTTCAAAATCAAGCTGGGCGGAGAAAATAGGGACATTGCTGTATTGTTTGTAGACATACGAGGCTTTACAACTATGTCTGAGGTACTGGAACCGGAACAGGTGGTGGAGATATTGAATCAATATCTGAACCTGACTACGCAAGCAATCTTTAAGAATAAAGGAACCCTGGATAAGTTCGTTGGAGATGCAACCATGGCGGTGTTCAATTCGCCGTTTGATTTGGATGATTATGAATATCGCGCCGTTTGTGCCGCAATGGATATTGTGGCAGGTGGTGCTGCTTTAGAGGAGAAATTAATGAAGGAGTTCGGGCGCAGTGTTGGCTTTGGTGTCGGAGTTAACTGTGGACCGGCGGTTGTGGGAAATGTTGGCTGTGAATTCCGAATGGATTTTACGGCAATTGGTGATACCGTCAATACGGCGGCCCGGTTAGAAGCAAATGCGAAAAAGGGGCAGGTATTAATTAGTGATACTATCTATGAAAGAGTCAAGGATCGGATTGAGGTTGAAGAGGTTGGAGAAATACCTCTAAAAGGAAAGTCCAAGGGAGTCTTTGTCTATTCGGTTGTCGCTCTGAAAGACGCATGAAAGGAGGGGAACTATGCCGAGTGTAAATACAGCATTTAAAGTGGAAGCAGTACTGGACAATCTGGATACAGTGCTGAATAAGATTGAAACTGTATTGGATGATGTAGAATGTCCACCGAAGACGGCTATGCAGATAGCATTGACAATAGAAGAGTTATTTGTCAATGTGGCAAATTATGCATATCCGGGTATTGTTGGCGGATGTGACTTCTCTCTTCAAGCGGAAGGGGAAGAAGGAATGGAACACCGGGGCTATATCGTTATTGAGATGCGGGATAAGGGAATCCCCTTTGATCCATTGGCAAAGGAAGACCCGGATATTACCCTTTCTGCAGAAGAACGAAAGATTGGTGGACTTGGCATTTTCATGGCAAAGCAGATTATGGATGAAATTGACTATCAGCGGGAAGGTAATGAAAACGTTATGAAAATGAAAAAAGTGTGGACATAATAATGCAAAAACAGTATTCTAAAGATAGTGAATTGTGAAGGAGGATATTATGGAAATCATAACAGAAAAGAATGGAACTGAGGCTACAATGGTATTGAAGGGTAGATTAGATACCAATGCAGCACCGGATATGGCAAAAACTGTGGATGCATTTTTGACATCAGAAACAGAGAAATTCATCTTAGATATGGCTGATTGTGATTATGTTGCCAGCTCCGGCTTAAGAGTAATTTTAAATGCACAGAAGAAAATGAATGGCTTTGGTGGTACGATGGTAGTCAAAAATGTAGTCGGGGATGTTATGGAAGTCTTCGAAATGACAGGATTTGCAGACATACTGGTTTTTGAGTAACTGATAGAGTGAGTATGCAGGAGAAGGAGAAAAGGAGGGTATTATGGAATTTCAAAACAATATTACAGATTTTGTGTCTGGAAAGATTGGTGGAATTACAATTATTGCTGAAGCATCTGGAGAAATTGTTTATGCAGATGACTTTTATACGAAAAAGTACGGGAATGCAGTAACAGGTATGGTTGCTGAGGAGGTATACCTATGGCTGGGTGACTGTCCGGATTTATCTGCGGCAGATGGTGCTGTGGAATGGGAAAGTATTGATATTGATACCAAAAAGTATTATCGAATCAATTCGGGAAAGTTTGAAAAAGAGGGAATGGTTTATCAGATTCACCAGATGACAGATGTCACGGAATACATGGATTTGAATCGGGATATTACCAAGTATATGTCATTTTTCAAGAAGCTGTCTGCGTTCCAGACTGCGGTACTAGAAAAGCTTTCCAGTACCTATTATGAACTGTTGCCGATGCTGGCAGACTATTTTGTGACCAGTAAAGTCTATTGCCTGATTCAAAGAGAAGGTAATGTGGATATTATTACATATAACAAAATCGGTTCTGTATATTCCAATGACCGTATCGAATTAAACGGAGATGTGGCAGAAGTATTTCAGAAGAAGCAAAATGAAGACGTGGGATTTTCAGATTTGGCAGCATCTGTTCAGGAAGTGCTTGCATTAACAGGAAGCACAGAGGAAAGTGTATTCCGTCTCCTTTGTGGCGGAGCAGTATCCGGCCAGAAATATGCAGTTTATCTGTCAATGTGGCCGAATACCAATCAAGAAGCTATGAAAGAAAAGACACTTCTCAGTGTTATTCAGTTGTATCTGGAAAATGGTATCATGCGGGAAAAACTGATTTATGAGAGTGAGCATGACCGACTTACCGGACTTTATAACAAGGGTAAGTATTTATCTATGGTTGAACAGGAATATGCAGACATGGATTCCATTGCCATCTTTAACTTTGATGTAAATAACCTCAAGGTGATGAATGACAATTATGGTCATGAAGCCGGTGACAAGCTTTTGATAAAGGCGGCAAACAGTATTCGTAAGGTGACAAGCAACAAGGTTCACGGTTACAGAATGGGCGGGGATGAATTCCTGATGATTGCCTGCAATGTATCAGAGAATGAAGCAAAGAACCTGAAGGACCGTTGGGAAAAAGAACTGGAACGGTTAAATACACTGGAGGATGATATTCATTGTGTGATTGCAGCCGGCGTAGTATATGGTAAAAAGGACTATGACTTAGCAATGCTGATGAAAGAAGCAGACAAGCTGATGTATGAGGATAAGAAGAAAAAGAAGAAACCGGGAGAAGAAATTAGGTAGTTAAAAGTAAGGATAATTTAGAAGTGGAGGAGAAAGAATATGGATTTTAACAAGTTGATTGGATTTGCAAAGGAGAATAAGTGCTCCGATGTACATATTACTGTAGGAACATCATTGGCAGTAAGAAGATATGGTAAACTGGAGATGTTGGAGCAGGTGCCTACTGCAGAGGAGTCAACGCAGATGATTCTTGAAAAACTGAGTGAGGATCAGAAGACAAGAGTGCTGGCAGGAGAGGATTTAGACTTTGCATTGGTAATGGAAGATGGAAGTCGTTTGCGTGCCAATATTTATCACCAGCGAAACAACCTGGCAGCCAGTTATCGAATCTTAAATGACAGGATACCATCCTTTGATGAGCTGGAAATACCATTGGCAGTACAAAAACTGGTAAATGAGCCACGAGGACTTGTGCTGATTACCGGTCCTACCGGAAGCGGTAAGACAACAACTCTTGCGTCCATGGTAAATTATATAAATAAGAATCAGTCAAAGCACGTTCTTACTATTGAGGATCCGATTGAATATGTTTATTATCATGCGAAATCCATGATTCATCAGCGTGAGATTGGAAAAGACGTGGATTCTTTTGCAACGGCACTTCATTCTGCACTTCGTGAAGATCCGGATGTAATTCTGGTTGGTGAAATGAGAGATATTGAGACAATTAGTGCAGCAATTACGGCGGCAGAAACCGGACATCTGGTATTGTCCACTCTTCATACCTCCAGTGCGGCACAAACCGTCGAACGGATTATTGATGCCTTCCCGGCGCATGGTCAGTCACAGGCACGAACCCAGTTGGCAAATGTATTAAGAGGTGTAGTAACACAGGTGTTAGTACCGTTAGAGGGCGAGGAAGGAATGACAATTGCTACAGAGGTTCTCTTAAATACAGAAGCAATAGCAAATCAGATTCGTGAAAATAAAACGCATCAGATTGCGTCTACCATTCAGAGTAATATTTCCTCAGGTATGCATACCATGAACTGGGATCTGAAGCGGTTGGAGAAAGAATTCCGAATTTCAAGAGAGACAGCATTGAAGTTCTGTTCGAATGTAAAGGATTATGAAACGCAAAGATAAATGATAATTTTAATTGTAGAGGACAATCGGGAAATCAGTGATATGTTGTCGGCATTTCTGACAGATAATGGTTATCAGGTGGAATGTGCCTATGATGGCAGAGAGGCGGCAGAATCCATGAGAAATAAGGAATATACCTTAATCCTCATGGATTTAATGCTACCCTATAGGAGTGGAAGTGATTTGATTCGGGAACTACGTACCCATTCGAATGTGCCGGTTATCTGCCTGTCTGCCAAGTCCGGTATGGAGACCCGGTTAGAAGTACTTCGTATGGGAGCAGACGATTACATTCTAAAGCCCTTTGATTTGAATGAGGTGCTGGTACGGATAGAAGTAGTGTTGCGGCGAAGTCATGCAAAGACGGAAAAAGATAGCGGTGGAAAGCAACTGACATTTAAGAATCTGGTTTTGGATGTAGAAGGAAAGACAGCTTTTATAGGCGGAAAACCACTACCATTGACTGCAAAGGAATTGGCAATCTTACAGTTGCTTTTGGAATACCCCAATAAAACCTTTTCTAAGGCAAATATCTACGAAGCTATTTGGCAGGAACCGTATTATTATGAAGATAACACCTTGAATGTCCATATGAGTAATTTGAGGAATAAGTTGAAAAAAGCCGATAACGGAGAGGAGTATATCGATACTGTCTGGGGCATCGGGTATCGTTTGTCAGAGCATCTATGAAAATAGCAATTATTCTATTCGGTCTTCTCTGCATCGGTTTGCTGGTCTATCTTCTGCTGATGAAAAAGCAGATACGGAACATCACCGGAGAATTAAAAGAGAACCGGAACATGGATTATAATAAGCAGATAAGGGTACAGTTGTTTGATAAAGACTTAACAGAACTAACCAAAGAATGTAATTATAATCTGGATTACCAAAGCGAGTTGAAGCGAAAGAGCCGGTTACAGGAGGAAGCATCCAAACGGGCAATTTCAGACATTGCCCATGATCTTCGAACTCCATTAACAGTGGTAAAGGGTAATCTGCAGCTCATGGAACGGGAAGGCAATCTGGGAGAAAAGGAGCAGCAGCATTTACAGGTGTGCGAAGCAAAGACCAATGAACTAAAGTACATGGTAGATGAATTTTTTGAATTGTCCATGCTGGAAAGTGATACCTCGGTGGTAGAGGTAACGGAAATGAATCTTACCGGTTTATTGATGAATGTCATCTTAGAGCATGAACTTCTCATTCGGGAACATGGGTTAACACCGGAGCTTTCCCTGCCGGAAAAGACGTTGATGGTTCGGGGGAATGAAAAGCTTCTGGAGCGAATTTTTGAAAATCTTCTTGGAAATATTTTCAAGTACGCAAAGGAGCAGTTTTTTGTTTCTCTTGTGGAAGAACCGGATAGCTGCAGGGTAGAATTTGCCAATTTTATTGAGAAAGAAAATACCATTGACGTAGAGCATTTATTTGACCGGACTTATATGGCGGATGCATCCCGGCACAAGTCAGGCACCGGACTTGGACTGTTCATTGTCAAGTTATTGGCAGAGAAGCAAGGGGCTAAGGTGTACGCGGAGAAATCAGATAACATGCTTACGATTGGCGTAGAGTTGAGAAAATAAAGAATTTTTTAGGAATTAAGGAATTCTTTATTTTTTTGTTTTAAAATAAAATTATTCTAAAACAGACAAGGATATATAGACAGGGATATATAGAAAGGATGGAAGAGAAATGAGCGAGCAAATCGTGATTGATGTGAAAAATCTGACAAAGCAATATAGAAAACAAGTTGCAGTCAATCAGGCAAGCTTTCAGATAAAAAAAGGAAGCATATGCGGACTGATTGGTCCCAACGGTGCAGGAAAAACCACAATTATGAAGATGTTGGGCGGCTTGGTTATTCCTACGGCAGGAGAAATGTCCATCTTTCAAAGCAAAACCATACAGGAGCAGGCAAAGGCAAGGGAACGGATGAGCTTCATGATTGAGACGCCTTATGCCAAGCAGGAATTAACGGCACAGGAGAATTTAGAGAAACAGAGATTGCAGAAAGGAATTCCCAATCGGGAACGAATCAGGGAAGTTCTGGAACTGGTAGGACTTTCAGAGGTTGGTAATAAGAAAATTAAGGAATTTTCCCTTGGTATGAAGCAGAGATTCGGCATTGCTAATGCATTGATGGGAAAACCGGAAATCATGGTTATGGACGAACCGATTAATGGGCTTGACCCGGAGGGAATTGTAGAAATTCGGGAACTGCTAATGAAGGTGAATCGGGAGGAGGACATTACAGTTCTGATTTCATCCCACATATTAAGCGAGCTATCCTTGATGTGTGACGATTATTTGTTCATTCATCATGGAGAAATGATTAAGCATTTAACCGGGCAGGAGCTGATGGATGAATGTAGAAACTATCTTCATATCCATACAGACCGGGATGAACTGGCACTGGCGATATTGCAGGAACAGCTGAACGTGACCAGATATGAGGTAAAGGAAGATGGAAGCATTGACTTGTTCGAGCGTCTGGAGGATGTGGCAACGGTTTCCCGAACCTTGTTTGAAAATGGTGTAATACCGATAGAGTTGCGGACCGGAGGAGAAAGCCTGGAGGAATACTATATGTCAATGATTGGAGGGACGGAACATGTGGAATGTAATTAGGGCACAGCTTTATCAATTGAAAAAAGATAAAATCTCCTGGGGTGCTATTTTCCTTGCTTTGGCGATGAGTGTGATTTTGGCTTTCCTATATGCAGATGAGTACAAGAGTGGAAGCGAAATAGTTGCCGGTATGGCATTCTTCTATGCAATGATAGGTATGATTGTAATGCTGATTGTGGTAACAGGTATTATGGGAAAAGATTTTACGGATAAAACCTTAAACTATGAAATCCTTGCCGGACATACCAGAGGAGAGGTATTTCTTGGAAGACTGCTTGTGGCAGCACTTGTGGGGTCTTTGGTGGGCTTTCTGGTGATGGTTGTGGTACCTTGTGCAGCAACCCTGTTCTTAGGATGGGGAGATGTGATGGCATGGCAGGGCGTGGTAATTCGATATGGATTAGTTTGGGTAACATTGGTTAGCATCTGTGTTCAACTTGCATTTGTAACCATTCTTACCAAGAATCCATACATCACTTTACTGGTGGGATATTTGGTAGGCTGCGGACAGATGATGATTCGGACGCTGGGACAGGAATTTCCTGATTTAGCTTCCGTAGGTGAATCACCGTTATTATCCATCAATCATTGCATGAATTTATTGACCTTTGATGATTGGTATACCTTTTTCTTAGATGAAACAGAGCAGATCATTTATAATTCAGCAGTGGAACCACAACTGATTGTTACTACCATTGGAACTTGCCTTGTGACAATCGTTTTGCTGACGATATTCGGTTATGTCTTTTTCAAACATGATGATTTGAACTAGGAGCGTGAGAGTATGCTGATAAAAGATTGGATATTATGTCTGATATGCGTGGCTGCAATGGTATTTCTGTTTTGCAGTTGTGAGTGGAAGGCGGCGAAATATAGTAATAAATGGCGGATTTTATTCTTGCTTCCGGCAATTACCTGTATCCTTCATTTCATTTTGCTGGGAGAGGAATGGTGTCTGCTAGGGATTTATCTTGGTGGATGGATAGCAGGAATAGGCTTCTTCACTGTAAAAGCATCTGTGCGGAGAAGAAGTTTGGTAACTGCCATGGTTCTTTGCTGTTTATCTGTGCCGGTCTGTTATTGTTCTGACAGTTATCGAAAACCGAATTATGTGGCAGATTTTGAACAGGGGTTTGAATGCATGCAGGAGCATTATTCACTTACAGAATATAAAGAAGTCAACTGGGAAGGATTATATGAAGAATATCTGCCACTGTTCGAAAAGGCAGAAAAAGAACATGATGAGGTTGCCAATTGTATTGCATGGAATGCATTTTGTAATGAATTCTATGATGCACATACAGGATATGCTCCCAATGGAGATGTGGAAGCCATGACACAGTCAGTTTGCGAACGGGTAATGGGAAATGATTATGGACTGGCTACCATTTGTCTGACTTCCGGTGAATATGTGGCAGTTCTGATAGAGGAAAACAGTCCGGCATATAAAGCAGGAATACGAACCGGAACCGTGATTACTGAGTGGAATGGAAAAACACCGGAGGAATGGCAGGAATTATGTTCTAAACGGATGGAACAGTGTATGATTTGTGGCAACCGGGAAAATCAGAGATTCTATGAAGGTTGTTTCCTTGGTGGCATTGGTGATGAACAGGTGACGGTTGCATATATCAACGAAATGGGAGAAGAGGAAACAGTTACGTTAGATGCTGTTGGCAACTATTATGAGCGTTTTGAGAAAATGGCGTGTCTGTTGACTTATAAGGAGCCAAAAGCTAATTTAAGTGTGGTGGAGTTGGACAAAGATACAGTTTTGTTAAATGTCAATATGATGCAGTTTGACAGTGAATCCATGAATTCTTCGGATTACAGCAGTGTACAGGCAACGATACGGGAACAATTGATTCCGTATCGGGAACAGGGAGTGACGAATCTGATTATTGATTTGCGTAATAATGGAGGCGGTTCTACTAAGATGGCACAAGCGATTGTATCTCTAGTGGCAGAAGGAGAGCATTTCTGGGCAGCCGATGGGGCTTATCAGGAAGCAACCGGTGAGTATGAAGTCTTAAATTCCTATACCTACACCGGAGAAAATCTATGGCAGGATGGGGAAATTGTGGTACTGGTCAACAGTGGAAGCAATAGTGCTGCCAATCACTGCATGAGTGCTTTGCAACAGTTGGAGCATGTAACTGTCATAGGACTGTCAGAGCCTGCCGGAGCAGCTCAGGGAGTTGTCGGAGAGCGATTAGAGGGCGGTTGGTTAAACTTTTCCGGCACGCTTGTTTTGGATGAAGCCGGAGATATTTGGATTGACAGTGATGCTACCGGCGAACCAAGACTGTTAGTAGATGAACGAGTTCCATTAGATGAACGGGCGATAAAAGAAATCTTTGAAAATGGGGAGGATTATGTTCTGAATTACGCCTTGGAATATTTGGAGCAAACAAAATAATATATACCGGCATACGTGGTGTACATAGGAAATTCTTGTTGCAGATAGTGTATTGTGATATACTGAACGCATAGACATGAACGCAAGCTCGAAAGACAAGCACTGTCTGCTGGCAGACAAGGGCTTGTATGAGAGCTTATGTGAGTGTAACGAACACCGAGGAGGCGAAGCCTTCGAGGTGGCGTTCATGGGAAGAGGTACTACGAAAGACAAGCACGAGAGGGAATATGAAAAAGAAACTTACATGTATGCAAATTATCTGTCAAATATTTGGCCTGGCATTCCTTTGTGTATGCCTTTATTTTGGTTTGGGCGAATGTTTTCTGCCGGATGAACAGGCGGAATATGAGCCTTGCGAGATGTTTCAGGCGGACTGGGAATGGGTAAAGGAAGACGGAACCAGAGAACCCATTACGATACCGGGACAATGTGATGCCCGGCGGAATGAAATTGTTACTGTTGAGACAACACTTCCGGAGAATATAGAACACGGAATGTATTTGTGTATTCGAAGTTCAAAGCAGGATATGCGGATTTTTGTTGATGGAAAGCTTCGTCAGGAATACTCTACAGAAGATACCCGACTGTTTGGCAGGAACAGTGCAGTGGTCTATATATTCTTTAAACTGGAAGGGGAAGATGCCGGAAAAACTCTGGCCTTGGAAACCCGGACAGATTCTTCGTATTCCGGCATTTTTTATCCAATTTATTATGGGGAACGTATGGAAATCTGGAACAATTTCTTTGCTCAGTATGGAGTGGAACTGATTGTTGCATTTTTGACGTTGTTCCTGGGAGTTATTAGTGTAGTTGGAAGCCTTGCATTGCAAATGGTATATCATCAGGATATTCATTTACAGTATTTAGGTTGGGGCGTTTCTCTGGCAGCAATCTGGCTGATTATGAATTCTGTTTTTCGTCAGATGATTTTTTCAAATATATCGGTAGTCAATGATATGACATTTTTTATGATTATGCTTCTGCCACTTCCATTTATGATTTATATGAATAGTATTCAAAACCAGCGTTATCAAAAGGCTTATAATATTGCCGGTATATTAGTGCTGGTTAATTTCTGCGTTTGTACATTTCTACATGTAATGAACTGGAAGGATTTTGCAGATACCATCGTAGTAATTGCTCTTTTCTGTGTAGGTTCCGTTGGATTAATGGGTGTTACAATTTTGATTGATGCATGGAAAAAGCATATAAAGGAGTATCGATTAGAAGCCATTGGCGTAATTGGGGCATCTCTGGCAGCAGTATTGCAGATTGTGTTATATTTTGTGCGGGTAATCCAATTCAGTGGTACTATTTTGGCAGTTGGTTTGATTTTTCTTCTGGTTACAGCAGTGGTTAAAACCATTCATAGTATTGTTGCTATGGAACAGGATAAGCGGAAAGCGATTCTGTCCAGTGAAGCCAAAGCGAGATTTCTTGCAAATATGTCCCATGAGATCCGGACACCGATTAATGCGGTGCTTGGCATGGATGCCATGATTCTTCGGGAATGTAAGGATATGCAGATTAAGGAATATGCCTTGGATATTCAGAATGCAGGACAGAATCTGCTGGCACTGGTCAATGACATATTGGACTTGTCGAAAGTAGAATCCGGTAAAATGGAATTAATTCCGGTGGAATATGATGTCAGCAGTATGGTACATGACATTACGAATATGATTACAGTGAAGGCGCAGGATAAGGACTTGGAGTTGAGGGTGCAGGTGGACCCGAATCTGCCGTCCCGTCTGTTTGGTGATGAGGTACGTATTCGACAGATTTTGATAAATATTCTGAATAATGCTGTAAAATATACCCATGAGGGTAGTGTAGAACTAAAGATTGAAGGGCAGGTAGAAGGAGAACAGGTGCTTCTGGTGTGTTCGGTTTCGGATACCGGAATCGGTATTAAAGAAGAAGATTTACCAAAGCTGTTTGCTGAATTCGAACGGATTGAGGAACAAAAGAATCAAAAAATAGAGGGAACCGGTCTTGGAATGAGTATTACTGCCAAGCTGTTAAATCTGATGGGAAGTAAGCTTCAGGTAGAAAGTGTTTATGGAGAAGGTTCCCGGTTTTTCTTTGAATTGGAACAGACGATAATCGACCATCAGCCGATTGGTAATTTAGAGGAACGAATCCGGCAGCAAAGTATTGATTATGCTTACCAGGCAGCATTTACGGCACCGGAGGCAAGACTTCTGGTGGTAGATGACAATGTAGTGAATTTGAAGGTATTTGTGAATCTGTTAAAGGAGACACAAGTAAAAATTGATGCTGTTAGCAGTGGACAGGAGTGTCTGGACTTGGTAATGTGCAAACATTATGATATGATATTCCTGGATCATATGATGCCGGATATGGATGGTATTGAGACCTTGCATCGTATGAAGCAGTTGTCTGATTATCCGTGCAAGAATACACCGGTGATTGTTTTGACTGCCAATGCTGTATCCGGTGCCAAAGAAATGTACTTATCCGAAGGCTTTGATGGATTCCTTTCTAAGCCGATTATGCCGGATCGACTGGAGAATTTGATTCGGCAGACATTACCTCAGGAGTTGTTATGTTTTGAAACAACGTCTGTAGATGAGATAGAGCACAATAAGGATTTAGACGACGAAGACCAATCAAAGCAACAGCAGACAACAACCGATTTACCAAATATAGCAGGAATTGACTGGAACTGTGCCCGGTTGCATTTGCCGGATCAGGAGCTTCTGTTGGAAACGGTTCGTGATTTTTACCGTTCCATTGACACAGAAGCCGATTGTTTAGAAGAATACTGTAATGTCAAGGATATTGATGCTTATCGGATTAAGGTCCATGCCATGAAGAGTTCGGCAGCCTTGATAGGTGCCGCCTCACTGTCTGAGATGGCAAAGATGTTAGAATATGCCGCCAGAGATAAACAGATGGATATTATAGACAAATCAACAGACATTTTTTTGGAAGAGTGGCGTAGATTGAAAGAAAAACTAAGTGTTCTTGTGGAAGAAGATACGGATAAGCAGGAAGTGGAAGATTACTCGGTGGTTTTGGCATATTTGGAAATGTTGAGATTGGCGATGGAGGATATGGATATTGACGGTTCTGATGAGGCAATGGAACAGTTAAGACAATATAAGTATCCTTTGGAAATACAAGCAATGATAGATGAACTTAGTGCGGCGGTGACGAATTTGGATAGCGAACAGGCAGCTACAATCATTGAAACACTTATGAATCACATCAGAGAAAGTGAGGGAAATAAGGAATGAAGAAAATACTCTTAATTGGTAAGTTGGACCAAATTGTTCAAAATCTGAATGAATGTTTAGTAGGGAAGTTTAATGTACAATTATGTTCAGAGTCGGTTGAATTGGTGCGAGGCATGATGAAAATATCAAAACCGGATATGGTTATTATTTGCAGTATTGATGCCAATGACATCCAGACTGATATTTTCCAACTGCTTAGCAGCAATGCTTATTCCTACATTCCGGTTCTGGTGGTTGGTACCAGAGAGGGATGTCATAAGTTTAGGGAATATTATGAAAAATCCCAATTTGAATATATGATTCGTCCAATCAGTAAGGAAACACTTTTGAAGAAATGCAGTGAACGACTTAACATGGTTGATTCTGCATCAGACAGTAGTGAATTACAAATGAATGATAATTCAACGGAAGAACAGGCGAGAAAACGTATTTTAATAGTGGATGACAGTGCCTTGGCTTTAAGAAACGCAAAAG
This sequence comes from Lachnospiraceae bacterium, assembly GCA_017623675.1. Taxonomy (GTDB): domain Bacteria; phylum Bacillota; class Clostridia; order Lachnospirales; family Lachnospiraceae; genus CAG-632. The sequence goes on from JAGAOO010000033.1 coordinate 25,009, forward strand.
CGATGTTGGATAAGAAATATAATGTTATGGTTGCAACCTCTGGCAAACAGGCAATGACAGTGTTACAAAAGAAGCGACCGGATTTGATACTGTTGGATTATGAAATGCCGGGCTGGGACGGAAAAACCACTTTGGAGAATATCAGACAGGAAAAAGAATTTGAGGATATTCCGGTTATTTTCCTTACGGGTGTGGCAGATAAAGAGCATATCACAGCGGTGTTGCGTTTGAATCCGGCAGGATATTTTTTGAAACCACTGGAGAAGGAAAAATTGTTAGAAGCAATTGACAAGATTTTTGGAGAAGGATGAAAATGGCAAATGGGAAGGTTACAATTAAACAGATTGCAGATATGGCAGGAGTATCTATCGCAACGGTTTCTCATGTGATTAACAGAACCCGATATGTGAGTCCTGAATTGGTGGAACGAATTGAAAGGATTATTCGGGAAACTGGCTATTCAGAAAAGATTGTAGAGAAAGAGCGAAAACTAAAGGTAGGAAAAGCATCCATGATTGTTGCGGTTTTTCCAAATGTCAGCAGTACTATTTATCGGGATATGGTAGATTATCTTCGGCAATTAATTACGGAGCAAGGATACCGCTTTTATGTGGCAGTGACGGGAAATGATAAGGAAGAGGAATGCCAATTGCTGGAAGGACTGCTTTCTGAAAAAAAATTAGCAGGTATTCTTCATGTGCCGGTTAGTGAAGCGGCCTCCGATTATAAAATGTTGATTCAGTCGGGAGTGCCGTTTGTGTGCATGGAACGGAATCTTCTGGGAGAAGGTATTGATGCAGTAGAATTTCGGGATAGAGAAGGTATGTTTGCAGGAACAGAATATCTGTTAAAGTGTGGCCATCGGAATATTTTGTTGCTGAGGGAACAATCTCCCAGCACTACACGTGAAGAACGCACTCGGGGTTTTATGGAAGCGTTACAGCAGTACAATATTAATGTGAATGATGCCAATATTGAAGATATTAATATAGGAAATGAGGATAAAAGCAGAATTACTATTCAACGGGCACTGAATCGAATTATGCCTACAGCGGTGATAACAAGTGGCAATCGGTTGACTTTGTATCTGATGAAGACGGTGCGGGACCTGGGTATAGAATGCCCTGAGGAATTGTCGGTAATTGGCTTCGGAGATGATAGCTGGAGTGAATTAACCTATCCTCCGCTTACTATATTAAAACGGGATGTTAAGGGATTATGTCAGCGGGCAACAGCTATGCTATTTGAGAAAATCAATGCAGGAAAAGTAATCATGGAAGATTGCTATGCAGATATTGAGTTGATAGTGCGAAAATCCACCAAAATGCTGGACAGTGGTCCATATGGTGAACGAGCAGCAACACCGGATAGTATAGTTTTGACAAATGAAGAAAAAAAACAATTACGAAATGGACATTTTCGTGTGGCAATTTCGTTTCATTATACAGGTACTGCATGGGCGGAACTTCATGAAAAGGGAATCCGGGATGAATTGGAACGATATGGAATAGATATAGTATCGGTAATGGATGCTCATTTTGACCCTAAACTTCAGAATGTACAATTAGAAGGTTTACGGTTACAAAGGCCGGATGCTGTAATTGCGATTCCGGTAGATGATAAGGCAACGGCTGTAAAGTTTCAAGAATTATCGGCAGTATCAAAACTGGTATTTTTGAGTAATGTTCCGGAAAAACTAAATAAGAACAATTACGTATCCTGTGTGTCAGTAAATGAATGGGAAAATGGTACGAATACAGGCCGCCTTATGGGAGAGTATTTTAAGGAAAGAAAATCTGTAAAGGCAGGGTTTATTATTCATGGAGCTGCCTTTTCCGCAACTCGTTCCAGAGATTCTGCGGCAGAAAAAATCATACAGGATAACTACAAGAATATTGAAATAGTTACAGTACGCAATTTTGTCCAGATTGAAAACACCTATCAGGTGTGTAAGGAAGTTATGGAAATGCATCCGGAAATTGAAACACTTTATATTAGTTGGGATCAACCGGCACTTCTGGCAATAAAAGCCTTGAAGGAATTGGGCAGAAGTGATGTGGCAGTATTTACAACGGACTTAGATAGAGATATTGCATATTGTATGGAAGAGGGCATTGTGCGGGGGATGAGTACCCAACGGCCATATGAACAGGGTAGAACAGCAGCGTTAGTTGTGGCAAAGTCGTTGGTGAGCGATGGTATACCAAAATATGTGGGAGTGCAGCCGTATATTGTGGAAGGAAAGCAATTGAGGCGTGCATGGAAGGATATTTTTCATGAACCAATGCCGGAACGGTTGAAGTAGGGTTAATTGAATGGAGTTTTAAATGGGTTTGAAATTAGTTTCAAACCCATTTTTTACGTAAATAATCAATTTGATTTAATAATTTACGTAAAAAACAAGAAAGGGATGAGTGAAATGAAAAAAGAAGGATACATATTTTGTATAAAATCAACAAAATACAATGAGAATAAAGAAAGATTATTGACATATTTCAACAGCTATTATATCATTTACGTAAACAAAGGAGAAAACACATCATTAAATTTACGTAAATAACCGGTTATGATGTGTAATGGATAATAAATCCTTTGAAGCAAATAAATACCCCAACATATTTTAAGGAGGACGATGGTATGAAGAAATTTAAGAAATTAGTTGCATTAGGTATTAGCTTATGTATGGCTGTTGGGATGCTGGCAGGTTGTGGAGCATCTGGCAGTGGTGACGCAAATGGTAACGGTGGTGAGACACAGAATTCAGATTCAGGGCTTTCTTTTGCATTCTGCACCAATACATTAAACAATACATTTCAGAGTTCAATTGACGCAAAGTTAAGCGAGCTATGTGAGGAGAATGGTATTTCTTATACCTGCCTTGACCCTGATTATGATTTGAATAAGCAGTTGAGCCAGTTATCTGATGTTGCAAACAGTGGATATGATGCAGTTTTTATTATTCCGGTTGATTCCGCAGGTATTACCTCTGGTCTTGCAGAAATTCATGATGCAGGCATTCCAATTTTTAATGTAGATACTGCGGTTATTGATGATGACATTGAGAATTTTGTAACTATGTTCGTTGGTACCAATGCTTATATGGCAGGCGAACTGGTTGGCGAGCAGATGGCTAAGGATTATCCGGATGGAGCTGACATAGCAATTTTAGACTTCCCTTCCAATGAGAGCTGTGTTGATCGTGTAAATGGTTTTATGGCTGGTCTTGGTGATAATGCAGATAAGTTCAACATTGTTGCACAGCAGGATGGTGAAGCAGCACTGGATGCTTCTATGGGACTTGCAGAAGATATCATTATTGCAAACCCTGATATTGATGCATTCTTCTGTATCAATGACCCTTCTGCATTAGGTGCCGCTGCCGCAGTAAAAGCAGCAAACAGAACCGGAGAAATTGGTGTATATAGCATTGATGCTTCTCCAGATGGAAAGCAGGCTTTGTTAGATGGCGAGTTTTCGGCAGTAGCTGCTCAGGTTCCGTTACAGATTGCTGAATATTCATTCAATGAAGCAATGAACTATTTGAATGGTGATACTGAAATTAAAGAAAAGAAGGTTTACTTAGATTCTCACTTAGTATTAGAGGATGAAGCAAAGGAAACTATTGATAGCTGGCAGTAAGAAGAACTTGGATGGATGCACTGTAGAGAAATCATACAGTGCATCTGCCAGAATAAAGGAGGTTCAATATGGGACAAACAGTTCTGGAAATGATAGGAATAAAGAAAAGCTTTTCTGGAATCTATGCGCTTGCTGGTATTGATTTCAGTCTGGAACAGGGAGAGGTTCATGCATTATTAGGTGAAAATGGTGCGGGAAAGTCCACGTTGATTAAGGTTTTGGGTGGTATCTATCAGCCTGATGAAGGCACAATTAAGATTCAGGGAAAAGAAGTGAAAATTAATGGTGTCCCAGCAGCAAGAGAAAACGGAATTGGAATTATTCACCAGGAAATAGTGCTGGTTCCATATTTGACCGTTGCACAGAATTTATTTCTTGGGCGGGAAATTAAAACCTCAATTGGCACCATTGATTTTAAGGAACAAAACAGAAGGGCAGAAGAGATGATTGCCTCTCTGGGAGTTGGAATAAAAGCAGATTCGGTAGTAGAAACATTAACCATCGCTCAGCAACAAATGGTTGAAATTGTTAAGGCAGTATCCTTTAATGCGAATATTATAGTTATGGATGAACCGACATCTTCGTTGTCAAATGAAGAAGTGGAACAACTATTCCAAATCATTGAAAATCTGCAGAAAAAGCAAGTTAGCATTATTTACATATCCCACAGAATGGAAGAATTGTTCCGTATTTCTGACCGGGTCACAATTATCCGGGATGGCAAATATGTAGGAACCAGAAAAACCAGCGAAACCAATCCGAATGAACTGGTGGCTATGATGGTTGGACGGGATTTGGAAAGCTTTTACGCAAGGGACTATTGCGATATGGAAAAAGCAGAAGTTGCAATGAGTGTAAAGGGATTAACCTGTGATGGAACATTTGAAGATGTAAGCTTTGATGTTCATAAGGGTGAGATATTAGGCTTCTCCGGTTTGGTTGGTGCCGGAAGAAGCGAGATTATGGAAAGTATTTTTGGAGCCCGCCCATATACGAAGGGTGAAGTATACTTAAAGGGCGAAAAGGTACATTTTAAGAATCCGATGCAGGCAATTAAGGCTGGTGTAGCATTAGTGCCTGAAGACAGAAAGAAACAGGGCTTGGTACTTGGTAACAGTGTTGCATTTAACATGACCTTGTCCTCGTTGCGGTTCTACATGAATGGAATTGCAATTAGTGAAAAGAAGCGAAAAGCAGTAATTGATGAATTTTCACAGAAGTTACGATTGAAAGCGGCTTCTCCTGATATCGAAGCAGGCAGCTTGTCTGGTGGTAATCAGCAGAAGGTAGTGCTGGGGAAATGGCTGGCAACAAAGCCGGAGGTTTTGATTTTAGATGAGCCAACCAGAGGTGTAGATGTAAATGCTAAATTTGAAATCTATACCACCATTAACGAGCTGGCAAAACAAGGAATAGCAATTATTATGATTTCCAGTGAATTGCCGGAGATTATCAATATGTGTGACAACGTATGCGTTGTAAGAGCCGGGAAACTGGTAGGAAAGTTGAAGAAGGACGAATTGACGCAGGAAGAAATTATGAAATATGCTGCAGGAGGAGTTGAATAATATGAGTGAAAACAAGAAAAAATCAGTGCTGGTAAATAATCCGGTGGTAAATATGTTTCGTGGCAACATTGGAATTGTTATGGTACTGATTCTTATGTGCATTATTATATCATTTGCCACAGATAAGTTTTTAACCGGAACGAACATTATTTCTGTTTTAAGACAGATATCTATCAATACTTTTATTGCACTTGGTATGACTTTGGTTATTATTTTGGGTCATATAGATTTGTCTGTAGGTGCAATTGTAGCTATGAGTGGTACATTGACAGTCGGATTTATTGTAAATCAAGGACTCCCAATTTGGCTTGCCATTGTATTAGGTTTGTTGATCGGTACGGCAACCGGCTTTATCAGTGGATTTGTGGTTTCAACTTTTAAAGTGCCGGCATTTATTATCACAATGGCAATGATGAATATAGCAAGTGGCATTGCATATGTATATTCCGGTGGGCAGTCTACCCGTATTACGAATGAATTCTTTATTAACATTGGTACTGGATATTTATTCAAGGTTATTCCACTTCCGGTAGTATATATGGTAATTTTGATTGCAATCTTTGCGTTCTTATTGAACAAAACAAAGTTTGGTACATACGTTTATGCCATAGGTGGTAATCGAGAAGCTGCAAGGCTTTCCGGTGTTCCAATTAAGAAGGTAGAAATTATCGTGTTTACCCTTTCGGGATTTTTGTCCGCATTTGCAGGCTTGGTGCTTTGCTCTAGAATGTATTCCGGCCAGCCTTCCGTTGGTAGTGGTTACGAATTGGATGCTATTGCAGCCTGTGTTCTTGGTGGTACATCTATGTCAGGTGGTAAGGGACGAATCAGTGGTACAGTATTCGGTGCCATTGTAATTGGTATCATTTCCAATGGTTTGAATCTGATTGGTGTAAGCTCTTACTGGCAATTGATTATCAAGGGTCTGATTATTGCATGTGCAGTATTACTTGATGTGCAGAAGGGAAAACTTAGTGGTTTGAAGAAGAAGTTTGTAAAGAAGAACGCATAGTAGGATAACAATAATTTGAGGGAAAGGAAAGCATTCAGTGGAATGCCGCAGGGATAAATAGATGGATATTTTTCGTAAGATGTCTTTTGCTGATTCAACGGGTGATGCCATTCCGTTTTATCACGAAGGTAAGTATCATATATTTTCATTAACACCGCCACCGGGAACCACAGTGTATCCGGCAAGGCTTCGTACAACCTGGAGTCACAGTGTATCTGAAGATTTGGTGCATTGGGAGGAACTTCCTACTGCAATTTACCCGGGCGAAGGAACTGAACCGGATGCCTCTGGTGTCTGGACTGGTTCAGTTATCTATGGTGAAGGTAAATATCATGCATTTTATACCGGATATTCTTTACAGTGTGAATACCAGCAAACCATTTGTCATGCCACCAGTGAAGATGGAATTACATGGACAAAGGATGCATCGAATCCGGTTATTACACCGATGATTGAATTGTATGAGAAGTTGGACTGGAGAGATCCATATGTATTCTATAATGATGAGGATAAGTGCTATTGGATTCTGATTTCGGCCAGAAGATTGGATATGCCAATAACCAGAAGAGGATGTATCGTATTATATCGTTCGAAGGATTTGGCCAATTGGGAATATTATGGTCCATTGTATTCTCCGGGACATACCAATTGTCCGGAATGCCCGGAAATGTATAAGATAGGAGATACCTGGTATTTGTCATATTCCAGATTCTCAGAATTTGTAAATACTATTTATCGGGTATCAAAATCACCGTTTGGTCCTTGGACAAAGCCAAAGAAGGATGGTATTGGTGGCAGAAGATTTTATGCCGCAAAATCTATGCAGGACGATGCAGGGCGTCGATTCTATTTCGCATGGGCACATGACCGGGCAGATGCTTGTGATACTGGTGAGTGGTATTGGGGCGGCGCTTTTTGCGTTCCCCATGAAGTGGTAGCTGATGAGAATGGTGAGCTGAATGTGAAACTGCCAAAGGAATATGAAGACATGTTTCAAAATCCTATAGACTGGCACTACGAACCAATCATGGGACAGGAAAAACAATATGGCAGTACAACAATAGAAATGGATTCTGTAAGCACGTGTACATATGGCTTTTTGCAGCATTCTGAAAAGAAATTCTTATTGAAATTAAAAGCGTTATCAAGAGAAAGCTATGACCACTTTGGAGTATTGCTAAAATCAGATAAAGAAGCAAGCGGATGTTTACTTTTGGAATTTGATGTGGCAATGCAGAGGGTATCACTTTTGAATCTGCCAATGGGAGTAGACCCATTCTGGGAAGCTTCCTGTCAGGCGGTGCCAAAGGCAACCAATCCGGGGCCGGATGGAGTGCGGGTATGTGAAAAAACCTTCTGTATCATAGATGGTAAACCAATTGATATAAAGATTATCGTAGACCATGATATGATAGAAGTTTTTATCGGAGAACAGGTAGCATTTACTTATCGTATCTATGGAGAAGCTCAATTTGAATGTGGATTGCTGGCACAAGACTCTAAGGTGGAATTCTACGATATAGAAATAAAAAAGTAGAAGGTGACGCATATGGATAAAAAATATGATGTTGTCGCACTTGGAGAATTGTTAATTGATTTTACCCCCGCAGGAATCTCAGAAGGTAACATGCTCCTGTTTGAACGGAATCCGGGTGGAGCACCGGTAAATATGTTGACAGCAGTGACTAAAAATGGGTTTCATACCGCTTTTGTTGGGAAAGTGGGAAATGATATGCATGGAATCTTTCTGAGAGATACTGTACAAAAAATAGGAATTGATGTCAGCGGATTAATTATGGCTGATGATGTTTTTACTACGCTGGCTTTTGTGGGACTTTCAGAGCAGGGTGAACGAACATTTTCGTTTGCAAGAAAACCGGGTGCAGATACCCGAATTTGTTTTCGGGAAGTTCCTGTGGAGATGTTACAAAGCACGAAAATCCTTCACATAGGTTCTCTTTCATTGACAGATGAACCAGCACGCACAACCACATTTCAGGCTGTGCGTGCAGCCAAAGAAGCCGGTGCAGTCATTTCCTATGATCCGAATTATCGGGCTCCGCTTTGGGAAAGTGAGGAGGAAGCTGCAGAACGAATGAAATCTCTTCTTCAGTATGTGGATATGATAAAGATTTCAGATGAAGAAACAAGACTTCTGACTCCTTTTCAAGAACCAAAGGAAGCAGCAGAGTATTTGTTGATGAAGGGTATCAAGGTGGTTGCTGTAACGTTAGGAAAGGATGGTGCTTTGATTGCCGGTCCCAAAGGACATGCAATTGTTCCGGGATATTCTAGCCGGGTAACAGATACCACAGGTGCAGGAGATTCTTTCTGGGGAGGTTTTATTTCCAGATATCTTTCTTATGAAGAAAAACCAGAGGAATTGACCCTGGAGCAGTTACAGGAATGTGCATTATATGGCAATGCAACTGCCAGTCTATGTGTAGAAAAACGAGGTGGTATACCTAGCATACCGGATAAGCAGGCGGTGGAAGAACGCTTAAATGTAATGATAAAACAGGTATTATAATGATATAAATTAACATACAAATATATGGTAAACCAATATAAGAGTAGAAAAAGATGAGTGAAAAACCGTCCGGGTAAAGTTGTTCCAGACGGTTTTTTCTATTCGGCTCAAAGCAGAAATAAGAATATACGATGTTAGTTTGAAAAAATTAATTGAGGTGTTATAATAGGCGTGAATAAAGGATTAAAGAGAATAAGAGGAGATAGTCTGATATGAAGTACGAACTGGTAATATTTGACATGGATGGAACGATTCTGGATACATTAGATGATTTGGCAGACAGCTTGAATTATGCATTGACACAGTCGGGGATGCCAACCCGTACCCGGGCAGAAGTGTGCAACTTTGTGGGAAATGGAATTCGAAAATTGATAGAACGGGGTGTGCCATCTGGAAGTACAGAGGAACAAATAAAGGGAGTACATGCTATTTTCACAGAGTATTATAAAGTGCATTGTGTAGATAAGACTCAGCCATATGCTGGAATTCCGGAACTGATACAGACCCTTCGGACAGCAGGTGTAAAGACAGCTGTGGTATCCAATAAAGCCGATTATGGTGTACAGGAATTATGTAAGCAGTATTTTGATGGAATGTTTGATGTGGCAGTAGGGGAACGCCCAACGGTTCGGAAGAAACCGGCACCGGATTCGGTAAATGAAGTGTTAAGACAATTAGGAGTGGACAGAACGCATGCCCTGTATGTAGGGGATTCTGACGTTGATATCGAAACTGCAAAGCAGGCAGATATGGATTGCGTGTCCGTTCTCTGGGGATTCCGTGATCGAGAATTCTTACTTGCACATGGTGCCAAGGATATGATTTCTCAACCACAGGAATTGTTATCCAGAGTGTTTGATTAATTAAATGGTTTCAACCTTAATGGTGTTGGTGTTGCCACTCTTACCATTTATCTGACCGCCGGTTAGTACCACATTATCACCATCCTGTAGGTTAAAGACTGCCTTTGCCTTTTGAACAGCATGATAGAAGACAACTTCAACAGAAGGAAAAGCTTCACTTAAGACTGGAGTTACACCCCAGCTCATGTTCAGTTTTCTCCAGGCACGTTCTGATGTGGTCATTCCGATGATATCTACCGGACAACGGAACCGGCTGACCATGCGGGCGGTGCCTCCGGTAATGGAGCTGACAACGATGCATTTTGCCTTTACATCAATTGCCATGGCACAGGTTGCATGTGAAATGGCATCCAGGTTGCTGTGAATCTCGAATTCCGTTGAGGTAAACCAGTGATGGTAGTCGATTCTCTGTTCTGTGAATTCGGCAATTTCTGCCATATTCTTTACAGCGGCTACCGGATGCTTTCCGGCAGCGGTTTCACCGGATAACATAACAGCAGAAGAACCATCATATACCGCATTCGCTACGTCAGAAATCTCGGCACGGGTCGGACGCGGGTTCTGAATCATAGATTCCAGCATTTCTGTAGCAGTAATGACACGCTTGCCAAGAAGACGACATTTTTGAATCAGGTATTTCTGAATAGAAGGAACTTCCATGAATGGAATTTCCACACCCAAATCTCCCCGGGCAATCATAATACCATCTGCCAGTTCACATATTTCATCAATATGATCTACGCCGGAACGATTTTCAATTTTTGCAATCACATCAATATCGGAACCGCCATTTTCATCCAGAAAATCCCGTAATGCCTGCATATCTGCTTTTGTAGATACAAAGGAGGCTGCCACGAAATCCACATCATTTTCAATACCAAACAGCAGGTCGGCTTTGTCCTGTTCACTTAAGTAATCATGTTCTAACACACGATTTGGGAAATTCATACTCTTTTGATTAGATAGAACGCCGCCGGATAAAACAGTACAAATTGCATTATTACCTTCCAGTTTATCTACTTGAAATTCAACCAAACCATTGTTTACGAGGATGGTATCACCTTCGGAAAGATCTTCGATTAAGCGCTTGTAGGTTACAGAAACTCTTGTTTCATCGCCAACCACTTCGTCAGTGGTAAAGGTAAAGGTATCACCTTCTGCGAGGGTAACCTTGCCGTCTTTGAAGGTGCGGATACGATATTCCGGACCCTTGGTATCCAGCATAATGGCAATTGGAAGATTTAGGCTTTCCCGAACCTGTTTGATTAAGTCAATTTTCTTCTGGTGGTCGTCATGAGTGCCGTGAGAGAAATTCAGCCGGGCAACATTCATACCCGCTTTACACATTTCTGTTAAGGTTTCTACATTCTCACAAGCCGGACCTATGGTACAAATAATTTTTGTTTTACGCATGGGTGTTCTCCTTATATTAGATTATTTTGATTCATTACTTTTGTTCTTGTCGGAAGTATTATCGCTCACCTCATCCCATATACTAGCAAATCATGGTAAAGGATTCAATATATGGTGTTGTAAATTTTACTTCATTTTTGTGTAAAATCATTTTGTGTTGTTTTGTGATGGATTGGTATTCGATAGAGATTTTGTGTGCTTAAATGAAATAGCACAGGCATGACAATGCTTTGCACACTCTCCGCACTGGATACATTCATGATCTCCAACCTTCTTGACATCCATATTGCAGTGATGGACACAAGCGTTACAGTGGTCGCATTTTTCCTTGTCCACCTGTACTCCAAATAAAGCAATCCGGTTAAAGAAGGAATAGATGGCACCTAGCGGGCAGATAAAACGGCAAAAGCTACGGAATATGAAAATGGCAGAAACTATCATCAAAATTAACAATGCGATTTTCCAAATGTAAAGATTTCCGGTCAGGGACTGCAGTTGTTGATTTCCTGCAACCAAAGGAATGCCTGCCTCTAATGTACCGGCAGGGCAGATGAACTTACAAAATCCGGGTTTCAGTAAAATGATTGGAATTAAAATTGCAAATACTACTAAAATCACATATTTCAGGTAAGAAAGGAATCGTGTAAAACGGTTCTTTTTTAGCTTTGGCGTTGGAATTTTATACAATAATTCCTGAATCAGTCCAAAAGGACAAAGAAAACCACAGATGAAGCGCCCAAATAGAACTCCGAATAACAGTAATATGCCCAGAATATAATAAGGGAATTTATACTTACTGGAAACCAATGCAGACTGCAGGCTTCCAAGAGGGCAGGAGGCCACTGCTCCGGGACAGGAATAGCAGTTTAATCCGGGAACACAGGCACCTTTTATGGGTCCCTGATAAATGCTCCCTTTTGCAAATCCTACAAAGTTGCAGTTATATAAAATTGCACAAATCACCTGAATGAGTTTTCGCTTGTTCATGTTATCTTATCCTATACCAATACATTCCAGACAAATGCGAATGGCCTTCCCCATTGTATCGTGAAATCCACCTTTCGCAAGCCCAATTATAATGAAGACAATTGCTAACAGAAGGATGGTGAAAAAAAGGAATGTTTTTGTATGTTTTTTAAAAATATTACTCGATAAAAACATGCTGTGACCTCTAATAAATAAACCTAATTTTTGTATGTTGTTTTGAATTATTGCTGTAAGGCGGCATCGATGGCGGACTTATATTCCCGATACTGAACATCTGCACTGTCTGCGCCTAAAAAGGTTTCCAGTACGGTTCCGTCTGTGCCAATCACCAGAGTATATGGGATGCCGTCCGTAGGGTACAAATCACTGATGGAACCATTTACATCATAGGCAATGGGAAATGTGTAACCGTTATCCGTAATGAATTGATTTACTGTATTTTCATCCTCCATGCAGTTGACAGCCAGAATCACAACTTCGTCTCCGTATTCGTTGTTTAATTGCTCAAAAGCCGGCATCTCGCCAACACAAGGACCGCACCAGCTTGCCCAGAAATTCAGCAGGATAACACTTCCTCTATAATCGGAAAGAGTAAAGGAACTGCCGTCTGCCAGGGTGGCAGTAAAGTCCGGTGCAAGGTTCTGACCGTCTGGATTATCATTTCTGTCATTGGTATCATCTTGGCTGGAATCAGAAGAATTTCCCCAGCCGTTTTCGTTCTTTTGAATAGTAGTCTCGGTAGTTGTTGCCTCAGGATTTTTTGTAGGGAAGCAACCTGCCAGTAAGCTTATACTTGTTAATATACAAAATGCAATGATTCCTTTTCGTTTCATGTTATATACCTCACTATTCCTTGGCATGAGGTGCCACCGTAGGTAACGAAGTCCTGGTGCTTCCCCTGCCTATTTAAACGCAAACTTTGCAACAATTACAGCGATGATTTGCGTAACTCTTCTGTTTGAAGGCTTTCTATAGATGCATTTATAATCCTGTCTCTCATCATGGAAACGAAACCTCCGAACTTTCCTTCCATGATACTCTTTTTCCTAAAGTGTGTCAATCATATGGATAAATGCTGACAAGGCTGACAAGAGGTTGTAAACAATTGAATAGTTACATAAAATGTGGTAAAATATTATCAACTGAAACTTATTAGGACGACGTAATATGAAAAAGAACGAAAGAACATGCTGTAAAACAGCAGAGAAAAGGGGCGGTAACAATGAAGTCAATTAAAGGAAAGATAGTAACTTTAGTTGCAATATGTGCATTTGTATCAACATTGATCAATGGTACATTCAGTTATCAGGGGGCAACAAAGGTTATAAATCAGGATGCACAGAAAATTATGTCTATGGAGTGTGAAAATGGAGGCCAGGAAATCAATGCAATGTTGAAGCAGGTGGAACAGTCTGTGGATACGTTGGCAGAACTGGCAGAACAGTCTTTGACGGATTTGAAAGCGTTTAAATCCAGTGACGAGTATGTAGAAGAATATACCAAAGCATTAGAACCGATAGCGTTGGAATCTGCGAATAATACGGAAGGAGCACTGACCTATTATATTCGATATAATCCGGAATTTACGAATCCAACCTCCGGTATTTTCGCAAGCAGAGATTCTGCAGATGCAGAGTTCGAGCAGTTAACACCAACAGATTTTAGTATCTATGACCCAAGTGATTTAGCACATGTAGGCTGGTATTACATACCGGTACAGAATGGAACTGCAACCTGGATGGATCCATATCTGAATTCCAATATTAATGTGTATATGATTTCGTATGTTGTACCTATTTATGTGAATGGTGAATCCATTGGTATTGTCGGTATGGATATTGATTTCAGCCGGATTGAAGCAATTGCTGCTGACACAACGGTTTATGATACAGGAGCTTCATTTATTGTGAATTCTGAAAATCAAATTATGTATCACAAGGATTTGGAATTCGGAACAGACCTAAACAGTGCAGAAAATGGAGCATACGCAAGTCTTGCAAATGGATTAAATGACGACAGTATGGCTGAAAGTGGAATTACATATAACTATCAAGGGGTAAAAAAGGTTGGATTTTATCAGGAGCTTGTAAATGGTATGAAATTCGTTTTGGTAGCACCAAAGGAAGAAATTCGTGACCATGCTTCGACTGTTTTGATTATGAACAATATTGCAATGTGTGTCGCACTGGTACTTTCTATTTTACTTGGATTTTTCATGAGTGCAAGTATTGCTTCGCCGATTAAGCAGGTAACCGAAATTGTACGTAAGATTGCAGATTTGAATCTCTGTAGGGATGAACGAATCGACCATTTGAGCAGTAAGAAAGATGAGACTGGAGCAATGTCCCGGGCAGTTCAGGAAATGAATGACCGTTTGTTGGATATGGTGTACCAGTTGGAAGAAACAGGATTAGTGGTTCGGGAGAATGCAGAAAAATTAGAGGCAAGTTCTGTTGGAGTCAGTGAAATGTGTAGCGATAATTCTGCTACGACAGAGGAGTTGGCAGCAGCCATGCAGGAATCTTCCGCAACAGCAGAGACCATCACCAGAAATATTGAAACTGTAAATAGTAATGCCCAAGAAATTATGACGTTGTCCCAGAATGGAGAAGAAGATTCTCAGAAGATATTAGAACGGGCTCAGGCATTAAGCGGCACAACTTTGGAAGCTGCCCAACGTACGAAGACTATGTATGAACAGGTACGGCAGCAGACCTCTCTCGCAATTGAAAAGTCAAAAGCTGTTGACCGTATTAATGAATTGACACAGACAATTTTGCAGATATCTTCTCAGACTAACTTGCTTGCATTAAATGCGTCTATTGAGGCAGCCCGGGCAGGAGAATCCGGTCGAGGATTTGCGGTTGTTGCAGATGAGATTGGTAATCTGGCAAATCAGACACAGGAAACAGTGAATGATATTGATACAATTATTAAAGAAGTATACGAAGCAGTAAATAATATGACAGAGTGTCTGAATGCATCAACTACTTTCTTGGAAGATACTGTGTTGGTAGATTATAATGAATTTCTGCAGGTGAGCAAGCAGTATGCAGAAGATGCAGGTAATTTTGAAGCTAATATGAAGGAAATCAGTGACGCGGTTCTTTCACTTGGCAGTGCTATTGAAGAAATTACGGAAGCCATGGAGGGCATCAGCAAGATGACTGAGGAGTCGGCAGAAGGAATTTCAGTCATTGCAGAAAAGACCAGCGCAATAGTACAGAAGATGGCAGATGAAGAGGATTTAGTTTCAATGAACCGGGATAAAGCACAGAGATTAGGAGAGATTGTTGGTAATTTCACGGTTGAATAATTGGTGGTAAATTAAGGTTTATCGTAGTGCCTGCAACCGCGGTTTTAAGGATATATATTCCCGCACGACACGCAAACGCACTTCGTGCTCAGGGGTAGTGCACTGATGTGCACGTAGGTCGTAAGGAATCCTCCCACTTCGTGGGTCCCTCCTTGCGACAAGAAGCGCTCCAGCCAGCACGTAGCGGTACGTAAGGCTGTGCATCCAGATATCATGTATTATTGATTGCAAAGCACAGCCTAAGTACCGACGTGCTTCTAAGGTCGTTGCGGAAACATATACCCTCAAAACCGCTGCTGTAGGAA
>JAGAOO010000034.1 GCA_017623675.1 Lachnospiraceae bacterium
GTTCAAAAACGGTTATCTGTGCATGTTCATCTAATCTTCTAAGTCTGGTTGCTGCTGTTGCACCACCTGCAACTCCACCCACAATTACAACCTTCATCCTTTCACAACCTTTCCTCTGTAAGAACTAATACCTCCAATATTAGTAACATTTAAATATCCCATCTGTTTCAATGCAGATGTAGCACTACTGCTTCTTGCCCCACTTTGGCAATATACAAACAAAGGTGTACTCTTATCTGTTATTTTTGCGAGAACTTTCTCTATCTGTTGAAGAGGAATGTTCTCACTATTCTCAATGTGTCCGGATTCATATTCTTCCTTTGTTCTGACATCTAACAACACTGCCTTTTCTGTTTTCAGAAATTCCTGAACTCCTGCATTGATATCTGCTTGTTTAAAAACTCCAAAAATGCTCATTGTAACATCGCCTCCACTTCTGCCTTGGGTCTTGCACCAACAGCTTGTTTTACTACCTTTCCATCTTTAACAAGTACAATGGTCGGAATACTCATCACTCCAAAGGCCTGCGATAATTCACCTTCCTCGTCCACATTTACTTTACCGACTTTTGCTTTTCCTTCGTACTCCTCTGCCAGCTGTTCAATAATTGGTCCCATCATCCGGCATGGGCCACACCAAGGTGCCCAAAAATCAATCAGCACCGGGATATTGGATTTCATCACTTCGTTTTCAAAATTTTCTTTTGTTATTTTTAATTCAGCCATTTGTTAGCCCTCCTAATTCTTTCAACGTTAGTAATCGTTCCTGATTTCTGACTATATTATACACGTTAGGAGTTCTCCTTTCTGTGACTAAGTCTCATTAGCCGACAATTTTTTTCAAACCTTCAAAATCTTTTATAAGAATCGCACCTCTATTAAGCTCTATTAGCTCATCTGAAGCAAATTGTTTCAACATTCGTGCCACTACCTCTCTTGCTGAATTGACTTCTTTTGCAATGGCTTCCTGTGTCATTTGAATCTTCTTTTCTCCGGTTTTCTCATACACAGACAGTAAAAATCTTGCCATTCTCACATCAAATCCTGCAAACAATATTTCCTGCATCACCCATACCACGTCAGAGAATCTTTTCGTCGCAAGTTCATAGGCAAAACATCTCACGTAGATATTGCTATCCATCAGTTTTTGAACCATTCCGGAATGAATCGCCATAATCTCTGTCTCTTCTTCCGCTAGTAGCTGAACATCCAACGATATTCCTGTAATCACGCAGGACGCTGACATAATGCAGCATTCTCCACTTCCGATATGAAACAAAGTAATCTCTCGTCCCTCTTCATTTGTGACATAAACTCTGATAGAACCCTTTTGTACATAAATCATTCCAAGACACGCATCTGTCATTCCGTAAATATAGGAATCTTTTTTGTAAACGCGTAAAATAGCACCACTTAACAGCTGTGTTTTCTCTTCATCCACAAGATTATTCCAAAAAGATATCTGCTTTATTACTTCACTAATATCCATCATTTTCACCATCCAACCATTTGCATAAATTAATGGCAGTTGTTACCGCAACCATGACTGCCACAGGTATGTTCACCTTCTCCATGCTCATGGTCATGATGATCACAACGTACCTCCGGATTATATCCAAGTGTTCCATTAATCAAAGCAAGAACTGCTTTATCTGCATTACCGGACACTCCACCATAAAGCTTGATACCAGCTTCTGCAAGAGCCATCTGTGCTCCGCCTCCGATCCCACCACAGATCAGAACTTCAATGCCTGCCTCAGAAAGCAAACCAGCTAATGCTCCATGACCGCTTCCATTGGAATCCACTATTTTTGCCTTTATAATCTCACCATTTTCCACTTCATATACCTTAAACTGCCTAGTATGTCCAAAGTGCTGAAAAATCTCTCCGTTTTCGTAAGTTACTGCTATCTTCATATCTTTCTGTCCTTTCGCTATTATATTTTTTTCTGAATTTTCTGCATATCGCCGGCATGGTCTTTCACAACAAGCTTTATGTTTTCCGCTACAGATTCTATAATTTCCGCCGGATATCACTAATTGTTTCCCATTCACAATACAGTCCGAAATTTTATATCTTGCTCTCTCATATATTTCTGTGACTGTCGTGCGTGAAATATCCATAACTGCAGCGCATTGTTCATGATTTTGTTTTTCAAAGTCTACAAGCCTTATCACTTCATATTCATCTACAGAAAGAACCACACTTTCCGGATTCGTAACTCCTTCAGGTTCAAAACATGAATATTCCGGTTCACTACAGACTCTTCTGCATCTTTTAGGTCTTGGCATTTTATCACCTCTCGTTTCCGACATATGTTGATTATAGCATAATATTTTATGTTTTTCAAATTTAAGAGTATCATATTAATAAGCAAAAAGTTGTCGTACTCTCAATTCAATACGACAACTCCTCACCACAAAGTCTCTACATCACTATTTCAAAATAATCCTTTATCATCTCAAACGCCGAATCTGTTCCTTGGGGTATCAAACGAATTACAATTTCTTCTCCACCTTCTCCAATTCATCCAACAGCGCCGTTCTCCTTGGATATGTCTGCTTCAATTCCTCAATTAACGACTTAGCAGTATCATTCCCCTTCCATTTTATAAGCTGTGCAATCTGTTTCGTTACCTTCTTATAGTCTCGTCTGTCCTTTGCCTGAGCACAACTCTCACTTATTTCCTTATAACACAACTCATAAACCTGCTCTGGATATTCCTTTACCAAATATTTTCCATAATAAAATAAATCATCTGGATTCTCCATTACATCTTCAAGCAATCTCTTCTTTTCATTTTCAGCAACAAGAATACTGCGATAGCATACAGTTCGCTTACTGTCCTTTAATTCATGCAACAAGCGCTCATAATTCTCATCCCATGTACCACACTCAATAAAAATCTGTTTCAAAACATCCCAGAACTTCTCATTTCCCATTAATAATAGCTTTTTCGCCTGTGCAATTTGCTTTTCAATATTGTCTGCTGTCTTGTATATGTCATATAATATATTATTCCAATCCACTGGATCACTTCTACGATAATGCCAAGCTTCTTCTTCATTTGCTTTCTCTAAACAAAATTTCTCTACTTCATCGTAATTCTTGCTTTCCATAGCATCCTTAATAGCTATAATACGAAGCTCATCTATCCAAATATTCTGATATAGTTCGTCCTGTGTATTCTTTTCACCATATATATGCCTATGTATAAGATATCTTACAATCAAATCTTTTTCTTTCTTGTATTCTGGAAAATAATCTTCCTGTGTATCTTCCAACAATCTATCCAAAGTCTTTTCGAATTTCTTTGCACTCTTTTCATCACAAAGGCAAATCCCGCATTTCAACAACTCATAACGCCAGTCAGTCCAACCATCAAATACTTTCTTCTTTGCCTCTTTTATAATCAATGCAAGTGCTTGATCCCGCATTTGTTTATCCTGTTTTTCAATTTCTTTTGTACATTTATCTACAAGTTCATATGTACACATGATAACATCTGTAAGCATTCCTGAACTACTATCTGCATGAGATGCCAGTTTTACACCAGACACTAAGGTATATGTAGCAGCTTCAAGTGTAGCCATATAACCACACATTTCTAAAGTCTCAGCACACATATCCAGGCAGTCTTTCATGTCCATACAAATATTATCGCAACTGCTCCAACCGATATATCCGCGATGAGTATTGCATTTAATTGATGCAGCAATTGTGGTTTTCACTATTGGTATAATCTCTTCTGTAGGCAACATAGAAACACCTCTTTCTTTTATTCAGCAATATCAATCTTATGTCTCTCACACCATTGCCTTGCTATTCTTTCATATGCACTATCCTTATAGGAATACCACTGTTGCTCCAGATTCAAGTCATACAATTTATCCTTAAATCTTCTAAAAGCTCCTCTTCCCTGAATTGCCCTTTCTAATACATCCCGATTCTTTCCCTCTGGAAGTTCATATATGAACTCTTCCATTATTCGATACTCGTTGATATCGTATTGTTCCGGTAATGGTATATAATCCTCGACAAATCCCTCACTGATATCTTCGAAGAGTTCCGGATCGTCCTCGCCATCCACCATTCCATCAAACAACATCAGAATCCTTTCGTTCTTAGTGTCATAATAGTATTCTGTTTCCATATCGGCAAATTCCATTGCCTCGATTATCTCTTCTAATTTTACTTTCATCTTTTATCCTCTTAATCTTTTCTTCGACTTGTGGAACATTTTTATGATTCGGACATTGATTTGGACATTAATTCGGACATTATCTCATTTCTTTCAAATCCATCTCTTATGTGAATAATTGTATTCAAATATGTTCTGTCCTCATCCATATCGAATTCCAGCTCCAGGAAACCATTCTGTCTAAGTTCCTGCAATATCTTAGGAATACTGTATTTACCAATGCCTCTTCTAATGCTTTATAAAGATAGTTATAAAACCTTTCCGCTTCTGCCTAACCTTGTACTTTTTCAACCTTCTGTTGTATTTAATAATTATCTACTACACGATATACCGTATTATTCGTACTTCCCTCAGCTACCACAATCCCGGTAGCAGTAAGTAAACCTAGATATCTCCTAACCGTTGCAGATGATTTACCACACGCACTTTCAGCCTCCTTTGGTGTCACAATACCATTTTCTTCTAATATTTCTATTATTGGTAAAACTTTATCAAAGTCCCTTTTAACTAAAACTTCGCTCAAAACTTCGCTCAAACTTCGCTCATTTTTTTGAGCGAAGTTTGTTTCTTCCTGTTTTTTTTCCTCCTTAACCATCTTCAAAACAAGTGTCACCTGATTAAGATTCGTATCCTCCATTAACTCCGGTTTTACCCAGCCTTCTTTCTCCCATGTATCAAGAATTGTAGGAAATCCCGAACCGGCATTATCACCAAAACCAACTAATCTAAGCATTGTCTGCATATGCGGATTCCTTGATTTGGAATTGCCTCCACGGTAAATATCCTCTAGCGGCAGTTTCAATATTCCCGGATTCGTAAATTCAAATTCTTCCGACCTCTTGATTACCTTCAAAACCCCCGCATCCATCAGATAATCTGCATGAATAATCAGATTAACAAACGCCTCCCTTACTGCTTTATGCACCGGTGTCTCATCTATACGCTGTATACCCTCAAGCTTAAATGGTTTCTTCAAATCTTCTGTCAATTTCGGCGTAACCTTTGTAAAGAAATTAAACAGATTGTTCTCCCAGGTCCCATCATAAGTAATTCGGTCATTCCAGCGAATATCTGCCGTTACTTCGCTCTCATTACGATAATCCATAAACACATTATCGAATATTTCACGAATAGCCTGTCCCGTACCAAACATCATAAGTCCGGCAAGTGTAAGTCCCTCTACTCCCGTTCTTCTGTCTTTCCTGTAGCCGCCAAGCTTTTCAAGAAATGCTTTATCATCCAGAGAATTCCATACATGACCATCGTTTCTGATTTCAAAAATCTGACGATACTTTCGAAGTGTTTCCTTATCAATATCATCCATGGTGTAATATTCGATAATCATGTTATCATTGCCTTCGGGATTTTGATCTCGTATCATTCCCCTAACTTCATGCTCTGTTGCATGATAATCACCTTCATGATTTCTTTTATATGTTCCCTTATATGGATTTTCTCCAATATACACCGGACGCATATTAAAATCAGCTCTTGGCACATGAATCACAATAAGACTGGTTCCATTTTCTTCAACGACATAAACATCTTCGTCTTTTAAAATGTTGACATTGACCTTGCTGCCGTTAATGGTATTCCAGAAATCTTCTTTTTGCTTCTCTGGATTATCAATGCCCTGTATAATAAATCTTTCTTCCGGATTTATTTTCGTCTTATCTTCCTTAACACCAAGGATAATGTATCCACCTTTTGTATTAGCAAATGCAGAATATGACTCATACGCAGACTTTGGTACGTTGTTCTCTGCTTTTTTACACTCTACATCAACTTTTTCACCCTTGTAGATAAGTTGCTTTAATTCCTGCATATCCATTGCGGCACCTTCTTTCTATTGAACTTTTTTCTGTCTATAAAATAAATATCCTCTTAATAATAAAACGCACTCACAATAACAATTGATTTATACATGTTCCATGAATTATAGGATTGTAAGTAAAGAACATTGCTTTTCAAAACTCATATACTCAGTAACATTTTCCCTACAATCTTTTCAATTGCATTCTCCACTTCTTCATTGGAGTTATCATTTTGAGCATTTTCATGTGCTAATTTAGACAATTCAACCAATTTTATATGCAATGAATTCTGCGGATCATAAGGCGGTATATTTATATTATCCAATATATGATTAGATTTAAACCAAGCTATATATGAATCAATAAATTTACCTACAATTTTGGAATTAATTATCGCACATACATAATATGCCTCACTTTTATTCTCAAAAGGTATCATAACGTTGTTATGATCTGGTACAATTATTTTGCCATCTAACTTGCCTACCACGCAAGCCTCCATTCCCTTTGCTGTCAAAGCTTTCCATATCACCTTATATGGCGCACTTGTATATTCTCCAATATTATATAATACATATTCTGGCACATTTTGATTGGCATAATGTTTTAGATATGTTCCTCTAGTAGTAAGTATATTCAGAAAATCTTTTGAATGCTTATTAAATTTTTCATCATAAAAATATTTATATAAATTCGGACTATTTTTACGCAATGTATCCCTAGAGATTGTTTTTTTCATCGATTCCTCATACGGAATTACTACATAATATGGTGTATTGTATTTCCATTTTTTCAAATCCTTACCTCTTACTAGCGGATATAAATATTTAGGCTCAATGGGTCCTTCAAATTGTGGTATTTTCTTTTTACTATTTTCTGGAGTATTTCTAATTATATATTGTCCACGTACCTCGTTAATTTTCTGTACCCAGAAGATACCATTTGCACTCGTATCTACACCTTTTCTTGCCTCGTAGTCACTCTTACCATACATACTTTTAAAAATATTAATTTCTTCATCACTTCCTATCATCCAAGCCGAATTATTCACTTCCGAATTAACAGGACATGCACGTAACGAAATAAAATCTATTTTTGTTAGTACCGATTCCAAACTATCCTCCGAATCGATTACTCCTCTGTCATTTTTACTCCATTTGTTATACACTACAGGATATTCTGTGTTTTCACCTTTCTTCATAATAATTACGGCTGTTTTATTACTTGCTCCAGATGATAAAAATGGTTCAACCTCAACATAATCATCAACTCTAAGAACTTTTACTGGAATATCTTCCTTTATCATAAACTTTCTAAATCCCTCACCCCCACCATATGCTTGTAACAAATTTTGATTTATTATAAAAGCTATTTTCCCTTTTTCCTTTAAAAAATTATCCATTACAACATAGGTTAATAAAACAGAAATATCATCATGTGCATTTCCCAATCTTGCTTTTAATCCCTTGAAATCAAATATTTTATAATCATACCAATACTTATGGATACTCTCTCTATAGTCTTCTGGTAATGTTTGCCAATTAATCCATGGTGGATTACCTATAATATAATCTACTTTCTTATGAAAAAGTGGAATAAACGCATTCTTTAACACTTGAATCCAAACTTCTAGTATATTTTTTGTTTTTAATTCATATATCTGTTCATATAATGTACAGATCAATTCAATTAATTCAGAATCCCTATCTTTAATTTTCAAAAAATCCAACATCGCATCTATATCAAGCACATTCGAAATTCTTGCCTCATCTTTCATATAATCCAATGCACTATATAAACATTTTTTGTCTTTGCATAACTCAAGTGGAATCTCGAACACACCAGCACGTGTCGCTATTTTTTTTACTTTATGATTCTGAACATTTTGTTCCAAAATAGTCAACATTGCATCACAATGATATATAGGAATTTCAATTTGTTCATTTGTACAATTCAACAAATCTCCCAATGCCAACAAATAGTTTGCTCTTGCCGTGATAACTGCCAACGGATTCAAATCAAAGCCATGAATATTATTAAGAATTGCTTCCAAAAGTTTCTCGGGTTCTAGATCTTTATTACATTCTATCGCATTTTTTATAGCAATATTAATAAATGTTCCAGATCCACAGGTAGGATCCAGTATACTTGCATCTATATTTCCATTAATTTCTGCATTTATATATGTTTGCTGTGCTAACCAATCCGGACTATAATATTCCCCTAATGCATGACGAAGTGATTTTGGCATTAAATAATTATACAATTTTCTTAATAAATCCTGTGATCCATTGTCATCTAGATTAATAGTTTCTGCGAAATTGTACTCAGCAGTTTTTCTAAAAAATAATTTAACTAAACCATATATTTCATCATCCCATACGTCTAAATACCATGAGAAGAAATCATCTTCAATAAAATTATTTATCCCCAACGACCTAAATAACTGACCACTTTCAATTTGTGATATTTCACTATAAGTATTTTCCGATGTATCAAAATTAACTTGATAATTAATTTTAATTTTCATTCTTGTCTGATTTAACAATTGTGTCACCAGAAATTTTATTAGCATGGCATAATATGTATGGATAGAGAATATCAAATAATCAATCTTAATGTCGTCATCTTCAATTGAATATGCAGTTGTTATTTCATTTATATCTAGCTTCAAGGTGTCTGAATTATATCCCGACACTTCCTTAAACAAAGCTCTCCATTGACTGAATAAAAGATTCACTTTTTCGTTTTTAACATATAATAATTTATAGTAAAATGAATGTATTATCTTTTTTGATAATTCAGAGGTGTAACCAAAATCTTCAACTAGATTTGAAACTGTCACCGCTCGTCCCTTAATATTTGAAGAAAACAATTTTTTAAAAAAAATTTCCAATGAACTAGCATTAATTCGATGTGGACTAGATACATACCAATCACTTGTAAGATAATATGTATAAATCACATATTTACCGTCAAATATAATGCCTAGTATTCTTTCTTTATTTACTTTTTCTTTATTTGCATACCCTTCAATTTGCCGGTGCACTTCATCTATGTAATCAATGTTACTAGATTTCCTTGAAGGATACATATTTTGTGCCTCTATCGCACCTGGCACTTTGTATTCTAAATCTATTCCTTGATAAAAGCAGTCTATTCTACCACTTTGAACATATTTTTCGTACGAAGCATTAAACTCTACACCTATAGCTTTAGATACGTCTATTATTATTGGAGTAAACTCCATTTTAAAATCTTCTTCTGTACGTTTTGTTTTTTGCACCTCAAACATATCAATGATTTTCGATAATCTCGAAATCAGCTTTTCGCCATTATCATTAAAATAAATTTCTATTTTAGAAATAGTATCTTTTCCAGTAATTGTCCAATCCATATCTTTCTCCTAGCTAATATTTTTTATTTGTTTCCTTTTAGCTATTATAATCCATTCATCCGATTTAATCAATTACTACTTCGCATAATTTCACTTTCAACATTGCTTACATTTTCCCACATCATACTTTCTTTACCAATATATCATTAACTTTCTCTTTCAATTTGTAGCATCCATAAAACTCCACCTTTTTTAGCGTACTAAAATGCACATCTTTTTCTATTGGACTGTCGCAATTTCTTGCGATTTTTCTCAATCTGCGCCTCAAAGGATTCCAAAACTTTCCAAAAGACAATTTAGGTGCTACAGCATCTGCCATAGCACCCAAACCATCAATCTCATCGACTATTCCTACCATACTCCACCTTCTCCTCTCGCATCCCCTCCTCATAAATCCTGTCAAACACCTCATACCGTTCCTGATGTTCCATATCAACATTGAGCCTGTCAAGCACCTTATTAAACAGCTTAATCCCTGTATAATACTCCATATCTTCAAACCCAAACACCACAGATAACACATCCGCTGAATACTCTGTAATCTTCCCTGCATCAATCCCCAGCATATCCATCTTTTCTATTACCTGTTCTGTTCGTTCCTGAATAAAACCTTCTGCCTTCTGTTCCTCATAATACTCTGTAAGAAGCTTTGCTTCTTCATAGACAGAGCTGAAATCTGTACTCAGTCCCACAGTTTCAAAATATGCCTTTACCATCTCAAATGCCGCATCTGTTCCTCTTGTATCAAACGGATAACAACGAACTTTTTCAGCTACACTCATTCTCATATAATAAACCTTATTTGATGGTAATCTCGCTTCATCTTTGTGTTCCTGAACATCATCCTGCACCAAGTCGGATTCATCACTCATAGCAGCCGATTTTAACTCATCATCACTATCAATCATTGATTTATCAACAAAGGTAATCGTTTGAGTTTCATCAGTTACCTCCATGCCAACATTCATCGTTTCCATACCCGGAATAACAACTTCCACCTTACCAGATATTCCCGTTCCACGAGCATGAATACCATCGGTATCATCCGCATTCTTTGCTGCTACTTCTGTAACCTCTGCAAACATATCCTTTTCTCCAACTGCTTCAAACTCAGATACCGTAATTACATCTGCTTCCACAATCTCATCTTCAACTGTCTCTAACACCGCCGATATATTTTCTTCCAGTACTGCCACACTCTCCTGCACCCGATATGGATTCTTGGGCACTTCATCCCTTGCAATCTCCTCAATATCCTCCATATCACCAACCGGTATCCGAAGCTCCAGCTCTGCCTCCAATAGACTTCCTTCTCTCCCAAGACATCGTTCCACCACTTTCAGTTTCTTGTGATTATCCTTCTTTTGAAGCTTTATCTGCTCCAGTCGTTCCCGATAATCAGCCTCTGACGCTTCAAAGGAAACCATATCTTCTACATTCTTACACGACCGTTTTTGAAGCCCCCGTTCCCGGTACATTTCCTTTTGTACTTTAGAAAGTTCCTCATCCACTCTTTGCAGTCGTAATTTCAGCTCAAACAAATCTATATAAGACTTCACATCATACTTTACCACTACCAGATACTCCTCATGCAACTCATGCATTTTCCGTATCTGCTCATACAGATAAGCAGGTTTATAGGAAAATCTCTTTTTTTCTGCAAGACGTAACCGATACATCCTTGCATAGCACTTTTTTTGATAAGGTGTAAGCACCGCTTTCCTTGCCGGCAATAATGATAAGGTACGGTCTATCGGTGAAATAAAACTTGGATCACCGTATCGAAACATTGTTTCCAGATTCTCTCTGCTAAAATCCTCTGAAATGGTATCCAGTCTTTTGAACCGCTTCATCCCCGGAACCTTCACAGCGATATGTTTCCCCTGCTTCACTTCAAATCCGGACTTTTCCAGAAGAAAAATAAAATGCTCCATATTTTCCGCATTAATGGCACAAACAAAAGCATCCTGTTTTATCCATTCGGAAAATACCTGCTCCCGTTCCCACTGTGGTCTTGCCATATTCTTCGATTCCTTACTGTATTCAGCCGGAGTGATATGCAGTCCGTATTCTTCACAGAGTTTATTGGTAATGGGCTGAAATTTATATTTCCAGTCACCATCCCTGCACTGAAACTTATATCCCGTCACCATATTTACACTGTTTATTACGATGTGGGCATGCAGATGCTCTCTGTCCGTATGAACAGCCACCACCGCCTCATACTCTCCGCCAAATGCCTCCTTTGCAAATCTCATGGCAATATCATACATAATCTCCGGTGTACCTTCTCCAGGCTTTAGGGATATGACAAAATGATACCCCTGCCTTCCGCCGGTCTTTCCAAACATCTGCTTGGTTGCTTTCATCTGCCGGTAAGCCATATCCGGCAGGCAGTTGATACCGCCTGCAAGATTGGCATCTCCAAGTTTTTTTGGTTGCAATATATAATTGATGGAATGCTCCAGATGAATGTCTATTCTTGCCTTGTTACTTGCCTTCATATGCATCATCTTGGTTATTGCCATCTGTTCACCACCTCCTGTAGTAATTCTTTTATCTGTTCAAGCAGCTGATTTCCCGTCCTCATGGTACCGTCAAGTACATAACCACACCCATTGGCATTTCTTGTCATCTGGTTGTAATTATTACAAAGACCAGAAATCTGACTTATCAGATCCCGCCTGTCATTAGCAAGTGTCGTATCCACCCTGCCACCATGAAGAATCAGATATCTTACATAATCTGATAATTTCATGTTATTTGCTTTGGCATCATACTCTGCCAGCTCCCGTTCCTCATCCGACAAACGGATGGTAAAATTCTTCCTTGGTTCAATCAATTGTCCTCTTCGTCCTATAAGCAATCCCTTCCTTCGTTTCTTTGTACCAGTTCAACTTGAATCTGTCCTGTTATATTTCTTTTTCTGTATCCGTCATTAGCAGTTTCCCTTAAACTATCCAAATTTCAAAACCTGTGTGTAGAGAATTTGCCAGATACGTAAAACGCCATGCGTTTCACAAAATCTGGTTAGGGGGATGAGAAATCCCCCTAAAACCCTCTATATATATGCCCCTGCGGGGCAATTATCTGTATTACACCTCGTACTACCAACACCCTGCCCGTATTACTGCTGGTATTACAGCTTAGTAACCTATATTACACATGGTATTACGATTTAACCCCTTCGCAATGCCATGTGTATTAACTACTCACGACCTGTTTGTTACAAATTTTCCAGAAAAGCCATTACATCTTCTGACACATCTTCACCGGAACTTTCCGGAACCTCTCCAAAACATGGATCAGGTTCCTTATTCTCTTCCGGCATTAATTCTGACATTTCAGAAACTTTCTGCTTTTCCTTAGCAATCTGTGCTCCTACAAGTCTTTTCGCTTCCTCTTTGACAATCAGCTTCACCGCATCAATAACCCGGTCTGCTTCCTCAGACATAGAACTCTGAAGTACAGTCCTCTGGGTATTCATTTCACAAACGATCTGATTTTCATTCTCTTCCCGTTTTATCCCCTGAATTTCCCTTATCAACGCACTTTTGATAAATTTGCTCTTATCTCCGAAACAGAGTTTCATAGCTTCTCCTGAAAAAAATCTTTGGATTTCCCTATCTTCTTCCCTGTTTAGATTCAGACGGAAGCTGACGGTCACACTGTCATTACTTGCCATACTGCCTCCCTTCCGGTACCTACTGCAGCTTACGCTTCAACTGCTGGTGTGCCAGATACTCATATCCAATGACATTTGCCTTGACATCTTCGATGTGCATAATGTGTCTTCCAAAGACGGAGCCAAAACGTTTCATCACAGTTGCACCGCCACCCACATACACAACCGGTGTCATCTCCGAATCAAATCCATGCTCCTTAAGGGTTGCTTCCATTCCTTTCGCAAATACCTCCAGTTCTTCTTTCACAATCTGAACCATCTTATCCGAATATGGTGCATTCCCATATATCATTACCTGCTGTATCTGCTCCTCGGTCAGTGTCCGGTTGGTCTTTCTGTAAACCACATTGTTGATATTTGCCATACACTGGATCAGTGCTGATGGAATGGTGATACAGTCACTTTCCACAGGCACATGTTTTCTTGTATGGATTATATCCACCGTCTTACTTCCGATATCCACAATCAGAAGCTCTGCTGGCAGCTTTCCCAGTCGGTCAGCTACCGCCGCATAACACTGTGGATACAGAAATACTTCCCGGCAGATGATATGATAATCCCTGCCGTTGTACTGAAATTCCATACTGCCCGGATTCAGATACTCCTTGAATTCTGCCTTTTCCTGCCCAAATCTTGTAAATGGTAATCCGGCTGCAATGCAGACCTCCGCATCAGTTAATCCGTAATAGTCCATTTCTTTTGCAATGGCTGCCAGAGTTAATAAGAAGTAATCCTCATCCTCCACCTTGGTATCCTTCAGTGGAAGCCTTCCTTCACCAACCTTAAAATATTTCCCATCTATTTTCATAGTGTTGGTTAGAAGTGAAGCTTCTCCTCCCAGTTCCTTCACTCCATTTTCGAATACAAAATGAGCGGTTTTCATAGTAGAAAAACCATGGTCAATGCCACATAATAAAATCTTCTGTTCTTCCAAATACATACATTACCTCCTGCCTCACGGCTTAATCTTATTGTAACAGTTCAGCTCCTGGCTGATCTGTTACATCTTATTCTGCTTTCCAGTAACTTTCGATTGCAGGAGCCAAAGCCATTTGCTATAATGTATTTGCAAAATACGTAGCGAAGCTTTGGCTTTGCAACCAAGTCCTTTCCTATTCGGATGGGACTTTTTCTTTTGTCTGATTATAACTTTCCTCTGCCACCATACCGGCTTTTCGTGTCAGATCATCACCCGGATCGTAGTAATCTGCATATCCGTATATCTTCTGCTCGAAGTATTTACGGGGACATTTACCACGCATGGTGAAATACCCTTGTGCATCCAGTTCAGCATTATATGCTTTAATGACTGCATATGCTTTTGTCATGCCGACTCCCAAAATCTGACTGACTTCTTTTGCATCAATAAATGCTTCCTTAGTACTTATCATACTACTCCTCCTTCCGTATAATCGCTATTGCTAATACGGATTTTTTATTAAACGCGAAACCATTTGATTTCATATCCGTATTTTCAATTCGTGTTTTATAATAATATATCTTTCAAGATATGTCAATAGAACTTTTTCCAAATACGCACTTGCAATTCGTTTTCAATCATGTTATAGTATTCATAACATCACAAATCAGTTGCTTTTTGATACAGATTTTCGTATTTTACGCAAAACACGAATCAAATCAACTGACTAGGAACAATATATAAGGAAGGTGACGTTATGGCTTTATCAGATGATCAGCGTTTTGCCATGTATACCGCAAAGGAAATCGGTAATGCAATCAAAAAACGCCGAAGGCAATTAAAGATTACACAGAAGGAGTTTGCCGAAAGACTTGGAAAATCGGAGCGTACCATTCAAAAATACGAATCCGGTGAAATCACCATGAAGATTGATTTAATCAAACTGGTAGCAGATGAGCTCAATATCCCATGGCAGGAGCTTCTGGAAGCAAAGTCAGATGAGAGCGATATATTATCTGAAGAAAATAATTCTCCATCTTACTCCTTCCATACTTTATCAGATGTTATCAAAGCACTATTTGCCATAACAGAGATAGAAGATATTTCATTCCAGCTTTCCTGCACCAAACCACCGGAAAGTCCTGAATGGACTTCCGTTCTCATGGTTGATGGCAAAGGAAGTGGAACCTATAATGCTGATTTTTGTTTATTTATGGAAAACTGGATGAATAAGCTTGCCGCTTTGCAAACCGGCTCCCTAAGTAAAGAACAATTTGAAACTTGGAAAAAAGAAACCCTGAAATATTATTCCGAAAGTTTCTTCTCAGATAATGCTTCACAGACAGTAAAAAAGGAAAAGAATACCCACAAGAGGAAAACAGTCTCCTGTAACGTACAGGTCGTTTCTACCCAGATAAATCCTGATGATGCATAAAGAAAGCATTGTAAGCATTAGGATATCTGTAAAACAAAAAACTCCGGCACCAAACCATCTGCAAATGGAATGATACCGAAGCTTTTATAAGTGATTTTTACCCAAAGGCTTTATAATCACCCTAGACAAGTAGATTATATCATAGCCTTTGGATAAATGCACCAAAAACTTGTTTTTTCTAAGTCAGGTGCGATACATAATGTAATTTACACACAAAGGAGATGATGTATATGCCAGCTTACAAAGATAAAAAGACTGGTAAATGGTTCTGCAAGTTCTATTATACGGACTGGCAGGGCAACAACCGACAAAAGTGGAAAAGAGGCTTCGCCACCAAAAAGGAAGCTTTGGCTTATGAAAGGGATTTTCTTGAAAAACAGTCCGCCAACCCGGATATGACTTTCCAAAATCTCTACGAACTTTATATGGAGGATATGACCGCCCGCCTGAAGCAGTCAACCATCCTGACCAAGAAGCATATTTGTGAAACTCACATCCTGCCTTTCTTTGGCAAGAAGCCAATCAACGAAATCAAGGCTTCTGATGTGAGAAAATGGCAGAATCAGTTGATGAATTCCCCAAAAGGATATTCAAAAACGTATCTGAAAACCATCAACAATCAGCTTACCTGCATGATCAACTATGCCAAACGTTTTTACGATTTAAACACAAATCCATGCGGTCAGGCTGGAAGTATCGGACAGGCAAAGGCAGAGGAAATGGATTACTGGACTTATGATGAGTATATTGCTTTTCGTGAGGGCATTAAGGACAAGCCTCTATCCTACATCTGCTTTCAGGTACTGTACTGGACCGGGATGCGTGAAGGGGAACTTTTGGCACTTACTGCTGCCGATATCGACCTCGCTGCAAAACAGATCGATATTAACAAAACCTATCAGCGTCTTCACGGAGAAGATATCATTACCACTCCAAAGACAAGAAAAAGCAAGCGAAAAGTTCCAATTCCGGATTTTCTGTGTCAGGAATTGCAGGAGTATATCACTTCCCGCTATATGCTTGCTCCGAACGAGAGACTATTCCCTATTACCAAATCCTATCTCTCACATGAGATGGAACGTGGTTGTAAGAAAACAGGCGTAAAGCGGATACGTATCCATGATATCCGCCACTCGCACGCCAGTTTACTTATCAATCAGGGATGCGATGCTCTAATCCTCGCTGACAGACTTGGGCACGAAAAGGTATCCACAACATTGAATACTTACTCCCATCTGTTTCCACATAAACAACAGGAGCTTGTCAGCAATCTGGAACAGCTTGCAGCAACAGTTAGTGTTACACCAACACCGGAGCCGCCGATGGGAAATCCATTGCTCGAAACTATGGGAATTTCCTATGATGGTAATATGGCAAATGGTTCCGTTACTTCGGATACAGCATACACCAATGCGGGACTTCCATATGGTCCCATGCCAAAAGAACCAACATCCGGAAAAGTAATCCCGATGCCTCAAAGAAAAGTTATTTAGCATTTTGCAGACAATATCTGCAAAATCATCATTAATTAAATTTGCCACCAAAACGGTGTGAAATAGAGTAGTTGCGGTTAGTAGCAAAATAGTAGCAGAGCAAAAAGAAAAGTCTTGGAAACCGCTTGTTTAGCGGGTTCCAAGACTTGTGGCTACTATTCAAACTCCTCTTTGCAAAGTTGTTATGTGGTGTTTTTCGTTGGTTTTTAAAACAGGAATCGGGAAGTTTTGTCCGGTTTCTACCTGTTGCGTAGTTTTTCCTGAGATTGTATTGTCATTTTGTTGTCACTGTGTCAACAATTTTCTTATATTTCGTCGCTAATAAACAGTACCCATATCACATTACTCAAAAGGATTCTCACAAACTTCTTCAAACACCATATCTGGCAACTCTGCAAATAATTTATTATCGTTAAATGCATTAACTACATCTATGTTTCCTGCAAATTCCGTTCTTGTGATAAGATTTGTGATGTACCTAATAATTTTATCACGAAAGCCCTTTTCTATAGAATTTACATATGCAATCTTGCCCAATATTTGACTGTTATTTTGGTAATCCTTTAATTTTATCGAACAATATATCTGTGCTCTCAAATCTCTCTTAAATTTTTTGTCCACATGAATACTGTCATCATTAATGGTAATACCCGTAACTGTTTTCTTCACATCATTAGATAGATATCTTGTCTTTTTGTCATTGATTGTAAAACCTTCATCCGTAACAATATACTTAATAAATTTCTCAATCTTATTCAAAAGCATTCTATTATCCGAAGAAAAAGTCAAATCATCCGCATAACGAGTGTATACAATATCTTTTCTACTACAATAGCCATTAATTCTTGCATCCATATGATAACAAACTAAATTCGCAATATACGGAGATGTAACCGCACCCTGTGGCAAATAATTATTATATGTACACAAGTTAGCTAAAATACCTGCAACTTTACTATTATAACCTATATTGCAAAACAACGTATACACCTGTTGTTCAGTTATCGTACCAAAGAAATTTGTGATATCCATCTCCAAAAGAAAAATGTTCTTTTTATGTCTCTCTGCATTTTCTCTCAATCCATTTTTATTTGGGACAAAAGCCATAGCTTGCTCTGACACAAAAATTTTCTCTAATATTTCTTTCAAAATCCACTTTTGTACCACTTTTAATGACAAATTTGGTACATTCAATATTCTTTCTGTTTTGTCCTTTTTAGGTATTACCTTTTGGAAATAACAATACTCTTTTTTATATGTTAGATAATATAATAACTGTTCTGTTATCGAAAGCTGTTCGCATAAATGTTCAAATGAATTTATTACTGGAACACCTAAAGTATTTAAAACTACACTGTTTCCAATATTCAAATAAATCACCTCATTCTTACTCAGTATATTCTCGGGTAAAACAACGGGGGAGTTCCACTATTGTGGAAGTTCACCGTTGTTTTAGCTGATTTCATGTAATTATCATTCTCACGAGGTCGAACCAACCCCCAGCTGCTATGTATGCATATTAACAACAATTCTAAGAATGAGGCAATTTATAGAACTCCTTATGCATCAGCTCAACTCTTATTCTATCACATACCCCAGCGCATATACAATCATTTATCATCAATTTTATCGTTTCATATCCAATATTTGTTAATTTGTATGATGAATACGGTTCTCCTGTGATTTTAACTATCTTTTTATCTTGAAAAAGCAATTTCAATGATGCGTTAAAAAGAACTTTAAAATCAGAATATACTATTTTTTCTTTGCATGAAACATAATCTACTATTGCTACAAGTTCTTTAGAATTTAGCGACTTGAAAAAATAAAGTATCAGTTGTATAAAATAGTGCATCCCAACAATAGTTGTTAAATCAATCATACTATTCTTATTGCCACTAACTTTATTCTTGTCCCTTATATCCCTTGAAAGCCGCTTCGCAAAGTCCTCCACATCCTGTCCATATTCAATAACATTGAGCTTATTTCTTTTCTTCAGATATTTTATTGGGCCAAGCATAATAAAGCTTTTATGCTTAGTTAAATTTTTGTCCACTGCTGCAATTACCTTATCAACAGTATACTTATTATTAGTAAATGCACCCAACTCAACCAACGAGCCCGCGCTTTCACAAATAATAACAATCACATGAGAATTACTTGCTAAAAATTGCTCATAACTTAATAAATCAGCATCCTTTGTTTTATTAAGAATTTCTATCAATAAATCTTCCGGATAAAATATTTTAAATGGTTTATACCACAATGTCTTTTTTTCATTTTCAAGCAATACTCTTACTTGATCTCTTAACGATTTATGCTTACTATTACTTGCTCCACCGCATAAAAATACTACTACATATTGTTCACTAAATTTACAATATATCTGTTGATAAATCTCTTCAATTATTCCACATATATCTTTATTCAATCGAATTACTTGTTTTTCCATTACCTGTGCAACCTCATATCAACAAAATTTCTATTATCATAGCCCACTTGTTGTCTATTTCAAAAGTGTATTTATCACATAACTCAACTAAATTAACAAAAAGTTTCTATATTATTATATATTTTCTCTTTACAATATTTCTCTCTTGTTATATAATACCACAAAAAATAAAAGGAGGATACATGTTTTCTACAAATACAAATAAATATAAACTATTTAACGAAGATGCTCTAAGTCTTCTATCTCGACTTCCAAACAGCTCTATCGACCTAATCTTAACCGATCCCCCATACAATATTGCTTTGAATTCTACTGGTAACATTAAACTCACTAATGGAAAAACGATCAATAATGACATTGCAGAATGGGATAAATATTCTATAAATCCCCTAGACTACGTAAAAGATTTCAAACGAGTTATTTCTCCCAAAGGTAATATTTTCATTTTTACTAGTTATTCTCTTCTTGGCAAATGGCATGAAGCATTTGACAAAGAATTCAAAACCTTTCAAATATTTGTCTGGCACAAAACCACTCCAACAGAAAGTGTATATAAAAATAGTTTTCTTAATAGTTGCGAATTAGTAGTATGTCTTTGGAACAAGCATCATACTTGGAATTTCTTAGGTCAAAAAGAAATGCACAACTTCTTTGAATGTCCTTCTTGTAGATATCCTGAAAAAATATCTTCTCCAAATCACCCAACGCAAAAGCCCCTTGTACTTATTGAACATTTGATTAGAATAGCCTCAAATCCAAACGAAATAGTATTGGATCCTTTCATGGGTGTTGGGTCTACAGGTGAAGCAGCATTAAATCTGAACCGTAGATTTATAGGATGTGATATTTGTAAGGACTATTGTGATGCAACTCTAAAACGTCTCTCGAAATTCTAGCTCCATTTCCCATAATATGTGATATAATGGTATATTATACATTCATACATAAGGGGGTACTTATGATCAAACACTTTAGAATACACGGAGATAATATTGTCGAATGTGAACGTCTCTTCAATCTTATTACAAAATCTATCCATATACAAAAGGCAGAACGTTTTTTTCTCTCGCCTGCATGTCCCTCTGTAAAAGTAACTACTATTGATTCTGACATTTTATTTTTTGAATATTTCCCTGGTTTTAACAAAAACACTAGTGACCGATGGCTTTCCAACATATTCCAAATATTAAGAGATAATGGGAGCTTTCTAAATGAAACCCCAGATGTTCTTTTTACAGAAGAAACTGATGACGGCGAAAAAATACTCCTTGCCATTGAATTCTGTAGCGCATTACAAGCGGGTAATCAAGCATGGCAACGTAGCGGACGAGCATACTCAACCGCCAGAGCAAACATTTGCCCATATCTATACATCATCGATTTTGTAAAATATGAATTAGACGAAAATAGAAACAGAAAGGCTTTACGTTTTCCGAATGTTGCTATCCCTTATAGCTACTACAACGCATCAAAGAATTGGAAATATCCAGCTATACAAGTCTATTTTCAGTCAGAAGAATTCCAACCTTCTTTCGATTCATCATTGCAAAATTTTGATACATCACTATTTGGTGAAAAAGATGTATATTCATTGCTTTATGGCTTAATATATAACACTGATGTAACCCCTATATACACTTCATTAATCGAAAAAAGCTTAAAAATAATGGATTACATGACAACTCCAAACAGTTCAAATAGCTATAACAAAGAAGATTGGGCATCTATACAAAATGATTATTCTGGAGACATTATTGCATTTTCAAGACAGAATAATCGTTTCCCTTTTGCAAAGAAAATTGCAAAAAAATCAATCACCGGTCGTAACAAGGATTTTTCAAGCTTAGCAACTAAATATAGTACTGGAATTGCCTCTAAAGATTTACCATTTGGCTTAATTCCTTCTAATAACAAAATTGCTTTTGCAAATGAATTACTTACTCTTTATCCTGAAATGAATGATGAATTTTACAGAAAATTAGCCACCCCAAACGACTTAATCATTTGCATGTTCAAAGGATTCAAGCCACACGGAGATGACGCACGACCAGATAGAGGGATTCTTCCTTTAATAGCAATGCTTTTCGGTGAATCAACTGAAATTCTTACTTTTGTATATGGTGAAACTTTGGAATCCACCATACAAAAATTAGACCAAAACATCCTATCCTTATCTAGCGGAAACGGATTATGGAGCACCATAGTGTCATTAAGCGATTTTATTATACTTGATGCCCCAAAGATACCAAAAGTTGTAGATGCCCCAAACATTGTTCGCTTAATACCAAACAAAGATAATAAAATTTTTTCTTTATCTGTAAAAAAGCAAGCAACAGATATGCTTATTTCTCCATACCCAACTCACTATACCGAAAATGATGTTGATACATTTATACACACTATTTTTAACTATATAATTCCCAACACATTTGAAGGGTTTTGTAATCCTCCAGGTGGTGATTGGAGTGGCATATCGCTAATAAACAATAACGATCCTACAATCGGAACAGAATTTAGATGGCTGACCTTACCCCGTGTGAGTGACAGCAAAAGGCCTGACCATATTACCGTTCTATTCAATTTATTTGAAAAACCATTAATAATATGCACCGAATCAAAGGAATTACCAAGAAATTTGGAACCAAACATTGGACCAGCGTTAACAAAATACATATTTGATTTGCTATCTTATCCGCCTAGTGTAGAGCGTCAATTAAATTCAGATATTTGGACCATTTCTACATCAACAGTATCTGTATCTGATTTTGCTTGTGCTTCTATAGGATGCTTTTTTGCCCCTAGCAATTTTGATTTATCTACTATTTCAAGCAAATGTAACTGTGATGTATTGATAGGATTCAATATAGATAGCAGTACCTCTCGTTGCAAGGTACAAATCAAAGGTTTTTCCTCTATTGGTAACACTTTAGCTGAATATCTAATCAACATAATCCAACATCGTAATTCACCTATCAACATCTTCGATATCTTTTAAATTTGTTTTACGAACTGGTAAGAGATTTTCTCTTACCAGTTTAAATATAAGGCTTCATACACTTGCTCATTGCTTTTATCCATAACCTTTTTGAATGAAGAATTCCCTGATGCCAAAAAGAACTTCTTCACATACAGTTCTTTTGGTATACCTGTCTCATATTCTTTATCACCACGTATTCCATCAAATGACAATACATATCTAATTCCTTTTTTATTCAAATCGTCCAGATACTCATAGAACTCTTCATAATCAATAGTTCCGTAATATCTTCCCTTAGTATTTTCATACGGAGGATCTAAGTAAATTATATCTTTTTTTGTTGCTGTTTGTGTCGTTTCTCTGTAATCACCACAGAGAAATTGAACATTTAAAATTCTTTCATGCCAATCCAATACAATTTTTTCAAAACGTTTAGGGTCTATTCCTTTTCGCGTATGATGAAAAGAATTATTAAACTCACCTTCTGTATTGAACCTTATCAATCCATTTACACAAGTACGAGATAAAAACAGTAAATCCAACGGTGACTTATCTGCGTTAAACCTAGAACGTATGTCATAATAAACTTCATAGCCGTCTTTTTGCAAACGATTCCATTCCTCTGAATAATAACTTATCACTTCCCGCGGACTGCTTTGAACCATCTTCCAAAATCCAATTAATGGTTCACAAATATCACCACAAATAGCATTGGACGGATTAACTGCATACATAACAGATCCTCCGCCTAGAAACGGTTCATAATAACAATCAAATTGTTCAAAGTGCTTAATTATTTCCTGTGCCTGTGACCTTTTACTGCCGCTCCATTTAATTACCGGTTCCATTCGCATTATCTTCACACACCTTTCTCAAATAAACTAATTTGAACATTCTCTCTTTCACAATGTTTTAATCTTTCTAATGAGATATTATAGTATTCCTTATTTATTTCAAATCCACAATAGTTCCTTCCACACATTTTTGCAGCTACACACTCACTTCCAGAACCACTAAATGGTGTAAATACCATATCACCTTCTTTTGATGATGCCAAAATTATTCTTTTCAATAATCTTATTGGCTTTTGAGTTGGATGTTTTCCATATGCCAACTCTTCCCTGGATTTATTATTTGGAACATCCCATACGGTTCTCATTTGTTTACCCGGCTGCTTAATCAAATCTTCCGGAAAATCCGTATTCTTTATATATTCATAATTATAGTAATACTGTCTTTTTTTTCCTCCGGTATGTGCCCATAAAATAGTCTCATGACTAGCTGTGAACCTCCTGCCTGAAAGGTTCGGAAATGCATTACGCTTAAACCATACAATCTCGTTAATTATTTCTACTTCCAACATTTGACAAATGACATTGATAATTCCCATATTATGATATGTTCCAAAAATCCATACAGAACCAGTGGGTTTTAAAATTCTTTTCACTTCTGATATCCATTGAATTGTGAAATTCCAGTAATCTTCAAAGGACATATCGTCCCAATCAACCATTACTTTATTCCAATTTCCTCCCATTCCCTTTAAAACAACACTATTATCCCATTTCCACTTTGCACCTTTAGACAGATTATACGGTGGATCGGCAATAACCAAATCTACTGAATTATCTGGCATACCTTTCATTCCTTCAAGACAATCCACATTAAAAATAGTGTTTATATAATCATTAATCATTGCAACATACCTTTCTCTAGTTATTCAAGTAATACAATGCAGGATTCTTTGATGTTTGCTTAAACTTAACATTCTTAGATTTCTCAATATGTTTTCTTATACATGCATTCATAGTATTAACTGGCGTTTTACCTATGGACATAAGTTTCTTACTATATCCTTTTTCTTCAGCAACTTCCCATATCTCCCTAAGGGTCATCTCTCTTTTTTCACTTCTAAGAACCTCTTCAATTAAGTCTAAATATGTGTACCTCATAATCCATCTCCTTTGCATTCTTTTATTAAATATTACCTTAAATTAAGCCATAAGTCAACCATGCAAAGCATTCTTTTGCATTCTTTTCACCTTCCTCTCCCCACATCCTTGACCTTCTCTCCGATCCACTCCATAAACTTCTCCAGCAGATTAATCCCACCAATCACAAACTGTTTCATAAACTCATATGCCTTTTCCAGCTTGTCCTTTAGGCTACGATTTTCCTCCCGTAATATCTGATTCTGATACCTCAGTTCTATTACCTGTTCTTTCAGATAATCATCTCCATCGACCGCACCAAGCAGTTCCTTCTTAAGTCTTTCCGCCTCCTCCAGTTCAAACTGTGCTCGTTCAGTCTGTAATTTTGCAGTATCCGATATCATCATCCACTTGTCTGCCTCTTTTTGCGCAGCCTCAATTTCCTTCTGTTTATCCGTGAGCTTATTTACATTCTCATAATATTCCAGTCGTAATTCAGAATTCTTTAAACATAAATGCATTGTTTCCGACTGTAATTTCTGATTTTCGGCTATGGTATCATCCAGCTTCTTTTGAGCCTCTGACTGTTCTTTTCTAAAAACGTCTCGCTTACTTTCAATTTCTTTTTCCAGAGACTCTATCCGTTCCTCTTTTAATTCAAGAACAACCTGTGTGCCCTCCAACTCTTCTTCTAATGTAGCCACTTCTTTTGCCCGTTCCTGCTTTTTATAATCCAGTACGGATAAATGCTTATTGTGTGTATCTTTCTTTTTCCATTCAATTCCGTACCGGCTCATAATAAGAGCAAGATCATCTTTCTCTGCCTCCGCCCATTGCTTCCATTCGGTGTTCCCTTTGCCTTCACTTACAAATCCTCTGGTAGCAAGTGCCGCCTTAAGACTTGTCTTTGTCTCCAAGCCTCTCTTACATCCGGATACCCAAGGGATAAAATTCAAGTGCAAATGCGGTGTTTCCTCATCCAGATGAATATATGCGCCAATGATATAAAGCTGTGGATTGCGAAGTTGAAACTTTTTCACATAATCCTTCAGCACCCATGTTGCAACCTCTGCAGAAGAACTGCCTACTCCGGTATCATCCCTATTGCCTATCTGAACGATAACCTCATAAAATAATTTTTCCTGCTTGCTTCTTGAAATCTTATCATAATAACTTTTAATCTGCCTGTCCTTGCGTTTCTGTTTTGCATTATATTCCTTAAGTGCCTCGTCAAACAATTTATGATATGCCTGCTTAATATCCTCATGGATAAGAGTGATATTATTCTTGGTACGGCTGGCATCTACATTGTCAGCTATAAATCTTCTTGTGTTGTGCCCGATGGAACCTTCCCCATTCATGAAACTTATTGTTCTTTCCATTGTCAAAATCCTCCTCTTTCGTTATGTATGTAAGCACTTCTCTCTTATCCGTAGCGAGTGCCGGATACGGCACGAGATAGCAAATTTCTTAGGGAAGGTTTTGTTACTTTTGTCAAAAGTAACGCAAAAGCACTTTTGACAGCTTCGCCATCAAAAATGCAGACCCGCAAGCGGGTTTTGCGCTCCTCGCCGGAGTGGCTGTACGGCTCTGCGAGCCGGATAAAGCTCCCTTGAGGGAGCTTACAAGCCGCAGATATGCGGCATATCCTTTACCATACACAGCTCTTAATGAAAACAGTTCACCACGTCATGTAGCACTACCTCTTCTGCTATCATTCTTGCCTGTGTTCGTAGCCGGTACATTTCCACAAAAGAATTTGCCTGCTTCGGCTTATGTTCGCCCACCCATTCCTTTTCAATATCCTCCAGCAACTCATAAGCCACCTCATTTACCTCTGCTGCCTTATCATATAATTCTCCAAACCGCACCAGACTTCTGTATCGCTGTGGATACTCCGTCCGTATGTAATCAATCCACATGTGACCGTATTTTCCAACATCTGTGTTTTTCTCCTCGCCACATAATGTAATCAACGGATAAAAGATACCGTCTTTTTCTATGTATTTCACGCCTAATTTTTCAAATAATGTTTCTTCGCTCATAGCAGTCACATCCTTTATACAAAATATCTGTTATTCTTCATTTGGTACTGTAAGTTGTTTCATATCCGCCAATGTTCTCGGTTGTTCCTTGAAGCCTTCCAATATTTCCAGCATGGAGCGGATGGGAGTAAGTAACTCCCCATCCATATCCGATGCCTTTTCTATTCTTTCAAGTTCATGCTCAATTCTTTGCAGGTTCTGTCGGAACTGCACTAACATCAACGGATTGCCTGTAGCAACCACCTTTTGATGAAGAACACTCTGGATTATATAATCCTGCTTGGTACGAAATCCGCTGAGCTTCACTCTGTTATTCAACTCCTCGTTTTCCTCCGGTGACATGCGAAATGCTATTGTCACATTTCGCCACCTGTTTTTATCGTCTCTATTCCTTTCTGACATTGACTAACGCCTCCCTTTCTATTTCCAGTTGTGCTGCCATATCCGTCTGCACCGTTGGAAATAAATGTGCATAATGATATGTGATATCTACCGCCTCATGTCCAACTCTTTCACCTATTGCCAATGCAGAAAATCCTAAATTGATTAGCAATGAAATGTGCGAGTGTCGTAATCCATGAATCCGTATTCTCTTTACTCCTGCAAGCTTTGCACCTCTGTCCATCTCATGATGCAGATAGCTTTTTGAAATAGTGAAAATTCTGTCATCATCCTTTATTCCATAAAGGCTACTTATAAAATCCTCCATCTCTACAACAAGAAAATCCGGCATGACAATGGTTCTGTTACTCTTCGGAGTTTTCGGGTCTGTAATCACATCTTTTCCTTCCAGCCTCTGATACGATTTGTTAATCCTGAGTGTTTTCTTTTCAAAATTGAAATCTGCCGGCGTCAGGGCAAGCAGCTCACCTTCTCGAATCCCTGTCCAATAAAGCATTTCAAATGCATAATAGGAAATAGGCTTGTCTGCCACGAACTCTAAAAATGCCTGAAATTCCTCCTGCGTCCAGAACTCCATTTCCTTATTTTCTTCCTTACCCATAGTCCCGGCTTTTCGTGCCACATTATCTTTCAGACCATACATATTTACAGCATGATTTAATATGGCGCTGAGCTGATTATGAATGGTTTTCAGATACGTAGGGGAGAACAACTCCCCATTATCCTTTTTCAGCTTCATAATCTCATTTTGCCACTGAATGACATCCGAGGTTCGAATATCATCCAGTTTTCGTTTTCCGAAATAAGGCAGAATCTTTGTCTCAATAATGTGCTTCTTTGTCAGGAAAGTATTGCGTTTTATCCTTGGTTCTAAATCCGTCAGATAAATATCCACAAAACTTTTGAAACTCATACTGATACGCTGATCCTCTTTCAGCTTGAAATTCCTCTCCCATTCAAGGGCTTCGCTCTTCTTGGCAAAGCCCCTCTTGGTTTTCTGTTTCCTTGCTCCGGTCAAATCCTTATAATAAGTTCTCACCTCCCACATTCCAGTCTTATTATTCTTGATAACCGCCATCTATCCCACCTCCTTATCTGTAGATAGCCCGTAGATTCGTTTCATAAAATACTGTGTACTGACACGCCCTTTTATTGTCACAAATCCATCAGCCTCAAGTTCCGCATTCAGCCGTCGTATCAATTTATAGGAATACGATAGTGAAACTCCCAGCATTTCCATTACATCCTGCGCTGTTAAAAATCTCTTGTTCTCCATAAGCTAATGCCTCCTCTCTTTTGTTTTATTATTCAGTTCATTTCTGAACGGTTGTGATGTGTATTATATTAACAGTTCGTTTTTGTACTGTCAATACTTTTTATCAAAAAACATTTCATTTTTGCACTGTTGATGTTATAATGTACACAGATGCATGTTTTGTACCTCGTGTCTTCGTGCATGCTACAACACTCATTCCACGAATAAGGAGCAGTTAAAATGGGCGAGAAATTCACCAGCCGGGTAGGCTATTTGATTCGAAATTTCAGAATTGCATCTGACATGACGCAAAAGGAATTAGCAGATAAATGTGGATTAAACGAATCCACTATCAGAAACTATGAGCTTGGAAACAGATATCCAGATGAAGCGACTTTATTAAATATTGCAAACAATCTAGGAGTCAGCTTTTATGCATTATCTGACCCTGATGTTGCAAATATATTCAGTGCACTTCATGTGCTGTTTGACATTGAATGGGCATACGGACTACGACCTACTATGAAAGACGGAGAAGTATACTTCAAATTTGAAGGACGACTTCCAAGTGCTGGTCCCCGTCCACAGGACGACCTTGATAACTTCCGAAAGATGGTTGAGTATTGGGCACGTTTACGAGACAAGCTTGAAGATAATGAAATATCAGAAACGGAATATTATCTCAAAGAGGTAAAATACCCAATGAACCCAACAGACCCAAATAAAGAATACACTATTTCGTTGAATCTTGATGATAACGACCAGCTACTGGTTCAGAATATGAATGAGGATGACGATGCGGAAGAAACTGCTGAATTATTAAAAGACCTGTTTCCTGATTTTTCTTATGTGAAGAGGAAAAGGAAACCGAAGAAAGAATAAATGGAGTGTTGCATTATGAACCTGTTTTGTTTAAATGGATATAATGGAGAAAAAATTAGTCTAGATCTTAATGAAGTTATTGGTTTTCCCAATAACACAAGTATCGAAGGTGGCTATGACATCATATGCACAT
This sequence comes from Lachnospiraceae bacterium, assembly GCA_017623675.1. Taxonomy (GTDB): domain Bacteria; phylum Bacillota; class Clostridia; order Lachnospirales; family Lachnospiraceae; genus CAG-632. Next base: position 29,022 of record JAGAOO010000034.1, read on the forward strand.
TAGTTATTGACTCTGGATGCTATCACATTGAACATGACCGATTATACTCTGCCACTGGTGCCCTTTACCGTTTGTCTAAGGAATTAAACAGCTGTTACACGGAACTTTATGGCACTGCAGAATACCATTTATTACTAGAAGATGACCTGAACTTTAAAGTTGAAATGACAAGTGGTGGTCATGCTATTGTATCCGGTACCTTCCAAGAACGTCCTGACAAACACAACATCCTGCAGTTCGAGTTTGATACTGATCAATCTTGCTTATTAAGTGTAATTCAAGATATTGAAAATTTGAAAATGAAATATGGAGATGTGGAAGGATTACTCAACAAATAGAAAGGCGGAAATTATATGCTCAATATAGATGCAAAAGGAATATTAACAAATACCGGTAGAACAACTCCTATATTCCCAGGCATTCGTCCTACCACAATAATTAAAGAAGACTATTGGGCAAGCTGTGTCCTTAACTTTGATAATCCAATTTCTTTGGGCGAATCTATTCCAGCCTCCGTCACTTTTATTTCTCCAAAGTATTATGCAAATTCATTATGGCTTGATAAATGTTTAGATATATATGAAGGTTCAAAAGTAATGGGTACTTTTAAAGTCACCGAAATAGTAAATCCTATCCTTGATGCAAATGACGAAAAATGGATATTCATTGACGGACGAGATATCCATACGCTTAACGACTTTTTTGACCAAATTGAACAGAATTTAACATATAAAACCGATTTCAAGATAGGTCGTAATCTAAATGCTTTTAATGACTTGCTTTGGGGTGGTTTTGGCATTCACGAATATGAGGAACCTCTTCATATTGTTTGGATTTATGCCAAGAAAAGCATTAGGTGATAAATATTTCAATAAAATTATATCCATTATAGAGAACCACGAAAGCAACAACAAATATTTGGAACTGTATGATGAGCACGCGTTTTAAATAGTATCCGGAGGACTTATGATTTTAGAAAATAGTAACTGCATTATTGAAATTAGCATAGACGAAACCTTTACCGTCGATTCGACAGACAATCGTTACTACGATATTATCCACAATCCCTGCCAATATAAGCAAAGTGATATTGCAAAAACTCTAGCTATACATGTAGACCTTTTTTCAAAAGAATACAGCATTGCACTTATAGGCTCATTCTATACATATGATTTCGATTGTGCCGTCCTTGAAAATGATACACTTACAGTTTTACAAAATGATACCATAACTATAATCAATATCTTTGACGGCTCTATAACAAAACATATTAAGTTTGATTGCTTTGGCTGTAACTATGGAATATATAAAGTTAAAAAGGGATACATCATCTATGGAGAAATCGAAATTACGATGCTGGACTTTGACTTTATCAAAAAGTGGTCCTTTTCTTGAAAAGATATTTTTGTTTCACAATCAAACAAAAAACCTTTTGAATTACGGGATAACTTCATATGCTTATGTGACTTCGAAGATAATTACTATGAGATTGATTATAATGGAAATCTCATTAATTGATTTTGAGATTAAGCCTCACCGTAAAATCATTTGCAACTAACATAAAACGCAGACATACTACTAATCAAGAAAGGACTATGATACATATGAGATTTTGTGATTTATTTATTAGCTATAAAATTGGTCTAAAGGACATCAAAAGTACTATTCCCTTTACCAAACTTCCACTATATAGAAAAATATTTGTAATTATTCTTTTTGCCAGCGCAATTATTAGTGTTATTTTATCAATGTTCAAGTTAACCTGGATAGCATACATTCCCCTCGCATTAGGTGTCATTTCTTTTATAGTATTCTTAATAATTGACTCCTTAAAAAGGAATCTCGAAGTAATGCTTAACGAACATTATGCACCCTATTCTAACAGCAGAATGAAAATGGTTATTGAGGTATTAACTAAATATAAAATTGACATTCACAATTCTGAATCGCTTGATATGCTAATAGACGAAGCCAAACATGCACAAATTCATTGTGACTACTTAGCTCCTTTAATAAAACCATTTAAAACATTAGGAGCAATAATTATTCCCATCATTGCATTTGTTGCACAGAAAATTGGCGAGGCAGCTACACAAGATGAAATGATTACAATGGCTGCTCAGGCCATAACTTTAATATTGCTTATTTTCTCACTCATCTTTTTATTGACACCTACCATAAAAGAACTTCTTTATCGCGATTATAATAAATACAACGAATTTATATATGACATAAGACAAATAAAACTTTTTTATGCCAAAGAAGATTCTTCATCTTCAAATTGATGCATAGAACAATTTCGAAAATTATTGTCATTTGATTGTCACTCAACTAAAAAACGAGCCAAGGAACGCCGTAAATTCGGCATTTCTTGGCTCTTGTACATTATTCAAACTCCGTTTCGAGTTTTCTATTTTATATCAATATTGATACCATTCAGTATAAAATAATACCGAGTTTTCGCAAATATACCAAGTCGTCTCCTCTGTCTCCAATTTTATAGCCCCAAATTATCCCCTTCAGCAAAAATATCCCCGTTCTTATAATCTATATTTACACTCGCCAACAACTGCGTCAACTGATCATCTGTTCTCAAGACCGAACCTCTGTTACTACCCCTATCAAATAGATATGATGCACCATCGAGTATTTCTACCAATGCAAGACAAGTCGCTAAGTACTCCTTTTTTAGCTCGTCAAATCCATCTGTTGATATGACGAAATCGCCAGCAGATATACTACTAGCGATTTCCTTTAAGGTACATCTCATATCAACAACAGCATCTACAATCATACGCACATTGCGTACATCTCCGACAACACACACTCGAGAATAAATACAACTTCTGGTAATAAAATCCTTCTTGCACATTCCACTAAGCCTAGCTCTTTCTTCTATTAAATTACGTTCCCATTCTGATGGTCTAAATGAAATAGTGTTGTTTTTATGAATACCTGGCATTTTTACTCCTCCTCCGAAACTGGTCTATATAACTTATCTAATGTATTTGCTACTGCCTTGGCGTTCTTATCAAACAAATGTGAATAAGTGTCCAGCGTGGTCTTGATATTCTCATGACCAAGTCTATTGGCTATAGTAGCGATATCGACATTATTGCTGATAAGCACTGATGCATGAGAATGTCTCAAATCGTGTACACGAATCTCTTTTAGATTTGCTAGCTTTGCCCCTCTCTTTATCTCATGCTCAAGGAAATTCTTTGTGAAATGAAAAAGCCTATCATTCTTAGTCATTCCATAAAGTTTACCCATATACTCTCGCATATCATCAACAATGAAATCAGGCAATGAAATTACTCTGTTTCCTGCTGGTGTCTTAGGCTTGTCTATTACATCTTGCTTCTTCCTTCTTGTAAGCGACTTTGTAATATGAAGCTTCTTCTCCTCCAAATCAACATCTCCAACATTCAGAGCAAGAAGCTCACCCAATCGAATTCCTGTCCAATACATTAACTTAAATGCATAGTAAGCACCATCCTTATTCTCTACAGCACTAAGGAATTGTTCCATTTCCTCAATTGACCAAATCCCCATATTTCCTGACTTAGTCTTACCCATTATTCCAGCCTTCCTTGCAGGATTGTAAGGTAAGTTGTAAAGGTTCACGCCGTAATTGAATATGGCACTCAACTGAGCATTAATAGTTCTTAAATATGTATCAGAAAAGCCCTTCTTCTTAATAATCGCTTGCCACTTCTTCACATCCAACGCATTAATATCAGTAACCTTCTTTCCCCTAAAGTAAGGAAGAATATGCAGTTCAATGATATGTTGCTTTGTATCCATTGTCGACTGCCTAATATCTGATGATATCATTTCCAAATACTCTTCAACAAAAGTCTCAAATCGCATGTCCATATTTGCCTTAGCTTTTCTTATGAACTCATTCTTCCATGCTTCAGCTTCTCGCTTGGTTGTAAATCCACACTTACGTTTTCTTCTACGTACCCCTGCATAGTCAACATAGTAAAACTGAGTAGACCACTTGCCATTTGCTTCCTTAGTAAAATAACCTGCCATTTGCTTATACCTCCTTTTCTTCGACTACCCCACCGTAATACTTTTCGGCAAAGTACTTCTTAGATACTTTACCACTTACTACGATGTAGCCTTTTTTTGCCAATTGCTCATTAAGGTTCTTAATTACCTTGTAAGCCTGCCCACGTGATACACCTAATAGTTCAGCCACTTCCTGAGCTGTGAAATAAATAGTATTCATACTTGAATACCTCCTCGAAAAAAATATTTCTTCTAAAAGAAGATATTTATTCTCGGACAACTAACATTTCAACTGATGAACTTCATTGGGTATAACAAGCCACCGTGCACTATTGTTTGGCAGTATTTTTTGTATTCTAAGGTTAACTCTGTCATCTGAGGTTTTCAAATCACTCACAACATTGGGCAGAGGAAACTAAAAAATCACTCTGTAAAAATAGGATTTAATTTTCATATACGAATAAAAACTCTATTGGAACTAATTAACCTTAAGGTTTTGGCAATTAAAAAAGCAACGATACCTGCAACAAACGCACAGATACCATTGCCTTAGGGTATAAATGGCAAACACGCAATACAAAACAATAATTAGATAGAGGATAGACTCGGAAAATAAATGATTATATCTAAACCCATGTTATCCCAGCAAGGTGTACCAAGCACATCCTTTAGATTATCAATGCCATTTTCATATAAGAAATCAGTTAACCTCAGCATTACCTCTAACATATTCCCATTACAAATTATGCCACAACATTGTCTACCAAACATGCCACGACCACTGTAGTCGTTATAATATTTTAAGTTATTTATAGTACAGAATTCTTCTATCAATTCAATAATATCACACATATAATTTCTCTCTTTCTCTCGCAAAATCATAAAACTTATTTCTTTTCAAACCAGTTATCCTCATAGCTTCTGTCGCAGTAATTTCTTTGTTCTTCCACTTTTCGTAAACTTCTGCAAAATTATCTGGACATTTCACAGCAGGTCGACCAAACTTCTGTCCTCTAGCTTTGGCAGATTTGATACCAGCTTCTTGACGGGCTTTGATTTCTAAACGTTCATGTTCAGCAAAAGAACCTAACACTTCCAATAATATATTCTGAATCATGTCAAGAACCCACTCAGAACCCTCTGGTTGGTCAATTAATGATGTTGGAATATCAAGGATTTTCAAACGTATGTCATTTTCTTTAAAATATTGAATCTCAGACCTTATATCTGATTTATTTCTTGAAAGTCTGTCAAGAGAGCAGATGACCAAAGTATCACCTTTGCGAAGTAAAGTAGTACGCAATGCTTGATAACCACTCCTCTGCAGATTTTTGCCAGACTCTTTATCAACAATAATCTCTCTATCCTCAGCCCCCATTTTCTTAAACATATCTAGTTGCCTTGCAAGATTTTGTCCTGTTGAGCTAACTCTTGCGTAATAATATGTACGTGACTCCATATTAATGTACCTTCCTTTTCTGTAATCTGTTTATCAAGGTGGTTGGTACTTTCTAAATGTTTATATAGGAATGTACCAACTTTTATAAACATTAATAACCACCGATTTATAGCTGTTTATAAATGTATACCTTGATAAATGGTAGTGTTAATTTAACTCTGATTCGAATACGATACAAGTCGCTAACAACACCAAAGTTATCGAACACAAATAGTCGTTTTTTTGTTAGTTATGCTACATAAAAGAAAAAGGTTCAAAACCCCTGCGAGCTTGAACCTACACCACATTATTCTTCTTCCCAATTATCAAGAATCAACTTCACTAAATCTATATGCTCAGCTAAAAGAGTTGCTTCTTCAACACTGCACCCTTTCTTAATGAACAAATCATAAAAATATGTCTGCATCATCAATTCTGGGTTATGTACTTTAAGATATTCCAACATATCCAGCATTTCCTCACGTGACATAATAGATTCTGGATTTCCACCATCTAATTCTTTTTCAAGTTTTTCTCCAAATTCATTGAAATTAAAATTATCCCAGTCCCTTAGCCATTTTCTTTCACTCATGCAGGTCACCTCCAAAGAACACTATGGCATACCCTTTTACTCAATGCAAGCAACACACTACTTTGTCTTAAGCTCCATACCTTTCAAAAATTCCTGCATTGTCTCGGCACTAACATCACCCAAGAAACACTTTAAGTCATCAGCACAATACAACCTCTTTATTGCTGATAATTTCTTTGCATCTTTCTCTGCATCAATACCCATATTCTCAGAAGTTGCAACTTTCTCCAGCACATCCACAAGCTCTCTCATATCAGAAAACCTATACTTTAAATTATTGTCAACTTTTGCAGGCTCTTGTACTTTTTCAATATTCTGTGCTGCTCCATCAAACAGAGTGGTTGAAGCCCCAGCTTCTTCCATCATATTAAGAACTTTTAGTTTCTTAGAATTTATAGTTCGATATCTCATAGATGCAACAGGTGTCTGTAACACCTTGTGCAAGTACCCCATTTTATCACGATTAACCAAATCAAGCATTTCAAACAGATATCTCTTTCTCAGCATGGCAAGTAAGTGTATTTCATTCATACAATCTTCCAGAGAATATTCCCTGCCACTATAATCGGAATAATCTTCTACAAGCTCAGCAACAAATAAATCATTATAAAATTCATCACCATCAGATAACAAATCTATGGTACCTAAAATCTCCTGAATAGCTTTTTTGTCATCATCAATAAATGCTTTTTCAACTTGTGGAAACAATGCATAGAGCTGGCGTGACAATGTGGATACTTGGCTACGGAATGTGTTCTCACTCTTCTCGCTGACCTCTTCATTATTCCATTTAATGCATAGTTCTTTTGATGTGAGTCGCCAGTTCTTAGCTATATATTTTGAGCTTGGACTTGAAGTCCATACTCCACTCTCAACAAAAGAAACCAGACGATTAAACGCAGTTATCAGAACCACACCCTTGCCTTCAATTTCCTTTTCTGTCTCAGAAAGCATAAAGAAAAAATTCCTGCCCATACGAATACCCCCTTGATTAATCAAATAATTATTTTCCAAAATACTGTAATGCCGACTTTCATGGCTTAAAACAAGGATTTCCAAAATGGATTTACAAAATTGTTTAACCCCCGATACACTTTATAATCACTTTTTTCATCAATAATATTTTGAGCTTATGGCAGGTAAATCAAACTTACGATGAGAATCTATTTATAACAGAATCAGTTTCTCTGCAAACGCCAATAGCTTTATCCTTGACAACATCAGTTTTTATCAAAACAGCAGGAGTATTATTCTTAACGCTACCAGTTTATGGCAATACAACAACAGTTTTCTACTTAACACCCAAAGATTGTCACAAAACACTATCAGATTAATTCACAACACCATCAGTTCATCCTTATACTAACAATCCTATCAGTATTCGATGAAACAACACATCAATTTTTACATACTACACAACAAGAATTGTTTCACAAAGCCCCATATAATAATTTGAAAACATTACTACCAGAAAATAAGCAGAATAAAAAGACATCAAGGTATTTCAAGACAAAATCAGTAGAACAGAAATTCAAAACTCAAATAAAAAGACTGACAGCCATGAATGACTGCCAGTCCATAAATTTATTCAAATGTAAAATAATTTGTTCCAGAAGAATTAGGATATATCTCCAATGTTTTACCCAAATCACGTAAAGCAATATAAATCTTAATTTCATTATTATTAATCTCAAATGCATAAGTGCATTTATTATTGATTAAATCCGGAACCTCTCCCGATTCCAGATATGCATTTTTGAATGCTTCTGGTAATTCATCAAATTTCTCAAATGAAATAACTGTATTATAATATGGTTGCATAGAAGTGCACGCCTCTTCTGTACACAATGCCGTATTGATCGCTGATGCAAATTCATTTACATCTGAAAACATATCTGCTGTTAAGCACTGCCCCTCTACATTTATTTCTCCTATTTTATCTTGTATTACAGCATTAGCTTCCGAATATAATACAAAACAAGCCTTTCCTGTAATATCATCCCCATCAACATTGTATTCATTAATATAATTTTCTAATTCATCTTCGCTCATTTTAGCAGAATAAAGCACTAATTCGTTGTCGTAATATTTGTATAACACACCATTTTCATAGTACAACAAACTTATACTCACAACATCCTCATCACCATTATATGTCTCTCCCCAGGCTTCGTACCAATCTGTCAGAAACTCACCAGTCATATGGTTATCCACCAAATAATTTGCATATATTAAATTTAATTCAAATGAATTACTATATTCTTGAGTATCAAGGAACTCCAACCATTTGTCAAATTTCTCACCATTCATAACATCTAAAAAATATGGCAAACCATCATCTCCCGAAACAAGATAATTTGTAGCGTTGGCATATGTATCCAAGTTCCAATACAAGTCATTTCCTGCTTCTTCTGTATTAATCACCTGATAACTTCCTTCTGTAATTGAAACATCATATATTTCATCAGCAAAAACAAATATAGAATCTTGTAAATTAAATATTTTAATTTCTCCCTCATCCCCACCATTGATGTTTTCAATAGTACATAATTCATTAACACCATCTTCATATACATAAAAAGAAACATTGTAAACTGGATTATAATAATTTCCTTCATCTTCTGAATGAAGAGCATTTTTATTTGTCTTAAACTCAACCAAATCCGCAATCATCAGTACAGGTATCCCATTATATACCTCTATTTTTGCACCACAATCCATATATGGAACAAAATCAAAATTAGCATTGTTGATTGTCTCATATTCTTTTTCTAATTCTTTTTGTTCTTGTTCATATTCTTCATATGAATCCCAGTCTTCTTCATCATACGAATCTCCCTCCCATTTGTATATAAAAGAGAACTCACAATAATGTTCTTTGCAAAAATCGTCATAGAAGTCCTTAAATGCAGACATAGGTGTTTCTTCTTTAAATATATTCTCTACCCCACTATGATTACTGTTATTAGTCGAATCTGCTTCTTTTCCATCATCTGTCTTGTTTCCGCAAGCCACAAGACTCATAGCCATGATACCGCATAATAATATGCTTATAAATCTTTTTCTCATCTCTTCTGTATCCTCCTTTATGACCCTTACTTTTTAGTAAGTCGCTATATTGTAAGTTATTAAATCACAACTGATTATATAAAATTATTAAATAAAAATCAAGGAGGTTAATACTTTGAATTCAGACAAGGAATATGGCTATTTATTGCTAAACATTGAAAAAATTTTGAAGAAAAACAACATATCCAAAAATAAAATCTGTAAAGATTTAGACATCCCCAGAGCAAACCTCAATCGTTACTGCCAGCAAAGGTTTCAGCGTATTGATGCAAATTTGATATGTAAGCTCTGTTCCTATCTTGAATGCGATATCTCAGACCTCATTGAATATCACAAGCCTGAAAAATAGCCACGCCGTCGCCCCCCTGTGTGGGCTTTTACCCCCACCATGCACCAAGTGACCACCAGAGCCAGAACAAGCCAGCGTAAAGGCACGTGTGGAGCCGTAGACACCCTTTTCTGCAACGCACATACCCGTACCAATAAAGCAACGAAAAAGAGCCATGCACAAGCATAGCCCTTCCGTTTAATAATATGGTAACTCCTCGTTCAGATAACCATATCTTTTATGTATATAACGCTCCATACAAATTCCTTCAGACTTCAGAATATCAAATATCAGCTTCGACATAATGAACCCAACTGTATTTATATGTTGATATTTCCGTTGCCAGCAATAATAGGCTCTTAATATTTCATCACCATCACCTAAAATTTCTTCCAATAAATCGCAGGCAAACTTCCTCATAGCCTTTCGTTCTTTGTACTTTCGATATAACCTTAACGTTTGGACGCAAGCCTCAGACTTTACACCATTACCCCTGTAAAGCTGGTATACAATCTGCTCCTCAATATTCATCATCGGATACCGCCCTAAAAGTATCATGTTCAATATCAATCGCCATTGAGCCTCCGTTGAGCCAGCTTCCATGTAATTGCAAAGCATCATCGATTCCACTAACTCGAAACCTATCACCAGCCTTCTTGGGTGTGAATGGATCGTCTATATCCTCAGTAAGTTCAATCACAGTTCCTGCAGGATACCTCGCTTCATATAAAGCTTTCTTGTTAATCTTCATCGGCATTCTCCTTGTAATCTAACAGCTCATCCTGATTAAAATAAAACAGCAAATTAGGGAGATACTTTCCATCCTTGCCCATGACAGAAGTATTTAATTTGACTGGTAGTAATAATCTTTCGATTATTTCATAATCCTCAGGCAAAATATCAGTAAATTCATCGTCACGATGACGAACCACTATGATATTACCAACAAGAATATCAAGTGGCTTCCCATCCCCACTGAGCCAAAGTCTGTTGAGTGGCATACCCCGAAGCTTGCCCTCATCGTTAATAATGACATCTATCTCTGGTGTCAAGCTGACTACCTGTATCAGACCACCTACGATTTTTTGTTTTGCTTCAAGCGTATTTTCAATTTCTGTAAAATAGCCCTTGTACTGCCTGCCATCCTCATCTACTCGGATGATATACGCTCTAATCTTCTGCTGTTTCATCGGCAACCTCACTTTCTGCTTCATTACCCTTGCCAAGAATATCCAGACCTTCAATACCAAAGTATTCTGCAAAATCATCGCAAATAGCCTGAAGCCTGTATTCAGTTTTTACCCGTTTGACATTGCCTGAACCCATGCCAGCCTGATATTGAGGGCTTTCATATGAACTAAACTCATTGATAAATGCTTTGTACTTTTCAGGCTCTATCTCTTCCTCAATGGCAATCTTTGAAAGAACCACCACCATAGGGATATTAGACTTACGTAGGAATTTATGCTTCTCTCCGCCAAATGCTTCGCTGAGATAAGAAAAGATATCTTCAATCATCTTTCTCTTATCTTCGTTGTAATTATCTCGAATGAAATGACAATACTTAGTGACTTCGGCACATGAAATGGTCTTGTAGTCATACCCCTCATGACGAGCATCCAGCAATAACATGCTCTGCAAAATAACTTCTAAGTTACATTCTTTTCTAGCCTGAGTAAGCGTAAGGGAAATACTATGCTGCATAAAATCTGTCTCGCAAATAGTTCTGAGCCATGAGGATAACTCCATTCCAAGAATACCCCTACACTTCTGGATAGGACTGAGTGGAGTACTGTTATTCAATCTGGTAAAGATTTCTTCCACTTCATCATCAAAGCAATCTTCTAAACATTGTATATTAAACCTACATCCCAAAATACTATCTTTCGCTTCAATAGGTAATTCATCAAACGTTTTGTCCGCCAACTCAATCAAAACACCATCCGCAAAATAGCTGGGCGTACTGGCGTGCAACGCATACTCGCCGTCAATAAACTCAAATACAGATGTAAGTCGCTGTTTGGCATCCAGCACACTGAAAAATGTATTACCATCTTCGTCCTTATCTTTTATAAAATACATGGCAGGAATAGGAAACTCGGCAAGTATTGAATGTATCAGCAATGACTTTTGAAGCAGGTTCCATTGTGAGCCAGCTCTCTGTACTGGATTATCAAATCTCAGAATACCCCTTTCATAGTCCTGTTTGAGCGAGCGAACACCCTTCGGTAAATTACTCTTCTGCATGGACGTTGCCCTCCTTAGCTGTTATACTCATCATACTCATCGTAATCTTCGTAATCATCGCCTTCTTCTTCGTACTCCTCGTAATCATCGCCTTCCTCATCATAGTCCTTATATGGCAAGGCATTACCTGTCATATTATTGCAACCCATAAAAGGATTTACCTCACAATTAAGACCTGACGAAAAACAGACGTTTCTACACCAGAACACAGGAGCATCGCATCCAATTCTGTTGTTAAATGGAGTCTCCTTATACTCTGCACCAAGACATGCTAAATCGACAGCATCGTCCTTGAGCAGTTTACCCATAATCTCTCTTAACTTGAATGGTTCTAAGTTCCCAATATAAATATTATTGGAAAAGAGTAATGGCTCATTAACCTCGATCTCAAACAGTAAGCCTGAAGCCTTCGCATAGTTATCACTTTCCGATGTTTCAATCAAAGTTCTAACCCTGCCGTTTAACATCACATTTGCCTCTGCCATAGCAACTACCTTGCTGACCTTTATCAGCTCTCCTCTCGGTGAAATAACTCGCATAAACACGACCTCCTTAATAAAACTAGACTACCCCAGAACACCAAATACGATGCTTCGGGGCGTGTCGTATCTATCACTCTGTCCGCCCATAAATGCAAGTCATTTTTGAAAGATTGTTAATAATGCTGTAAAGACCGAACCTACATTACCCTATCTATTTGTTCATTTTGCTTTATCATTTTCCTTGATAAGTTCCAAATAAGTGCCAATATCTATAGTGCGATGGACATTCACAAATCCATAACGAATCGCATTACTTGATAAAACCCCAAGTCTGTCGGGATTACCTTCATGCAGATATAAGACGTTATAAACTTCATTGTCAGCAGATATATGTGGCTCGATTAGCAATGTGCATTCCTCAAATTTCACAGCACCTCCAATATAACTAACAGGTATTGCTTTAAAATCCTCTGTATCTTTTACAGAATCAAGAAATAACTTATCTAGCATAACTCCCATTACACCTAATGCCCTCGGCGTTCCAAACTCTACCCCACACAAAGAAGCCAGCTCCTCCATTGTCTTACCTTTAAACTGCTTCATAAACTCTGCCTGCATTTCCTTTAATGTCTTACCCATAATCAAAGACCTCCTTCAATTTATTTGATAAGATTAAGAATAGCTTGCACATTTTTCTTCTGTATGAAAAAAACCTTAATTACTACTATTGGCGTATGCACGAATCACTCAACTACTTTTTTGTATCTACCGGCAACACATTCAATAGTCTCAATTGATAATTATTTTGCGGACTGGAGCAGACCTTGGCGTTCTTTTTGAATTGTCTGAATTTGTGGAGTGTGCCTCTCTAACTCTACCCCACGAAAGAATCCAGAGCATATCAGATATCCCAAAAGAAATACAGAAAAACCTGCTAACCTGACGGATTAAAAGATACCTTTCTATGAAAGATATGTTCTTGAAGGAGTTTATGGTTCCTGAACTGATTACACTCCCAGAATGAATACCATTATCTTGCAGGCAGATAAAATCTATAAATATCCCGAAAAAACTGATACCCCAATTCATAACATAAAAAAATTCCCTCAGTAGCAAAACACATCTGCTACTGAGAGCTGTATAGGAAATCACCTTATAAAAAAGGATGATGACAAAAAATAATCTCTGTGAGCTGAAGCTGAAGTATTGTATTGCCGACTGGCTGAGATGCAAGGCTATATGCGTCAGATGACTCAGTCGGGGATATACTGTTATGACAGGAAATTAAGGAACTAATTCCTCTTAACCTTTTTAGCCTTTAATTTATCACACCCATATCCATTACCCATAGTATTTGATTTGCTCTGACGATAAGCTTTATGCGTCTGGTAAAGTCAGCGTTCTTACTATATTGCTAATATTGTCTATTGTTAATTAGTCTGCCTGCTTTTTATCTGGCAGGCAGACTACCCCATAATTGGAAATCCACTGCACTTGTCAAACAATTTGTGGATTTTTTCAGGCATCCAATTTCACAAACTAATCGTTATGAACAGCACCCTTATTCATCATTCATCATCGTCAATGTTCAAGTCATAATTGGCTTCAGGTATCAATACTCTATTAACCTTGCATTCCTCATCGTTGATTATCATTTTAGCGTATGCTCTGCTTTTATCTTTTGTCATCAGCAATCCGTCATCCTTTAACTGATGTAACACTACGTCCACATCTTCAAAGCCAAAACCCTCAACAAGTGTACGAAACCTCTCTTGTGTAAATATAAGACACCTATCATATTTTACATCGTTGATAAACTTTGGTTTAGATATTTCAAAAACCATGCCATAATCACCTTTGCCTATATAACGAAAGGGGTCTCGACAGCTTGACACACTAAATGAATCTTTATTATTCACGTAAAAGTCAAAAAGTGCTCGGTAAGCTCTTGCTCCGATATTTGCCATCTCGCATACATGTTGTATTAAATACTTAAACAAGAAATTATAAATGTCAATGATATTGAATTTCATTTTTAGTACTTTAGTCAAAATCTCCGCTGAAACCATGCATAAACCCAAAATTGGAGCTATACGTTCAATTTTAACCTTGCACTTCTTATCAATTCTCTCATCGGTACTCGCCTTTGTTACCCAATTTTCAAATACTTTTTCCCAATAATCTCCATTTTCTAGCAATTCTGTTGCAACCATAGGAATCACATGACCATAGTTTTCAGACACAACAGCCTTTATTTTATTTGCATTTTCAGCAGACTGAGTCCATGTAATATTATCAAACTCAAAAACTCTGTACCTTAAACCATCATTTTGTCGACATCTTGAAAATATCGAGCTTTCTCCATTTGTGAAAACTGTTGTGGAAAACTCCGACTTGTCCTGAAGCTTATTTCCTGCTCTGACAAGACGCTCTTTTTCAATCCCCTCCGCTAATGCATATATCAGAGCGGTAATGTCCTTATTTCCCAACATCGAAATTTCATCTATCGCAATTGGAAAACCATTGTTATTTCCAATCTTTTTCATTATGGCATCGCTCGTCGAATGAAAGGTCATAAAAAGAGACTGGTCGTTTGAAAGCATTGGCATACCACCAAGCGATACAGCAAGTTGTACAGCAGTTGTCTTTCCCGATGAACTGTTACCATAAACATGAAAAATGGGATTGTAAATTTTACGCGACCATTTGACGTTTGCATATGAAAGTACAGTTGCTGACGCTGCCATCGCCATAACTGACTCCAATGGAATGTTTCCCAACACTTCATGCTCTAACATCTCACGGTACACTTCATAATTACCGCAAATACCAATTCCGAGTTTCCCCACGTAATTTGAATAAGGCTCTCTGCCTTCCTCTTGAATATTCTTTCCCCTAAATTGCAAACCATTTTCATTTTCAAAAAAACCCGTCGTTGAATGAATCTTCCTTATATTTCTAACAACTTTTTGGACAACTACGGGCTCTCCATCTAAGTCTTTGGTGTCAAAATTCGCTCCACTATATGGAATCCGCAAATTTTCATTCATTTTTTCAATCATTAGGTCATACGATACATTACTGCACACTCCACCTTTTGAATGAATCAAGGAGCAAAATTTTTTCTTATTAAATAATTCTGTTCGTGTAAGCCTCAGCTTTTTGTGTTCCCTGCCAATGACATCCAAATAATCAATGTCCACCAGATATTCCCCTGTCTCAATCACTTGTGAATATCCTACAACAGATACCAGTCCTTCTGGTTCTTTACTGAAAATAACACCACCCTCCTTTACATTGATTTCATTATCAATTTTTATTATCTTTTTCATAATGTACATCTCCTTTCAAATTATTTACAACGGGTTTAACGTTATTGCAGTTATTCCATAACATCAAATTTCACCTCCAATCTAAATAAAATATTGTTAAAGCTATCGTATAGGTTTTGTGTGTCTTAACACACATTCACACTCCTAAACCTCAGGTTTCCACTGACAAAAATTCTTTCAAAACACACATCTGTTTACCACTATCTGGCATGTGTTTTGCAAACTGATAAAAAACTGTAAAAATGCATTTTAAATCTTCAGAACCATATAAAACTAATCAAGTAATAATTAAAAACTGATTTTCAGAGCAAAAAAATAAGACAATGAACATTAGAAAATCATATAATGTTCATTGTCTTATTTTTTGCTTATATGTCTTGGGAATTTGGGATTTTGGGAATTTGGGATTTCACTCTGAATTTGGCACCTGTTTCAAGACCGAACTTGCATTTTCACGCTCATACCGCCAAAGCAATCCCCATCCAAGAATCCGCATATTCTGGGGCTTTGTCAGCACTTTCTCTCGAAATTTCAGCCAAAATATGACCGATTTTTTGACAGAATGGTGTTTTTTATCCCCAAACTATCCCCATTTCAAAATAAAAACCCCCACAAAGCCCATAAATACAGGCTTTGTGAGGATTTTACACTATTCAAACTCAATCGTCCCCGGTGGCTTACTGGTCAAATCATAGAATACCCGGTTAACTCCTCTTACCTCATTTATTATTCTGCTCATCACCGTCTGCAGCACTTCAAATGGAATCTCTGCACTTTCAGCAGTCATGAAGTCAATAGTCTTTACCGCACGAAGTGCCACTGCATAATCGTAGGTTCTCTCGTCACCCATGACACCTACGGAACGCATGTTGGTAAGTGCTGCAAAGTACTGGTTTGGCATCCAGCTTGGAGCTGTACCATTTGCTTCTTTATATTCTGCTGCCGCCTTATCAATTTCCCCTCGATAAATGGCATCTGCCTCCTGAACAATCTTTACCTTCTCGGCAGTTACTTCGCCGATAATTCGGATTCCCAGTCCCGGTCCCGGGAATGGTTGACGGAATACCAGTTTTTCAGGGATGCCAAGCTCTAAGCCTGCCTTACGAACCTCATCCTTGAACAGATTCCGAAGTGGTTCAATGATTTCCTTGAAATCTACATAATCCGGCAAACCACCTACATTGTGATGAGATTTAATCACTGCCGACTCACCGCCCAGACCGGATTCCACTACATCCGGATAAATGGTTCCCTGTGCCAGGAAGTCCACAGCTCCAATCTTCTTCGCTTCTTCCTCGAATACACGAATGAATTCCTCGCCGATAATTTTCCGCTTGCTTTCCGGTTCCGTTACCCCTGCTAATTTGCTATAATACCGCTCCTGTGCATTGACACGAATGAAATTCAAGTCAAAATCGCCTGCCGGACCGAATACGGCTTCCACTTCATCTCCTTCATCTTTTCGGAGAAGTCCATGGTCAACGAATACACAAGTCAACTGCTTGCCGATGGCTCTGGATAACAGACCTGCTGCCACAGAGGAATCCACACCGCCGGACAACGCCAAAAGCACTTTTCCATTTCCAACCTTTTCACGAATGGATTTAATAGAATCTTCCACGAAGGTATCCATTCTCCAGTCACCGGCACAGCCACAGATATTCCGTACAAAATTAAATAACATCTTGGAACCTTCCGGTGTGTGCAGTACCTCCGGATGGAACTGAATTGCATACAAACCGCGTTCTACATTTTCGCAGGCAGCTACCGGACAATTATCGGTAGTCGCTATGGATTTGAAGCCCGGTGCCATTTGTGAGATATAATCAAAATGGCTCATCCAGCATGTTGTATTCTCTGCAACATCTGCAAATAAGGCAGAGCTCTTATCCACATGAATATCTGTCTTACCATACTCTCTGGCGGTTGCCCGTTCTACCTTTCCTCCTAAGACAAGGTTCATCAACTGTGCACCATAACACAAGCCCAATACCGGAATACCCATTTCAAATAATTCCTTGGAGTAGGTTGGTGCACCTTCCTCATAACAGCTATTTGGCCCACCGGTCAGAATGATTCCCTTAGGATTCATTGCCCGAAGCTTTTCTATATCTGTTTTATACGAGTAGATTTCACAATACACATTACACTCTCTTACTCGTCTGGCAACTAACTGATTGTACTGTCCGCCAAAGTCCAGCACGATAATTAATTCCTGTTTCATGACTTTTATCCTTTCTGTCTCTCCTTATTCTGCTTCCGAATCTGCTTCTGCATCTGCCTTTTTACCCTGTCCCGGCATCTGACCGTTCATAATCATCTCATGTTCTTTTTCCAACTCTTGTGCCAGCTCATAAAAGGTCCATTTCTTATTGGTTCCGGTCAGAACACATTTTAACGGAATGCCCTCCAAGCCTCGTTTCTTAATATTCGTCAGCATCAGGTCAATCCGCTTAGAAATGGTAAAGTTATGCATTACCATAACCTCTTTTCCAAATGGCGGATACTGCTCGGGATTCGGATTTTCCTCCATATCCTTAACCCCTGCCAGAAATCCTACCGTCTGTCCCAGCTGGTCATCCCGAATAGTTTTTACCCGAATACCCATTTGCACCATTACATATTGCAATTCTCTGGTTCTCTTTGGGTCTGTAAACCCATACATCAATACCGTTTCTCCTGTCGGTCTATGCATTTACATTTCCTCCTTTACATAACGCTCACTTATATTTTCAAACCCATTAGCTTCTTTCAATACTTGCAAAAATGGTCGGAAGGCAGACGGAATCGCTACCTCGTCTTCCATTTCATCTAAAGTCACCCATTGAAAGCTCTCACACATCCTTCCACATGCCAGATAATAGGCGGTCATTCGCCATTCCACATGAGAAAATACATGGGTGTACTGACAATTCATTTTCATCTGCTCCGGTGCCGCCTGCCACTGTGTCACCACATCTGCCGCCTGCTGCTCCGCCAGAATTCCTTCCACATTAGGGAATTCCCACATACCGGACAACAGTCCTTTCTTTGGTCGTTTCCGTACTGCTACTCTATCCCCACATTGAAGTATCAAGACTGTCTTATCTTCCTGTTTCCGGCTCTTTTTCTCATCCCGAACCGGATATTGCTGCCAACTGCCATTCTGATTGGCAAGACACAGTTCTCGCAAAGGACATTCCTCACATTTTGGAGCACCATTCGGCAAACATACCGTTGCTCCTAATTCCATAAGTGCCTGTGTCAGAGTTCCGCAGTTCCCTTTGGGATATACCGGGACCAATTTCTCCCGAATCTGCTTCTTGGTAGACTGCTTATCAATATTGGAAGCATCCTCCATGAGTCTTGTATATACCCGCAACACATTACCGTCCACTGCCGGTGTCTGCAAATCAAAGCAAATAGAGCCGATGGCTCCTGCGGTATATTCTCCGATTCCTGCCAATGCTAGGATTCCTTCATAGGTATCCGGGAAATGTCCGTCCAAATCATTCACAACGGTCATTGCCGCTTTTTTCAAATTTCTTGCACGATTATAATATCCAAGTCCTTCCCAAAGCTTTAGCAATCGGTCTTCCTCTACCTGTGCCAAATCCTGAATAGTAGGCAGCGCCTCTAAAAACCGCTTATAGTAATCCTTTACCGCCTCAACCCTTGTCTGCTGCAACATAATTTCCGACAGCCACACATGATAGGGATTCTTATCCTTGCGCCAAGGCAAATCTCTGGCATGGGACGGATACCACGCCAGCAATAATTCAACAATTTCTGTAAGTTTTTTCATCTTATTGTACCACAATATCCCTTATTCCGCAAATAGCACCTATTCTGCAATTTCCGTAATAGTGCCGCCACCTAATACTGCATCTCCCTGATACAATACCACAGCCTGTCCCTTGGTAATTGCCCGTTGGGGTTCTAAGAATTCCACCTGTACCCGTCCGTCCTCCAGCTTTTTCACTCTGGCTTCCTGTGCCTGCTGCCGATATCGTACCTTTGCCTGCACTACTTCTGCTTCCACATCCCGACCGGTAATCCAGTTAAAATCTTCCGCAATTAATGTCCGGTGGAACAGGTCTTCATTGCTTCCCAATACTACTCGATTTTTCTCCGGTTGAATGTCCACCACATAATATGGCTGCTCTGCGGCAATTCCCAGTCCCTTACGCTGGCCGATGGTATATCCATAATATCCCTGGTGGGTACCTAATATCCTTCCATTCTTGTCCACAAAATCTCCCGGTTCCACATCAACATGATACTGCTCCTTCATAAACCGCTTATAGTTTCCATCCGGAATAAAACAGATATCCTGGCTGTCCTTTTTGGCTGAATTCACGAATCCATGCTCCTCTGCAATCTTTCGCACCTGTTCCTTTGTTAAACCGCCTAAAGGAAACATGGTATGGGCTAACTGCTCCTGGGTTAAGGAGTAAAGCACATAGCTCTGATCCTTGGAATTGTCCACCGCCTTTCGCAGTCCGAATTCCTCTCCCTCCTGTACCACTTGAACATAATGCCCCGTTACAATTACATCACACTCTAATTCCTTTGCCTTCTGATATAAATGCCGGAATTTCAAATGCCGGTTACATTCAATACAAGGATTGGGGGTTCGTCCCTGCAAATAGCAGTCCACAAAGTGATCCACTACCTTTTCCTTAAAATCATCTTTAAAATTCACAACATAATAAGGGATTCCAATTCGAAAAGCAACGCTTCTGGCATCCTCAATATCATCTAAGGAGCAACAGGTCTTTTCTCGTGAAATCCCTATATCATCATTATCATACAGCTTCATGGTAACGCCAATACACTCATAGCCCATTTCCTTCATCAAAAATGCAGCTACCGAGGAATCCACGCCACCACTCATAGCAATTAATGCTTTCTTGCTCATTTCCATCTTCACCCTTGCCTGTCAGTCTTTTTCTAGTCCTATTATAATCGAATCTCTACATTAACGCTATACTTTTTTACGGCTGTTATATTTTTACAAATCCTGTTTTTCAAAATTCTTTGCTGATATTACATATGCCACCAATTTTACAGTGCATTCTGAAATTTTCTTGTAATCAGGAAAGAATACTTGCAGTTTTGCTCCCATAATGGCATAATCATACTGTATATTTATGTGCATTTCACAATTTCAACACATGAATCAATCATACTACATGAAACGATATAGATGAAGGAGAAGCTATAATGAGTAAGAAACCATCAAAATCAACAGAACAGGAAAAACCAAAGACACGGTATGACCGTAAAATGGAAGCCAGAAGAAAGGAAGCCGCGCGAGAGAAACGAAATTCCATGATTTTTCGTATTATCTGCATTGCAATTGTGGTTGCAATTGTGGGAACGGCAGGCTACTTTGGTGTCACAAAATACTTAGACTATAGAACAGCAACTAAAGACCTTTACTTATCTGTAGGGGACCATCAGTTAACCAAGCTGGAATATGATTACTATTTCAACACTACAGTCAACAATTATGTAAACACCTACTCTTACTACCTGTCTTACATTGGTCTGGATACCACCCAGCCTTTTGATGAACAGCAGTATTCAGAGGATATGACATGGCAGGAATACTTTGAGGAAGCAACTATAACGCAGATTCAACAGGAATACGCATTATTGGATGATGCCAGTGCAAATGCATTTGAATATGATACCAGCGAGGATTACGACAATTTTGTCACCAATGCAAAGACAACAGCAAAAGAGAGTCAGGTAACATTACAAAATTACTACAAAACATTATTTGGTGATTATGCAAATCAATGGAATGTCAAGCCTTTCATGGAAAACAGCTATACTGCCAGTGCTTACTATGATAAATTGTTAGAAGATCATACACCAACGGATGATGAAATTACTGATTATTATGAGGAACACAAGGCTGATTATGACAAGGTATCCTTCTACAGCTTTACTTTTGACCCGGCAAATTATACAGAAACTACCGGGGAAGATAATGCCGCTTCTGATGATGATACAACAACCAACTCTGCAGATGCTTCCACAGCTCGCACATTAGCAGAGGAAATGGTTTCACGATTAGAAGATGGCGAAGATTTTGAAGACCTTTGCTATGAATATGCAATCGATGACGCCAAGGCTAACTATGAATCAGAAGATGCAGAATATTCACTAACAGAAGGTATGACCTGCTCTTCTACAAACATTAGCTACAGTGATTGGTTGTCTGATGAAAGTCGGAAGGCAGGAGATATTACAATCATTGAGGATTCTACCACCGGTGCATGCTATGTATTGAAATTCGTCAGCCGTACCTACGATGAAAGTTGTCCGGACACAATTTCTTCTACCCTTTCAACGGAAGCAGTAAACGAATACTTGGATGCATTATTAGAGGGTAAATATGAAGCGGTTGATTTGAAAGGAGAAATCTCATACTTAACCAGCTCCGAGGAAGATGCTTCTGAAAGCTCAGAAGATACTTCTGATACAGAATCCTTATTAGACACTTCTATTATTGAATAGTTAGTTTTGATAGCCATTCATACAAGGTTATTTATGACGCTGATTCAAGATATAAAGAAACCGGCAGGACATCCTGCCGGTTTCTTTTATTGATTAACAATTCATACAATAAGTCAATTATATTTCAAAGACTTCCATACTTGCATCTATTTCATTTGCAATCTGTTTTAATTCATTTGCCTCTGATGAAATATCTGCAATAATGCTACTGATTTCTGTAATAGAAGCAAAGGTTTCTTCGGTACTTGCCGCATTTTCTTCTGCAATTGCTGTTAAGCTCTGTACCGTATCAATCACATTGACTCTTGCTTTATCCAACTGCTCTGTCTTCTCTGCAATCCGGTCCATAGCATCCAAGGATTGTTCAATACCTGCAATAATCTTACGGAATCGTTCATCCGTCTTTAAGACATGGGTATTTTGCTTTTCCATAATATCCTTTACCACTACCATGGTCTTAACTGCCTTATTGGAATCTGCTATCAGATATGAAATCACCTCTTCAATCTGTTTTGCAGAATCATTGGACTGCTCCGCAAGCTGTTGAATCTGAGCTGCAACAACTGCAAAACCTCTTCCCTGCTCTCCGGCTCTGGCAGCCTCAATGGACGCATTCAAGGATAGCAGGTTTGTCTCTGCCGCAATTGCAGTAATTAAGCCAATTGTTTCCTGAATCTTTTGCACGGATTCATTGGTATTATTGGTCTGCTCATAGATTTCCTGAATGGATTCTCTTGCCTGCGTATTAATTTCATTCAACTCATGTAAAGTATCAAAGGCTTCCTGACCTAACGTATGCATTGTCTGTGCATTGTCATGCAGTTCTTCCACTTCATGGGTTGTTTCAACAATCATATCTCCCATGAACATAACGTTATCCGTTGCAGTCTGCGTTTCCTCTGCCTGATTCGTGGCACCTTCCGCCACCTCCGCAACTGCTTTCTCAACCTGTGATACAGTATTAGCAGTTTCTGTGGTCTTATCACTTAAATATTCCGATGCAGAATTCAAAGCTGCACTCTGGTTCTTCATTGACTGAATAATGGTAGTCTGCTGTTCCTTTAACTTTGCAATGGACCTTGTAATATGCCCAATCTCATCCCGACGTTTGGTAACATTCTCATCCAGTTCTACATTCAGTTTACCCTGTGCTACTTCCTCCAACGCATTGGTTCCTTTATGCAATGCCCGTACCAATCCGGTAATTTCAATTACCAAAAGGACAATACAGATAATCGCCATAACCACAATGATGCCAATCAGCAGGGATATAATTTTCAGAATCTGTGCTCTTGCATCCGCCTGTGGCATACCGGCAAAAATCATACCCACAATTTCGTCAGATGTTTCATCATACAAAGGTGTATAAAAACCAAAATACTTTTGTCCCAGAACATCTACATCTTTCGAAAAATAATCATTTCCCTTCCGCAGTACTTCCTCAATCACAGTCTCACCGGCCTTGGTTCCTACTACCCTGCTTCCATCATCATTACAAATAGATGTTAAATACCGAGTATCACCATAGAATACAGTAATGTCCATTTGAGTTGCTTCCTGTACATGGTCTGCAATTTCTTCATGTTCTGTTAAATTGTAATTACCCTTATACAGATTTCCATCTTCATCAACAGAAAAACTACCTTCATCAATGTATGTAATAGTATCTCTGACGGAAACTGCTGCTCCTCGCAACCCGTTTTCAATGTTAGCAGTTACCACTTCTGTGATTCTGGCATTACTCACTACAACCGTTACAACACCTAAAAGTGCAAGTGGTATAATCACCATAATTAGAATCTTTGCTCGCATTTTCATATAACTTTACCTTATATGAGGTTTTCCCCTCCGTGCAAACACATCTAGGGCAAAAAGAATCGTGCCTGCACATTCCTTTCTCACTTTTTCTCCCTTGCCCGACTTATTATGGTCAATTATACCACTTTTTTGCAGAAATCAAAGCCTTTGTTGTATCATTTTACTAATTTTTTATTTTTAGATGTCTTAATTGTCAGAAAATTTTGGTATTCCGTCGAATCCTTTCTGTAAATCTTCATCTGTTGGAATGTAATCGGACATTTCTCCGTTATGGAATTTCTCATATGCGACCATATCGAAGTAGCCGGTACCGGTTAAACCGAATAAAATGGTCTTTTCCTCTCCGGTTTCCTTGCACTTCAATGCCTCATCAATTGCAACTTTAATTGCATGTGAGCTTTCCGGAGCAGGAAGAATTCCTTCTACTCTTGCAAACTGTTCTGCTGCCTTGAATACTTCTGTCTGTTCAACAGCACGTGCTTCCATATAACCATCATCATATAATTGTGACAGAATGGAACTCATTCCGTGATACCGCAATCCTCCTGCATGGTTGGCTGACGGAATGAAGTTTGAACCTAATGTGTACATCTTTGCTAATGGACAAACCATTCCCGTATCACAGAAATCATATGCATATTTACCTCTGGTAAGACTTGGACAAGATGCCGGCTCTACTGCTATAATCTGATAATCCTTTTCTCCTCTCAGCTTTTCACCCATGAATGGAGAAATCAAGCCTCCAAGATTGGAACCACCACCGGCACAACCGATAATTACATCCGGTGTGATACCGTATTTATCCATGGCAATCTTCGTTTCCAGACCAATTACAGTCTGATGTAACAACACCTGTGATAATACACTCCCCAACACATAACGATAACCTTCTGAATGAGTGGCTACTTCCACTGCTTCTGAAATCGCACAACCCAAGCTTCCGGTTGTACCCGGATGTGCTGCTAAAATCTGCTTACCTACTTCGGTAGTTTCTGATGGAGATGGCGTAACACTGGCTCCATATGTTCGCATAACCTCACGACGGAATGGCTTCTGTTCGTAAGAACACTTTACCATGAATACTTTGCAGTCCAAATCAAAATAAGAACATGCCATAGAAAGTGCAGTACCCCATTGACCGGCTCCTGTCTCTGTGGTTACACCCTTCAAGCCCTGCTTCTTTGCATAGTATGCCTGAGCAATTGCAGAATTCAGCTTATGGCTTCCACTGGTGTTATTTCCTTCAAACTTATAATAAATCTTTGCCGGTGTCTGCAATTTTTCCTCTAAACAGTAAGCACGTACCAATGGAGACGGACGATACATCTTATAGAAATCACGAATTTCGTCCGGAATATCAATATATGGTGTAGTATCATCCAGTTCCTGCTTTGCAAGTTCCTCACAGAACACGACCTTTAACTCATCTAAGGTCATTGGCTGATGGGTACCCGGATTCAAAAGGGGTGCCGGTTTATTCTTCATATCTGCCCGCACATTATACCATTGCTTTGGCATCTCCTGTTCCTCCAGATAAATTTTGTAAGGAATGTTGTTGTCATGTTTCATTGTTCATTCTCCTTTCTCTACGCCCGGTTGATTCATACCGGATTTCTATACTTCATACACTGGGAAAGAATCATTTAAATAAAAAAATAACCCTTATCCCACATTCTGCTGGGACAAGAGTTCACTCCTGCGGTGCCACCCTGCTTGATACTAATGACTGTATCCACTCACGATATACCTGCATATATCTGATTTGTTAACGAAGGTTCCTCTCCGTCTTCCCTACCGTTTCCGGTTCGGGTCGCCCTCGAAAGCCCATTCCATCTGCTACCATCTACTGCAATTCCACCGCCTGCAGCTCTCTGTGAGACGCACTTCACATGTACTTCCTCTTTCTCATCGGTTTCTGTAACTGTAAAATACCACATTATATTGTACTCCGTCAAGAAAAAAATCATATCTTTGAATCTAGCCTTCAATCAATATCTTAACGAATCATGACACCGCTTTAATCCTCCCAAACCGGTATATCCAGGTTTTGTATAAAATCTACCAATTCATCTGACATTTCATCAGCCTCTGGAATCCGTATATGACCGGAAGTACCACTACCATTTCTCGTATATAGAAAATGCCGAATTCTTGAATCATTCAGGTTTTGACAGACTTCTTCAATCGCATCATCCCAACTCTTATCATGTTCCAAAATCGTGGTAGTTAAAATAATTACTGCTTTCGGATATTTTTCCCGAATCTGTTGGATGAAGGTGCCATAATGTGCTTTCCACTTCTTTGCCATTTCCCCGTCCGAATCATATTTCATAAAATCCTGTGGATGAGAATCGTTCTGCCCGATAGCAACAATTACTACATGTGGTGTATATTTTGAAAAATCCCATGTTGTCGGTGTTGCCAGATTCGGATAATAATGTACCTTATCCCACATTTCTTCCATGCCAATAAAAATAGGTTCTTCCACCCATCCGGTTCCATGCATTAAAGGAATTCCTCCCTGTGCAACATCATGAAGCTGAGCATTCAGCTTCCGTGCCGTCATCCATGCATAGGAATACCAACTGTTGCTGTATTCACCGTTATGTTCCGGATCTACTTTTCCTACATAATCTATTGCTTCTGACACTTCTCCGGCAGAAACAGAATCACCATACACTTCAATTCTGCGTTTTGCCACAGGAAGCGGATCTAACAGCAGACTTCCATCTGACAAAAACAAATGCTCTAATACCAGTTCATGGCAACTGTCCATACGCTTAAAAAACAAAATCTTATGCCTGCGATTCCGTTCTTCTTTCACCAGCGTAATCTCCGTCTCTCCTGTTTCATTTAACAGCCACTGTTTCTGCACGCCATCTACAATTGCACCCACTCGATTATCCCAATATTTATGACGATTTGTAACTACAATTTTTGCCTCATGTCCCCAAAAACAAAATTGTAACGAGGTTGCCGGAAATACCCATTCCGGTTTCTTCGGATTTCTTTGATCGATTCTTCCGCAATATACTAATTTTTCATGATCTAAAGTAATTTCCATAGCTGATACCTTCCCTAATCTTTTAGATATTTTAATATTTCCTGCTCCCAGTCATCATAGCTTCTTGAGCCAAGCAACACTTTATCGCTTAACAGATTGCCCTCGGAATCAAATATCCTTGGTCCGTTTTACAATACATTCATTATTTCTTAGTTCGCTTCTAATCTTTCTTCTAACTTTTGCCTGCTCATTTTCAGCAATTTCCTCCGGTGTCTCAAGTATAAGTTCCGGAATCTTGGCAGGCACGCCATCATCATCCAGACCGACCATAGTGATATATGCTCTGTTTACCAATTCACGTTCACCGTTAATATGCTCTACAAAAGATTCAACCTTAACCTCCATGGAAGTCGTTCCAACATACGTTATTTTACCAATGATGACAATAACATCTCTCATGCGTGCCGCACTCAGAAAACTAAGATTATCCACTGAAGCTGTCGTGACATTCATCATTGCATGACGTTTGGCAACTATCACAGCCGTCTCATCAATCCATGCCATTAATGTACCGCCAAAAAGTCTCTTCGCGCTATTCAAATCAGTTGGACGAACTATGTGTGCTATTTCCACCATAGAATCTTTCACTCGTTTTCCCATTCTTTGTTGTTCTCCTTTAAATTAGGGTTTATCGTACTAAGTCGCCTTATCGGTTTCTGGTGATAAATAGTTACCGCAGACACGCTTGCGCTCCGGTCAGCACGTAATGGTGCATAAGGTGCGACAATACCGCACCTAAGCACCAACGTGCTTTTAAGGTCTGCTTGCAACTATCTATCA
>JAGAOO010000004.1 GCA_017623675.1 Lachnospiraceae bacterium
AGATATCTTTTTTGTTAATCAAGTGGCAAACCCTGCAAATCCTGCCATCCACGCGGCAACTACAGGACCGGAAATCTGGGATGATACAGATGGTAAAGTAGATATATTTGTTGGAAATGTAGGTACCGGTGGAACGGTAAGCGGAACCGGTAAATATTTAAAATCCAAAAATCCGGATATTCAGATTGTAGCAATTCAGCCTGGACCTAATTCGTTGCCAAGTGATGAGAATCCTCATCCGGAGGAAATCACCGGAGTTCATCCGTTTGAAGGAATTCCGGCAGAACGTATTCCGGAAACATTTGATGTAACTATTTATGATGAAAAATTTGAAGTGGAAACCTATCAGGCATATGAGGCGGCAAGAGAGGCAGCAAAGACGGATGGTATCCTTGTAGGAACCTCTTCGGGAGCAGCCATCTATGCAGCAACACAATTGGCAAAACGCCCGGAAAATAAGGGTAAAACAATAGTGGCTCTCCTGCCTGATACCGGACTCAGATATTTATCAACAAATTTGTTTGAAGATTAGGAGGTATCAAAAGTGGCAGTTAATTTAGAGAGTTCCAATGTAGCCACAAGGGAGAATCGAATCGGCTCTATTACGGGATACATTGGAAGTTTAAGTGATTTGGCTAATCAAAGTGAATGTGGGACCTTAAAAGGATGTTCCAGATGTTTTTCACAGTCCAGTACATGTTTATCAAGCTGTGCATTAGGGCAGTTATCAGCGATACGAGATGTAGCAATTATACATCATGGACCGTCAGGATGTTCTGTGGCAAGTGCCGGAGCATACTACTTGGATAAAGTAATGGCGAAGAAAAGAGGAGTAGCAAATAATACTGTGTATGTTGGAACGGACATGAATGAGCAGGATACCATTTTTGGTTCCACGGAAGACTTGAGAAAAATTATTCTGGAGGTCAATAAGCGGTATTCTCCAAAGGCGATATTCGTGACCAGTTCCTGTGCGACAGGAATTATTGGTGAAGATATTGACAGTGTTGTAGATGATGTAAAAGAAGAGATTGATGTCCCCGTTGTGGCAGTGCATTGTGAAGGTTTTAAATCACGTATCTGGGCAACCGGATTTGATATTTCCGATCACGCTGTACTGAGCAGCATCGTACAGCCGCCGAAGCAGAAAAGAAATACCATTAACTTTAAGAACTTCTATGAAAGTGCAAGACCTGAGATTATAGAAATCTTCAAGAATTTTGATTTGGAGCCTATTTTCCTTTACTGTAATTCTACTGTGGAGGAATTATCCCATATATCAGAATCCCTTGCGACAACATGCATTTGTGGTACATTGGGTAACTATCTGGGAAATGCGCTGGAAGAAAAATATGGTGTGCCATATGTAAGAAGTATTAATCAATGTGGTATTGTCGGTTTTGAAACATGGCTCCGTGAAATCGGTAAAGTGACAGGCAGAAGTGATAAAGTCGAAAAATACATTGAAGAACAGCGTGCCATTTATATTCCGCAGATTGAGGAAATCAAAAAGGAGCTGAAAGGTCTTCGTGCGGTTATTGGTATGGGACCGGGTTATACTTTTGAAGTGTCAAGAGTACTGAATGAATTAGGTATTGAGGTTGTATGGGCGTTGGCATGGCACTATGACAAGAAATATGAAAACGGAGATGTTCCGCCATCCATGAAGTATCTTTTAGATAATGAGATTGACTTTGAAGCAAGTGTCGCAGACCAGCAGAACTTTGAAGTAATGAATATTTTACATAAGTATCAGCCGGATTTATATCTTTCAAGACATCCGGGTTCTACTGTATGGGCAATCAAGAACGGAACACCTGCGGTGTACGTTGCGGATGAATACATGATATTCGGGTACAAGCACACCCTCGAATTTGCACGTACCATTCTGGATACTATTCGAAATCGAAGTTTTGAGCAGAACCTTGCGAAGAGAGTAAAATTGCCATATACAGAATGGTGGTATAAGCAGGATGTCGGTACATTCTTAGAGGAGGTTGGAAAGTAATGGCTAAATTATTAGATAAGCAGAGATATAAATGTGCTCTTGGAGCAATGCAGACGGTACAGGCAATTACAAGAGCAATTCCGGTGCTTCATTCAGGACCGGGATGTGCACAGAAGTTGTCGGATTCTACCGGAAGCTCAGGTTATTTTTCACCTAATATCTTTCCATGTACCAGTATTAATGAGAAGGATGTTGTGTTCGGTGGTACAAAAAAACTGGAAACAACCATTGAAAATGCTTTAAAGGTTATCGACGCAGATTTATATGTGGTATTAACAGGTTGTATTCCAGAGATTGTAGGGGATGACACTGGAGAAGTGGTAAGCAGATTTGCTGATGCCGACAAGCCTGTTATCTATGCATCCACCGCAGGATTTAAAGGTAATAATTACAAAGGTCATGAGCAGGTAATTGATGCAATTATTGAACAGTATTTGGAGAAGTCCGATGAAAAAGAGAAGGGCTTGGTGAATATATGGGCTGATGTTCCGTATCAGGATTTATTTTGGTTAGGAAATATCAGAGAGTTGGAAAAGCTTCTTGCGGAAATTGGATTAAAGCCAAATACCATATTCGGATATAACAGAGGAATTGATAATATTAATAAGATACCAAAGGCAGAGTTTAATTTGCTTGTGTCTCCATGGGTATCGATTGGTAATATGAAAAAGATGGAGAGAAAGCTTGGAATTCCGTATCTTCATTATCCGACACTTCCTATTGGTGCTTATGAAACAAGCAAATTCTTAAGGGAAGTAGGAAAATTTGCAGGTGTTGATGAGGCAAAGGTAGAAGCTGTCATTAATGAGCATGAAAATTATTATTACTATCTCATTGAAAGATATGCTGATTTATTCCTTGAAAACCGTGTTATTAACAAACAGTTTACGGTTGTAGCGGATGCCCAATATGCACTTGGAATCACCAAGTTTCTGGCAAATGATCTTGGTCTTGTGCCGGCAAAACAGTTTGTTGTGGATGATACTCCAAAGCAGTTTAGAGAAGCAATTTCCGAAGAGTTTAAAAAACTGAATTTCAATTTGGAAGCAGAGGTAGTATTTGAAACAGACGGTTATAAGATTCACAATCAGATTAAAGAACATGATTATCATGGTTATCCGTTGATTCTCGGCAGTTATTATGAAAAGGAACTGACAGAGAGTCTCAAGGGAAATTATCTCAACATTTCATGGCCTGTACAGGATAAGGTTGTGTTAGATGACTTCTATGTAGGATATACCGGAGGAATTCGACTGATTGAGGATATTTATTCTGTGGCTGTACAAAGATGGAACTAACCGGAGGTGGTAGTATGTCATATAAGATAGCAGTTGCATCTTCGGATGGAATCCATATTGATAAAACATTTGGTGCAGCGAAGGAATTTCTGATTTATGAGGTGACGGATGAGGCATACGTAAAGTCAGAAGTCAGGGCTGCAGAGGAAGTAAGAAATGCAGCGGATGAAGCTGCACAGCCTCAAAAAGAATCTGGTTTGCAGGATGGTTGTGGAAATACTGGCGGCTGTGGAAAAGACGGATGTAACTCCCAAACAGGGGGTGGCTGCTCAGGCGGTGGCGAGGTGTCAGGAAAAGTGGAACTCGTATCAGATTGCCGCAGTATCGTGTGTAAAAAAATAGGGTTTCATATTCAGAAACAGCTTGAAAGAAAAGCGATTACGTCATTTGATGTGGACTGTACAGTAGAAGAGGCGTTGCAGAAAATAACAGCATACTTCCATAAAGTAGATACGCATCAATCCTTTAGGAGAGCATCCGTAGAGAATCATAATACATAATGGAATAAATGGGACTGATCGGACAATCGGTGGTTGTTGTGGATGATAATAACCGCTGGTTGTCCGTTTTTTGCTTTATAGTACTAGAGGTGAAATAAAGAAATGACAATTTTACAATTGAAATACGTTATAACCATATCGAAATATTCTTCTATGCGAGAGGCTGCAAGCAGGCTGTATGTATCTCAACCGGCATTATCAGCAGCAATCCGTGAATTAGAGGAAGAAATAGGGTTTAAAATATTTGAAAGAAATAATCGGGGAATTTCGTTATCTCAGGATGGCATGGAGTTTTTATCATATGCAAAACAGGCTGTAAGTCAATATGATATTATCGAGGACAGATATATGGCAAAGGATAGAAAGAGAATGAAATTTTCGGTTTCTATGCAGCATTATGTATTTGCTGTTCATGCTTTTATGGAAACCGTTAAGAAATTCTCTTACCCGAAATATACGTTTGCTGTACATGAAACAAGGACGGACGAAGTGCTTGGAAATGTAAGGGATATAAAAAGTGAAATAGGTATTGTATCGTACTCAAGTAAAAATGAAAATATCATGAAGAAGCTGTTTAGAGAGTATCAGTTGGATTTTTTTCCACTGATGCAAAGAGATACCTACATATATGTTTGGAAGGACCATCCGCTGGCTTCCTGTACGGAAATATCTTTAGAGGAATTAAAAGAATATCCTTGCGTAGTATTTGAGCAGAGTAGTGAGAATGATTTTTATCTGAATGAAGAAGCTCTCAGTGATTACGATTTTGATAAAATTGTAAAGACAAACGACAGGGCTACATCATTAGAAATAGTAGCAGGATTAAATGGTTATTCGGTAGGAACCGGTACTCTGTCAAAAAGTGCTGCACTGACAGATGGATTAGTATGTATCAAATTAAAAGAGGAGGATCCGTTAATAATAGGATACATAGTGAGAAAAGGATATAGTCTTAGCACAGTTGGTGAGGAATATATTGAAGAGCTGAATAAATATAAGGAGCTATGATGGAGCAGCAATTATTATGCTTCTTGATTTTGTTGGCAAAAGTAGTTAATAAAAAGTTATCACTGATGATAAATTAGGTGTAATTTTCAAAATTATCTGTCTGTAGTAATATCTTACCATAAGGAAAACAATTAACACCCTACATAATCGATTGTAGGAAAAGGAGGTACATTATGGCAAAGATTTATAATTCAATTACAGAACTGGTAGGACATACACCGATTGTTGAATTTCATCGTCTTAGAGAGGCACTTAATCTTAAGGGAAGAATAGTAGGAAAGTTAGAATATTTTAATCCTGCCGGATCTCATAAAGATCGTATAGCACTTGAGATTATTGAACAGGCAGAGTTAAGAGGAAATATCAGTCCTGATAAGACAACTCTTATCGAGTTTACCAGTGGCAATACGGGAATAGCTTTGGCAGCTTTCGCAGCGGCAAAAGGCTATAAATTTAAAATCGGACTTCAGCCCGGAGTTTCGGAGGAACGATTGAAGTTATTAGAGGCATATCAGGCGGAAATTATTCCTATTACCGGAGAATTAGGTGATTTATTAGAGAAGGTAAACGAAAAAGGATTTGGAGCATTCGAAGAATTGGTGCAGTATTTGGTTAAAGAGACTCCCAATGGATGGGCGACCGAACAGTTGTCAAACCCGGACAATATAAATGCTCATTATAAACATACAGGCCCTGAAATTTGGGAAGACACAGATGGAAAGATAGATGTTTTCATCGGCGGTGTCGGTACCGGTGGTTCCACTCATGGAACAAGCAAATATTTAAAAGAAAAGAATGCTTCTATCAAGACTATTATCGTACAACCAGATCCGGAATCCGTTGTAAATTCTGCAGTGGAAGGAGCTACTGACGGAGGTTTCCATGGAATTCATCAGGTACATGACGAAAACGGCTTGACAGATAGAGCTCCTGAGAATTTTAGCGATGAGTTGACCGATACATATGAATTTGTAACATATGCAGAAACATTAAGGGCCATTCATCTATTGGCAAAATACGAGGGAATCTTTGTAGGTGCTTCTGCTGGAGCAGCTTTAGCTGTTGCAATAAAAGAAGCATTGAAGGAAGAAAATCAGGATAAACTGATTGTTCCGCTTCTCCCGGACAATGGGGAAAGATACCTTTCCGAGAATTTACAGAGAGTAAATGAAGAACTGGAAAGAAATGTTGGATTTTGAGAAAATGGTTAGGAGATAAACAGGTGAAGGTGTATATTTTTAGAAGATGTTGTTGTATCACTGAATGGATGAATTCGGTTTATTTTTCCTACGCTTAATTGGCTTGATGTTTGTAATTTATTAGTAAGTATGAAACACAGGTGCAAAAGAGAGCAGCTGTGTTTTTTATTTTAGAGAGGATAATAAAATGAGAAAAAGTATAAAAAAATTTATGATATCATTGTTAGTTTTAACGATTGGAGTTACGCCAACTAACGGAACGGTATATCTGGATAATGTGGATATTTATAATCAACTCAAATCAGAAAAGAGAACAAGGCTTCGCAACAATAAAATCGGCTATGTGAATTACGGAAACTGCCTGCTTGAAAATTTGACTATATATGAAAACATGATATATCCTGCTTTGCTTAATGGAAAGCAGTGTGATGCAAATGAAATTCAGACCATTATGAAAGAATTGGAAATAGAGCATATAAAGAATTCCTTTCCGTGGCAGATTTCAGCGGGAGAATATCGTCGGGCATGTCTGGGAAGAGTTCTTGCTCTTCATACAGAATTATTGATATTAGATGAACCCACAAGTAATTTGGATGAGAAGAGTGCAGAAATTATTTCTCAAATCATAGCCGGGCTCGGTAAAGAGAAAGGGATTGTAATTGCAACTCATGATAAACAGCTGATGATGGGTAAAGTCATTGAATTATAGACAAAAGCTATCACATGCTATAGGAAATTGATAATACAATAAAACCTACGGGGATAGTATAATTTTAAAATATGGATTTACGAATGAAAGAAGGATGTTCATTATGGCAAAGAACGATATTACAAAGGTATATGATTTTTTGAAGGAAGCAAAGACATACTATTTAGCAACAGTGGACGGAGAACAGCCACGGGTGCGTCCGTTTGGAACGATATTGCTTTTTGAAGATAGGTTATACATACTGACATCAAAAACAAAAGATGTTGCAAAACAGATTGCTACGAATTCAAAGTTTGAATTGTCTGCGATGGATGCGAGAGGTCGTTGGATTCGTGTGCATGGAAATTTAGTAGAGGATAACCGTAAAGAAGTGCATATTGCAATGTTAGAAGATTATCCTCATCTGAAAAGCACCAACAGTGCAGGAGGGGAAAATACTCACACCTTATATTTGGATAATGTAGCTGCAACAATTTATTCCTTTGAAGAAGAACCGGAAGTGTTGAAATTATGATGCAGGATTACATTATTCGTCATGCTACGATAGAGGATTTGGATAAAATAGCGGAATTAGAAGCTGCATGCTTTCCAAAAGAGGAGGCGGCTACAAGGGATGCTTTTAGTCATAGGCTAAAAGCTTACCCTGACCGCTTTTGGCTTTTGATGATAGATAATAAAATAGTCAGTATGGTAAATGGGATGGTATCAGACATCCCTATTCTTGTTGATGAAATGTATAGCGACAGCACCATGCATGACAGTATGGGCGAATGGCAGATGATATTTGGTGTAGAGACAAGGTCTGAATATCGTTGTCAGGGATATGCGGATTTGTTATTAAGAACTGTTATATCAGAAGTCAAAACTCAAAATAAAAAAGGAATTGTACTCACTTGTAAAAGTAAACTAATCCATTATTATGAGAAGTTTGGATTTATGAATGAAGGTCTTTCGGAATCCAAGCATGGAGGGGAAAAGTGGTATCAGATGAAGCTGTTGTTTTGAGAGTACTTCATACCTTTAGTGATTAAGATATAGAAGTTAAAAGAAAGCAATCAGTAATTGATGTATTGAATTATAGGGAAAAACTATAAGTGGTTATATGTAACATATAATACCATAATTCCTATCAGAATAGTATAATACAAAATAGAAAGCTACATTTCAGAAAGGAAGGCATAGATATGGCAAAGGTACAATATTCAGGTGTCAGGGAAAGCAGAACCGGAAGAATTAACGATTTAGGAACGACAGGCAAAGAGGCAGAAGAGAATTTTAAAAAAGGCTGTTTAAAAAGAGCTGACAGAAGTTTTGCGCAAGGATTACAATGCCAGCAAATAAATAGTATGGCAGCATTAATGTCATTAGAAGATGCAGTATTTATTTCACATTCCCCGCAGGGATGTGTAGGATGTTCTATTATGGCTGTGGATATGTTCAGGGTAGGGCAGGCACATAGAGGAATAAAGAATATAAGAAATCCTCGAATTATTGTAACTAATATTGACCAAAAAAGTGTTGTTTTTGGTGGGGAGGAAAAACTGAGAGAATCAGTAAAGAAAGCAGTAGAGAGATATAATCCGAAGCTGATTTTCATATATGCATCCTGTGCTTCAGGAATTATTGGAGATGATATTGATGCAATTGCAGCAAACCTGCAAAAAGAATATGATGCAGTTATTGTCCCAATTCATTGTGAAGGATTTAAATCCAAAATATGTGCATCAGGATTTGACGCAGCTTTTCTAGCTATCAATGAGTACATATTAAAACATGAGCAGTTGCCAAAGGAAAAGGGTCTTATTAATCTGTTTGCACCAACGACAATAAGTTATGCAGATCAGAAAGAGATGGAGCGAATGCTATCTCTTCTTGGGGCAAAGGTAAACTATATTCCTTTTTATAGCTCATTGGAAAAAATAAAAAGGATTCCGGCAGCAGAGGCTTCTACTTCAATCTGTAAAGTTTTTGCAGATGAATTTATGAAGACGCTGTGGGAAGATTACGGCATTCCTTATTCACACACAGTAATGCCGATTGGCATACGAAATACAGATAAATGGTATCGAGGTATTGCTAAAGTGATTGGCAAAGAGAAAGAAGTAGAAGAAATTATTGCAAGAGAACATGAAAGAATAGAACCGCTGGTTGAAAAACTGAAAAAGAGACTGCAAGGAAAGAGGGTATTTATCTGTGGAGGAACAGGACGTTCGTTTGCGGCAGCAGCACTGATTGATGATTTTGGAATGGAGCTTGTCGGTTTGGAAACACCAACTTATGATGAGGATGCACAAGTGGACATTGAATATCTGAATGGAATTCATAAGGATTTTGTGTTGGATATAGCGAATATGCAGCCTTTTGAACAGGTGAATTTAGTAAATAAATTGAAGCCCGATGCATTCATTGGCGTTCCTGAATGGGCTGCAAAGCTGGGAGTACCGACAACTCACGTATTAGATGGAAAAAGACCTACGATGGGGTACGATGGACTTCTTTTTCTCGGCAATAAGATTGCTGATCAATTGGAAAATCCGGGATTTAATAAGAAGCTTGCCAAACATGTCAAGCTTCCGTATAAAGACAGTTGGTACGAAGAAGATGCTTTCAAATATATTGTAGGAGGAAATTGATATGTCACAGATATTAGAAAATCCAAGAGGTGGTTGTGTACTTGCAGGTATTAGCTCTGTATTAGAGGCAATAAACAAAGTATGTCCGGTTTTTCATTCCGGGCCGGGATGCTGTATGCAGACGACAGCAGCTGAACAAGGTCAATCAGGGCATAAATCATCCTGCTTTGTAAGTGGAGTATCGGTGCCGTCTAGTAATATGCTGGAGAGGGAAGTTGTATTTGGAGGAGTAGGTAAATTAAAAACTACTATTCAAGGAGCTATAGATATAATTGACGCGGATGCATATTTTGTATTGACCGGCTGTACGGCAGGAATTATTGGAGATGATATTGCCAGTGTTGCTGAGGAATTTCAGAAAAAGGGACATAATGTTTATCCCATAGAGACACCCGGATTTGCCGGAGACAGTAACCTTGGATATGAGATTGTATGGAATACAATGATAGATCAGGTTATAGAAGAGAATGTTCCGAGAGATAATAAATTGGTCAATGTATTTGGCATTGTGCCATATCATGATCCATTTTGGAGCGGCAATCTGGAAGAGATAAAAAGGATACTTAATCGCCTTGGTCTAAAAGTGAATACTTTTTTTACTGACCATCAGGGAATGGAGGATATTCGTAAATGTTCAGGTGCAGCACTGAATATTATCATTAATCCATGGTTGTTTAAGGGACCAGCTAAAAAATTTGAAGAAAAGTTTGGTGTACCATCCATTAGAATTCCAGGACTTCCTATCGGTGCTACAGACACAACCAAGTTTATACGTCAGGTAGCAGAAGCATTAAAGCTGGATAACGATATAGTGGAAACAGTGATAACACAGGAAGAGGATTATGTATATAATTATCTGGCGCAATCTATTGGTGTAATAAGCTGGAAGAGGTTTGCGGTTGTTGCGGATGCGAACAGTGCAGTAGGATTAACCAGATATCTTGCCAATGATTTCAGTTTTACACCGGTGTTGGTTATTATCTCAGAGCCGATTTTTAGAGAAGAAGATAAACAGAGAATCATTGCGGAGATATCCGCTTTAGAATATGCAAAACCACCGAAGATTGTTTTCACAGCGGATCAATATGAAATCAATCAGGCAATTTTGACAGAGGAAGAGGATATTTCATTATTGATTGGAAGTAGTAATGAAAGAGAAGTTGGATTGCAGAAAGATATTCAGTTTCTTTTAGCATCCTTCCCGATGAGCGAAAGATTGGTACTAAATCGCGCATATGCTGGTTATAGGGGTAGTCTTACATTTACAGAAGATTTATATGATAACTTGTAGGTAAAGGACTTTCTGAATCAAAAGGAGGCAGTTTATGAAAATATCGTCAAGAGGAAGATATGCAATTGATTTGATGGTCGATTTAGCACTTTACGATAAAGGTGAACCGATTAGTGTAAAGGACATTGCAAGGAGACAACAGATTTCCGGAAAATATTTGGAACAGATTGTATCAATGTTGCAAAAAGCGGGAATGGTTAATAGTATACGTGGAGCACAAGGTGGATATAGATTAAAGAGAAAACCAGAAGAATATTCCATAGGGTCTATATTAAGAGTTACGGAAGGTGATTTGGCACCGGTAGCCTGTATTGAAGAGGGAGAAAATGGGTGTGCAAATCGGTTAACATGTTCAACCATTAAAATTTGGCATAAACTAAATTCAGCTATAAATGAAGTTGTTGACAATATATCATTGGCAGATTTAGTTGAATGGAATACTAAATAATATTTATATAGCAGTTCTGACTAAAAATATTTCAGAACTGCTAATGTAAAAAAGTAATATCATACTAAAATAATAGGAAAAATATGAAAATGAAAGGGAAAAATATGAGCAAAGTAATTTACTTAGATAATGCAGCAACAACGAAAGTTTACCCTGAGGTATTAGAAGCAATGAATCCATATTTCACAGAGTATTATGGAAACCCGTCTTCTATCTACTCTTTTGTCGGAGAAGCAAATAAAGCAGTAGCAAAGGCGAGAGAAACTCTTGCAGACTTGATTCATGCAAGAGCAGAGGAAATCTATTTTACCGGAGGTGGTTCAGAATCAGATAACTGGGCATTGAAAGCCACTGCGGAAGCTTATGGTGATAAGGGCAAACATATTATCACTACAAAAATTGAACATCATGCCATTCTTCATACATGCGAATATCTGGAGAAAAAGGGCTTTGAAGTGACTTATTTAGATGTTGATGAGTATGGTAGTGTAAAACTGGATGAGCTTGAAAAAGCAATTCGCCCGGATACTATTTTGATTTCTGTGATGACTGCAAACAATGAAATTGGAACAATTCAGCCAATTGAAGAAATCGGACAAATTGCAAGGAAATATGGAGTAATATTTCATACGGATGCAGTACAGGCATTTGGACATATTGAAATAGATGTGGATAGAATGAATATTGATATGTTAAGTGCCAGTGGACATAAGATTAACGGCCCAAAAGGAATCGGACTTATGTATATCAGAAAGGGCGTGAAAATTTGTTCTTTTATTCATGGTGGAGCACAGGAAAGATCAAGAAGAGCAGGAACACATAATGTGCCGGGAATTGTAGGATTTGCAAAAGCAGCAGAGCTTGCAAAAGATTCATTGGGAGACAGGATTGCTTATGAAACAGAACTTAGAGATTATCTGATTGAACGAGTGCTTAAGGAAATTCCTTATAGCAGGTTAAATGGAGAAAGACAGAAGAGACTTCCTAATAATACAAATTTCTGCTTCCAATATATTGAGGGAGAATCGTTGCTAATTCTTTTAGACCAAAAGGGTATTTGCGGTTCAAGCGGTTCGGCATGTACATCAGGTTCTTTAGACCCATCCCATGTATTATTGGCCATTGGACTTCCTCATGAAATAGCACATGGTTCTCTTCGCCTTACATTGTCGGAAGAAACAACAAAAGAAGAGATTGATTTTACAATAGATGAACTTAAGAAGATTGTGGATAGACTACGAAGTATGTCTCCTTTATATGAAGATTTCTTGAAAAATGGAGGAAAGTAATATGTACAGTGAAAAGGTAATGGATCATTTTAATAATCCTCGCAATGTGGGCGAGATAGAGGATGCAAGCGGCGTCGGAACGGTAGGAAATGCAAAGTGTGGAGATATTATGAGAATGTATCTGGATATTGATGAGAATGGCATCATTCAGGATGTAAAATTCAAAACATTCGGATGCGGTGCGGCGGTTGCAACAAGCAGTATGGCAACAGAGCTTGTAAAGGGTAAAACCGTACAGGAAGCAATGCAGGTAACAAATAAGGCTGTGTGTGAAGCTCTGGACGGACTTCCACCGGTTAA
>JAGAOO010000005.1 GCA_017623675.1 Lachnospiraceae bacterium
GTTTGTGGTAACGTTTAATCCTCGCGGAGCCATACTACTTTCCCCAACATAAATTATGGGTTTTAGTAGAGTAGATGTTCGGCGGATGAATATATATACTTGAATGCAGACTCTAAAAGTACGTCGGTACTTGGATTGCGTATTTTGCAATCCTATGTACCGCTACGTACTGACCGAAGTGCAAACGTGTCTGCATCAAGTATATATATTCGAAGCCGAACGCTAGTCAGTACACTAAACCTTAATTTATCTAGGCACTTCAACCATAATATACGCCTCAATCTGGTCGAATTCTTTCACATCATTAAATCCTTCGAATACCAGACCGCATTCAAAGCCACTCTTAACTTCTTTTACATCATCCTTGAAACGTTTCAATGAAGCCAAAGGTCCTTCGAAGATTTGCTCGCCTTCCCGGAATACCCGGCAGGTTGCATTCTTCTGAATGATACCATCCAGGACATAAGAACCGGCAATGGTACCTACGCCGGAAGCCTTATAAGTCTGGCGTATTTCTGCATGACCAATCACCTTTTCTTCATAAATAGGATCTAACATACCCTTCATAGCAGCTTCAATATCTTCAATCGCATCGTAAATGACACGATACAGACGTAAATCAACCTGTTCACGCTCAGCAGTATCTTTCGCAGTTGCATCCGGGCGAACATTAAAGCCAATAATAATTGCGTTGGAAGCGGATGCAAGAATAACATCGGATTCATTAATGGCACCAACACCGGCATGAATCACCTTAATTACAACCTCTTCATTCGACAGCTTCAATAAGCTTTGCTTTACAGCCTCTACGGAGCCTTGCACGTCAGCCTTTACGACCAGATTCAATTCTTTTACATTACCAGCCTGAATCTGGGAGAACAAATCATCCAACGACATCTTTGACTTGGTTTCTGCAATCAA
Organism: Lachnospiraceae bacterium; assembly: GCA_017623675.1. Lineage (GTDB taxonomy): Bacteria > Bacillota > Clostridia > Lachnospirales > Lachnospiraceae > CAG-632. Next base: position 922 of record JAGAOO010000005.1, read on the forward strand.
TTTCTCTTTCTCATAGCTGATAAATGCCTCTGCCATTGCTCTGGCTTCCTTTTCATTGTCTGTTGCAATGAAGATTTCACCTGCATTTGGAACTCCGTTCAAACCTAATATCTCAACCGGAGTAGATGGGGTTGCTTCCTTTACTCTCCTCTGTTTATCATCTACCATGGCACGTACTTTACCATGTACACTACCAACTGCAATGGTATCACCAACTTTTAAGGTACCCTTCTGTACCAGAACAGTAGCAACCGGTCCACGACCCTTATCCAGTTCTGCTTCGATTACTATACCCCTTGCCTTACGGTTCTTATTTGCCTTTAATTCCATAACTTCTGCAGTCAACAGAATCATTTCCAGCAGATTATCCAAACCTTCCTTGGTATGTGCAGAAACCGGACAGAAAATCGTAGAACCGCCCCATTCCTCTGCAACCAAATCATATTCCATTAACTCCTGCTTTACACGTTCAATGTTAGCGCTTTCCTTATCAATTTTATTTACAGCAACAATTATTTCAACCCCGGCCGCCTTTGCATGGTTGATAGCTTCCACTGTCTGTGGCATAACACCATCATCTGCTGCGACAACTAAGATTGCAATATCCGTAGACTGTGCACCACGCATACGCATGGCAGTAAATGCTTCATGTCCCGGTGTATCCAGAAATGTAATCGTCTGACCATTAATTTCAACAACAGACGCACCAATATGCTGGGTAATACCACCGGCTTCACTATTCGTAACATGAGTTGTACGAATAGCATCCAACAAAGATGTTTTACCATGATCAACGTGACCCATAACACAAACAACCGGTGGTCTGGAAGTCATTAAGGAATCATCCTCTTCTTCTTCTTTTAGCATTTCCTCAATAACATCTACCTGCTCTTCTTCTTCGGCAATAATGTTATATTCCAATGCAATCTCTGCTGCTTCTTCAAATTCAATATCTGAATTTACATTTACCATTTTTCCGGCTAAAAACATCTTCTTAATCATCTGATTTACAGGTACACCTATCTTATCTGCAAATTCCTTGATTGTCATAACAGGTGGAAAAGCAATGGTCTTAATGGTATCTTCCGGTTCCTTCTCTTCTACCTTTGGTTCCGGTTTAATGAATTGTCCGCTTTTCTTTTCCGGTTTTGCCGGTTTTTCATTCTTACTATTGTTATTATTCGTCTTGTTGTTTTTCTTATTCTTCTTGTTATCCTTCTGCTCTGCCTGGAAGGTTACAATTGTATGTTCTTTCTTTCCATCATTCCGGTTATTATCATTTTTCTTTTTCTTACCATTATTCTGATTTGCTGATTCTCCGGAATTCTTAGGATTTCCATTCTGCTTATTTACGTCTTTCTTTTGTTGTTTTTCCTTCTGCTCTGAAGTATCTTTTCCTTCCGGCTTTCCGCTTTTGTGTTCCGTTCTTTCTTTCTTGCCGGCTTCTGCCTTGCTTTCTGCTTTATCAACAATCTTTTTTTCTTCCTTTTTGGTTTTTGGTTTCTCCTCTACTTTCGGTTCTTCTTTCTCACCAAAAGCCTTACGAACCATAGCCTCCTCATCCGGCTCCAAGCCAGATGTATGTTTCTTACCGATTATCCCGTTTTTCTCTAAGAGAGAAATGATTTCTGCATTTTTTACGCCTAATTCTTTGCTTAATTTATTAATAATAACTTTTGCCATTCGTTACACCTCCATATTGTTCTGCATCTCAATCTTCTTTGCAATTTCTCGTCCAAAGCCCTCTTCAATCACTGCCAGAGAAGCCCGCATCTGCTTCCCCATGCAAAGTCCTAATTCGTCTTTCGTTCCATAGATTGCAAAAGGTACCTGGTAGTAACTACATGAATCAGAAAATGCTTTTTTTGTGTTATCGGATGCATCCTCAGCTACGACAACAAAATATGCTTTCCCCGATTTAATTGCTTTTTCAGTTGAAAATTCGCCGCTTACAACCTTTCCTGCCTTCATTGCCAATCCAAGCAAAGAAAAAACTTTATTGGGTTTCAAGTTCACTCAACTCCTTACTCAACTGCTGATATATTTCTTTCGGAACCTGCATCTGGAAGGACCGTTCCAGTCCCTTAGATTTCATCGCCTTTGCCAGACATTCCTGGGATGGACATAAGTAAGCTCCACGCCCATTCTTCTTTCCGGTGGCATCCAGTTCAATAATACCTTCCGGATTTCGTATTACACGAATCAGGCTTTTTTTCTCCATCGGCTGTCCACAGCCAATACATTGTCTTAAGGTTGGTTTCTTTGCCACACGATCACTTCCTAACTAATCTCAATTCTATTCTTGATCTTCTTCTGCTTCTAGTTCCTCTACTTGCGATTCACTCTTAATATCAATCTTATATCCGGTCAAACGTGCTGCTAATCTCGCATTCTGACCTTCCTTACCAATTGCTAATGACAACTGATTATCTGGAACAACTACCTTTGCACTCTTCTCATCTAAGTCTACCGTTACGGCAACAACACTGGATGGACTCAATGCATTTTTAATGAAAATGGCAGGATTCTCATTCCAATTAATAATATCTATCTTTTCTCCACGAAGATCATTCACAATTGCATTTACTCTGGCACCATTCAAACCAACACATGCACCAACCGGGTCTACATTAGAATCGTTAGACCATACTGCAATTTTGGAACGGGAACCTGCTTCTCTGGAAATGTTCTTAATCTCAACCGTTCCATCCGCTACCTCCGTTACTTCCTTTTCAAACAAACGTTTTACCAATTCCGGATGGGTTCTGGATACTAAAATCTTTGGTCCTTTACTGCTGGATTTCACTTCAATAATATATAATTTTACCCGATCTGTCGGATGAAATACCTCACCGGGAATCTGTTCATTTTCTGTCAATATTGCATCTGTTTTATCATCCAGACTAATACATACATTTTTACCAACATAACGCTGAACCACACCGGTCACTACATCCTTTTCCTTACACTGGAAATGATTAAAAATGGATTTTCTCTCTTCTTCCTTAATCTTCTGAACAATTACATTTCTAGCATTCTGGGCAGAAATACGTCCAAAATTCTTTGGTTGAACTTCTACACGTACCACATCACCAACCTCATATTTCACATCATGCATCTTTGCATCTTCTAAGCTGATTTGTGTAGAAGGATTTTCAACTGTTTCTACCACTTCCCGTTCTACAAATGCAGTAAATTCTCCGGTTTCCCGATTCATTTCCACCTGCATATTCACTTCGCCATCTTTGTCTTTCTTATACGCATCGATAATAGCCTTCTCAATGGTTTCCATTAAGATTTCCTTATCAATTCCCTTCTCTTTCTCAATCTGAGTGAGTGCATCCATGATTTCTGACATTTTTTTATCCTCCTACTATATTAAAAATCAAATGCTAATCGTATTAACGCGATTTCACTTCGCTTTAATTCCAGTTCTTTATCTTCCAGTTCTAAAGTAATCCTGTCTTCCTGGTAGTCCTTTAGAATACCTGTGAATTCCTTTTGACCATCCATTGCGCGATATAACTTAACCTCTACTTCCAAGCCAATACTCTTCAAAAAGTCCCGTTCCCGCTTCAATGGTCTTCCAAGTCCGGGAGAACTGACCTCCAAAATATATGCATCCTGAATGAAATCATCCTCATCCAGTTTTTCTTCTAATGCACGACTGATTGTTACGCAATCATCAATGGTGATACCACCTTCTTTATCAGCATATACCCGCAGATAATAGTTTGCACCTTCTTTTACATATTCAACATCCCAAAGTTCAAAATGATGCTCATCTAAAATCGGCTGTACCAATGCTTCACAACGCTGTTCGATTTCTACCCGTTTCAACTGCCAGAACTCCTTTCCTACTTTACTGTCTAACACAAGATAAGAGTGGACTTACGTCCACTCTTACAGTTTCATAATATCAAGCTATTGAGATAATAGCACATTTTTTTGAGATTTGCAAGCAAAACTTAGTATACAGTAATGTCCAGTGCACAAACTGAATCATACTCATCATATTCTATACGAAGTAGTTCGCTTCCGTTTTCGCTCTCATAGCAATCAAGTCCATCTTCTGTATAATCACAGGTTCCAATTAACGATTCTACCTCATCTCTGCTCATATATAAAGTAACACCACCATACACTTCAGCAGAATATGCTGTACAATCATATGAGTAATTGTCTACATTAATTCCTGTTAACTGCAATTCTCCTACATTGTATATAGTATCCGAACCGGTATTCTCAATATAACCCCAGAAGCTGGTACCACCTTCGGTATTCAGAATAACAAACTCATAATCACCTGCATACATACCATTGGTTTCAATATCAGAGACAACATCACTATAATAATCATTTACGCTCAAACCTAAACTATCTAATGAAGCCGGCATTGTATATACAATACCATCTACCATCATCTGATTCGTACCAGTCACAGACGAATAGGAAATGTTGTTATAATCATCATCATCAAAGTCAAAATCATCATCGAAGCCAAAATCATCATCGTAACCATAATCATCACCATTTAATTCAGCCCTAATTGTAGACCAGAAACCGGCACCGATAAATGTAAATACAATACTGATAATAAATGCTAACGCACCAATAATTAGTCCGGCAATTCCTGTTGCCTTACCTTTTTGCTTAACAACTGCAACAATACCAAGAATAATTGCAATCAAGCCAAACAAATAACCACCATAGCAACAAGAGGTAAGTAAACCGATAATACCTAAAACAAGTGCAATGATACCCATTGCCTTGCCGGATTTCTTAGCTGGTGTTGCTGCAGTTGCCTGGGTATACGTTGGATTTGTATAGGTTCCATTGTAAGTACCCTGATAATTCATATCAGCTGCCGGTGCCTGCTGATATGTTGCATTCATTGTCGGATTTGGTGCAGGATTTGGTACTGTATCTACTTCCGGTGCAGAGCTTTGTGCATCACCACTCAAACTAAATGGATTACCTGATAAAACGGTTGTTTCCTGTTGATCAGGCGTTTCCGGTGCTGCCGGTGCCTCCGGCATTACAGGTGCTTCCGGTGCTGCTGGCATTACTGGTGCTGCCGGTGCCTCTGGCATTACTGGTGCTGCCGGCATAACCGGTTCCTCTGCCTTAACTTCTGTTACATTTTCTACTGGTGCAGGTGCTACAACGGGACTTCCGCAATTCTGACAGAATGAGTCGCCAGGATTTACTACTGACCCACACACACTACATTTTAATTCTTCCATTAATTTTTCCTCCTTCATCCATACCAAAGATTATGAATCTACATCAATCATGAACCATTCATAACCGAAAGTGTGAATTATAATAATATATACAGATAAATTGTAACATATTCCCCTTTTCTAATCAAGTTTTAAACAAACTCACAAAATAACAATTAGTAAATCAAAAAATAACGCTTCAAAATTTGTTGAAATATATATTTATAATTAATACGTTCTACATTTTCTCCAATATATACTACAACACTTTCATACAAAACATCATCAATATACACATCAATGGTTCCTGCAATATCTCCTTTTTGAACCGGTGCTTCCAATACCTGTGGCAACTGCTCTACATAATAAACCTCCTCATCCTGTCGCATTAATAGTGATATAGTATCTTCTATAGAAAGAGAAACGGATTCTTTCTGAATCCCTTCCTGAACCGGAATGTCCTGCAAGGAATAGTTTTCATCCATAACAGTCCTTTTCTCATAATTATCCATTCCGAAATCCATTAAAATCTTCGTATCCTTCCATTTATAGGTTTTGTGTGGTGGCCAACCGGATGCAAGTACTACAGAAACAAAAGTCTTATTATCCCTTCTTGCTGCACCAACAAAGCAGTATCCGGCATTTCCTGTAAATCCGGTCTTAATGCCCAGTGCACCCTCATAAGATGTAAGAAATGCATCTCGATTGGTAACGGATACTGTTCTGGCTCCGTTTATTTCTTGAAAGGTATGTGCCGGTGTCTGTACAATATCCAAGAATTGTTGGTTTCGGATTGCATAACAGGCAATTCTTCCCAAATCACAGGCAGTTGTATAATGACCTTCTGCATCCAACCCATTGGGTGTAACGAAATGAGTATCATATGCTCCCAATTCCTCTGCCTTCTCATTCATCAGTTCTGCAAACCCTTCTACGGAACCTCCAATATGTTCTGCAATAGCCACCGCAGTATCATTATGGGATTCCAACATCAAAGAATATAATAAATCCTTCAGATAATACTGTTCTCCCTCACAGGCATTCATCTGTACATCCGGCTGTGCTGCTGCATTAGAAGAAAATGTAACCACATCCTCCAGATTTCCCAATTCCAATGTGAGTAAACATGTCATGATTTTAGTGGTACTTGCCATTGCCTTGGGTTCGTAACCATTCTTTTCATATAGCACTCTCCCATTCTCTCCATCCAGTAATGCAGCAGCATTTGCATATAAATCTAATGTAACTTCACTATTCTTTGTTTCTTCTTCCGTAATATCTGAAACATATCTCGTATCTAAACCATGATAGAACGCTTCAAGCTCGAAAGAATTCTGCCAGAACAAACCACCTGTTAACAGTATCCCACTGATAATTGTGACTATCCGTTTCCATTTTTTAAAACCATGCATAATAAAAACACCTGTCGGTCTGCTTATCATATTTTATAGCTGATGACAGATGTTTATTACTATTTTTTAGGTATTTAAGGTGATATTTGCTTCTTCAATTGCCTGTTGCTCAAAATCTGCAATCTTATCCGGTGTAATCAACGGCAAATCATCCGTTGATTTTACACCAAAGCTACGCAGAAAATCTTCTGTGGTACCAAATAAAATGGGACGTCCCAAAGCATCTAATCTTCCTACTTCTTCTATCAGATGATACTCAACCAGCTTATTAATGGCATGCACGCAGGAAACTCCACGAATGGCTTCAATCTCTGCTCTGGTAATCGGCTGTTTGTATGCAATGATTGACAAGGTTTCCAACTGTACATCCGTCAACACATGCTTTTTAGGCAGATTCACAATCCGTGACAATACCTCATAATACTCATTTTTTGTACACAACTGAAACGCATCCTCAATTTCAATAATTCGGATTCCTCTATCCTCTGCATCATATTTATCCATTAAATGATGAATAATTTTCCTGATTGTTTCCACATCATGCTCTAACGCAGCTGCAAGTTGCTGAACGGTTACACTTTCTCCCATGGCAAATAGTATGGCTTCAATTGCCGCTTCAATTCTTGTAATATCCTGCTCCATATTCTTCTCCTATTCCAGTGAATCAATGACAATGTCATCAAATAAATCATTCTGACGGACTGTGATGGCACCTACTTTCATCAACTCCAGAATTGCCATAAATGTAACAATTATATTGATTTTAGAGGCCTGCATCTCCAACAAGGTTCGAAAACTAATCCCTTTTAATCCGCGAACCTCCTGCCGGATAGAATCCATTTTATCCTCAATACTGATTTCTTCTTTTTCAATGGTTCCAAATTTACTTCGAATCGGGTCAATCTTATCTACCTGCTTTTTCATGACCATCCGAAAAATTTCATTTAATCGGCTAAGTGTCAAACCATCACACAATTCAGCCGGATCAATATCTTCCTTAAACTCCTCTACTTCTTTCGGAATGGTGGGATGCTTGTACAATGCATAAGAGGCATCCATTTCCATATCCTTCAACTCAGTGGCTGCATACTTATACATCTTATATTCCAGTAATCGTCTTACCAATTCTGCCCGTGGATCTTCCTCTTCTTCCTCTTCTACTTCTTCCTTCGGCAAAAGCATTTTTGCTTTAATACTGATTAAGGTGGCTGCCATCACCAGAAACTCACTCATAACATCAAGGTCCTGTGCCTGCATTTCCTCAATATATTCCAAATATTGCTCTGTAATAGTCACAATGGGAATATCATATATATTTACTTGATTCTTTTCTATCAAATGCAATAACAAGTCCAATGGACCTTCAAACACTTGTAGTTTTACATCTATTGCCATGTTTTTTCCTCATGTTATGAAATTCATATTCCTTTCAACAGATACTCCTATACTTACTGCTGTTATGGTTCCACTGACGGTTCCGGCACTGGTTCCGGTATTGGCTCTGTTGTCGTTTCTGTTGTGGCCTCCGTTGTTGGTTCCGTTGTTGGTGGTTCAGTAGCTGGAGCCTCTGTAGTTGGTGCTTCCGTTGCAGGTGTTTCCGTTGCCGGTGCCTCTGTTGTGTCTGCCGGCGGAACGGGAACATAGATTGGTGATGATTCCGGCCTTGCTGCCGGTGTGGCCTCTGCCTGTTCTGTTCCTGTTAAATGATATAATACCACATAATCGCCTGCACTATAATGCTCATAAATAAACTTTGCTGCATCTAATGGCAGATTAATACAACCATGCGAACCATTTGATAAATATCTTTGTCCACCATAAGCTCTTTGCCAGGTTGCATCATGAAGACCAATCCCTCCATTAAAAGGCATCCAATAGGACACCGGCTGACGATAGGTTTCTCCTACCAGAATTGCCGGCGAAGATTTTGCACGAATTGTATAAACCCCCGGCGGTGTCGCACAACCTGTGGATGGCTTTCCAGAAACAATATCTGTCTCAAATATCATATCTCCATCTTTATAGCAGTATAAATGCTGAGCAGTTAAATTAATCTCAATATAAGTATCTCCCACAGAAGCCATATCATCAGAACCCCTAACGAATTCTCTCTTTCCAGACTTCATTGCAGTATCCACTGTCGATAATAATTCCTCTACTTCAACGTCAGTATTCAGCTCATTACTACGGATGTATGAAGTGATTTCTACTGTTTCATCGTAACTGGTGTGAAAATTGATTACCTGTCCACGAATTTCATAATCTTCTTTCAACTGTTCGATGAATTCCCTTACATCATCGCTATTCAGACTAATTTCATAATCCTTTGATATTTCTACCCATTTTAGGATTTCACTCCCCTTTAAAACTTCCTCTCCGCCTTGGAATTCATATGTAATCTTCATATCCTGTATTGTATTCAAATATTCCAGAGCATCCTGCACCGCCTTATCATCTACATCATATTCTAACTCTGCATAGCATCCCGCCTCATCCAAATCCACAGATACCATCAGGTTGGAAATACTCTCTTTGATGACCTTCCGTACCTTATACTCCAGTGGCTTCTTGCCAGCATCCCCTTCCACCACAACATATTCATTACCTTTCTTTACAAGCTGTGGTTCCACCGGCATGACTATGTTATTGCTCTGCATACAATCCAGTGCACGTATCTGACTATTCAATTTACCAATATCATAAGTTACACTAGCTTCCATAATATTGGCATTCTCTAACCAACCGTCAATAAACCATAGCCAGACATTTTGTTTCTGTATGGTTTGTTCAACCGTTCCCGATAATTGAAAATCCAAATCAATGTCTTTACCTTTTATGATCTCTGTCTCTCCACCTCTGGTTTGTATCTCTAATTGATAATCATCAATTACTTTTTCAATGGCATACTGTGCCTGTGAAGCACTTAAAAAAGAAACATCCACACCATTTAAAGTTGTATTCCATAAAAAATGGGTAGAGAAATAAGCAACACCTGCTAAATAAACAACTGCCACTACCGATACGGTAATCATGCATATTTTTGTCCAAACCGGAACTTTTTTTCTTTCTCCAACCGGAACAGCTACCACATACGGCTCTGCCTCTGCTGTCACCACTGTTTCCTTTGAAACATCCAGCTTCTTTTCTTCCTCCGGTTGCTCAGCTTCTTCTGACTGCTTTCCTTCTTCCGGCTGCTTTTCTTCTTTTGTCACACTATCTTCCGTCTGTTTTTCTTCTTCTGTCACACTATCTTCCGTCTGTTTTTTTTCTTCTGCCACACTGTCTTCCGTCTGCAATTCTTTGTTTTCCACTGTGTCACTCATTTTGATTTCTCTCATATCCTTCTTTTTATTAAAATACATCAACAGGATTCATTATAAAGAAATTGGCAAAAAAAGACAACTCTTTTCTAATACTATCCTTCGACTCTCTCTCAAAATCCGTTTTCTATCTTTTATGGCTCATTCTGTGATAATGTAACCACCAGAATTTCCGGCAGATTATTCACCCGGAATTTAAAGGTATGATTCCCTAATCCGCCGCTTAGTAACATAATACTGCCCTTTTCCTCATATTTCCCCTTGTCGTATTTCGGAAAGAAATGAAACATTGGAGAAACCATACCACCCAAAATAGGCAACCGCACCATTCCACCATGAAGATGCCCGGACAATACCAAATCAGCTCCCCAAGCTACATATTCCGAAAAATAATCTGGATTATGTGCCAGTAAAATAGTATAATCTGCTTCCTCAGGTGTTCCAAGCAAATCGTTTAAATATCCCGAATTCATCGGGGTGTGCCGAAATCGCTTATAATAATCTGCTTCCATGTCTAACCCATAGAGCCGAATGGATGTGCCATTTTTCTCAATGGAAACACTTTTATTTACCAGCCAGGTAACGCTTCCATCAATTTCTTTCTGATAATTCTCCCACAAGTCACCGTAGGTATCCTGATATAAGCTGACTCGTAATTCATGGTTTCCTTTCCCATAATAAATGGGATAATCTTTTGCAAGTTCTCGTATCAGTTGAGCCGGAACTTCCGTAGACTGTTCCGGCTTTCCTACAATCATGTCTCCTGCAATCAATATGCAATCCGGTTTTTGTTCCTGAATTAATCGAATTAATTCTTCATTGCTCTTTCCAAAACAGGCATTATGCAAATCTGCCAATACCACCATTCGATAACCATGGAATTCCTTTGGTATCTTTGAATTCACTATTTGGTATTCCGTTACCTTTAGCTTACGATTTTCAATTGTACTAATGATACAGACTGCTATAAAACAAATACACAAAACGCCTGCAATAATAAAAAGTATTCTCATTTTCCAGTTATCCTCTATTTTTCTTTTACGCAGAATAAATGATAAAGAGTCTTTCGGAAACAAAAGCCATATGTAATTGCCTCCACATCATTTCCTGCCAATAACGGAACTGCTCCTATTCGCTCTCCATTGTAATAATACACTGCTTCTCCTATCACATCTCCCTGCATAATCGGTGCTGTCAATTCGGAATAATTCAATTCCTTATTTACCTGCTCCGATGTCTGCTCTCTGGTGAGCAGATAAGAAAAATGATTGGTTTCCGGTACACAGCTGACAGCTTCTTCTTTTCCACCTGTTACGGGAACAGTCGTATTATCTCCTAATACCATGTCATCCTGATATACCCGGCAGTTTGCAAATCCATAATCAAACAATTTACAAACCTCGCTGTTTCGTATTTCTTTGGTAGCCGCCCCCATGACAACTGCTATCAGATTCACTCCATCCTTGGATGCAGTTGCGGATATGGAAAATCCTGCTTCACTGGTGTAACCGGTTTTCAAACCCGTACAATAGGGATAGGTTTTCAGCAGCTTATTGGTATTTGATAAGCCAAAATCCGAAGACCCTCGTCTGGTAACATGGGTGATAGTATCCATCCAAATCGTAGAATAGTTAAAAATCTCCGGATACTTGGTCGTCAGTTCTCGACTCATTATGGCAATATCTCTGGCTGTTGTCAAATGACCCTCCGCATCCAAACCACAAGCATTGCAAAAATTCGTATTTACCATACCAAGTTCGGCTGCTTTTTCATTCATTCGCTGTACAAATGCCTCTTCACTTCCGGCAATATGTTCACCCATGGCAACTGCTGCATCATTTCCACTGGCAATAATGATACACTTTATCATATCCTCTACTGTTTGTGTCTCACCGGCTTCAAAAAAACACTGTGAGCCTCCCATGGATGCTGCGTGTTCACTAATAGTAACAATGTCCGTCATTGTCATATGCCCGGAACCAATTTCTTCAAAAGCTAACAGCAGCGTCATGACCTTCGTTACACTTGCCGGATGACGTTGTTCATCTGCATTCTTCTCATACAAAATCTGCCCTGTCGATGCCTCCATTAAAATAACAGACGGAGATTCCAGCACCAGATCCTCTGCATGAACCTGACCACCTGAAAGACATGGACTTTGCAATACCATTATCAGTGCCGTCAGAATACACATAAAGCCTTTCCAAAATTTCCTGTTCATAATCCACTCCAAAGGATAGTTACTGCTACTATATTCCGATAACGGGCAAAACAGAACAATATCAGCCCCATTCTTTCAAAATAAAGCACGAAATAATCCTATGCTTCCAGTATAATCTTCTTTATCACCGGCTGTGTCTCAACCGGTTCGTCCTGTATGGAATAAGCATTCAGCAGTCTCATTCTTGCTGCTTCTATCTTTCCTTTATCATTTCCATACAAATAAGCAAATGGTTCTTTGTCATCCACTTTGTCCCCTAAATGCTTCAGCAGACGGATTCCAACTGTTAAATCAATCTGACTTTCCTTTGTTTCTCTTCCACCGCCTAACACCAGAGAACTCATACCCACTTCACTATTTCTACAAGCAGATAAATACCCTGTTCTTGTCGGATATACCGGTTCGACATAATCTGCCTTCGGAAATTGTTCCGGGTGATAGATATAGTCCGGATTTCCTCCCTGTGCCTGAACGAACTGAGCAAATTTCTTTAAAGCCTTGCCGGAAGTAATTGTTTCTTGCAACATTTCTTCTGCCTTTTCTATGGTTTCTGCCTTTCCGGCTCCCAGAACCATATAAGAAGCCAAAGTCATAGCCACCTTAGTTAATCTGGCTTCTCCCTGTCCCCGCAATACTTGAATAGCCTCTTGAACCTCCAGGGCATTTCCAACCATCTCTCCCAATGGTTCATTCATGTCTGTTATAATTGCATAGGTTTTCTTTCCCGCCATATTGCCGATAGATACCATGGTTCTTGCCAGTTCTTCTGCTGCTTCCAAGGTCTGCATAAATGCACCGGAACCGACTTTAACATCCAATACAATCACATCCGCACCGGATGCCAGCTTCTTACTCATGATACTGGCAGCAATTAAAGATGCATTGTCCACGGTGGCCGTTACATCCCGTAAGGCATAGATTTTCTTGTCTGCAGGTGCCAGATTTGCCGTCTGTCCGGCAATAGCGAGCTTAATATGATTCACGTTGTGAATAAACTGTTCTCGGCTCAACCCTGTTTGAAATCCTTCAATACTTTCCAGTTTATCAATGGTTCCGCCGGTATGTCCAAGACCTCTGCCACTCATTTTTGCCACCGGGATATCCAGTGCTGCCAACATAGGGCCTATGATTAAGGAAGTCTTATCCCCCACTCCGCCGGTACTATGCTTATCAACTTTGACGCCTTGAATCTCAGATAAATCCAACCGTTCTCCACTATCTGCCATGGCCAGTGTTAAATCAACGGTTTCCTGAGGATTCATCCCTTGAAAATAAACTGCCATTAAAAATGCAGATATCTGATAATCCGGTATGGAACCTTCCGTGTATCCCATTACAATATAAGTAATTTCCTCCTTTGACAAGACACCGCCATTTCGCTTTTTCAAAATCAAATCATACATATTCATTAGGGCATCCATCCTCCTTTTCCATTTAATTCAAATCAGAAAATAAGGTACTTCTCTGACTTTCACCAATATTTAATTCCTGTACTCCAAAAATATCCGCTATGGTCTGCCCGATATTGGCAAAGGTATTACCGGTATGAAGATTCCTTCCGGTCGCAAAATTCTGTGCTTTACTATACCAAAGCACTGGTACATATTCTCTGGTATGGTCTGTTCCCTTATAAGTTGGGTCACAGCCATGATCAGCTGTAATTACAAGTAAATCTTCCTCTGTCATGGTTTCTAGCACTTCAGGTAATCGTTCATCAAATTCCTCCAGACCTTTTCCGTAACCAATTGCATCTCTCCGATGTCCCCATTTCGAATCAAATTCAACCAAATTGGTAAAAATCAAACCTTTTGATACTGTTTCCATGTATGCAAGGGTTTGATTCATACCATCCATATTATCCTTGGTATGAACTGCCTGTGTAATTCCAACCCCATCAAATATATCTTCAATCTTACCCACTGCAGCTACATTCATTCCAGCCGCCTTCATATACGATAGCAAATTCTCTTCACCGGGCTTCCTTGAAAAATCCCTGCGATTGGATGTCCGGATATACTTTGGTACATCACATTCTGCATCTGCATACGCTTTCCATTCGGGATTCATTACAAATGGTCTGGCAATTACTCTTGCTACATTATGCTCCCCTGTTAACAGCTGCCTTGCTGTCCGGCAGATATCATATAATTGCTTCGGTGGAATCACCGTTTCACATGCCGCAATCTGAAACACACTATCCGCAGAAGTATAAATAATCGGAAATCCCGTTCTGATATGTTCATCTCCCAGTTCTTCAATAATCTGAGTTCCTGAAGCTACACAATTACCCAAATATCCCTTACATCCGGTGGCTTCTAAGAATTGTTGCATCAAATCCTCCGGAAACCCTTGAGGATAGGTAGGAAAGGGTGTAGCGGTATGAAGCCCAATCATTTCCCAATGTCCGATGGTAGTATCTTTTCCTTTCGAACACTCTTCCAGCCTTCCAAATGCCCCCTTGGAATTTTCTACTGCATTGACTCCACACATACCATCAATGTTCCCATATCCCAGGCTTCGCAAATTCGGAAGTTTTAACCCTCCACAAGCTTCTGCTGTATGTGCAATGGTATTCGCACCTTCATCTCCGAATAAAGAAGCATCCGGCAAAGCACCCATGCCTACACTGTCCAATACAATCCAAATCACCCGTTTTATCATAACATCCCTCCATTCATACAAAATACATATATTACTATTCTATCCTGCAATGTATCCAAAATACCGCATAATAAAAATCCAAAAGGTTAAGGTAAGGGCAGAGAAAAAGGTAGTCAATACAATCACACTGGAAGACAGTACATCATCTCCATGCATATTCTTTGCCATGATATAGGCCGTTGGTGTTGTAGGAGATGCCAGCATAATTACCAAAGCCAGCAGCTTTTGATCCCGAAAGCCCAGCCAGACTGCAATTGGCAGAAAAATCGCTGTAAGTCCGATTAATTTCAAAAAAGCTGCCACCAAAGATGGCTTTATTTTTGCCAGTGCTTTTTTACCTTCAAAACCGGCACCGATGGCAATCAATGCCAATGGAGAAGCCATATTTCCCAAATACTGTACACTCTTTTCAAGCATATGTGGCATTTTGAGCTGTATCAAGGATGCCAGCATTCCTAATACAATACCTATGATAATTGGATTCTTTAATATATTCAAAAATGTCGTTTTTATCCGGCTTTTATCTTTTCGAACATTCTCATCATTACTTTCTAGCGTGAGGATAATAACAGCAAAAACATTATAAAGTGGCACTGCTCCTATAATCATCAGGGGACCCATACCGGAATTTCCATAAATATTCTCAATGAAAGCAATACCGAGAATAGCTGCACTGCTTCGATAAGCAGTCTGGACAAAGGCTCCTACCTCCGTCTTATCCTTTAAAAACAGCTTTGCCAGTCCCCATATACTCAATATGCTAATAATGGTAACTGCCGCACAAAATCCGATGTAAGCTGCATCAAACTGATGCCGAATATCAATCTGAGCTAAATCCAAAAAAAGCATACAAGGCAAACAAACCTTGAATACAAACTTATTGGCAACTGATACAAATTCTTCTGTTAAAAATCCGATTCTACGCAGCAGATATCCCACTAACATAACTGCGAATACCGGTACAGTTGCATTGAGACTATATAAAAAACTATCCATGTCTTCTTCCTCCTGGATCCATTATAGCATAGGAAGCGTTCTGATGCACGCGCAGGTTATCACCTTCGTTTGGTAACCTATAGAATTCAAAAAGGTCATCAGTCAATCCCTTGGAATTGTCCCGATGACCTTTTTCAGGTTTATCCTTTATAATAACTCCGCAACTTCTAAAATCAGATTTCTAGACTTTTCCCAGCCCAGACATGGGTCTGTAATGGATTTACCGTAACATCCACCATCAATTGGCTGATTGCCGTCTTCAATATAACTTTCTACCATTACACCCTTTACCAGATTACGAATTTCGGAAGAATGCCGCATACTGTGTAATACTTCCTTTACAATACGTGGCTGTTCTGCCCATTTCTTACCGGAATTATTGTGATTGGCATCAACAATGCAGGCAGGATTCTTCAATTCGAATTTATTATACAACTCTACCAGCATCATTAAATCTTCATAGTGATAGTTAGAAATGGACTGTCCATGTTTATTCACTGCACCACGTAAGATACAGTGCACCAAATCATTCCCATCTGTTTTCGTTTCCCATCCGGTATAAAGGAAGGTGTGCTTCATCTGACCTGCCAAACAGGAATTCATCATAACGGTCAAATCTCCACTGGTTGGATTCTTCATTCCTACCGGAATATTCATTCCAGAGGTTACAATTCGATGTTGTTGATCCTCTACGCTTCTTGCACCAATCGCAACATAAGATAAAATATCCTCCAGATACTGCCAGTTTTCAGAATACAACATCTCATCTGCAGCTGTTAATCCTGTTGCTGCAATCGCATCAATATGCATTTTACGAATTGCTTTTACACCTTCGAACATATCCGGAGCCTTTTCCGGATCCGGCTGATGTAACATTCCCTTATATCCTGCACCTGTTGTTCTAGGCTTATTGGTATAGATACGAGGAATAATTAATATCTTATCCTTTACCTCTTCCTGTACCTTTGCCAATCGAGTTACATAGTCCAAAACTGCGGTTTCATTATCTGCGGAACATGGACCGATAATCATAATAAACTTATCGCATTCACCAGTAAATACCTGACGAATCATAGCATCCCGATTTTCCTTAATTTTCTGTAACTCTGCTGTCATAGGAATCATTTCTTGTAATTCCTGTGCAGTTGGAACTTTTTTTATCAAATGTAAACTCATAATTCCGTCTCCAATTCAATTACGTCTATATCATTTTAATTATCACTATTACTTTATGCCTGCTTTGCAGCTTTCTTTGCTGCCTTTGCCTCCAATGCCTTATCTGTTGGTCTTACCATAATCAGGCAAATCAACAACGAAATAATGTAAAGTACAATTGTAGCATATAATACATATTGATATCCGGTTGGGTTAACAGTAATCATTTCTACAGTACCATCTGCTAACTCATGGGCAATCTGCTGTTCTTCTCCAAAGGTTTTTACAATCCAAGCAGCAAGCTGATTACCTGTCAAACCGGCAAATCCCCAAGCAGACAATGTCAAACCATGGATAGCGCTGATATTACCCATACCATAGTGGTCAGACAGCAAGGTAGGTACATTAGAGAAACCACCACCGTATCCGGCATTTACTACAAAAATTAACGCCAGCACTAAAATAGTTAATAAGATATTGCCTTCTCCATTCTTAATACCCTGAGTTAAAATTACCAAACCGGTAAAGATAATGGAGAGAATGAAAATTAACTTATAAATGGTATTTCGATCCTTCATTGTATCTGCCCAAGCTGAGAATCCAAGACGACCACCAGCATTGAATACTGCAGAAACCGTTGAAATAATACCAACAATACTTGCTAAACCAAGACATTTTACAATCATTTTTTCCTGGGAAATCAAAGCAAGACCACAGGTAATGTTCAAGTAGAACATTAACCAGATACCAATATAATTGGTAATCGGTTTTGACTTAATAACCGCAAACATACTTTGACCTTTTTCTTTCTTCTGTGGTTCATGCCAGCCTTCCGGCTTCTTTAATAACAAATGTCCAACAAACATCATTACAAAGTAAACAACCGCCAGAATTAAGAACATTTTATAAATTCCGCCTTCACCTAAGTTGTTCAACATACCCTGCATAATTGGACTTGCAATCGCCTTTGCAGCACCAAAACCTGCTACTGCCAGACCGGTAGCCAAACCCTTACGGTCCTCAAACCAAAGCATTAATGTCTTAACCGGTGATAAATAACCGGTACCAAGACCAATACCCATAATCAAACCATAACAAATATAAATTCCTATTAATGCTAATAAATTACCCGGATTCTTTCCTCCAAACCAGATGAAGAAACCGGTACCTGCCATACCTGCAGCAAAACAAATAGCTGCGATTAAAGAAGACTTATGTATATCCTTCTCAACAACATTTCCAAGGAAGGCTGCTGACATTCCAAGGAAGAAGATTGCAAAACTGAATGCCCATTCAGTTGCTCCCTTAGAAAAACCAATATAATCAGCGATTTCCTGACTGAAAATTGACCAACAGTAAACAGTACCAATACTACAGTGAAGCAGTAATGCAGGAATAGCTGCACGAACCCATTTATTAGTACGCCAGCCTCCGGTTTTTTTCACGTTTTGTTCCATAACCCACTCATCCTTTGCCTTTTATTTTTCCTTATTTCTTGCTCTGCCATATTTACAGGCAGAAGCCAAACAGGGATATTATACACCCATTATTTTTCTAATTCAAGCACCTTTTCTTAGCTAATTCAGAAATTGCTATGACAAAACTTTTATCACACGATACAGA
The DNA here is from genome assembly GCA_017623675.1 of Lachnospiraceae bacterium. Lineage (GTDB taxonomy): Bacteria > Bacillota > Clostridia > Lachnospirales > Lachnospiraceae > CAG-632. The sequence continues at coordinate 19,535 of JAGAOO010000005.1, forward strand.
CTATTTACAACCGTCAACCCACGTATCTCCATTCTGTCACCTTCAAAATGACACTCCTGCCAGTATACCTTTTCATTGTAATATATTCCGATGTATACCAAGCCTACCGGTTTTTCCGGTGTACCGCCTTCCGGGCCTGCCAGTCCTGTAACAGCAATGGCAACATCAGCCTTTCCATGCTTTGCTGCTCCTTTTGCCATCTGCTTTACTGTCTGCTTGGATACAGCTCCATGTTCTACTAACGTTTCATGCTTAACCCCTAATTCTTCTTCTTTTGCCTCATTGGAATAAGTTACAAAGCCTCTGCCAAATACCTTAGAAGCACCGGATACATTAATCAATCTTCCTGCAATCAAACCGCCGGTACAGGATTCTGCTGTGGTTATAGTCAAATTCTTTTTTATCAGAAGGTCAATCACCTGTTGTTCCAGATTCTTTCCTTCCTCCATTGTAATCAATGGGTAATCCATTTTCATATTTCATCACCTGCGTTTTACTTTTTATTTCCTTCGGAAAGTACCTTCCGATTCTTTACTAGGTAATCGATTAACGAAATAATGGTCAACAGTAAAGATACATAAATCAATACCTGTTCACAAATCACAATGATGGTTGCAGCCCCCGGGAAATTCTCACTTAAATTCAGAATCAATAAAATTACCATGAACATCTGGAAGGTGGTCTTGAATTTTCCCCAGTAGCTTGCCGCAATTACCACGCCATTATCTGAAGCAACCAAACGAAAACCACTGATAATAAACTCTCTGGCAATAATGACAATGACAATCCATGCCGGAATCCGATTTAATTCAATCAAGGCAATCATAGCAGAACAAACCAACAGCTTATCTGCCAATGGGTCCATAAACTTGCCAAAATCCGTTACCAGATTGTATTTTCTGGCAATTTTTCCATCCAACAAATCCGTCAGACTGGCAATGATAAAGATTGCCACTGCAATCCACTTTCCTGCGGGTATCACCGGAACCATTAAGGCTACCAGAAAAAACGGAATCAATATTACTCTGAAAATGGTCAATTTATTCGGTAAATTCATATACTACTTCTCCAATCAAATCATATTCGTTCGCATCTGTGATTCGTACCGTTACCATTTCACCAGATACAATCTCTTCTTCTGCATTTATAAAGATATAACCGTCTACATTTGGAGCTTCCCGATAGGAACGTCCGATATAAACGTCCTCTTCATACAAATATCCTTCCACCAGCACTTCTAACTGTTTTCCCAGCATCCGTTGATTATTATCATAGGAAACCTCCTGCTGCAGTGCCATTAGTTCATCCTGTCTCTGTTTTTTCTCTTCCTCCGGAATCTGATTCGGAAACTCTGCTGCTCTGGTTCCTTCCTCCGGCGAATAGGTAAATACACCCAAACGTTCAAATTCCATGTCATCCACAAATTCTAACAAAGCCTCATGTTGTTCCTTCGTCTCTCCCGGAAATCCGGTAATTAGCGTTGTACGAATGGCAATATCCGGCATGGCAGTCCTTAGTTTTTCAACCACCTCTTCTATCTGCCTGCGACTGGTTCTTCTTCCCATCGCCTTTAGAATCTCATCCTCTGAATGCTGAATCGGCATGTCAATATAATGGCATATTTTTTCATTTTCTGCCATAGTCTGAATCAACTCATCCGTAATTTCTTCCGGATAACAATAGAGTAATCGAATCCAACGAATTCCCTCTAACTGACTTAATTCCTGCAACAATTGAGGCAACCGTTTTTCTCCATACAAATCCTGCCCATATACTGTAGTCTCCTGCGCAACCAAAACCAGTTCCTTATATCCTTCTGCTGCTAATTTCTTGGCTGTTTCCAAAACCTCTTCCATCGGAATACTTCTGTAATTTCCTCGAAGAAATGGAATAATACAGTAGCTGCATCGTTTGTTACAACCTTCCGCAATCTTTAAATATGCCATAGCATTACCTGTGGTTACCACCCGGTCAGTTAAGTTCGATGGCAAATATTGAATATCCTTGCAGCAAATGACTTTTTCCCCTATCATTGCCTGGTTTACTACGGTAACAATGTCATCGATATTTGTAGAACCTAAAATAGCATCCACTTCCGGTATTTCTTCCTGAATTTCGTCTTTGTACCGTTGAGCCAGACAGCCGGTTACAATCAATGCCTTTAATTTTGCTGTTTCCTTTAACTGTGCCAATTCCAAGATTGTGTTAATACTTTCTTCTTTTGCATCATGGATAAAGCAACAGGTATTTATTACTGCAACATCTGCTTCCTGTTCTTCATTGGTAATGTTATATCCATGTTTTTTTAACAGGCTTAACATCACTTCACTATCCACTAAGTTCTTGTCACAACCTAAGGACACAAATAATATATTCATAGTTGTTTCCTCATCTATCTTTATGCATTACGAATTTCTACTGCTTCTACACAGTTATTCATAAGCATGGCAATGGTCATAGGACCAACACCACCCGGAACCGGTGTAATGGCACTTGCAATTTTCTCTACGGAATCAAAATCCACATCTCCACACAGCTTATTCTCTGCATTTCTGTGAATTCCCACATCGATAACAACTGCTCCTTCTTTGACATACGATGCATCAATCATTTTTGGTTTTCCCACAGCCGCTACCAGAATATCTGCCCGTTTCGTCACTTCCTTCAGATTCTTCGTTCTGGAATGACAAATGGTTACGGTTCCATTTTCCCGCAACAGTAATAAGGACATTGGTTTTCCTACAATATTACTTCTTCCAATTACCACACATTCTTTTCCTTCAATGGAAATGCCGGAACGCTTAAGTAACTGAATAATACCGGCAGGTGTACAGGATACAAAGCCCGGCTGTCCGATACTTAATGCACCTACGCTCTGTGGATGAAATCCGTCTACATCCTTCTTTGGGTCAATTGCCTGAATAATATGATCTTCATTGATGTGCTTTGGTACCGGAAGCTGAACAAGAATTCCATAGATTGAATCATCCTTGTTCAATTGGTCAATAATTTCCAACAGTTCTTCTTCCGTTGTTTCCTCCGGCAATTCATAAGCAACCGACTTAATTCCAATATATTCACATGCTTTTTTCTTATTTCCAACATATACCGTTGATGCAGGGTCTTGTCCTACCTGAATAACCGCCAGAGCAATTTCAATACCTTGTGCTTTGTAGGCTGCTACTTTTTCCTTTAACTCATCTTTAATTTCTTTTGATATTCTTTTTCCATCAATTAACTCTGCCATAGGATTCTCCTTCTTGATTATACTCATTTTCAAACATTGTCTTAGAACAGACCTACTGTTTTTCCGGTTTCATCTACATAGATTTGCTCTGCCGCCGGATGCTTTGGCAATCCCGGCATAGTCATAATAGTTCCTGTAATTGCAACAATAAAACCGGCACCGGCACTGACATATACTTCACGAATAGTTATCTCAAAACCACTTGGACGTCCAAGCTTCTTCGGGTCGTCTGACAAGGAATACTGATTCTTTGCCATACATACCGGAAGATTTCCATATCCAAGAACGGTAATTTTTTCAATTGTCTTTTTTGCTGCAGGTGCATAGCTGACACTTCCTGCTCCATAAATCTCTTTGGAAATGGTTTCAATCTTCTCTTCAATACTTAACTCCGTATCATAAATTGGTGCAAAATGACTTTCCTTTGTTTCTAAGGTATGCAACACGGTTTCTGCCAAGTCAATACCACCCTGTCCACCATGCTCCCAAACCTCTGCCAAGGCAAAATCACAATCCCGTTCCTCACAGAAATTCTTTACAAAGGTTAATTCAGCTTCACTATCCGTTATGAATTTATTCAAGGTCACAACAATCGGTACACCGAACTTCTTCAAATTCTCGATATGCTTCTCCAGATTCACGATACCCTTACTTAAAGCATCGATGTTTTCCTGATTTAATTCACTCTTTTCCACACCACCGTTATATTTTAACGCCCGAATGGTTGCTACCAATACAACTGCATCCGGCTTTAAGCCTGCCTGACGGCACTTAATATCCATGAATTTCTCAGCACCCAAATCAGCACCAAAACCAGCTTCTGTAATCACGTAATCAGCCAGCTTTAATGCGGTTTTTGTAGCCCGAACACTGTTACAGCCATGTGCAATATTGGCAAACGGACCACCATGTACAATTGCCGGTGTATGCTCTAAGGTCTGAATCAGATTCGGCTTTAATGCATCCTTTAGCAATGCGGTCATAGCTCCTACCGCATTCAAATCCGCTGCTGTTACCGGTTCTCCATTATACTTATATGCAACAATAATCTTACTTAACCGACGGGATAAATCCTGTAAATCATCAGCCAGACATAAAATCGCCATAATTTCAGAAGCAACTGTAATAACGAAACCATCCTGACGAACCACACCGTCCATTTTTCCTCCCATGCCAACAACAATATTACGCAATGCACGATCATTCATATCCAGACAACGTTTCCATACAATCTGCTTCGGGTCAATATTCAATTCGTTTCCCTGCTGTAAATGATTATCCAGCATAGCTGCTAATAAATTATTTGCAGAAGTAATGGCATGAAAGTCTCCTGTAAAATGCAGATTCAAATCCTCCATAGGTACTACCTGGGAATAACCTCCTCCTGCAGCACCACCCTTAATACCAAAACATGGTCCTAAAGAAGGCTCCCGTAATGCAATGACTGATTTCTTATTCAACAATCCCATTGCCTGACCCAGTCCAACGGTAATGGTTGTCTTTCCTTCTCCTGCAGGTGTTGGATTGATGGCTGTCACCAAAATCAACTTTCCATCCGGCTCATCCTTCATCCGTTCCATTAATTCATCACTAAGCTTTGCTTTATATTTCCCGTAAAATTCCAAATCATCTGTCTGAATATTCAGTTTTTCTGCAATCTCTCCAATTGGTCTTAATTCTGCTTCCTGTGCGATTTCAATATCTGTCTTCATGTTATACTGATATCCTTTCTATACTATGTATCTGATTTTCTTTTTACCTATTGCAATCCTACTCAATTCAACGCCATATGTCAAGATATCATCATTCTTCATTCAACTTACTACTTTTTCTTTTCTGTAAATCAATACCAGCATCACAATTCCTACTGCCAATACAAACAGGGATATAAACTGTGAAGTTGAAAGTGCTCCGACAGCTCCCCGTTCCAAATCACCACGGAAGAATTCAATGATGAAACGTCCGATACTATAGAAAATAAGATAACAGGCTCCCACTTTTCCCGGTTGTTTATTCTTCTTAAACAATATAAATAATACAATAAAGTGAACAAAATTAAATGCACTGGATACTAACTGAGACGGAAACAGTGGTACGTTATTTGGTGCACATGCAGAATTGGTAAATGTAATGGAAATAGGAGAATCCATTTCTACACCATAACAGCAACCGGATAAAAAACAGCCAATACGTCCAATTCCCTGTGCCAGCGCAATGGATGGTGCTGCACAGTCAAAATAACTTAGAAATGACAGTCCCTTTTTCTTACAGTAAAAAACAACCGGAATAATGCCTGCAATAATTCCACCATAAACAACAAATCCATCCGCTATATTCAACAACAGTTTTGGATTTGCTATAATTTCATCTAAAATTGTAATGTAATACAACAGCTTTGCTCCAACAAAGCCACAACCCACACTAATAATTAAAATAGTAAATATCGGGTCCGAATCCAGACCGGACTTCTTTGCAAGTTGTTCGGTCAAAATATAAGCTGCTATAATACCAATCGCAATCATTAGTCCATATCCATAGATTGTAATTGGACCAATGGTAAAAAGTTCATTGTACATATATAATTCATCTCCTTATAACATTTCCTATCTCTTCTTCCAGAAGTTAAAAAACTATTCAATTCTTAATTCCATTTCCGTACATTCCCATTCGCCCATTGGCATTTTATACATCCTCGTACTTCCAGCAGGGCGAAAACCTACTGATTCATAACAATACCTTGCACTATCGTTATTTGTAAATACCCCCAATGTAATCTTTGAAGCACCTAATACATTATGTGCATAGTTTATTGCTAACTGCAACATTTTCTTTCCGTTTCCACATCCCCTTAATAAGGGGTCTACAATAACAAATCCGAAACGAACTATACTTGCATCATCCTCATTTGGATATCGGATAAACAAATGTCCTACAAGATTATCCTTCTCATCAAACGCACTAAGTGGAATAAACTTGTTACTTTCCATTGCAGGTGCATAATGTTCATTCAAATCATTATCTTCAAGGGGAAACTTTCCGATTCTATCCGCAGACCATTGGTATAAGCTTTTTTCATCTTTAATCCAACTACATATAATTGCTGAATCTTCTTTCCGATATTTTTTTAATTCCATCATTACCTCCACAAATCAAAGTTTTTATAAATTAAGGTTTGTAGTGCTGACTACGACTGCGGTTTTGTGGATATATATTCCCGCACGACACGCTTGCGCTCCAGCCAGCACGTAACGGTACGTAAGGCTGTGCATCACAATTATTATGTTCTCTCATCACAAAGCACAGCCTAAGTACCGACGTGCTTCTAAGGTCGTTGCGGAAACATATACCCGCAAAACCGCTGCTGTAGGAATGGACAAACCTATAATTTATATTGGGGAAAGTAGTATGGCTCCGCGAGGATTAAACGTTACCACAAACGTTATTGTTTACGTAATTATACGCATTGTCAGCATTAAGGTATCATTGTTTTCATAGGCATTGATACCTTACGCGGAGCAGTACTTTGCTCCCTATATAAATTATGGGTTGGTTTTTACCAGAGTAGATGTTCGGCGGATGAATATATATGCTTGAATGCAGACTCTAAAAGTACGTCGGTACTTGGATTGCGTCTTTTGCAATCCTATGTACCGTTACGTACTGACCGAAGCGGAAGCGGGTCTGCATCAAGCATATATATTCGAAGCCGAACGCTAGTCAGTACGATA
>JAGAOO010000035.1 GCA_017623675.1 Lachnospiraceae bacterium
GACTGAGGTTCACCTAAATCCTCAAATATATACTTGCCACCTGCCAATTCAATCATTTTAGGCACATAATCAGAACTTTGTCTTACCTGCACGAGACCATTGGACGTGATAAAGAAAAAAGCAACCGTTTGATCTGTTTTTTCATCCGCTGCTACCTCTTCCAAAATAGCCACCTGTTTTGCAAATGCTTCTTCTGCCTCTGCTTCTTTTCCTAACAATGCACCATAAAATTTAATCCATTCCACTCTGCCAAGAGGATGATTCTCATAACTGGAATAATCTATCACGACCGGTATTCCAAAATCCTCCATCATTTCAATTACCTTCGGGGAATGAGAAATCATCATATTTTCGATGACAAGAGAACAATTCTCAGAAACAATTAACTCATAATCCGGTTTATTGTATTTTCCGGCATATAACATATCCCCATTTGCCATAGCTTCATTTGCAGATTCAATATACCAATTCCCTTCCTTTTGTCCGGAAAGTCTGATGGTATCAACTGCATCCAAAGAATCAAACATATCCATTACCGCTGTCGCTACCAGATACAGATTTTCTATGGGCTGTTGCATTATGTAAACATACTCTTCTAAATTTTCCGGAACCGCTTTCCCTTCCGGAACCACCAAAAGTCTCCTACCATCCTTTACCGTTAAAAGTTTATAACCACCAACATAGTAATCCACCGAAAAATTCTCTGCGTATTTCAACTCCATACTGCTTTCATATACAAGCTCTACCTGTTTTTCATCCATGCTTTCTGTTTGTTCCAATACTGTGGAATTTACATTTGTACCGGATGAAGTATTCTCCACAGAATCGGAAGAAGGACTGCCACAGCTACACAGCCCAAGCAGTCCCATCAAAAGTAAACAGCATATTGTTGTTCTCTTTTTTCTTCCTGTCATTTATTCGTCCTCTTATTTAACCGCCTCTATTGTATCCGAACAAAAAGTAATGGAATACTCTATCTCATGCGGTTTGCTCATTGCCACAGTATCACCTATAACACTTATCGATTCATCAAAAACTGTAACAGGAATCTCAAATACCGAATCTCCTTCTACGTTAACTGGCAGATATTTTTCCCCTTGAACAATCATATAATCATAATTCGGACTGCTCCACTTCACGGTTGCAATTATCGTATCGTTCGATACCGTAATGAATGCCGGCGATAAAATCTCCGCCTTTCCGCTTCCGCCTTCAAAGATAATATCAATTGCATAGTCGCCATCTTCTAAATCTATTTTTGTTTCCTCAATATCTGCTTTAGATGTAATTGTAGAATCTAAGAGTTGCGGATTGGAAACAACCACTTTATGGTCATACCATTTTCCCTTTTTCCCAATTAAGGCAACATCAAATTCTTCTCCAATTGCCGGAACCGGAATATCAAAACCATATACCTCATCTGTCCAACCATCACTATAAGTAACACTATCCACTGTCGGTTCTAAGAGTAGCGCACCTTCTTTTTTTGCATCCTCAGCAAGTCCCGGATAAAGATTTACTATATTTTGAGACCCCAGTGAAACATGAATGTTCATGTTTCCATCCTCTACTGTCAAGGTTCCTTTGCCATCATATGCTTCATTTACCCGGAACATAGAACTGTCGGTATCAAACTCCGCCATATAAATTCCATCCGGCAGTACGTTTTCTTCTGTCACCGGCTCAGTGTAAACAACAGAATCGGTGACAGAAGCAGACTCCCTTTCACTGTCCTTATCAGAACATCCTCCGAATACAATACTTGTTAATATCAGTACCCCTATCATCAAAATGTGTTTTTTCTTCATACTACATCCCTATTATTTTAATACTGCTGCAGTATGATCTACATATATCTGCTGAATTGCTTCAATCTGTCCAAGACCTTCTACCTGTGCGTCCACGCTTTCGAATTTACCCGATGCATTAAACATAGCTAACCATGCATCTTCTTCTGCACCAGCCATATCATTGTTTGCATGGTCACCTGCTACCACCATCAAAGGACGAAGTACAACTTTGGTATAACCTGTTGCCGCAACATTTTCAATAATTGCATCTGCTAAGAATGCTTCATCACCTTCTACAGTTCCAATAAATACATTATCATAGCCAAGTTCGTTCATCTGAGTCTGCATCTGGCTATATGTAACCATTGCTGTGTGATGGGTACCATGTCCCATAAATACAAATGCTGTACCATCTTCTTTTGCTGCTTCAATACTATCAAAGCCTGCATCTTTTACTGCTTCTGCTGTAATAATCTCAGCAACTGCTTTCTTATCTTCATTGATTACAGTTGCATCACTTCCCACTTCTCCAAGTAAAGGCTCAGCAACATTTACAGATTCAAATTTATCCGCATAAGTTTCTACAACTTCCATTACCTCATCATATTCTGCACCTGCCATTAAATGAGTCGGCTGGATAACAAGATTTTTAACACCATTAGCAACTGCACGGTCCAATGCCTGCTCAATATTATCAATACAAGCACCTTCACGAGCCTGAATATGGTTAATGATAATCTGTGCTGTAAATGCTCTTCTTACAGACCAATCCGGATATGCTGCCTGCAATGCATCTTCTATTCCCTTAATATCCGCAACACGACTGTCATTAAATGATGTACCAAA
>JAGAOO010000036.1 GCA_017623675.1 Lachnospiraceae bacterium
ACCTTAAAAGCACGTTGGTGCTTAGGTGCGGTATTGTCGCACCTTATGCACCATTACGTGCTGACCGGAGCGCAAGCGTGTCTGCGGTAACTATCTGTCATCAGAAACCGATAAGGCGACTAAACCAACAAACCTTAATTTTACTACTACAACTTATTTTTGAACAATATTTACAATCTTGCCCGGTACATATATTTCTTTCACAATTGTGCCTGTAATCTTGTCTGCAACGGCATCCTTTGCTTTTGCCAGAATTGCATCCTTTGCTTCTTCAACACCAATCAAAATGGTAGCACGTGTCTTTCCGTTAATCTGTACCGGAATCTCGATTTCGTCATCCTTCATCATTTCTTCGTCATAGGTTGGCCATGGCTGATGGAATACCGAATACTCTCCTCCAAGTTCTTCCCACAACTCTTCACCAATGTGTGGTGCAAATGGTGCAATCATAAGAACCGCTGCCTTCAGGGTTTCTTTATCCACACCGGTAGTCTTTGTTAATTCTACGAACTTGTTGTTATATTCCATAAAAGCACTGACAACCGTATTCAAGCTAAACTGCTCAAATCTTGTAGTAACATCTTTAATCATTCTGTGTCGCAGTTTAACCAGTTCCTTGGTTTCCGCTACATCCTTGTCCTTATTGGTCATAACCATGTTATAAAAACGGTTAATAAACCGATACACTCCATCAATACCACTGTCATCCCAGATAGAATCCAACTCTGGCGGTCCAATGAAAAGTTCGTATAACCGTAAAGAATCACAGCCGTAGTCCCGAACCATATCATCCGGAGATACAATATTTCCCAAAGATTTACTCATCTTGGTAGCAGCTCCGGTTTCCCGGTCACGTCCACAAACCATACCCTGATTAAACAGCTTTTGGAATGGCTCATCAAAATCCACTACTCCGATATCATGAAGGAATTTCGTATAGAACCGTGCATACAACAAATGCAATACTGCATGCTCTACACCACCGATATACATGTCAACCGGCAAATACTTATCTGCCTTTTCCCGGCTGACTAATTCCTTATCATTCTTTGCATCTACATACCGCAGAAAATACCAAGATGAACCAGCCCATTGCGGCATGGTATTGGTTTCTCTCTTCGCCGGCTTTCCACAGCAAGGGCATGTCGTATTTACCCATTCTGTAATATCTGCCAAAGGAGACTCTCCGGTTCCTGTTGGCTGATAGCTTTCAACATCCGGTAATAATAATGGCAACTGGTCTTCCGGTACCGGTACTGCTCCACAATCCGGGCAGTGTATGATAGGAATTGGTTCTCCCCAATATCTCTGACGGGAGAATACCCAATCACGCAACTTATAATTCGTAGTCTTCTTACCAAAGCCCATCTTCTCAATCATAGCAGGAGCTTCTTTCTTCAATACAGCCGATTCCATGCCATTCCATTCACCGGAATTAATCATGGTGCCGGATGCTTCTGTATAAGCCTCGGTCATATTCTCAATTTCTTTTCCATCCTTAGCAATAACCTGAATAATTGGAAGATCGAATTTCTTTGCAAATGCAAAATCACGGTCATCATGTGCAGGTACACACATAATGGCTCCGGTACCATAATCTGCCAATACATAATCTGATAACCAAATTGGCACCTTTGCACCATTTAACGGATTAATGGCATAACTGCCAGTGAAAACACCTGTCTTCTCTTTATCCTGCATACGGTCAACATTGGACTTCATAGAAGCATCATAAATATACTTCTCAACTGCTGCTTTGGTTTCCTCTGTTGCCAAGCCGGCTGCCAGCTTATGTTCCGGTGCCAGTACCATAAATGTTGCACCATATAAAGTATCCGGTCTGGTGGTATATACCGTAATTGCATCGTCTCTTCCATCAATCTTGAAATCCACTTCTGCACCATAAGAACGACCAATCCAGTCAGACTGCATTTTCTTAACCTTCTCCGGCCAATCCAAGGTGTCCAAATCCTCTAATAAACGATCTGCATACGCAGTAATCTTTAACATCCACTGACGCAGATTCTTCTTGGTTACTTCTGAATGGCAACGCTCACACTTTCCGTCTACAACTTCTTCATTTGCAAGACCTGTTTTACAGGAAGGACACCAGTTAATTGGCATTTCCTTCTCATAAGCCAAGCCCTTCTTGAACATTTGTACAAAAATCCACTGCGTCCATTTATAATAATTAGGGTCTGTGGTGTTCACTTCTCTGTCCCAATCATAAATAGCTGCTATTTCATTAATCTGTCGCTTAATATTCTTAATGTTCTCCGCAGTTGAAATACTTGGATGTACTCCATTCTTAATTGCATAGTTTTCAGCCGGAAGACCAAAGGCATCCCATCCCATCGGATGAATCAGGTAATATCCCTGCATCATCTTATAACGGCTCCATGCATCACTGATAACATAACCTCTCCAGTGACCTACATGTAAACCATTTCCTGATGGATATGGGAACATATCCAGACAGTAATACTTTGGCTTCTTACCGTCATCAACATTAATCGGATGTTCTTCCCAACCCTTTTTCCATTTGTTTTCAATTGCTCTGTGATTATAAGCGATAGCCATATTTCTATCCTCCTGCATTGCTTGGCATGCGGTATCACCGCAGGTGACGGAGTCCTGATGCCGTTATTTTCATATTTGACTTTACACTATCATTGATTTAAAAATCGTCCTCATAATCATCGTACATTCCATTCGCATAATCATTCAACAGATTGCGATTATTCTGACGCTTAACCTTCTGCTGTGGACGAGTACTTTCTGTTTTATTTCGTTTCGATTCTTTTTTCTTAATGGTCTTCTGTTCCCGTTCTAACCGTTTAATGGTTTCGAACTTATCCGGTTGCGGTTCCTTCGGTTTATCCACAGCCTTCGGCTTTGCAGAACGAAATACCTTTTTTCCATCATCTTCATCTTTATCTTTTGCGAAGCTATTATATCCTCCGCCGTATGAATTTCGATTATCTTTTGGCTTATAGCCGCCTCCCCGATTATCTTTTGGCTTGTATTCTCCTTTGGATGCCTGAACACCCTCACCTTTTCCTTCATTTGTACGGAAACCGCGATTATCTTTTCTACGATATTCCCCATTATTCTGATTGTCTCTCTGTCTGTAATCGCCGCTTTTTCCACCTCGATGCTCGCCATTTCCACGGCTGCCTTCGTTTCCTCGGCTATCTCTTGCCCGATATTCGCGGATATTGTTATTTTCGCCTTCTTTTGAGAACTTTCCCTCTGTTTCTTTTCTTTCGTGACCGTTGTAAAACCCTTGCGTTGCCACCTTGTTTCTCCTCTCGTTTTCCTATGTAACTTACGGAAGCCAGATTCCTTCCCTTCCACTATTACCATTTTAGACAAAAAAGCTATAAAGTCAAGCAAAATATCGCTGTTAGTGTTGCCTTTACTAAGGCTTTTTAGTATATTATTAGATAGAATCCATATAAATGGCAATTCAAAATCGTTCCATCGGAACAGAAAGGAAATATGGAAGCATTATGAACAACAATCAAAATAATAACGATGCAAAAATATTCTTAGATGAAGAAATGGAAGATACCATAACTCTGGTATTTGAGGACACCCAGGTAGAATGTGGAATTATTGCCAGCTTTCCTGTAGGCGACAAGGATTATGTGGCACTTCTCCCGTTAGAAGAGGTGGAAGGCTTATCCGAGGATGAAATTCTGCTTTATGGCTATACACGTAAAGGAGAGGACTTCGAACTGATTGAAATTCAGGATGACGATGAATTTGATATGGTTGCAGATGCCTTTGATGAAATGCTGGACGAGGCGGCATTTAATGAAATGGAGGAGAACTAAGTTCTCCTCCTCGTTTTATTATATTCCCGGAAAGCGAATGATAATGGTGGTTCCAACACCAATTTCACTCTCCAACTTCATTTCCGCCTGATGCTGACTGACAATATGTTTTACAATTGCAAGTCCCAAACCGGTTCCACCTGTAGATTTTGAACGACTCTTATCCACACGATAAAAACGTTCAAAGATTCGTGTCTGATGTTCTTCCGGAATTCCGATACCGGTATCCTTCACCATTAATTCCACCTGCAAATCATCTGACTCCCGAACAGATACCCATACGGTTCCACCCGGATTGTTGTATCGAATTGCATTATCGCATAGGTTATAAATCAATTCCTCCAACATTTGCCTGTTGCCATGTACCTGACAGGAAGCTCCTTCCATGGTCATTCGAACCTGATGTTTCTCTGCATTTAAGGTCAGCATATTGACACAATTCTCTGCAATATTATATAAATCAACAGTTTCAAAAGATAGCATTGTATCCTTTTCAGAATCATCCAGTTCCGACAAACGCAGGATATCATTAATCAAAGTTAATAACCGTTGTGCATTTTTGTGGATTTCCCCTGCAAACCGCTGCACATCCCCGGAAGATGCCATCCCATTTTCAATTAATTCCGAATAACCGGAAATAGATGTTAAAGGAGTTTTTAACTCATGAGATACATTAGCAGTGAATTCCTGACGGATTTTAGCACTTTTCAAAATATCATCATGCTGTCGCTGAATCGTATTTAAAAATGGCATTAATTCTTTGTAGGTAGATACTGTCTCTACATGATCCAGATTATTCGCTAAGGTTTCAATTGGTTTTACAATACTGCTGGTCAGTAAACCGGAAAAAAGAATACTACTGATAATCAAAATACCGGCAATCAATGCAATAAAAGGGAATGCCTGACCCAGAATACTCCAGATACTTCCGGTTTCCTTTGACACACGTAATATCTTATCATTGTCAACTGCAAATGCATAATAAAAGGTACTTTTATCTAAAGTATCAGAACGTCGAACAGTCACACCCTCACCCGATTGCAATGCCTCCTGTACCTCCGGTCTTTCACTATGGTTGTCCATTTCTTCAATGTTGACTTCATTATCAAATAATACTTCCCCGTCTTTTTGAATCACCGTAATACGGATTCGGTCCTCCTTTGCGGTATGAATAATATCCGAATCATATGCTTCCTCTACAATCGGAGTTTTCAATAAGTGGGCATAATTCTTCAGATTATCCAGAACCTCTTTTCTCAAGAAGCTATAATATACACAAGTGGTAGCAATCAAAGTAAGCAAAATTGCAGAAACAGAAAGCAGGATATACAAGGTGTTAATCTTCTTCTTCATAAGCATTACTCCATCATATATCCTACATTACGCACCGTTTTAATTCGGCTGCCGGATTCTTTTAATTTTTGTCGCAGGGTTTTTATATGCATATCCAAGGTTCTGGACTCCCCTTCGAAATCCACACCCCAGACCCGTTCCATTATCACATCTCTTGTCATGACAATTCCTGCATTTGTCATAAGCAATTTCAATAATTCATATTCCTTAAAGGTTAATTCACATACTTGATCCTGTACGGTTACCATATGCTTTTCGCTGTCAATGCTTACTTCGCCCAGCGTTATTTGTTTCTCTTCTTCCATATCATAGGTTCTGCGCAGGACAGCTTTGACTCTGGATATTAACTCCATCACTCCAAAAGGTTTGGTAATGTAATCATCAGCTCCCAAATCCAAACCCTTTACTTTATCAATTTCAGTTGTTTTTGCAGTCACCATAATAACCGGCACTTTTTTAACCTCCGGCATGGTGCGAAGCTTTTTTACAATTGTCAAACCATCTTCATCCGGAAGCATAATATCCAACAGAATCAGATGCGGTACTTTGACCGCCAGTTTTTTATAGAAATCTTTTGCACATTCGAATTCCTCTACCCGATATCCACTATTTTGCAACGCAAACCGTTGGATTTCCCGAATGTTTTGATCATCTTCTACAATATAAATCAGAGCCATATCCTAACCTCCTATTCTATACCGCAAGATTCGTTCCTCCAAATACTGAATCCTGCAGTTGATTGAAGGAATTTTACGGTAGCATATATTTTTCTGTATATTTCACTAAGGCCTCGTGATACTGTGAATCCTCACCCTTCTCCAGATGTTCCACATAATCATGAGATCCATATACATCATCCGGAATTTGAATCAGACTGATTGCAATATTGGAACAATGATCGGCTACCCGCTCATAATTCGTAGTAATATCAGATAAGGCAAAGCCCAGTTCAATGGTACACTTTCCTTTACGCAAACGTTTAATATGACGCTTTTTAATTTCATCATTCAATCCATCTACTACTTCTTCCATTGGTTCTACATCTTTTGCCAGCTGTAGATCTTCTGTCTCAAATACCCGCACTGAAGTATCTACAATCTCACGAATCAAACCGGAAAAGATAGATATCTCTTCCTGTGCCTTCTTCGAAAATTCCTGCTCCTTGGTGTACATTTCTCTGGCAGAATCACAGATATTAACAGCATGATCTGAAATTCGTTCGAAATCTCCAATACAATGCAACAGCATAGAAATGGTATGACTATCCTGTTCCGTAAGACTCTTACTGCTTAATTTAACCAGATACTTACCCAGCTCATCTTCATATTGATCCACTATAGATTCAATTTCACAAACCTGCTCCGCTTTATCTTTATCAAAATGCTTCAATAAATCCATAGCCTGAAACAAGGCCTTCCGGCTCAGTTCTGCCATCTTTACTGCTACTTCTTTACAACGGGCAACTGCAATTGCCGGTGTATCTAAGAAACGAACATCCAAAGCCTGAAACTCCGGTGCCACAACTACTGTCTCCTCTGCCTTATCCCGGATTGTCAGACAGCTCAGCTTTTCTAATCCCTTTGACAATGGTAATAAGATACATGTAGCAAAAATGTTATATACACTATGAATCACTGCAATTCCTATCGCATTTGCCGGCTGATCTAAAAAGTCAAAGTGCAGGAACATATTCAGCAAATAGAACAAGAGCAAGAATGAAGTAGTTCCAAGTATTTTTATATATAAGTGAACCACTGCAGCCCGTTTACCATTGGTACTTGCACCTACCGATGAAAGCAATGCAGTTACACAGGTTCCGATGTTCTGACCCATAATAATCGGAATTGCCAGCCGATAATCCACAACGCCTGTAACCGACAATGCCTGTAAGATACCTACAGATGCAGAAGAACTTTGGATAATGGCAGTTAATATCAAGCCAACCAACAACGCTAAAATCGGATTCTTAAAATGAATCATAAAATTAGCAAATTCCGGCACATCAGCCAATGGCTCCACAGCTCCACTCATGGTAGACATACCAAACATCAACACGGTAAAGCCCAGCAGAATGTTTCCTACATTCTGGTATTTCTGCCTTTTTGTGAACATTAATAGAATAACACCTATTAATGCCAAAATCGGAGTAAAGGATTCCGGTTTACATAAGGTTACAATAAGATTATCTCCTTCTAATCCTATCAAGCTTAACAACCATGATGTAATGGTAGTACCTATATTAGCACCCATAATAACACCAATGGCCTGAGACAGTTTCATAAGTCCTGAGTTAACAAAACCGACCACCATAACTGTTGTAGCAGAAGACGATTGAATAATCGCAGTTACACCAGCTCCCAAAAGAACTGCATATATCTTATTCGATGTCAATTTCTCCAAAATCTTTTCCAGTTTACCACCGGAAGCTTTTGTCAGACCATCGCCCATAATATGCATACCAAATAAGAATAAGGCAAGTCCTCCAATCATAGTTAATACATTAAAGATACTCATCAATAAAACTCCTCTGAATATGATATTCTTAGGACTTGCAACTTCATGATATTCCCGTTTCGTAAAATTAACATCATGATAATGTAAAGTCCATGTAAATTATTACATGAATTCCTATGATTTTTCAAGACTATAACCATAAAAAATTGTTATCTGTCGAAATAAAATCCACATTATGAATAAAAATTACCTTTTGAATCCCCTGCTCCTCTATATATTCACTAACATCCTCATGATAATACCGTAAATCCATCATATGAATTTCACCATAATGGTCTGCCAGCATCGGAACCATACAATTTGCATAGGAATCCTTCAATATCAATATTTTTTCATCATTTTCACTATTGCTTTCGATTACCAGTAAAGGATAATTACCTCCAAAAAAGATACTGTATTTATCCTTTCGATTTACATATTCCATATCAAACATGGAATCTTTTGTCTGCTGCTCTCCAACAACCGTTACCTTATATTCCCCCTTAGGGTTTCTATACAATTCCACAGAATCCGACTCTTGTTCAAATAGAGGAACTTTCGAATAAAGAGAGCCATAAAATGGTTCTGCTACTTCCAGACACTGGTATTGTTCGATTGGTGTCGGCTCTAATTCCAAAGTCCCGCATAATTCCTCATATGCATAATATGCCCCAAGTGTAGTCCAATGATGATCTGTTTTGTAGTATAAAGCTTCCCCTTTATGCTCCCTCAATACTTCTGTCACATCTACGACTGTCATCCTCCCTTCCAAAGAAGTCTGAAGCCTGTCAATCACTGATTCTTGAGAATAAGTTTCTGCATAAGCCGGAAGATATTCCGGGTAAATCTCATTCACATTTGGAGAAATCAGGAAAGTCATATCAATCTCCGGATTTTCCTCGGCAAATGCCTGTAAATACCGGATATTATCCTCCAATACCTCACCCGGTTCCTGATAATCCTGAATCAGGTATCCCTCTTTCCCTATATAAACCTGATTAATCTCTGTAATTCCCAGCACCCGATTTACTGCCACATTGCTTTTTACAAATACATCCTTTCCCAGAATCTGATCAGCGGTATATGTTTCAAATTTCTCTGTAAATTCGCCATCAACAAACCCTTTCCATGTGAATTTCGGACATTGTTCCAGATACCGATTTTCCATTTCTGAAAAATCTCGCTGCTCCAATACCAGATACCCCAGACCAAAGAAGGCAATAAATACTAAAAATAATAGTATTTCTATTTTATTTCTCATATTCACACCCCCTTAAAATCGAAAATACAGAAATGGATTAAAGGCATCGCTGGCAAGACAACTGGTTGCAAGAAATAATACTACTAATAATCCGGCACATTCTGCCACAATTCCAAGCACTGTTTTTCCCCGTTCCGGTAATCGCTCTCCTATCCATGCAACACATTTCTTTGGAAATGGGGTTGCTGCAATCGCCATAATCAGAAAAACTGCCAGATAGGACAACAAATAGTAGGTACTGGTACTGTTCCAAAACGGAATTCCACCGAACCCAAACATCCGCTTACATACCATACCTAAGGTATCCATGGAATCATAGGAGAAAATCACCCAGCTGAAATTAATAAAGAACAGGGCATAGCAATGACTAATAAATGACGGTGCTTTCTCTAATAGTTTCTTCAATCCTGCCTTTTCAATCATCAATAAAACAAAGAAATACAAGCCCCACAGAATAAAATTCCAAGCTGCACCATGCCAGAATCCGGTCAGCAACCATACAAGAAACAGGTTCAGATATGTTCGAACCTTTCCCTTGCGGTTTCCTCCCAAAGGAATATAGATATAATCCTTAAACCATGTACTTAGGGAAATATGCCAACGCCGCCAGAATTCTGTTATACTTTTTGATATATATGGATAATTAAAGTTTTCCAGAAATGTGAAGCCGAACATTTTGCCCAATCCGATTGCCATATCCGAATAACCACTGAAATCAAAATAAATCTGAAAGGTAAACGCAATAGATGCCAGCCAATATAACGCAACAGAAACCTGACTGTCACCCATCGCTCCAATTGCATCAAATACACTGCCTGCCGTATTAGCAAGCAAAACCTTTTTTCCAAGTCCGACTACAAATCTCCTTACACCTTCTCCAAACTGTGAAACACTTTCCTGTCGTTCCTCCAATTCCTTAGCTACCGTCTGATACCTCACAATCGGACCTGCAATCAACTGTGGAAACAGGCAAACATAAGTTGCCAGATTCAAAATATTCTTCTGTGGTTTTACCTCTCCCCGATAAACGTCAATCGTATAGGACAAGGTTTGAAACGTATAGAATGAAATACCAAGAGGCAGAGCTACCTTCAGTAACGGAAGGGAAACCCCTGCCAGCTTCCCAATACTTCCATTGAAGTTTGTCAAAAAGAAATTACTGTACTTAAAAAACGCCAGCATACCAATGCTGAATACAATCGTTCCGATTACGGCCGCTTTTGCCCCTTTATCCTTTCCCTTTTCCTTACAGGAGGCACAAACCAGTGCCAAAATGTAATTCACCAGAATGGTTGCCAGCATAACAAGAATATACCGTGGCTCTCCCCATGCGTAAAATAACAGACTGCTTATCAGCAAAACCACATTTCGAAGCTTTTTCGGACATATGAAATAAACCGCTAATACTACCGGCAAAAATACAAATAAAAATGTTGTACTGGAAAACAACATACTACTTACTCCTAACTCTTTTATATAATCTCTTTCATATCGCTTTTGAATCTTAAATCATCATATAACAGTTCCGTTGGAAAGGCAACAACTTAACAAGATAGTAGCCCTTGTTCTATCACAAAGCTTCGGCTTAATGTCTTAGTTTCTCCCAGCTTTTCAAAATAAATACTGATTTTCCGTTCATCAACATAAGTGATTGTTCCGACTCCATAACTGCGGTGCCTTACTGCCGTTCCAGCCTTTAATACTCTTTGGTCAAATCGAATCTCATTCACAAACCGGGAAGGCAAAAGAGTTTTATTATACCGTTCCTTTAAAACATAAATATGCAGATAGGTTTTCGCTCTGGTTACCGCAACATAGAACATCCTTCGTTCTTCTTCAATATCTTCCGGTTTTCCTGCCTTTTTATGAGGAGTTATCCCTTCATTGGCTTCCAAGAGAAATACCACTTCATATTCCAAGCCCTTGGCACTGTGCATGGTAGTCAGAGTGACTGCCTCCTCCTGCCAATCCAACTTCTGTTGCTTTTGCCGCTGTTCCTCTAACCGGTTCCCATAGTCTTCTATATATTCAAACCATTCCTCAAATGTTTTATAAGGCTTTGCCATTGCCTGTATTTCCTCTAAGATATCTGTCAGTTCTTCCAGCTTAATCCTATGCTGGCTTGCATATTCTTCTAGGTAATCCTCATATCCAATACCTTTTCGAATATATTGAATGGCTGTATACGGTTCCATCTTTCGCAGTCGTTCTATATCAGAATTTAACTTTTGTAAATGTTCCACCGCCCAGCTTTTATCCTTAACTGCTTCCTGAATCTTATCCAGGTCAACCTGAGGCTGAGACAGCCATTCCCGTCTCAAATACCGCTTTGGTCGGTTCCATATCTGTAGAAAATCCGCCCGTTCTCTGCTTCCCATGGCAATTCGAATATAGGTAATCAACTGTTTTGCAATCCAGTGGTCATAACAATTCGGCAATCGGTCCCTCATGCGAAATGGAATATTATACTCCATTAATTTATCTACCACTCGTCTGGATTCCATATTGGTTCGGAAAATCACAGCCATTTCATTATAAGACATCCCTTTCTTCTTATAATCCTGAATTCGTTTCAGGATATCCTGACTTTCTTCTCCATTGGTTTTTAACTCATGAATACAGATTGGTTGTTCATATGGACGATTTCCCTGAATGTCTTTGAAATATCGCTTTGTATTATTGGCAATCATCCGCAAACTGCCTTCCACAATCTCCCGACTGGAGCGATAATTGATATTCAAAAGTATCTGTTCTGCCTTGGGAAAGTCCCTATGAAATCCCAGCATAATTTCCGGCTTTGCACCTCGGAACCGATAGATTGACTGGTCATCATCTCCCACTACAAATAGATTTTGGTCCTTGCCTGCCAGCAATTTTACAATTTCATACTGAATCCGGTTAATATCCTGAAACTCATCAATTAAAATGTATTGGAATTTTCTCTGCCACATTTGACAAATATCCTTCCGTTCCTTTAGCAGTTCATAGGTGTACACCAGCATATCATCAAAATCGATTTTATGTTCATGACGAAGCTGTTCCTCATAGCTTCGATAAATCCGGCGAAATTCTTCTTCTCCACAAGTAGTACTGTAATAATGCTGCAAATCCATATATTCACTTTTCACAAGAGTAATTTCCCCAATTATCCCCTGTAGGAATTCTTCCTCATCTTCGAATTCCAGCTGCATTTCCTGAACAATGATTTTCAGAATATTCCGCTTTTGCTCCTCCGGCAACACCTGTGCTCCTGTATATCCATAGGCTCTACGCAGAATCATAAAGAATACGGAATGAAAGGTACCAAAAGTACAGGGAGCCTTAGCTCCCTGCATCATCCTTTGGAATCGCTCCTTCATTTCCATTGCAGCCGCTTTGGTAAAGGTAATCACCAAAACATTCTCCGGATGGATTCCTGCTTCTTCAATTAAATATCGGGTTCGATGGGTAATCACTGCTGTCTTTCCGGAACCCGGACCTGCTAACACCAGACAGGGCCCATTGATATGGCGAACTGCCCTCTCCTGTGCTTCATTTAATGTAATACTCAAATTAACTCCTTATCATTACTGATTGGCCTTTTCCAGCTTCTCAATACCGATTTCCATACGCTTTAAGGATTCTTCCTTGCCAATAATGTCCATAATTTCAAATGCTCCTCCCGGAGTTGACTGCTTCCCGGAAACTGCAGTACGAATCGGCCATAAGCCTGTACCGTTCTTAATTCCCTTATTTGCAATATATTCCATTAATTTGTCATGGAGGGCATCTAAGCTCCAATCATCAAAATCCTTTAATATCTCATACTCTTCTTTCAAAATTTCCAAAGAATTCTCCAGATTAGTCTTCATCTTCTTATGACAATACATTTCCACATCATAATCCGGTAATTCCTCAAAGAAATCAACCAGCTCCTTTACATCCGGTAAAATCTCCATACGGGTCTGAACCAATGGGCAGATTTTATCCAAATCCAAATCCTTGGTAATCACTTCCTTGATATATGGGGTGACTAATTCCCGGAATTTGTCAGGTTCCATTGCCTTTAAATATTCCCCATTCATCCATTTTAACTTATTGATATCGAATACAGAAGGAGACTTGTTAATTCTATGATAATCAAACTCTTTTACTAATTCCTCTAAAGAGAAAATCTCCTGGTTACTGTCCGGACTCCAGCCAAGCAATGCAACATAATTTACAACTGCTTCCGTTACAAATCCCTGGTCGATTAAGTCTTCAAAAGAAGAATGTCCACTTCTCTTACTTAATTTCTGATGATTCTCATCTGTAATTAATGGACAGTGAATGTACTTTGGTTCCTCCCAGCCAAACGCCTGATATAACAACGTGTACTTTGGAGAAGATGAAATATATTCATTTCCACGTACTACATGGGTAATTCCCATTAAATGGTCATCTACTACGTTTGCAAAATTATAAGTAGGAAATCCATCTGACTTTATAAGAATCATATCATCCAATTCATTATTCGGAACTGTAACATCTCCATATAACTCATCATGGAAAGTAGTTGTTCCCTCTGTTGGACTGTTCTGACGAATGACATATGGTACACCAGCCGCCAGTTTTGCATCAATTTCTTCCTGACTCAGATGAAGACAGTGCTTATCATACACTACAATTTCCTTGGTTTCTCCGCTTTCTGTAGTAATCGTTTGACGAAGAGACTCCAGACGTTCCTTATCACAGAAACAATAATATGCCTTTCCTTCTGCTATCAGTTTCTTGGCATATTCCATATAGATTCCGGCAGCCTGACGTTCACTTTGAATATATGGTCCCACGCCACCATCCTTATCCGGTCCTTCATCATGCTTTAAGCCTGTCTTTTCCATTGTACGGTAAATAATATCCAGCGCCTCTTCCACAAATCGTTCCTGATCGGTATCTTCAATCCGCAAAATAAAATCTCCACCCTCATGCTTGGCAATTAAATAAGCATACAAAGCGGTTCTTAAATTTCCTACGTGCATACGTCCTGTTGGACTTGGTGCAAATCTGGTTCTAATTTTGCTCATTTTCTTCTCTCCTTCGAACTATATTATTCTCGAAAAAAGAGCTTTCCAGAAAAAACGAATCCTATAACGTTCCATTATCACGATTCGTCATCTGCAAAGCCCCATTTGCATCAACTTTTACTTATTTGCTCCACAGCAGAACTTGAACTTCTTGCCGGAACCACATGGACATGGATCATTCCGACCTACCTTTGGTGGCTTTACAACAGTCTTAGAAGTCTTTTCCTGTCTGTATAATTCCTTTCTACGCTCCGGAGTTAAGATATCATCCCACTCCTCTAAGGTATACAGCCACTCTGCATTACAGCCAACCATATTCATATAAAGCTTTTCCACATCGATATCGAGAGAAACCTTTGTATCTGCTTCCATTTCTTCAATACCGTTTGGTGTCTTTAAGCTTTCATCAATTCCATCCAAGAATCCAACCATTAATTGCAGGGTGGTTTCATACTTATCTGCTAATTCCTGAACCGTACCTTCTACTACCTCTTCCGGATTCTTTAATAACTGCTGATAAATTCCTTTTTCTACGTTAAAATAATTCAACCAGAATTGTTTTCCTTCCGGTGTTCTGTCATCCAAACCATAAGCGTAATCACGCCATTCCTTTAATAAACTCATTACTTTGTCCTCTTCTTTCTCATTTTGTATATGAAAGTATAATATGTCTAAATTCTGTCTTGCAACTCGACTTTCACAGTATAGCAAACCTATTGTCAGATTTCAACTACTTTCCGCTACCATGTCGCCTGCTTCCATTCTTCCTGTCGACTGTCATATTCTTCCTCTAACCACCGGATAGCAGCCTCTCTGCCTGCTTCGCTGAATTCAAAGCGTTGTCTTGTCTTGCTCTCTTCCGGGGTTACCTCATAAGAATATGGTTCTCTCCATACTACAGCTTCTAACCAGACCTGTTCCACTTCCCTGGTTTCTCCATCCAACTCTTCCTGTTTCTTTTCTACCACCTTATGAAGCAGAAACCGCATCCCTCGATAGCTTCCCGTCCATTTCTGTTTTTTCAGATATTCCAATGGCATATATTCACTGCGTTCCAGCATACATTTCTCCTTATTCTTTCATGAAAGCACATAGATTATCATACTCTGCCTTCATACGGTCATAACCATGCTGATAGAATTCTTCCCGTTTCTCCTCTCTGGTTTCGAATTTACTAATACATGGCATCTCCGGACGCAGAATAAATATTTTTCCTTCCTCTGCTAAACGTTCCATTTCCTCTCGTTGGGTCTGATATACATCTGCCCGTTCCAGCAAAGCATCTGCAAACTTCGGATATTTTTTACCATACAGTGCTTTAATAAATGGTTTAAACTTATTATAATCCGTCGGGGTTTCGTTACCGGTCTTGGTCATGATAATAACCACTTTGTCACATCCCCGTTCAAAAGCATGTTGATAAGGAATGGAATCCACCAGACTACCATCCATATAATCCTGTCCATCCATTTCCACAGGCAAAGATAAGATTGGCACAGAACAAGAAGCCTTCACTGCAGTCAGGGTATGGTTATCCTCCCCTGCTCCATTAATATATTCAGCTTCTGCCGTTGAACAGTTAACCACCACGATTTCATGCTCCACCTTCGAATTCCGATGTGCCTCAAAATCATATGGAAATGTCTTATAGGAAAATTCAAATACCATTTTTTCCAAGTTCAAATAATTACCTGTCTTAAATAATTGAGATGCGCCATAGTAAGCATCCTTTTTTCCCGGACTGATTACTTTTCTGGTTCTGCCTCTCTGTCCAGCAATAAAATTCATCATATTACCTGCTCCGGCAGAGACACCGGCAATATAATCAAAGCTTACTCCGTTATCCAGAAGGAAATCCAATGCACCTGCGGTAAATAACCCGCGCAACGCACCACCCTCCAGCACAAGTCCAATTTTCATGTCCAATCATCCTTATCCATTGTATTTCTATCAAAAATTATCTTTTAAAACCTTGTTCCATTATCATAAATCCTGTCAAAAAATGCAAGCCATATTCCAAGATTTATTCAATTTTAATTATTTGTTCTCCATTATCCAAACAAACCATATGAATTCATTTTTTACGTCAGAAAATTGCCAAGGATGCAATTACGATTCGGATGATATAATACACAAACCCGGCAATTGCCAGACAGTTACTGGCAAAAATACATCCACCTGCAATGATATGAAACTTCTGTTTATGTTTTTCTTCATTTAGAACCAAAGTTCGTGCTACCGGATAAGAAGCCGGAGCAGACAGAATGGATAAAATGGTTACTTTAAACCCTTTTACTCCTTTCATGATAACAAAACAGTCTACAAATAATAAAAGCAATGGAATTGCAACCACGATGGCAAATATTAAAGCTGCTATTACCGTTGTCTTCATACAGTCCAACAATTCCAAACCAGAATACATACCCGTATTATTTGGAAAAAACCAGCCTCCTGCATTAAAAAAAATCATACATGGAAACACAACACATGCTAAAATATTCGAACACTCAAAAATATACACTAATATTGGATTTCTTTTCATATGTATCTCCCTCTTACTTCCATCTTGCTAACAAGCAGTATTTTTCTGCGTTGCAGTTTCTAACAGGAACGCATCAGTTGCTATTACATATAATACGCTATTAAAGGATTCTTGTAAAGAATGGAAAAAGACCCCGGCGGGGAAACCGGGGCCTCATGGATAAAGGGGAGGATCGTAGGTCTTTTCTATCGAAAAGAGCTTACGTTGTAACTCCGATAAGTTGTTACTTATCGGATAATCATAGTATTTACATATTCCTGATGTTTATACCTTTTATCTTCTTTTTTTATATTTCTTTTTTATTCTCGAATCAATTCTAGTCAACTGTCTTCTTTTCTGCCGCTCCCGTCATCCCCATAGCTTTTCGAATTGGGATTGCCAAACCATAAGCTATCACTATAGATATAATATCCTTTACCAAATATGGTGCAGATGCCAGTAAAAATGCTTCCCAAAAGGTTCGGTTACTTACAATTGCAAATTGAACAGCACCACAGCCATGACAAATCAAAAGTCCTGCTATGCTCAGAAAAATAGATAACCATTTCATTTGCAAGGATTCTACCCAGCCACTTGCAAATGCTAAAAATAAGAATCCCCAGATAAAACCACCGGTAAGTCCGAATAATTTAGCCGGACCGGCTCCAAAATTCGAATAAACAGGTACACCAACCAAACCGATTAAAATATAAACAAAAGTTGCCATCGTTCCTTTCCACTTTCCAAGGGCAAAACCGGTCAGTGCCACAGCAAACGTTTGAAGTGTAATTGGTATCCCCCATGGTGTAGGAATCGATAACTGGCTCATAACAGCTATCACTGCTGCAAATACACCGATGAAAACAATATCTTTTACCGTAAACTTTCCTTTCATTTTTCTGAGCCTCCATTTTCTTCTCATTATTGTACAAATATAATGTATCTTTCTTAATTATGATACCGGTCTGACACTCACCTCTCCGGAAGAAAGTGCTATCCGTTTTCCATCCTGACATTCCAATATCAAATGTCCATCATCATCTATATCAACAGCCGTTCCTGTTATCGGTGTATCCGATACCGTATATACCTCTTTTCCAATTAAGAAGGAACGACGTTTATATTCTGCCATAAAACTTTTTTCCGTCAAATGTTCATAATATTCCCAGAAATGATTAATCATGGAAGCTACAATTTTACTTCTTATTTCCGCCTCTGATATGTTCTGTTTGTCCTTTTTCTGCTGAAAGACAGAACCTGCTACAGACTGAATCTCCTTTGGAAAACCACCTTCCGGTTCCCACAAATTAAATCCGATTCCTGTTACTGCATATTCCAACATACTGTTTTCCACGTTTACGGAAGCCTCTGTCAAAATTCCGCATACCTTTTTCCCATGACAAAATACATCATTGACCCACTTAATCACAGCTTCCGTTTCAGCAACTTCTTCTATGGCCTGAGCTGCTGCTACAGCTGCGGCAGTCGTCAAAAACAAAGATTCCTGTGCAGTAAAATCCGGACGCATCAAAAAACTAATATATACTCCACTGGAAGATGGAGAATAAAAGCTCCTTCCCATTCGCCCTCTGCCGGCAGTCTGCTCCTCTGCTATCACAACCATACCCTCTGCCCTACCCTGAGCGGCATATTCCTTAGCTCTTGTATTCGTAGAATCAATCGTCTTATGTACTTCCAGATTTAAAAACGAAAGTTCCGGCAATAAGTATTTCGAGATACTTTGAACGGATAATATATCATTCTCCCGCTCCATACAGTATCCTTTATTCGTAATGGCCGAAATTGAATATCCCTCTTCCTGAAGAGACTTCACCGCTTTCCAGACAGCGTTGCGGCTCACACCTAAAGCAGCCGCCAACTGACCGCCTGAAATGTGTTCTCCCTTTTGCTTTTCTAAGGTTTCCAGTACTTGTTCTTTTACATTCATTTTAGTTCCTCTTAGATAAAAATTCATGACATAAACCAGACTTTCCTTGATTGCCTTTTAGCTTACTCAATAAGGGTATCTTATTACAACCTTTTCTCGTTGTCAACCGTGAATTACATTAGGTTGACAATAGAAAGAGCCCGCAAAAATAATTTATGACCTGTCAATTCAACAGGTCATAACTTCTATTTTCCATATTTTTTCAAAATTGCTGTAAATAACAGGCAAATACATCCAATTATCAACCAATCTCGTGCCTGCATCATCTGTATATTCAACAACAACTGATTCTTTTCAATTTGCTCCGAGTTAATAATCATCGCACCTGCTTCCTGCAATTCCTCTATCTGTATTCCTTCTAAATCCTGATACTGTAACCGCACCCGAATCTGGGAATTATTCTTTTTCAATTCCAAGGAGGTTCCTGATACAAAAACACAGGGACTATCATCAGGCAAAGATTTAGCTACTACCAGCTTTGCCATTCCCTGTTCCCCCTCTCCCATAGAATATCCTGCCTGCCAATTGTCCTTTGAACCAGAGGCACCATAATTACTCTGACATTCTCGCCGCAACTGTTCATATGCCGTTTCATTGAGATAAATGACCTTCATCGTTTCCGTCTCTGTCAATCCGTAAGCAGATTCCAAATATTCCTTTGATACCTCAATGCAGGGCAAAGAAATTGTTCCAGTTTTACACGTAATATCTATCTTTTTTTCCTTTTGGCGACTGACAGTTTCTACATATTCAAGCTTTTCTATCTCTTCTATCTGCATACTAAGTTTTTCCGAAGATTCAGAGCCGGATAAAACGTATTCTACCGGTGTATGCAACAATTGATAAAGTTGAACACTATAATAGAATCCCAAACTGAAACAGAAAATGCCCAATAAGAAACAAATAAGCTGTATCTTTACTCTGTCATTTTGTTTCCGAGTCAGCCAGAAGTTCTTCCACCATTTCATCTGCTCCACCACGCTCCCGTTTGTTATTTTTAATCAGAATATATCCTAGTAACAGGCATAAGATTCCAACGACCACAACCATAATGATCCACCACTGTCCCGGCTGATCCGGTTCTTCCTCCAATGTCTTTTCCGAAAACGGAGAACAAATTACTGTTGAAAATTCTTCTGTTTCCGTATATTCATTTCCTTCCTCATCTTCATAATAGAAAGTAATGGTTCCTTTGGTGGGACCATACATGGAATTAGAATTTGATAATGATGTAACCGATACCTGAATACTTCCGGTCTGGACTGTTCCTGCTTCCATATTTCCGATAAATATTGTTCCTTCCGGTGATAATCCGTCTGCCACTAGTTCTGCACGCACATTATATACAGTAGTTCTTCCCAAATTCATTGCCTGTACCTGTGCCTCAACCACATCTGCAACCTGTACCTCCTTCGGAATCACTACGGGGTCAAATTGCATGAGCATAGTCTGTTTCACATCCACTTTTGCATTCCCGGATTCCGAATATAACATTCCTTTGCTGTCTGCATAATCCATGGTAAGAGTCAGATGATACTGTCCTTGTGGTGTAGCTGAATTTACGGCAAAATCATAGGTAATAATTGTACTGCCTCCTGCCGGAATTGCTCCCACATAAATTGCATCCGATTGACTTAATAATGTAAAATACTCTTCCTGTGCTGTCAACATTACCGTCATATTCTGGACAGATTCTGTCTGACTGGTATTAACAAGGGTGATTTCTGCCTTTACTTCCTCTCCTGCAACTACCTCTTTTTTTGAAAAATTGCAGGATTCCACCAATACTTTCGGTGCATATGTAACCGGTTCCTCCGTGGTTGCTTCTGTTGCTGGTTCTTCATTGAGATTCTTCCCATCGCTGATATTCACATACACAGTGAATTGCTGTTGCATATCATTTCCATTTGCATCTACCGCTTCTACTGTCAGAACCACCGGATAACTTCCATTATATCGTTCCTCTTTCAATTCAAGAGAAAACAAAACCACATAACTTTCAACAATATTCAAACCATCATTAACTGCTGTCGATTGTAAGGTAAAGGTTTTCTCATAATTCTTGTTGACAAATGGTATGCTTTGAGAATCTCCCAGATTTAATGCCACTCGAATAGAATCATTTTGTAATTTCTGATTACAGATCAAAGGTACTACCAATTGTACCCTTCCCTGCTCCACTTTGGGTACGTATCCATCTGAATAAGCCTTATCCATCCCTTCATATCGGTTCTGATTATCAATGACCAGCTTCCCTGTTGCATACTCTGATGACACAGAATTACTTTCCTGTGCCATTATCATTTGTTTTGGGAAAACAAGAAGAAGCCCTGCTACCAACAGGCAGGCTAACATTTTTTTCCAAAATTTCATGTTGCTTTATCCTCCATTTCTATCCTGCTTATATCTGCTAACTATTCCTACCATGGGTCTTCCATATCATGTACTCGATCACATAACTCTTCAATGTCTTGTGCATTATGGCTGGCAAGGAGAATTGCTTTCCCCTGTGCTTTCAATTCTTTCAGCAATTTTCGCATTTGGGTCACTCCGGCCCGATCCAGTCCGTTAAAAGGTTCATCCAAAATCAACACCTCTGGATTTTCCATAATTGCCTGAGCAATTCCCAACCTTTGACGCATTCCCAAGGAATACTTGGCAACCGGCTTTTTCAAATTTGGTTCTAATCCTACCCGGACAATCGTATCCCGAATTTCCTGTTTCCCAATTTTGCCCCTTAAAGCCGCCAATATTTTTAGATTTTGATAACCGGTCATATCTGGTATAAATCCTGGTGTTTCAATAATGACACCTAGATTTTCAGGAAAATCACATTCTTTCCCAACCTGTTGACCTCCCACCCGGATCTTCCCTTTATCCGGTTTCAAAAAACCACAGATACATTTCATTAAGACTGTCTTCCCACTTCCATTATTGCCTACCACACCAAAAATCTCACCAGAAGCAATCCGGAGATTCACATCATGCAAAATAACATCCTTCCCAAAGGATTTGTATACATGTTCTACTTTAATTCCTGTTTGTTTATCCATTCTATCCTCACCCGATTCTAAGTTTTTTGAACTGTTATTTTTTCTGTTCCTGTAAAGGAAAAAGAATAGGTCTGCATCTTCCATAGCGATAAGCCGAATAAAATCAGACTGCCTATACCAAAAAAAACATATGACACCCACAATCTGGGCAGATTGTCATATCCGAAATTATGCATATAATACGTGGCATGATTTAAGGGCGATATCCAACCAAATATAATATTGGCAATCCGTATTCGCTCCTGCGATATATGAAACCATTGCGCAATCATTTCCGGATTTAACAGAAATCCAAATCCACTGAAAATAACTCCTCCTATCATGCCATAATTTCCTTTCCATAGATTCAAGAACAAAATCAACCCTGCCATAAACATAGAGTACCCCAGCATTAATCCAAAAATGTGAACGGTACATTTATAGGGATAGGATAGTTCCAACACCTTTACAAATGCCGGAATCGCAATCTCTTCTCCAATGTTGGAATATCCAAGAATGGAAGCCGTATCACTCCATAGATTTGCCGGATATGCATTTGCTCCCGATAATACACAGGTTGACAGTAATATAAATATAACAAACAATAAGGTTGCCAATACCATATAAACAATTTGTCCCAGCATCCATGTCATGCGATTGGTTCGCACCAAAAACAAAGGAACTTCATTGCTTAAGTTAGGCATATCTGCAAAGAGCAATAACAGACACAAGGAAATTAATAAAATAGAATTTGCATCACCGAAAGTCCAGATAAATGGCTCCAGCATCTGCAATAATGTATTATGCTCCTGTGCGAACAAAAGAACCTTATTGGAAAGCAGGAAGCAGATGACAAAACCCAGCCCAAAGGCAAGCAATATCTGTGGATTGAGTCTCCAACGTCGAAAGTTTGCCAATACAACCAGACCAATTTGTCGTAATCTATACATGCTCTAAGCACCTCCTGAGAATTACATAATAGATACAACCAAGTATCGATATTATACCGATTAACAAAAGTATCATTCCCTGCACTCCGAATACCCATGTATGTTCCGGTTGAAACCACTCATAGGGATACAGGCAATACAAGCCCTGAAAATACCGTTCATGTAAGATAATCAATAGATAATAAATAACAAAGGAACCTCCATATGCCAGATATCGATTGCGAGACCAGGCGGCCAACACTGCTGCTATCTCTGCCCATAAAAATCCGTTCAAAAACAAAAGCAGATAAGAACAATCCAACGGCTCCTTCCATTTCCATACATTATAAATACCTACTCCCAGTATTTCCAACAATCCACCACCGATTCCGCATGCCAGAAACTTTCCCAATATATAAGATGTAATGCTGGTTCTGGGCAGACAGGACTTAACAAATCCATATTCATATTCCTTCAGCCACGTAACGGTATAGGGGAGGGTACAAACAACCGGTACTATCATACGAAACAAATCAGAATCCCAGCCGGCAGTAATAAGCACAAGTAACTCAATCAGGAATCCTATAACAAACCCTTTTGATGTAATTGCCCGTATCATATCTGTTTCAAAACTGTTCACCTTTCAACCTCACCTGCTAATATCCTAATTCCCGGTCAACAATCGTTCCATCAATGGCATTAATCGTCATAACATTTCTGTATGTTACAATCGTTTCTTCTCCACTTTGTTCGGTAACAGTTCCCTTAAAATCCCATACCGGAACCAGCAGCCCGGTATCATAGTTATCCTGTTCACTAATGCGCGCATATCCTAATACAACCCTGTCAATCTGAATCATACATTTATCTTCTTCTGTCTCTTCCGCGTTGATGACAACGACCATTTGTTCAAATGTATCCCGAATCACATCAAAGGATTTCAAATTCGACTGCTCCACTACCGTTTCTACCATTGTTAATGGTGCATTATAATCAAAACCGACGATTCCGCTATCATTAATACGAAACTCAATCACTTCAATTGGCCAAGCCTTTTTTACATAATCATCACCTCTCCAGCCTTCATCATGTTTACCGACGCTATCGTAGGTCACAAATGCCCCGTCAATGTTACGCATATAATTAAGAATATATTCTTTCCGATAACCGGTTCCCTCTAAATCCGATGCTTCTCGGATATCCAATAGTTCGTAAAACAAACCACCTTGATAATATTCAAACCCCTCTATTCCTACCTGTTCCAAAAAACTATCAGCTATAGAAATCGCTTCTTCCTGAGTCATTGTAACCGGCTCATCTGTAATTTCTACAAAAGTCGTTCCATCAAAAGAATTGGCTAAAGTCTCCGGCATCTCTGTATTTGCACTCCAAATATTTCCTGATCTTTCTGTCATGAAAGCCTCCTCTGAAGCAAGGGCATCTGCCTTTTCCAGATTGGTATTTTCCAGATAAGTAGTGGCAACAAAATCATATCCATGGGTATTCTTCCGATACCGGATACAGTTTCCGTAATCCGGATTATTTTGTAAAAATAAAGATTGATATGTAAGATCATTTCCATCACTGATTCCATAGTACACTTCTCCGTTCGGATTCAAGCTATATTGCCATGAATAGAAGCTATCTGATTTATTATTGTTATATAATTCTTCGACTCCATGTATGGTTCCGTCTGACAAATAATCTGACCAATTATATTGATCCGGTGCTGTTTCATATACTGCCTGCAACTCGTCAATCTGAGCTTGATACTCGTCTTTATATATTTGTATCGATTCTTCATCTTCTCCGCTTCCATCCAACTGCTTCATTTCATCTTTTAAAATTTGAATTTCACTTAAGATATCCTTCTTTGTTTGGACCTCTAGGATTCTTCCCTCATACAATTGTGTTCCTCCTGTCAGTTCTTCCTTTATCCTATCCAGTTGTTCTTGTGTAAATGTTGTCTGTGCCACTCGAAAAATCGATAACTGCTCTGTCTGTGGAATGTCCACTTTTGCATCTACCTGTACAGTCACCCCAAGGCTATCACTTTGAATGGTGGTCTGATATGTTTCATATTCCTGTACTAAATCACCTACCTGAACCCCATCACCTGTGTTTTGTGCTGCTTCAATCATATTGTCAAAATCCTTATTATTAACCAAAGAGGAACCCGGACTTTTCTGACAGGCAGTTAAGCCGGATATTCCCATGCTAACAATCATTCCCAAGGCTACAATACGTTGTTTCTTTTTCATCTTTTTTCCTCCAATTTTATACCTGTTATTGTTTCAGAAAATTAGAACAACGAGTCGCTTGCGACTCTTTCGCGCCCGAGCGGAATGCGTAGCATTAACTTCATCACCGCGAGGTGCGCATCCATAGTGGAGCATTTTTTACTGTATAGGAAACGAGAAGTTTCCTATACAGTAAAAAATCCATGCCGGATTTTCTTTCTGAACCTATCCTAGCATGGATTCTAACAACAAGTATTCATCATTTTTTAAACAAATTGTAAAATCATTCGTGTTCCCTTTCCTACTTCACTTTCGATGTTTAAGGTAACGGAATGTTGTTTCAAAATTAAACTTGTCAATGCAAGACCTAAACCGGCGCCACCATTTTTGCGACTTCTTGATTTATCAATCATATAAAATGGTTCCAGAATACGTCCCTGTTCTTCCTCCGGAATACCTTGACCGAAATCTTCTACCTCTATCCGGTTTTCATCTGCTCTCAGATATATAATGCTTCCTGTTTCGCTTGCCTTCACTGCATTATCAATCAGATTCACTAACACATCCGTCATCAAATCAAAATCTATACAAAACCGTTCTCCCTGCTCCTGCACTACTAATTGAATCTTTTTTTCTTTTAAAATCTCCTGACAGGCAAGTTTCGCTACATCAAATAGTTCGATAACCGGATGTTCAGTAAACTCTAGTTCTACATCCTGATCTAATTCCAACAGTTTCATCATTTTCTTTGATAACCGTTCCAGTCGTCCACATTCCTGATAGATATAATTCAACGCTTCCCTTGTTTCTTCTTCTCCTAGCCGCGTGGTCAGTAAGGTCTGTGCATAACCGGAAATCGCAGTCATCGGTGTTTTTAATTCGTGGGTTAAATTTCCCATAAAAAGTGTCTTCTGATATTCAGATTCTTCTAAGCACTCGGTTCTTGCTTCTACCGCCTCTGCCATTTTGTTAAAATTCTTTCCCAATTGTCCGATTTCATCCTGACCGTTCACCACAACCCGTTGGTCATAAAATCCCTCTGCCATAAGTTTTGTTGTTTCATTTAAATCCTGCAAGGGTTGTAAGGTACGTTTTAATATCATGGTCAAAATCAGTATAATCACTACTGTAACACCAAACATAATAATTAACATATACACTAACAATCGATTTTGCTCTTCCTGTACATATGAAACATCTTCAATGTGATATAAATTAAAATTGTCACCTAAAAAATCACAAAAAACAAGATATGATTTTCCATTCCAAGCAAGCTCCGCATAAGACAGTTCTTCATAGCATATGTAATCTAACCCTTCCAATTCTTCCGGTGTGAGCATTGTAAGATTATAAATTTCTTTCATTGCTCCGTTACTATCCATTCTGATACCTATATTATAAGCATCCTGTTGCTGTTTTAAAAAATAATCAAGAAAAATGTCATCATTTATTGTGGTACTATAGGTATCCATTTCTTCTCTTAATTTCATTCCTAACACATAACTATTCTGATACCCTTTCATCTTTGCATCATTCAGCAAAGTTCGTTCATTTAATTTCCAAATAATTCCATCACTGACCAAAATTGCTGTCAAAACTGCCAGACAACTAATCCAAATGATTTTTGTTCTTATCTTCACCTGTTATACCTCCAAACGGTATCCCATTTTTGACACTGTCTTAATTGCATCACTTAAACACAGCTTTTTTCGCAGTTGTCCGATGTGTACATCTACAGTACGAGTTTCCCCTACATAATCCACGCCCCATACCATCTGCAGCAGTTTTTCTCTTGAAATGGCAACATTTTTATTCTTAGCCAGAACTGCCAGCAATTCAAATTCCATTGGCTTTAAAGGTACTTCCCTTCCATTTTGTCGCACCATATGTTCCTTAAAGTTAATTTCCATATTCAAAATCTGTATGGTATCACTTAATTTATTGGCCCGTTTCAATACCTTTTCAATTCGTACCATAAGTTCTAACACTTCAAAGGGTTTTACAATGTAATCCTCTGCTCCTCCCTTTAGGCCTTGTATTTTTGAATTCAAGTCATCTTTTGCCGTCAAAAAAATAACAGGAATTCCATATTGATTCATAACCTCCAGTAATTGAAATCCATCTAAGCCTGGCAACATTACATCCAATAATGCCAAATCAAAGTTATGATTTTCCTGTAATGCTTCTGCTGCTTTTTCACCATTATCATAAATGACAACCTCATAATTTGCCACTTTAAGATTCATCTCAATCATTTTTGCAATTGCTTCTTCGTCTTCTACTATTAAAATCCGGTTTTTTGCCATAGTCTTCCTTCTTCTCCTTCAGACCCAATTTTTTCTGCCAGGTAATCATTTACATAATAGCATAACGCTATGATTGAAAAAAACCAAGTGAAAATTTTCTTACATTTGAAGAATGTTGGAATTTGAATGGCTTGCGCCCTAATTTTCAATTAAGCCATGCCCACCTCGCTTCGCTCGCTGTCGGGCTTGCGCCCTATATAATCATAAAAAGCCAGATGACAGAAAGCAAGCTTCCTCTATCCTGTCTGCATGGCTTTTTCGCCATGCTCCAGCCCGATTACCGCTCTGCGGCATCGGGCTGGAGGGCTTGCGCCCTATATAATCATAAAAAGCCAGATGACAGAAAGCAAGCTTTCTCATCTGGCTTTTTCCGATTATGCATGGCTTAATTAGAGCTCAAACTGTGAATTATATAAATCGGCGTAGAAGCCGTTCTTTGATAATAACTCTTCGTGGTTACCCTGTTCGATTATATCGCCGTCTTTCATAACCAGTATCATGTCTGCATCTCGTATGGTACTTAGCCGATGTGCAATAATGAAGCTGGTTCGTCCTTTCATTAGATTATCCATTGCCTTCTGGATTCGGATTTCCGTTCTGGTATCAACTGATGATGTAGCTTCATCCAGAATCAGGATTGGATTATCCGCCAGAATTGCTCTTGCAATGGTCAACAACTGCTTTTGTCCCTGAGAAACATTGGTTGCTTCTTCATTTAGTTCCATTTGATAACCACCCGGAAGGGTTTGAATGAAATGATGGGCATGTGCCGCTTTTGCCGCCTCGATAACCTCATCATCTGTAGCATTTGGTCTGCCATATCGGATGTTTTCCATAATGGTTCCCTTAAACAGCCAGGTATCCTGTAATACCATTCCGAATCCGTTTCGCAAATCATGTCGGTTAAACTCTTTCAGGTTATGCCCGTCTATTAGAATTGCACCGGAATTCACATCATAGAACCGCATAAGCAATTTAACCATAGTCGTCTTTCCGGCACCGGTTGGTCCTACAATCGCTATCTTCTGTCCCGGTTTCACATCTGCACTAAAATCATGAATAATAATATTATCCGGATGGTATCCAAAGGCTACATGGTCAAAGGTTACATATCCTTTTATTTCTTCTCCTGAAATTGGAGAATGGTCTATTTCCACCTCTTCCTCCTCTTCCAGGAATTCAAATACCCGCTCTGCAGCGGCTGCCATAGACTGCATCATATTCATAACCTGAGCAATCTGCTGAATTGGCTGAGTAAAATTCCTTACATACTGGATAAATGCCTGAATATCACCAATGGTAATAACACCTTTAATCGCCAATAAAGCACCTACAAAGGAAACCGC
This sequence comes from Lachnospiraceae bacterium, assembly GCA_017623675.1. Classification (GTDB taxonomy): domain Bacteria; phylum Bacillota; class Clostridia; order Lachnospirales; family Lachnospiraceae; genus CAG-632. The sequence continues at coordinate 28,311 of JAGAOO010000036.1, forward strand.
CACATATCCCAGATTACCAACAAACATCATAATCGGATGCATCATACCGGATAAAAACTGAGACTTCCATGCTGAATCATATAACTTCTCATTCGTTTGATTAAACTCATCTATGGATGCTTTCTGTTTATTAAATGCCTGTATCACCAGATGACCACTATAGACCTCTTCCACCTGTCCATTCAATGTGCCTAAATACTTCTGCTGGCTTTTGAAGTATTTCTGTGAACTTTTAACTATCAGTGAAATCAGAATCATACTGACTGGCAAAATAATCAATGCAATTAACGTCATAAGCGGACTGATACTAAGCATCATAATCAGTACACCAATCATGGTTGATACAGATGTGATTAACTGGGTAATGCTCTGATTGAGTCCTTGACCCAGAGTATCTATGTCATTAGTGATTCTGGATAAAACCTCTCCAACTGTACGGCTCTCAAAATATTTCATCGGCATGCGGTTAATCTTTTCGGAAATTTCTCTCCGCATACGGTAACATATTTTTTGAGTGATTCCGGTCATAATCCACCCTTGAACAAAATGAAACAGAGCGCTAAATACATATAAGCCCAATACTGTTAAGAGAATCATACCAATTTTCTCAAAATCAATACCACCGGTACCATTGATTTTCTCCATTAATCCTTCTGCCAACGCAGTCGTTGCCTTACCTAGAATCTTTGGACCCAGTATACTGAATACCGTACTTCCTATAGCAAATATTATGACAATACATACACCGATTTTATAATTTCCAATATAAGCAATTACTTTTCGAATGGTTCCCTTAAAATCTTTTGCTTTCTCTCCATTTCCCACAGGCCCATGTCCCATGCCTCGTCTATGTGGTCTTACGTTTTCGTTACTCATGTGACTTAAGCCTCCTTTCCTGTACCAGCGTCTACAGTGGATGCTGTATTACCATTGGAAAACCCTTTATGCAATTCTGTTTCTGATAGCTGTGACTTAGCAATCTGCTGGTAAACTTCACAATTCTTCATCAGACTTTCATGGGTTCCTTTACCAACTATTCTGCCTTCATCTAATACCAATATCTGATCTGCATGCAGAATGGTACTAATTCGCTGTGCAACTATCAATACAGTACTATCCTTCACCCGTTTCTCTAACGCTTTACGTAATGCAACATCTGTTTTGAAATCCAAGGCAGAAAAACTGTCATCAAATATATATATTCGTGGTTGCTTCACTATAGCTCTGGCAATGGATAACCGTTGTTTTTGTCCACCAGACACATTCGTTCCACCCTGGGCAATACTGCTTTCAAAACCTGAAGTTTTCTCTTCAATGAAATCAATTGCCTGTGCAATATCCGCTGCCTCTTTTATTTCCTCCATCGAAGCATCTTCTTTTCCAAACCGTAAGTTTGTTGCTATCGTACCCGAAAACAGCACTCCCTTTTGTGGAACCAAGCCAATCTGTTGTCGAAGGGACTCCTGTGTTAAAGAACGTATATCTTTTCCATCAATTGTAATCGAACCTTCTGTTACATCATAAAATCTTGGTATCAATTGTATCAAAGTTGATTTACCACAACCGGTACTTCCTATAATGGCAGTTGTTTCTCCCGGTTTTGCAATAAAATCAATATCCTCTAATACATCCGCTTCTGCACCCGGATACCGGAAATTCACATGATGAAACTCTATAACACCCTTGCATTCTTCTAATACTTCTGCATCCGGTTCATCCTTTACTAATACTTCTGTATTTAATACCTCTTCAATACGGTCCACTGCAACACCGGCTCTTGGCAGCATAATCGAAATCATACAAATCATTAAGAAAGACATTACAATCAGCATGGTATAGGTAATAAATGCCGTCATAACACCTACCTGTAAATGACCGGCATCAATCTGATTGGATGCCACCCATACAATTAGAACGGATATCACATTCATAATCAGCATCATGGTTGGCATCATAAAAGTCATAACCCGATTGGTAAATAACATGGTTTTCGTCAAATCTTTATTGGCATCTTCAAACCGTTCTTCCTCTGTTTTCTCTCTGACAAAAGCACGGATTACCGGTATACCGGTTAAAATCTCTCTGGATACCAGATTCAAATTATCAATTTTCTTTTGCATCTGCTGAAACTTCGGCATAGCTATTTTCATTAACACCAATACCAATGCCAAAATTAACGCAACAGCGAGAACAATAATCCATTCCATTCCCGAGTCCGTATTTAACACATGAAGAACACCACCAATACCCATAATTGGTGCATAGATAAACATACGAAGCAGCATGGTGGATACCATCTGCACTTGCTGAATATCATTGGTGCTTCTTGTAATCAGAGAAGCGGTTGAGAACTGATCCATTTCCCGATTCGTAAAGGTAACCACCTTTTGGAAGACTTTATTTCTCAAATCCATACCGATTTTTGCACCAATACGAGAAGCAAGAAAGCTAACCAGAATTGCAGTAATTACCATAATGAGCGTAATTCCCAACATTTGGCCACCAACAGTTAATAAATAGTTCTTCTGCATCTGATGAATATCACCACCAGCTGCTTGATATTCTTCCACTGCATATGCCACTGCCATGGAATGAAGCATGGAATCACCTACAGATTCCATTTTTTCCTCCATTTGATTCCGCATTTCCAGAATACTGTCATTGGTAAATCCTTCTGTTCCCATATTCTGCGTCTGTTCTTTCAGCAATTCCTGTACATCAGCTTCCGACATTTTTTTCATATTGGAATTCATGATAATGGCAGTCTGGAACCTTGCATCTGCTTCTTCCCAAAGCGTTTCATCCTCAGCAATATTCAATCGATATATATTACCTTGTTTATCATAGATTTCATCCCATTCTGCGGCTTCTTCTGTCGTAAGAAACCGGGAAATGCTTTCATGCTCCTCCTCACGAATCAATGGAGGCACTCCATGTTTCATACCTTGGTTTTGAATTCCGGTATCAATAATCTGTGATGTGTAATCCGGCAATGACAGTTCACACTGTGCCTGCACAATCAACAATACTATGACTAATAAAATCAGATACCATTGGTCTTTCATATAACGAAAAATCTTAAACATAGTTCTTTCCTTTCATTTATGGAAATATATAAAAACAAAATACAAACGTGTTATCATGTTTTGCCTAGTGACACATTATAACACGCTCATATTCAAAAACCAATAAAGATTCTATTAAACTCATATAAAGAATTATTCCGTATCCTGATTCGAATTTCCTTCTGCCTCAGATGCAGAATTTCGTTTTTCCATAACACGCAAGAACCATAAGAGTACCCAGAACACCATGGATACTCCCATGGTCAATATTAACATTCCAAGACTAAGTCCATTCCCAATAATACTTAAAACAAATGTTGCAATCACAAGTCCAATAATTACAATAATTCCAATCCACGCTATTATTTGTCTGACCTTTTTCATCTTCTATTCCTCGATTTCTTTTCCGATTGTTCTAAAGTATTCCCGTATCTCCTGTTCGTAGCCTAATTCTCCCGGTCGGTAGAATCTGGTGCCCTCTAACTCATCCGGCAGATATTGCTGTTCCACATAATGATTCGGAAAATCATGGGCATACTGATATCCAACATGTCCAAGTTTTCTTGCCCCACCATAATGGGCATCACGCAAATGTACCGGAACTGCTCCTGTCTGTTGCTCCTTTACTGTTTGCATTGCCTCTGAAATTGCGTTGACAATTGCATTGCTTTTTGGTGCACAGGCCACGTAAATTGCTGCGTGAGCCAGAATAATCTGTGCCTCCGGCATACCAATCCGTTCCACTGCCTGTGCACAGGCAGTAGCAACCTGAATAGCCTGTGGGTCTGCATTGCCCACATCCTCCGAAGCACATATCATAATTCTCCTTGCCACAAACGTTACACTTTCTCCACTGTAAAGCATTTTTGCCAGATAATAAACTGCCGCATCCGGGTCTGAACCACGCATGCTTTTTATAAATGCAGATATTGTATCATAATGATTATCCCCATTTTTGTCATATTTTAATGAACGCCTCTGGATACATTCCTCTGCAACAGCCAGGGTAATATGAATTTTTCCATCCTCCTGTCTATCGGTTGTGAGAATTCCTAACTCTATTGCATTTAATGCACTTCTGGCATCACCTTCTGACATATCTGCTAAAAAGGCAACAGCCTCCTCATCAATCATTGCATCATAAGCACCCATTCCCTTTTCTTTGTCATACACTGCACGTCGAATCAATTCCTGAATATTTTCTTTGGATAAAGGCTTCAGTTGAAACACATTGGAACGGGATAATAACGCCCCATTTACTTCAAAATATGGATTTTCCGTAGTTGCACCAATTAATACCACGGTTCCGTCTTCTACAAAGGGAAGCAGATAGTCCTGCTGCGCCTTGTTAAACCGATGAATCTCATCTACAAACAGAATCGTCTTTTTCTGATACATGCCCATGGTTTCCTTGGCTTTAGCTATTACCTCTTCCATTTCCTTCTTTCCCGAGGTAGTTGCATTAATCTGGGTAAATGTTGCACTGGTGGAATTGGCAATTACCATGGCAAGAGTCGTCTTTCCGGTTCCCGGAGGACCATAGAGAATAATAGAACTGATTTTATCTGCCTGTATGGCTCGATATAATAACTTATCCTTCCCTATAATATGCTCCTGTCCTACCACTTCCTCCAGTTTAGTTGGACGCATTCGTTTTGCCAGTGGAGCTTCCTGTTCCATATTCTGTTGCCGCATATATTCAAACATATCCATTTCCATCACCTGTCCATTTCTGTTTCAATACAAAAGGGGCTGTAGAAACAGCCCCAAACCTTCTATAACATTCCCATTCGTTTCAAATTCATCTCGAACTCTAATATGTCAATTGGTTTACTCATATAGCAGTCATATTGATTTCCTGCCAGCTCTTCATCAAAGCCGCCTTCATCTAACGCACTTATCATAATGATTTTTGCCCGTTCTCTTGCAGTTAAGGCATATTTCCCTTCCAAGTCACGAATTGCATCCAGTGCTTTATATCCATCAATCTTTGGCATCATAACATCCAGACACACTAACTGGTACGGTTCCCGGTCATCCAGTGCCTGCATATAACACTTCACCGCTTGAAAACCATCACCAACCACTGTTACATCTCCGAACTTCGCAAGCAGCTTGGTTAAAAATTTGCGATTTGCTTCATCATCCTCGGCTACCAATATTTTCAACATTTGATGCCCCTCCTACTTCTTTACTAACATTAGAATCTTGTCAATACTTTCCATAACTTCTATCTTCAATGTTTGAGTATGAATCGAAGTTCTTCGATCCAAAAGCTGTGTATTCAATACACCCATTAATATACATTTTAGCTGACTGGCAGTAAAAGTATGATTAATTTCTCCTGCTTCCATTGCATCTTCAATCAATTTTAATAGAAAACGGCTTCGTTCCTCAATACAATTGCCAATAATTTCTCTGGTTCCGGTATTATGCAGTAATTCTTCATAATTCAGAACAATTGCGGAAATTTCCATGTAATTATCATAGTAAATTGCATAAGTTTCAAAAAAAACATGAATCTTTTCCACATACGAAACATCTTTGCATTGCACGGTTTTAATAATACTTTTATCAAATCGTACGAAGTATTCCACCACTTCAATCAGTACTTCATTAATTCCTCCAAAGTACTTATAAATCAAAGCCTCTGACATGTTCTCTTTCATTGCCAGAGTTTTTGTGGACAAAGACGCTAAACCTGATTCACTTATTATCTCGATGGCGGAAGCAATAATCCGGTCCTTTCGAGAAATAAAGTTATCACCCATTTGTAGTCCTCCCCTATTCCCTTATCCTATATGTCGATAAGTATGTAACCTTCCCTATGCAACATTTTAGGAGATGGGGTATCGTTTGTCAAGCCAAAGCGAAGAATCTGATTTCTTTCTTTTACATTTTCAACGCAAAAGAAGTTTCCCTTTCAGGAAACTTCTCTCTCAATTGCGATTTCTGCAAGATAAGCCAATCCAAATACTAATAAATAACTTGTATATATATTATATCTAAAAAGGTACTCGTTGCTTGATTCGTATTGATTAAACTCTTGTTACATTCACTGCCTGTGGGCCCTTTTCTCCTGTAACAACATCGAATTCAACAGCCTCGCCGTCTTCTAAGGACTTAAAGCCTTCCATGTTCAGTCCGGTATAGTGTACAAACACTTCCTTGCCTGATTCATCGCTGATAAATCCATATCCTTTTTGGCTGTTAAACCATTTTACTGTACCTTTACTCATGTTATGACCTCCAAAACTAAACTTGTGGCGGTACTTGCCACATGCTTAGCCTAACATATTCCTCCCATACAGTCAAGTAAAGTTAAGGTAAAGTATTCGAGTTATTATGAGAAAAAATATCTTGCTTTTTTCTACGAAGTAAGGTATTCTACATATACCATCTTGTTGGTATTCAACCAACATCTCTCTCATTTCTAACATTCGTTATTACTCCAATAATTTTTACAGCAGAGAAACGAACACTAGAAATCATTAAAGTAAGGGGGCTGATATATGAATTGATAACATACATATAATACTTTTTCAGTCATTATTAAAATCATATTTTCTATTTTATTCGAATTAAATTTATTTTCTTCAATCTATTCGAATTAATTTTCTATTTTCACAAATGAAAGGAGTGTCAATCATGACATATAATCAATTTTTAAACTATGTAAGAGAACAGAGCATCTATGAGCTGGAACACCCGGAAGAATATCAGGCAACTATCAATCATGTAGTAAAAAACAATTCCGTAGAACTAGATGGTATCTGTTTACATAAACATGGTGAAAATCTATCCCCTACTGTATATCTGAATCAATTCTATGAACAATATTTAGAAGGACGTCCGTTAAAATCCATACTTGGTGAAATTGTATCCACACTGAATAATGACGTACCAAAACTGGAGATTCCTGCCAGCTTATATGATGATTATGAAGCGATTCGACCACAGATTATATATCGAATTGTAAATTATGAAAAGAATAAAGACCTATTAAAAACTTGTCCATATCTTCCATTTTGCGACTTAGCCATTACCTTCCGCTGGTTGGTTCATGCCGATTCTTATGGAATTGCTTCTTCCTTAATTACCAATCGGGAGCTGGATTTATGGAATATAACCGTAGAAGAATTATTCAAGGTTGCCTGCCGGAATACCCAAAGGTTCTTTCCCCCTGTCATTCAACCCATGCAGGAGTTGTTGAGGGAATATGCACATGAAGATAAAGAATTACAGGCGCTTTATCAGGCAGCACCACCGACATTTCAGATTTACATATTAACCAACAAAAGCCGCATCAATGGTTCTACCTGCATGATTTATGACAATGTTTTAGCCAATTTTGCAAAACAGCAGGAAAGTGATATTTACATTCTACCCTCCAGTATTCATGAAGTTTTGCTGATTCCCGCACGCTATGGCATAGATGAACATGACTTATTATCATTAGTACACGATGCCAACCGAACCGTTGTTGCAGTAACCGATGTTCTGTCAGATTCTATTTACCGGTATGATTATTCCAGAAATCGGGTTATTATGATACAAAACAACTGGCATGGCAACTGGAGTTAACACCTCAATCAATTCCTAAAAGAAACGGGCATTGTCACATTCCATTTTAGGAATTACAACAATGCCCAAATCCTTCTATTTTCACTATCCAATGTCACTATGATACTTTGCTAAGGTATTCTTTTAAGAAAGCAAGTAGCTTTTTCATCTCCTCATCCGTACCAATTGTAATTCGAAGATGGTTATTAATTCTTGATTTATCGAAAAACCGTACATATATCTTCTCTTTCTTAGCTGCCTCAAAGATATCCTTTGCCGGAACCTGATTATGCGTAGCAAAGATGAAATTTGCCTTCGAATCCGGGAATGTAAAACCAAGCTTTTTCATTTCTTCACCAAACCAGGTTCGTGTCTGTATAATCTTTCCTACTGTCTCCTGAAAATACTCTTCATCCTTTAAGGATTCCACACCAAGTAATAACGATGGACGATTCATGGTATAGGAATTAAAGGAATATTTCACATCATTCATCGCCTGAATCAGTTCCGGATTTCCCATGGCATATCCAATTCGTAAACCAGCCATGGAACGAGACTTTGAAAAAGTACGCACAATCAATAAGTTATCATATTTTTTCGTCAATTCCAGTGCAGAAACACCACCAAAATCAATATAAGCCTCATCCACAATCACTACTACATCTGAATTATGCTTTACAATATCCTCAACAAAGTCCAGATTTTCATAAACACCCGTTGGTGCATTAGGATTCGGAAAAATCACACCGCCATTTTCCTTATAATAATCCTCCTTTCGAATTCGAAAATTCTCATCCAGTGCAGGCTGTTCATAAGGAATTCGAAACAAATCTGCCCATACATCATAGAAAGAATAAGTAATATCCGGAAACAGAATCGGTTTATCTGAATTGAAAAATGTCATAAACGCCATTGCCAATACATCATCAGAACCAACACCTACAAACACCTGATTGGCATTCAGCTTATGATATGCTGCAATTGCCTCTACTAATGCTCCGGCAGTCGGATCCGGGTATAAACGCAAATCATCTATGTTCTCTTGAACCTTGCGAACCCCAGGAGCCGGACCATATGGGTTTTCATTGGTATTCAACTTAATTACGCCACTTTCCTTTGGTTGTTCTCCTGGTGTATAAGGCTCAACGGTTCGTACATTCTTCATCCACTGTTTCATCTTTTCACGTCCTCTTCTCTATTTATCTGCATACAATACTCACACTTCCGGTAAACCAGATACCACATTTACAATCCATGTTAATAAAATGCATTTTAAAAATACATGTGTATCGTAGCACATTTGTGTAAATTCTACCAGTCCTATTTACTACTAAAATTCCTTCTTTTCCAGAACCTTTAATGAGACGGCATAGGATATGGCAAAAACTCCAATTGCAATAATTGCGACAAGTCCCTCCAGCCAAAGAGCGTTATTATCGATAAACCGTTCAATCTGACTTGCAGCAATAGCAGATGGATGATTCTTCATCCATGTATCCATCAAGACAAAAAGAATGACAATGACACCTGCAATTCCAAAGTATACCAGTTTTCCCTTTTCTGCTCCCAGCTTTATACGGATTGGTATGGATATTCCAAGAAAAACTAACACCACGAGGAGGTTCATACCACCAGTCATCAACAATTCGCCAAAGATAAACGGTTGCTTTCTTACTGTCATAGTTAATAATAGAAAAGCAAACGACAAGCTCCAGCCAACTGCTGCATTACATAAACAGAACAGATACTTTTCTCTTACATATCCTTCCCGGCTGACCGGCAAAGAAAATAAAAATGAAAATCCATTCTCATAATCATCATAGCTGATTGTACTCAATACAAAACTGGAAAAAACAAATGTCAAATAAGTATTGATAAACATTGGCTCTACATTGGTTGCAATCATAATGAAACCAATCAAGGCCAATAAACCAAAGAATTTCCATTGCTTTTTCATGATTAATAAATCTTTTACAAATAAGCCTTTCATCACTATTCACCTCGAATCATTAATGTTATGACATCATCAATGGAGCATTTCTCTATTACAATGCCCGGGACATTCTCCATGTAGAATTGCATCTCATCTGTTAAGCAGGAATACCCAAAGCTATCCTTTTTACGTTTCAATATATGCGATTTATCTATTGTGTTAAATTGCTGCTCCGTAAGTTTTAATACTCCATAAGAACTAATCAGCCGGTCCGTATCTTCATGAAGAATAATCGTTCCATCTTGAATCATATATAAATCATCACAAATTCCTTCTAAGTCACTGGATATATGGGAACTGATTAAAATGGAACGATTCCCTTCTTCCATGTAATCCCGTAACAAATCAAGCATTTCTTCTCTTACAATGACATCCAGCCCTGCCGTTGGCTCATCTAAAATCAAAACCTCTGCATCATGAGAAATAGCCAGTAAAAGATGTAATTTTGCCTTCATACCGGTAGAAAACTCTTTTATCATTTTATCTGTCGGCAAACGATACTGTTGGCAATAACCCCAAAAGATATCTTCATGAAAATGAGGATACATATTCTTCATAATCTGTACGATGTCACGAATGCTAAAGTAGCCGCTAAAGCCGGAATCCGCAAGGACAACTCCGAATTTCTCTCTATCTTGTTTTGACCATTCCTCCTGCCGCTTTTCATCCAGAAAAATCTCACCGGAATCATAAGAAATCAATCCCAAAATTGCCTTGATTGTGGTACTTTTTCCTGCACCATTGGGTCCAACAAACCCTGTAATTCTTCCCTCCGGTATCTCTATAGAGCATTGCAATTGAAATGTTCCATATTGTTTTGTAACATTATCTAATCTCAAACTCATACCAAATCCTCCAATACTAATTGATACAACTCTGTTAATTCTTCTCTGCTCATTCCACAGCTTCGGCCTTTTCGAATTGCCTGTTCAAACAACCGCTCCACTTCCTTCTTCTGTTCCTCCAGCATTAATACCTGATTGGCACTGGTTACAAAACTTCCTTTTCCATGTACCGTCAGAATGAATCCCTCTTCTTCCAGTTCGTCATATGCTTTTTTTACTGTCAAAGCACTCACCTTAATATCCTTCGATAGGGTACGTACAGACGGGAGCAAATCATTTTCCTTTAATTCACCTTTCATGATTTTATCTTTTATTTGAATGACAATCTGTTCATAAATGGGCTGAAGCGATGAATTATTGATTATTATATTCATACTCGTTCCTCCTTTGATAAACACTATATAACAGTATAGAACTGTTGTCAACTGTTTTATACTGTTTATTCAAATATTATTAAAAATATTGTCCTATCTTACTATTTCAAAATGTCCATAAAAAAACTCACCTGCAAAACAGCAAGTGAGTCTGTCAATCATTCCTTTTTAATTTTTTGTACTAAGTTCTTTCAATTTTTCCAATATTATTTTATAAGCATCCTCTGGAGTTTCACATTCTGACACCGCAGTTTCCATGGGACAAAGGCCTGTATTGCTACGGTTACGAATGGCCGGCACGATTTGATCCGCCTCTGTCCGGATTCCATATCGAATAAATACTTGCATTGCTGCCTCGCTCATAACCGGTGCATAAACCTGCCTGACTCCTGCCAACACATACAAGAATGCAGTTGCTTTTCCCACCACCTTATCAGCAGCAGAAAATCCCTCCAAGTGTATACCCTGTGTAATCCATTCCATCAGAGGTTTCACCCCTCGTTCTTTACTGGTATATAGAGTTCCTTCCCTGCCAAGTACACAGGTATACTCTCCCATTTTTAATTGTTCCTTTACTACAATCCAATCATTCTTCATTGCGTTTTGTATGCTCCACACGGAAGGTAATTAATGGCAACAGGCACCACTGAAGCACTAAGCCCGGAAGTCCTACTGCAATACTGGTCCAAATAATGGATACCGGAATTGCTTCATACCCAAATACAAAGACTGCTAAAGCAATTGCTATAGCTCGAATTCCTCGACCGGCTAATTGTGCAATCAATACCTTTACAATCGTCGGCAGCTTCACATTCCGAAGCAATCCTGCACATAATCCATAAACACAAAGTTCAAGCATCATAAATGGCAACAAACCCGCCTTTGGCATACCGGTTAATGCGAAACTAATCAATGGACTGAATAGGCCTGCAATGGCACCGGCATATGGTCCTGCCAGCAAACCCACCAGTAAAATCGGTAAATGCATTGGTAAAAAGCATTCTCCTAAGGCTGTCCCAAGACCGGATACTGCACCCAGTACATGAAAAATCTGTGGAAGTGCTACGGCTGCCACAATGGCAGTAATGGTAGCAATGGTCTGTGTTTTAACGGAAAGACGGGCAGATGCCAATGTCTTTGTTTCTACTTTACTTGTCATTTTGAATCGTCCTTTCTTACTAGTATAACTATTGCTATTATAATATACTTCTTGAAATTGGGCAACCAAACTTATGCTATTATTTGACAGACTTTTTTCTTTCGAATTCAATAAGCCGGCAGGGAATCACCACCACCGGCTTACATTTTTGTTAAACTGTATTAGAATACCGGAATTACGGCATTTCCATAAGTTTCTTCAATATAGCTGCGAACTTCGTCACTCAATACTGCATCTACCAAGGCTTTTGTCTTTGCAGAGTCTTCATTTCCTTCCTTAACAACGATTACATTTGCATAGGTATCTGCTGCCAACGAATCAGAAGCTTCTACTGCAATTGCATCTGCCACATCCAAGCCGCCTTCTGCTGCATAGTTACCATTGATTGCGGCAATATCTACATCCGGCAGAGAACGTACAAGCTGAGCTGCTTCAATTTCCTTGATTTCCAGATTCAAAGGATTCTCTTCAATATCTAAGACTGTTGCAGTTAAACCGGCGCCTTCTTTTAACTTGATTAAGCCCTGTGCTTCTAATAACAACAATGCTCTTGCTTCATTGGTGGTATCATTTGGTACGGCAACAGTTGCACCTTCCTGTAAATCATCTAAACTTGCAGTCTTTCCTGCATAAAGACCAAATGGTTCAAAATGAACAGAAGCTACCGACACTAAATGAGTATCATTTTCTGCATTAAAATCATCTAAGTATGGCTGATGCTGGAAGAAATTCGCATCTAAATCCTCATCCTCTAATGCGGTATTTGGTAAAACATAATCATTATATTCTACTACCTGCAAATCATATCCCTGCTCTGCAAGAACATCTTTGACCTGTGCCAGAATCTCTGCATGAGGTGTTACGCTGGCACCTACTTTAATTACCTCTAAATCTCCGGTTGCTTCCGTATCTTCGGCATCTGTTGCCTGACTATCACCGGTTTCCTGAGAATCGGTACTCGGTGCAGAGGTATCTTTGTTTGAGGAGCAACCGGTCAGTCCTACTGCTCCAACAGTTAATGCTGCTAATAATAATGCTGTGATTTTCTTTCTCATAATTCATATCTCCTTTTTCTTCTCTTTTTTAATTACGGATTCGTTTATCCGTTTTATTTACAATAAACATGCCAAGCTCTTGAAATACCTGTACGATAACTACCAGTACAAATACAGTTGCCCACATGATATTGGCTTGATATCTGTAATATCCATAATTGATAGCAATTGCTCCTAAACCGCCACCACCTGTAAACCCTGCCATTGCAGAATATCCCAGTAATGTTGCAAAAGCAATGGTACATCCTACCAGTAAGGAGGGTCTTGCTTCCGGCAATAACACCTTTACAATTATTTGTAAAGGACTGGAACCCATTGCCTGTGCCGCCTCAATGACACCCTGGTCCACTTCCTTTAAGGAAGATTCCACCATTCTGGCTATAAATGGAATGGCTGCCACTACCAACGGTACAATCGTTGCATTGGTTCCTATAGTGGTGCCTGCCACTGCCCTCGTAAATGGCAAAATGGCAATCAATAATATGATAAATGGTATGGAACGGGTCAGATTCACAATTACCCCTAACACCAGATTGACCGGTCTGCATCGACAGATACCATTCTTATCTGTTATAAACAACAGCACTCCTAAGGGAATCCCCGCCACATAGGAACAAAGAGTAGAGGTTAAAACCATATACAGTGTTTCTAATGAACCCTTCCAAAGCAGGGCTACTAATTGATTAAATTCCATCTGCATCTTCCTCCTCGTAATGGACTCCTATGGAATCCAGATATTTTTTCGCTTCTGCAATTGCTGCCTCATCCTTTGGGAATTCCAACAACATTTGCCCGTATGCCTTGCCACCGATATCCTCGGTACCGGCTCCTAAAATATTCACAGGTGTCTGACATTTTAATACAAGATTGGCTACAATCGGCTCCGATGAAGACTGTCCTCCAAATGCCAGACGGAATACCTTCCCATGGAAATTGCGATTATCATACTTTGGCTTTGGATAAATCATTTCCTGAGCAATCTTGGTCTTCGGTGACAGGAACACTTCCTGTACACTTCCCTGCTCAATGACTTCTCCCTCGTTCAGAACCGCCACCTGGGTACATATCTTTTCCACAACCTTCATTTCATGGGTGATAACAATAATTGTGACGCCCAACCGTTCGTTAATTTCCTTCAACAACTCCAAAATGGAATTGGTGGTATTCGGGTCTAATGCACTGGTTGCCTCATCACACAAGAGGTATTTCGGTTCTGTTGCTAAAGCCCTGGCAATGGCAACCCGTTGCTTCTGTCCACCGGATAGCTGCGCCGGAAAATTATACATTCGGTCTTCTAACCCAACCAGTTTTAAAAGTTCAATGGCTCTCTCCTTTGCCTGGTTTCCGGGAACCCCTGCAATCTCTAAGGGATAACAGACATTTTTCAATGCATTTCTCTGGGCTAATAAGTTAAACTGCTGAAACACCATTCCAATTTTCCTTCGCTCTTTTCTGAGCCTTCCATTGGAAAGAGCGGTCAGTTCTATATCATCTAAGAACACTTTACCCTCCGTTGGTCGTTCCAGCAGGTTCAGACATCGAACCAACGTGGATTTACCGGCACCGGAGGAACCGATAATTCCGAATATGCTTCCATCTTCAATTGTTAAGTTGATTTGCTTTAACGCTTCCACCTCTCTGCTTTTCAGGTGAAAGGTTTTGCTTACCTGTTCCAGTCGAATCATATTTTTTCCTTTCTTTTTTCTACAAGACATAAAAACGCAGGTACATTTCTGCACCTGCGTTTCAATCATTTATAACCGATTGCGTTGCATTCATTCACAATTTGGGTGCAAGAAAATAAACTATATTATGTTTCATCATCATATAGCAACAAGTCTGCATGTTCATCATTATGGTATTTTCAGTTATTCTCATAATATAGCTTCCTCCTTGTCTTTGTCGTTTTGATTCATATCTTTGCTTTTTGTATTACTTTGTTTTCATTTGATGTGCTTATTATAACAACTCTTGATTAAAAGTGTTAATACTTGAAATCTATGGTGCGTTATAGCTTTAGACTATGGCAGTTATTGGGATTCAATTTCTTTTCATCCCATTCTTCTATGATGTCGTAATACTCATCCATATCAAGATATGGAAATACAACAACAGTTTTCTACTTAACACCAACAGATTATAGTGAAACACTATCAGAATGATTCACAACACCATCAGTTCAGCCTTATAATGGCATGCATCTAACAAACAAACAGAGCCGACAAAAACTGCCGACTCAACTCTTCAAAAACTGCACAAAATAAGGCTTTTTAGCCCTCTTCCTGCATGCGACTTAACTTCGCCGCCTGGTCCGCCGCAATACAGGCATCAATAATTTCCTGAATATCTCCATCCATAATCTTATCCAGCTTATACAAGGTCAGGTTAATCCGGTGGTCAGTAACACGTCCTTGTGGAAAGTTATAGGTACGAATCTTTTCCGAACGGTCACCGGTTCCAATCTGGCTTCTTCTTGCCTCTGCTTCGGCATCGTGCTGTTTTTGCTGCTCCATGTCGTACAACTTAGCACGCAACAGGGCAAATGCCTTCTCTTTATTCTGCAACTGTGATTTTTCTGTCTGACTGTAAATAACAATTCCCGTTGGGTAGTGGGTCAAACGAACAGCAGAATCCGTGGTATTAACACACTGACCTCCATTACCAGAGGCACGCATAACGTCAATACGGATATCCTTCTCATTGATTTCAATATCCACTTCCTCCGCTTCCGGCATGACAGCAACGGTAATGGTAGAGGTGTGAATTCGTCCGCCGGATTCGGTTTCCGGTACTCGCTGTACCCGATGAACACCGGATTCATATTTCATCACCGAAAATGCTCCGGTACCGTTAATCATAAAGGATACACTCTTCATACCACCAATACCGATTTCTTCACATTCCAGCATTTCCACTTTCCAACGTCTGCCTTCGGCGTAATGCACATACATCCGATAGATTTCTGCTGCGAATAATGCAGCTTCATCTCCACCGGCACCGGCACGGATTTCTACAATAACGCTCTTGTCATCATTCGGGTCCTTTGGCAACAACAGGATTTTTAACTGCTGTTCACAGGCAGCCAAAGTTTCCTTGCCCATTGCCAGTTCTTCCTTCGCAAGCTCCCGCATTTCCTCGTCCGGCTCCTCCATCATGGCAAGACTGTCCTCGATTGTCTGCTTGGCACCCTTATATTCCTGATATTTTTCTACTAACGGAGTCAAATCACTATACTCCTTCATTAGTTTCCGATATCGGTCCTGATTATTTGCAATTTCAGGGGAATTCAATTCCTCCTGAATCTCTTCATATCGTACTAACAAATCCTCTAACTTATCAAACATTTCCATCCTCCTGACCCATTATGGGTTCTAACTCATATTATCTGCTTACCTTTGCTTCGATGTTGCATGATTCTTTCCTGCAGGAAGCTTAGCGTAAATGACCCGATCCAGGCCAGCCAAATCCTGCTTAATCATCACCTGTTCAAATCCTGCATCTACAAATATCTTCCTGACGTCTTCTGCTTGATCAAATCCAATTTCAAAGAATACATAACCTTCCTCTTCCAAATAATCCTTTGCCTGCTCTATTATGTTTCGATAAAAGAATAAACCGTCCGGGCTTCCGTCTAATGCCAGCCGGGGTTCATGCTCCCGTACCTCCGGCATGAGCGTATCCACCACCTTACTTGGTATGTATGGGGGATTGGATACCAGAATATGGAATTTCCCTTTGATTGCTTGAAACAAATCACTTTTAATAATTTCTACATCTGCCTTTAGGCGCTTTGCGTTTTCTCTTGTTACTTCTAACGCTTCCGAAGAAATATCGGATACTATAACCTGACACATCCCCTGTTGTTTCTCATTTATCTTCTTCCAAAGACTGATTCCGATACAACCGGAACCACAGCACATATCCAAAATCTTATATACGGTATCTGCTTCTGTATCTTCTTGCAATTTCTCACAGTCGGAGGCAGTTTCCATACACTCCTGCATATGCTTTAACACAGTTTCAACCAGAATCTCCGTATCCTGTCTTGGAATCAGCACATGTTCATTCACTAGAAAGGAATAGCCCATAAATTCCTGTTCACCGACAATATACTGTAACGGTTTGTGTCCCTTTCGTTCCAGAATAGCAGTCCGGTACTGTTGTTCCTGTTCCATAGTCACCAGCGAATTGGGATTCAGAAGCAAATAAGAATGATTGCACTGCAACACCCATTCTAACAAATATCTGGAATCTAAAATTGCCTCCTCAATTCCCGCTTCTGACAATATGTGATTGCCTTCCTTCCAAAGTTCCTGTACAGTCACTGCAATCCTCGCTATTCCTAATCTCTCAAATCATCGTCTTCATAAGCGTCATCTTCATAATCACTATCTTCATCAACGGCTTCCTCATCCTCAGAGTCTGCTTCACCACGCATCTCCTTCTGATACGCTCTCCAATCCAATACACCTTCTACTGAAGCAATGGCAACCTCTATCATTTCCTCGTCCGGTTCTCTGGTCGTCAGTCGCTGTACCCATAAGCCAGGGGCACTTAACACCTTCACAATCCAAGAATCATTTCTTCCTGCCAGTCGAATAAATTCATAAGAGACACCGGCAATTACAGGTACCAAAAGCAGTCTCAATGCAATACGAAGAACTGCATTGTCCACATTGATTACCATAAAGAACAAAATACTGACAATCATTACAATGAACAAAAAACTGGTTCCACATCGCTTATGAAAACGGGTATACTTCATCACATTTTCCGGTGTTAATTCTTCTCCTGCCTCAAAACAGTTAATGGTCTTATGCTCTGCTCCATGATACATAAACACTCGTTTCATGTCATTCATTAATGAAATTCCCAGAACATAGATTAAGAAAACAGCAAGACGAATCACACCCTCAAATAATGCAACTACTATATTATTGTCAATTCCTCTTCGAATAAATTCAGCAATCCATGCCGGAAAAAGAATAAATAATCCTACTGCCAGTAGAATCGAAACTACCACTGTAAAGAACATCAATACACTCTCTCCACCTTTTTTTGCCACCTTGGAAGCTCCCTGCTTTTCTTCTTCCTCCTCAAAAAAGCTGGCAGAATAGGTAAGAGTTTTCATACCGATGACCAAGGATTCAACAAAATTTACCACACCACGAATGATTGGTACACGAAAGAATGGTACACGGTCTCCCATTGCCACATAATTCTCTACCTTAACATCAATTGTTTGATCCGGCTTCCGTACTGCAATCGCATACTGGTCCTTGTTTTTCATCATGACCCCTTCAATAACAGCCTGTCCGCCTATATATACTTTCTCCATTCGTTCCTCCGCTTAACTGAAAAAGGTTGGGAATTCAATCCCAACCTTATTTCTTCATATTCTTACTGATTTACACCATACTTACGATTGAACTTATCAATACGTCCACGAGCCTGAGCTGCCTTCTGCTGACCAGTGTAGAATGAATGACACTTAGAGCAAATTTCTACGTGGATATCTTCTTTTGTTGATCCTGTAACAAATTCGTTACCACAGTTGCAGACAACCTTTGCCTGGTAGTAATCTGGATGGATTCCTTCTTTCATCTTTTTCACCTCAACCTTATTTCATATCTATTCGAGCAGGCTATCGCCTAACGTTCGCTCAACAACTTCCTCATTTTAGCATAGACTTGTACTGATTGCAAGACTATTTTTGAAAATATACAAAATATATTCCGAATCCTCTCGGATTAACGTCGTCCTAAAGATTTCTGAACTAAATTTAGGAATTCCTCATTATTCTTTGTTCTGACAAATAACTTAAGCACTTCTTCAATAGCTTCCTCACTCTTTGCACCGCTGATTTCACGACGAACCAGATACATTGCTTCCTGTTCTTCCTTCGTCAACAGCAAATCATCTCTTCTGGTGCTGGATTTACTAATATCCAAAGCAGGGAATATCCGCTTTTCTGACAGCTTTCTGTCAAGTACCAGTTCCATATTACCGGTTCCTTTGAATTCCTCAAATACAACATCATCCATCTTACTACCGGTTTCAACCAAAGCAGTAGCAAGAATTGTAAGACTTCCACCTTCCCGAATATTTCTTGCTGCACCAAAGAACTTCTTCGGCATATACAATGCTGCAGGGTCCAAACCACCGGTCAGGGTACGTCCACTCGGCGGTACAATCAGGTTGTATGCTCTTGCCAGACGAGTAATACTATCTAACAGAATCACAACATCCTTCTTATGCTCAACTAACCGTTTTGCCCGGTCTAATACCATCTCCGCTACCCGCTTATGATGCTCCGGGAGTTCATCAAAGGTAGAATAAATCACCTCTACATTCGGTCCTTCAATGGATTCCCGAATGTCTGTTACTTCCTCAGGTCGTTCATCAATCAACAATACCAGCATATGCATGTCTTTATAGCTTCGGCTGATTGTCTTTGCAATCTGCTTTAACAAAGTAGTCTTACCTGCCTTAGGCGGTGATACAATCATTCCTCTCTGTCCCTTACCAATCGGAGCAATCACATCCACAATTCGCATTGGAATTCCGGAACCCGGCTGTTCCAAACGAATCTTTTCGTCCGGAAAGATTGGAGTCAATTCCTCAAATGGACGACGCTTCTGTGCTTCCAACGGATGAAATCCATTTACCGAAGTAATAAACAACAGGGCACTGAATTTCTCAGCCTGGGTTTTCACTCTGGTATTTCCTTTTAAAATATCACCTGTCTTCAGATTAAATCGACGAATTTGTGCCGGTGATACATACACATCATTTTCACCCGGAAGATAATTTGCACTACGAATGAATCCATAGCCCTCCATAATCTCCAGAATACCATTTACTTCATTCCCACTATCCAGTGCAAGAATTTCAGGATTATCCTGTTTTAAAAATTCTTCCATTGTAAAGGCTTCGCTCCGAATATTTAATATCTTCTTATCATCATTAGCTCGTTCCTGCCGGTTCTCTGCATCATAAACCTGCGGTTCCTGAACCTCTGTCCGAATCCCCTTTACTTCTCCCACATTCTCATTGTGAACTGCCGGTCTGCTTTCAAACCGCATCACCTCCGGTTGTCTGCTCTCTCCCTGGCTACCGGTTCGTTCCGGACGATTCTCTACCCGCACATTGGTTTTGTTGACACGTCTTTCTCCAAAAGTAGTATGATTCTCTGAAGGTCGACTATCAAACCGCTGGACAATTCGATTTCCACTTTTTCCATCTGTTCCTTTTGCACGTTCTCCATTCCCTTTATCAACAGATGTTTTTTCCTTGGAATTCTTTTCTGACGGTGATTTTTCAGCAGATACCTTCTCATTTGCTTCTTTCTCGGACATTGACTTAGCCGCAACCGATTTTGTTTTTTCTTTTGGTGCTGACTCCATAGACTGCAAAATCTCAATCAATTCTGCCTTTTTCAAGGTTGTAATGCTTTTTACTTCTTTGCTTCTTGCTACCTCTCGCAATTCCGATAAGGTCATGCTACTATAATCCATATAAACTTCCTCTCTTTATGTAATATCAATTAATTAGTTCTAAAAATGGGTTCTAACACGAATTTCTGATCTTTAGAAAATAAATCTAAGTGCATTATAGCATAATTCATTTTCAAGGTAAACCCCGATTTTGCTTTCCCCACGGTATTTTTTAGGAAACACTTGCTATGACTTTGACAGAATGTTATATTAAAAGGTAGTGATTTGTCGAAAGGACAGACAATAATCAAATTTATAGAAAAGGTGAATACAATGGACGTATATGAAAAAGCTCTAAAGCTCCATGAAGAATGGGGTGGAAAAATGGAAACCAAGTCAAAATGTACTGTTAAATCAGCAGAAGATTTATCTCTGGCTTATACACCGGGCGTTGCGGAACCATGTCGCGTGATTGCTAAGGACCCGGAAGCAGTCTACACTTACACCAGCAAGGCAAATACCATTGCCGTTGTTTCAGACGGAAGTGCCGTTCTTGGACTTGGTAATATCGGTGCAAAAGCAGCTATTCCTGTAATGGAAGGAAAAGCTGTATTATTCAAAGAATTTGGAAATGTAAATGCCGTACCAATCTGTCTGGATACGCAGGATACGGATGAAATTGTAAAAACTGTCATTCATTTGGCACCTGTCTTTGGCGGTATTAATCTGGAGGATATCTCAGCACCACGCTGTTTTGAAATTGAAGAACGCTTAAAGGAGGCATTAGATATTCCTGTCTTTCATGATGACCAGCATGGAACTGCAATTGTAGTGCTTGCCGGAATCATTAACGGTCTTAAGGTAACCGGAAAGAAGAAAGAGGATTGCCGTATTGTAGTCAATGGTGCCGGTTCTGCCGGAATTGCCATCTCCAAGCTTCTGCTTCGTTATGGTTTCCAGCATTTAACCTTATGTGACAAGGTAGGTATGTTAAGTAAAAAGACGCCTGATTTGAATTGGGCTCAGGCACAAATGTGTGAAATCACCAATTTGGAAGAACGGGAAGGTTCCCTTGCTGATGCCTTAGTAGGTGCCGATATTTTTGTTGGTGTATCTGCTCCAAATCTGGTAACTGCAGACATGGTAAAGACCATGAATGAAGATGCCATCATCTTTGCTATGGCAAATCCGGTACCGGAAATCATGCCGGATGTTGCGAAAGCAGCAGGAGCAAAGGTTGTTGGAACCGGACGTTCTGATTTTCCAAATCAGGTCAACAATGTAGTAGCTTTTCCCGGCATCTTCAAGGGTGCTTTGGAAGGTCGTGCTACCCAGATTACAGAAGAAATGAAGTTGGCAGCAGCTCTTGCCATTGCAGGTTTGGTTTCCGATGAAGAATTGAATGAAGACAATATTATGCCAAAAGCATTTGACCCTAGAATTGCTGACGTAGTATCTGAAGCAGTCAAATCCCATATCACTCATTAGTATATTACAAAGGAGTTTGTAACCATGTCAGACAATCGTCTTACATTATACAAGTTAATTATATTGTTTATGCTGGACCGGGTAGATTTTCCCCTGACCACTTCACAACTCTCCCAGTTTATACTAGACAAGGGATATACGAATTATTTCAGTTTTCAGCAGGCCTTAAACGAATTAGAAGATGCCGGATTTATCCGCTCCGAGTTAATTCGAAACACCACCCAGTTTCATTTGACTCCGGAAGGAAAAGAAGCCTTAGACTTATTTGATTACAAGATTTCACCGGCAATTAAGGATGATGTTTATACCTATTTTGAAGCAGAAAAAATCAATCTTCGTAATGAAGTTGAAATTTTTGCTACGTACTATCCTGCCAAACGGGAGGAATATACCGTACAATGCACCATTTTAGAACGAAAAGAAACTCTGCTGGACATCAAATTAAATGTTCCTTCTTTAGAACAGGCAACTATGATTTGTGATTCCTGGCATGAGAAAAGTAATGAAATCTATGATTATCTGGTAAAACAGCTTTGGAACTTATAACCCTGTTGAGATAAAAATACAGAACCGGAACCTATTCGGCTTCCGGTTCTGTATTTTTTGAAAAGAGGAAAGTTTCAATCAATTCCCATATCTCATCTCTTCCTTGTTTTGTTTCCGCAGAGAACGGAATAATCGGTGTTCCGGGAACCACCTCTAGTTTCGTCTGAATCATTTTTACATGTTTTGCCACCTGACCGCGTGAAATTTTATCCAACTTGGTAGCAATAATAATAGGATGGAATCCATTTTCCACAATCCAATTATACATGATACAGTCATTAGCTGAGGGTTCATGCCGAATATCAATTAATAAGAATACCAATCGCAGTTGCTTTGAGGTATGCAGATACCGTTCAATCATTTTTCCCCATTTTGCTTTTATTTCTGCGGAAACCTTAGCATAACCATATCCCGGCAAATCTACAAAATATAATTCCTCATTGATATTATAGAAATTAATGGTCTGTGTTTTTCCGGGCTGGGAGGAAGTTCTGGCATATGCTTTCCGTTGAATCAATCCATTAATCAACGAAGATTTTCCTACATTGGACTTTCCTGCAAAAGCTATCTCCGGCATTTGATTATCCGGCAATTTACTGGTTATGCCACAAACCGTTTCCAGATTCACGCTTTTTATCTTCATACTGAACTTCCTTTCTGAATAATTGCACGTTCCAATACTTCCTGCATATCAGAAACGTATGTAATCTGCATTCCACCAAGAATTTCTTCACTTAATTCCGATATATCTTTCTTGTTTTGTACCGGAATCAGGACTTCCTTGATGCCATGATTCTTAGCTGCCAACAGTTTTTCCTTCAAACCACCAATTGGCAATACCCGACCTCGTAAGGTTACCTCTCCGGTCATGGCAATATCTCCCCGTACTTTTTGGTTGGTAACTGCAGAATAAATGGCAGTTGTCATAGTAATACCGGCAGAAGGTCCATCCTTCGGTACAGCTCCTTCCGGTACGTGAATGTGAATATCCTGTTTCTTCAGAATATCCCGATTTTCCATGGAACGCACACAACTGAGTGCAATTTGTGCAGATTCCTTCATAACATCTCCCAGATTACCGGTTAATTCCAGTTTGCCGGTTCCAGGCATGATATTCACTTCTATACTTAATGTGTCACCTCCAACACTGGTCCATGCAAGGCCGGTTACAATACCTACCTTCGGCAATAAATCCCAATCTTCCTTCTGGTATTTTGGAATTCCCAAATACTCCTGCAAGTTCTTAGTGGTAATTTTCAAAGACTTTCGCTGCCCTCCGGCAATCACCCGGTCTGCCTTTCGACATAGCGTGGCAATCTGTCGTTCCAGATTACGAACGCCTGCCTCTCTGGTATACCCTTCAATGATTGCATCGATAACAGCATCCTCCAATTGGAACTGTCGAGCCTTCAAACCATGTTTCTTCCGTTGCTTTTCCACCAGAAATTCTTTGGCAATATGATATTTTTCATTTTGCGTATAGCTGGAAACCTCTATTATTTCCATTCGGTCTAATAACGGCTTCGGTATCTGAGAAGCATCATTGGCTGTTGCCAGGAACATAACCTGACTCAAATCAATCGGCACCTCAAAAAAATGATCCACAAACTTACAATTCTGCTCGGAATCTAACACCTCTAATAATGCAGAAGACGGGTCCCCTTTATAATCACTGCTTAATTTATCCACCTCATCCAGCAGCATTAACGGATTCTTCACACCCGCTTTCATCATAGCTGTAGCAATGCGTCCCGGCATAGCACCAACATAGGTTTTCCGGTGTCCACGAATCTCAGCTTCATCCCGAATACCACCTAAAGAGATACGTACATACTCTTTGTTTACTGCTGTTGCAATGGAGCGGGCAATGGACGTTTTTCCGGTTCCGGGAGGTCCTACCAGACAAATTATCGGACTATTTCCCTCTGATACCATATTCCGTACCGCCAGAAAATCTAACACACGTTCCTTTACTTTCTCCAGCCCATAATGATCCCGGTTCAAAACTGCTTCTGCCTCTTCCAGATTACAATTATCTTCCGTGAATTGATTCCATGGATATTCTAATAAGGTTTCAATATAGTTGCGAGAAACCGTAGATTCCGAAGATGTCACCGGAATGGATTCTAAACGGCGGATTTCTTTTGCCAGCTTTGCTTCCACTTCCTCCGGTGCGTGAATTTCTGCCAGTTTTTTGCGATACTCTTCAATATCAGAGGTATCCTTTTCCCCTAATTCCTCCTGAATCAGCTTCTGCTGTTCTCTTAACACATATTCCCGTTGATTTTTTTCCACGATTTCCTTCGTTTGTTCCTGCAATTCTTTACGAATCTGATAGATTTCTCTTTCGCTTTGCAGCAATTCCAACACATGCGTTACCCGTTCCCGTATGTCTTCCACATTTAGAACTGACTGTCGTTTTTCATAAGAAAACGGAAGCTGCTCCATTATGGCATCCATTAAAAGACCAGCCTGTTTGATTCTTGCTAGTTTTCGAAGCACTACCGGATTAATTTTTACACCTGCATCATAGCAGCTTCTTACTGCTTCTAACAGGGCAGAACAATATGCTTCCTCCTGCTCCTTGTTAAGTTCAGCATCCTTCCATAATTCCAGCTCCGCTTCATAATAAGAAGCATTGGAATCTATACGAACTAATTCACCACGATATTCTCCTTCTACTAAAACCCGCACAACATTCTTGGGAATCTTAATCATTTGACGAACCTTAACCACACAGCCTACTTTTTGTAAGCTGTCTAATTGAATTCCCTGTGAATTATCCTTATCTAATTGAGTTATTACAAATAAATTCTGGTTCGCTGCCATTGCCATTTTTACCGCTTCAATGGATTCTTTACGGCTGATATCAAAATGTACTGTAGTATGAGGCAGAATTGTCATACCACGCAACGCGACCATCGGCATAATACATCTGTCTTTCACTGATTTCTCCTTTAGCCAAATTATTTTCTCGTATGGAAACAGAGTGCCGGGAACAAGTCCCGGCTGATCTGTTTTATGCTATTTCACCATTACTTTTTAAATGCTTTTGCAGTAAAGCTTTCTTTGGAATCGGACGGTCAGAATAGATTAACTCCGGCTCTCCCTGATTTTCAACTACATCTTTTGTAATAATGCACTTTGAAATATGATCATCAGAAGGAATTTCATACATCAAATCCATTACTACCTCTTCCATGATAGCACGTAAGCCTCTGGCACCGGTTTTCCGTTCCATAGCCTTAGCAGCCATTGCCTGTAACGCTTCCGGCTCGAATTCCAGCTCAACACCATCCAATTCAAATAACCGTTTATATTGCTTTACCAAAGAACTCTTCGGCTCATCCAGTATACGAACCAAAGCCTCCTCATCCAACATATCCAAGGATGCTGTAACCGGTACACGACCAACGAATTCCGGAATCAAGCCATACTTAACATAATCCTCCGGAAGAATTTGCTTAAATAATTCGCCAATATTTTTTTCTTCCGTCTCCTTAATATCTGCATTGAAACCAATAGATTTCTGTCCAATCCGGTTCTCGATAATCTTCTCCATACCATCAAACGCACCACCACAAATAAACAAAATGTTGGTGGTATCAATCTGAATCAATTCCTGATGTGGATGCTTTCTTCCACCCTGTGGAGGTACGGAAGCAATTGTGCCCTCGATAATCTTCAACAATGCCTGCTGAACACCTTCACCGGAAACATCCCTGGTTATGGATACATTTTCTGATTTCTTTGTAATCTTATCAATCTCATCGATGTAAATAATACCATGCTCTGCACGTTCAATGTTGTAATCCGCTGCCTGAATCAGCTTCAACAAAATATTTTCCACATCTTCACCCACATAACCGGCTTCTGTCAATGCTGTTGCATCTGCAATTGCAAACGGCACATTCAAAAGCTTTGCAAGGGTCTGTGCTAAGTAAGTTTTACCGGAACCTGTAGGTCCTACCATGATAATATTACTCTTCTGCAATTCAACTTCAAAGTCCTTTTCAGACAAAATCCGCTTATAATGATTGTATACAGCTACAGAAAGTATCTTCTTTGCCTGCTCCTGTCCAACCACATAATCATCCAAAAATTCCTTGATTTCCTTTGGACGCAGCAAATTAATTTCTGTACTGTCTAATTCTTCTAATTCTTCCTGAATAATCTCATAGCATACTTCAATACATTCATCACAGATATATGCCGCCGGCCCTGCAATCAGTTTCCGGACACGATCCTCAGGCTTATTACAGAAAGAACACTTTAATGGTCTTCTTTCATCATTACGATTTGCCATTTTGTCACCTCAACCTCAATTTTTCCATGAAAGGTACAATTTCATGGTTATATTACTACTTATTCCCGATTGGTAATTACCATATCAATCAAGCCATATTCCTTTGCTTCCTGAGCACTTAACCAATTATCTCTATCCGTATCCCGTTCAATTACTTCGATTGGTTTACCGGTTTCCTTTGCCAGAATTTCGTTGATTTTTCTCTTGGTGTTTAAAATATGCTCTGTCGTAATCTTCATATCGCTGGCCTGGCTGCCACTTGGCATACCACCCATTGGCTGATGAATCATAACCTCAGCATTTGGCAGAGCCATACGCTTTCCCGGCGTACCACCTGCAAGTAAAAATGCACCCATACTTGCTGCCATACCACAGCAGATTGTTGATACATCACACTTGATGTACTGCATTGTATCATAGATACCAAATCCTGCGGAAACAGAACCACCTGGGCTATTAATATACAAATTGATATCCTTAGATGGGTCCTCTGACTCTAAAAATAACAACTGTGCAATTACCAGACTGGCAGTTGTGTCATTCACTTCTTCCCCAAGGAAAATAATTCTATCCTTTAATAAACGGGAATAAATATCATAGGAACGCTCTCCTCTGCTTGTCTGCTC
This sequence comes from Lachnospiraceae bacterium, assembly GCA_017623675.1. Taxonomy (GTDB): domain Bacteria; phylum Bacillota; class Clostridia; order Lachnospirales; family Lachnospiraceae; genus CAG-632. Next base: position 55,767 of record JAGAOO010000036.1, read on the forward strand.
AATGACATAAGGTACTAAACTCATTCAAACTGCCTCCTTACAAATCACTCTGATTAAACTTCCTTTGCAGCATCAACAACAAGGTCTACTGCCTTCTGAACTGCAATATCCTTCTTAATGGAATCAGATTCATGTTCGCCTACAACTTCCTTTAATTTTGCAAGCTCCATCTGATACATGGATGCCATATTTTCTAATTCCTTATCCATCTCTTCTTCTGTTACTTCAATTGCTTCTGCATTTGCAATTGCTTCTAATACAAGACGTGACTGAATTCTCTTCAATGCTTCCGGCTTGCACTGCTCCTTAAAGCCATTCATGTCCATACCGGTAAACTGAAGATACTGCTCTAACTGTAATCCCTGGTAGCTTAATCTCTGTGCAAACTCGTCTACCATCTGCTCCTGTGTCATTTCTACCATTGCATCCGGGATATCCATTGTAGCATTTTCTACAATCTTTTCAATTACTTTTGACTCTTTTTCCCGCTTTGCTTCGGATTCCTTCTTAGCAAGTAAGGTCTTCTTAATATCTTCCTTATATTCTTCCATGGTTTCGAACTCAGAAGCTTCGCTTGCAAATTCATCATTCAGTTCCGGAAGCTCTGTTGCCTTAATTCCCTTAATGGTAACCTTGAACAATGCAGGCTTACCAGCTAAATCCTGTGCCTGATACTCTTCTGGGAAAGTTACGTTAACTTCTACTTCCTCACCAATGCTCTTTCCAACCAACTGATCTTCAAAGGTATCAATAAATGAATGAGAACCCAGCTTCAAAGGATAGTCACTACCCTTTCCTCCTTCGAATGCAACACCATCAACAAAACCTTCGAAATCAATAGTAACTTCATCTTCCATCTGAGCCGGACGGTCTTCTACTGTTACACTTCTGGAATTCTGCATCTGAACACGCTTCAATTCAGCTTCCATATCATCATCTGTTACTTCTACCGTAATCTTCTCTACTTCGATTCCCTTATAGTCACCTAATGTAACTTCCGGCTTTAATGCAACCTCTGCTGTAAAGATGAAAGGCTTTCCTTTTTCCATCTGTACTACATCAACGGTAGGTCTGGATACAATTTCCAAATCACTTTCAGCCATTTCTCTTGGATATGCTTCCTGAATACAGGTATTTGCTGCATCCTCATAGAACATTTCAGGACCATATGCTTTCTCTAAAAATGCCATTGGCACCTTACCTTTACGGAAGCCAGGAACAGAAATCTTATTCTTCTGCTTATTGTAAGCACTAACCATTGCTTTTTCAAACTCTTCAGCGGCTACCTCTATTGTAATCTTTGCCATGTTCTTTTCCAGTTTTTCTACTGTGTAACTCATTTAATTACGTCCTCCTTGTATCGTTACCTCTTCTTTAATAAAAGTATTTTTCTGAGCCTAAGCCCATTAATCACTAAATTATAGCACAGTATTTGGTAATATGTCCACTGCTTTATGAAAAAATCTCCGAGGATATTCATCCTCGGAGACCACATTTTCATTATAAAATGTTGAAATCTGCTGATTACTTACCAGCCATAGCCTTCATCTGAGCTTCAACAAGTTTCTTAGTCATCTGACCACCAACAGAACCATTCTGTCTTGATGTTAAGTCACCGTTGTAACCCTGCTTTAAATCAACACCTACTTCTGAAGCACATTCCATTTTGAAACGGTTCATTGCTTCGCTCTTAGAATACTTGCTTGACATAATTGCTACCTCCATTTTGAATACTTTAGACCTCATGCGAATGAAAGAATCCGTCATTGCTGACTGTTTCTTTCATCCCTTGATGTCTTACTAATAGTATCCTCAGGAATATTAAAAGTATTATGGTAAGTTATGGTGATTCATTTATTATCTTTTTTTATTTTTTAATAATACAATGCCGGCCGTTCCCATAATAATCATCAATCCAAATACCATTGCAATTGGTGTTGCATCACCAGTCTTTGGTGAAGAACCGGAAGTCACCGTATTGCCTGTGTTTGGCTTTTTACTGATATCAGAGGTGCTTGCAGAACCACCATTGTTAATTCCACCATTACCACTGTTGTTGCCATTGCCACCATTGTTGACATCACTGCTATTATCAGTTGAACTATTCGGATCATTTTCTGTTGTTTTTGTATCATCCGTATATACCAATGCGTAAGTTGAGAACAATGCACTTTCAATGGTGTATGTATTCGGATTAAGGTCTAAATCAACCAGCCGTTCTACTGTTCCATCATGAACTCGCAGCACACTCAAACCTTCCTTGGATGCCAAATCACGACTTAGCGGAATAACAATTCGAACGGTTTTACCACCGGCAATTGAGGTAACCTGCGTCTCCGCAACCACACCGTAAGGACCAATTGCCCGTTTCCAGATAGAAAGGTCTAAGTACATTGCAACCGTTTCATTCTTCTTCATATTATGCTGAATTCCAGCTAAATCATTCACCGGCACATCGCTTTCACTCAAGCCATCTACCTTCATACAGAATTCAACTGTACCACCTGCATTGATGACTGTGTTATCCTGTAACCCACCAAAATTAGTTGGATCGTCAAAGATATCATCTAAACCACTAATGATAAGCTTTGGTATGGAATCATCTTCAAATTCAATGTTTGTTGTCTGTCCATCCCGCAACCGCAATGTAATAGCACCGCTTGGATCCACTACTTTGTTTGCACTGATAATCACGCCTTCAGTGGCACTGCGATTGCCATTTACCGCCTGAATGGTGTACATACCATCCGGAACATTTGTAAAGATAAAACTACTTCCATTTCTTACATTTCTGGACTGAATTACAGAATGTTCGTCATAGAGCATAACCAGAATTTCAGTGGTATCATCACTACTCATCGTTTCATCGATAACGGTACCTGCCACATTGACACCCACAGTATCAGCAGCTCCAGTCTTAAATGCACCTGTATAGCTACAACTCTCACCATTCGTAGATAACGCTGTAATCAAGAACCGATATCTGGTATCATCTGTTAATCCTTTGAATTTCGCAGTAAAGGCTTTATTTCCCTGCTCATCTGTAGTAATAATCAAGTCTTCTGCTGCTACGGAAAGGTCTCCACCTTCCAAGCCGAATTTTGCAGAAACATTATCGATTTCAAATGTACCTGCTGTCACCTTACCGGTAACCGTAATACCTTTTTCTGTATTGCCGGTAATTCCGGTTACTGTAATACTCATTGGTTCAAAGGCATCTGCTTCGCATACATTTCCTGCCATATCTGTAGCTCTTACTGTATAACTGCCCTGCATACTTGCTGTAAAGCTTGCAGTATAGACACCATTACCTTTATAATCATAAGTTAATGCCTTTGCATTGTCATCATCGCCATTATAAATTGCTTCCAACATGGACAAACCACTGGTAGCTTCTGTAACTTTGAGGCTGATACGACTGGTTGTACCGTTACCGGTTAATACCACATCAGAAATCACCGGTTTCGTTCCGTCATAACGAATCTGATATAAACCATCTTCTTCGGAATCATATTGGTTTTTCATCCCAGATTCTGATTCTGCCCAAACTCGCAGATTCCAGATTCCTTCACCCGGCAACTGGAATGATCCATTCGCTCTGTTGTTATTATAGGTAGGCTCGTCTGTTCCTACCTGCCAGATATGATAATAGGTAATAATTTCCGTTCCGTCCGGTGTTGTTTCCGGTTCTGTTATGGTAATAGTAGGATTTACGGAATACCAATAATTATCAACATTTTCAATATCTTCCGGAATTTCCGGTGCAATTGTTACAACCGGATTATCCGGTGTTTCATCGGAAACTTTTGTGAATACCACAGGAACTTCTGCAACATTGCCTGCCCGATCCACAACTTTAATTGTATACGTTCCCTTTTTCGTAACAGTAGCTGTGTAAGAACTATCTTCTCCTTCCACCGGCGAATATGGATAAGCTACACCATTCGGGTCCTTCATACTCATCATATCAATGCCACTCTCTAAATCTTCAACACGAAATGTAATGGTTTTACTAGTGCTCCATGTGGCATCATAATCTTCCGGTGTAATGGTTACAGTTGGCTCTGTACCGTCTACAACAAATGCAACCGGTTCCATTGTCAAACTTACGTTGTTTGCATTATCATATGCTGTTACAGCAACTGTATACGAGCCACTTTCTGTAAACGTCTTTGTAAATACATTGCTGAATACCTGCCTTGTAGTATCCGTTACTGTTTCTTTTTCATCTTCAACAATCACTTCGCCATTCTTTGTTACATTCCATAATACATAAGCGATTCCTGCATCAGCATCCGTAACAGCGGCATTCACTTTAACAGTCTTATAATAATTTCCTTCTCCTGTAAATGCAGTATTTCCTTCCGAATCCACTGCTGTCACAACCACTTCCGGTGCTGTGTTCTCAATTACCCAATACTCTGAGCCTTCCACACCAATTAAATCTGCACTGTTAGAAACATTTCCTGCATTATCACAGGTTGTAAATGCTATCTCGCCCTTAAAATTCATTGGAATCTTAAAGGTTGCCACACCATTCTCTACCGTAGCAATAGTTCCTTCCCTTGTAAGGTCTCCGCCCAAATAATATGTGATGTTCTTTGCTCCACTGACCTCACCTGTACTTGGTGTAGAACCGTCCTTTCTTAAATCTGCTACCGGCACTGTCACCTGTAGTTCTTCCTTAAAGAAATTACCAAAACTCAAGAAATTTCCAATCTTTTTCAAACCGGTGGTATTAATCGGTGCAATTTCAATTTCATCTGTTTTAATGGTCGGTGCTGTAGCATCTACTTTTATATTTAATTTCAAAATATTAGATACTGCATTTGTACTGCTGTTTCCAAGCTGAAGGTATATATCTCCTTTTGCCATTTCTTCTGTAATCTGATACTGACTATCAAATAACCCGGATTCAAAGGTAACCGCTTTATTATCTGAACTGGTCATAATATATACCATATCATAATTGCGTTCTCTTTTTGTTGCAGCATATGGCAATTCACCATAGTACCACTTTCCATCTTCGGAAAGATTACCAATGATAGAATAATCATCTGCAGTTGGTGTTTCTTGAATTACCTTTATCTTACCGGTAGTAACCTGTAAGTAATAGTTATTCAACTGAACACTATCCACATCAATATTAATGGTAAATGTTCCCGGCGAATAGTTTATTACATTATTCGCATCCGGCACACCATAGTCGCACAAATAATAATTCCGTGCACCATTATCAATAGCATTCTTAATTATCATTTCATCATCACCGGCTACGACTTCCGGCAAATCTTCCATGTTAACTGTGGTTATGAACTTTGGTGCCTGTCCGGTTAAAATATAATCTTTATCTGCATCATATTCTGCAGAAGTTGTTACACGTACCTGACGTTTGGTAATACTACCACCTGTAACATTGGCTGTAGAATTCACACTATAATATTCAGCACCCGTACCATATACATACACGTCTTCCAGCAAGATGGTTTTGTTTTCCCCAGCCTGAGATGCCTGATTGCCACCGGTAAAAGTACCTTTTTGTGTCAGGTTATTCACTGTAATACCAGTAATCGGCTCATGCGTGGTAGCTTCAGGATTGGCAGAATACAAAATCGAACCAACTGTAATCTGAGCCGTACCATCATACATTTTTGTTTTATTATCCACACCCACTACATATAACTGCTTTTGGGCTAAGTGAACGGTTATATCTATGGTAGAAACCTCCGGATTGTTACCCTCGTCTTTATTGACACTATCATAAATATTAAAGGATACAACCATATCACCAACAGTTTTCACTCCATCATTTGCCGAAATCGTAATCTGATTCGTTGTTGTATCAATGGTAAGACCAGTTATATCTCCATAATTGCTTGAATCAACTGCTCCATCCAGTGTTGTTCCGCTGACACCCGCCAATGACGGTTCTAACTGTCCATCTCCCACTGTATTATGATAAATATCTATAGCCTCTGAAAAACTGTCATTGTAAGAAGCATTAATTTCTGTTGTAGATGCCACTGCACGTTTATAGCCCCACTGTGCAAACATGGTAACAACATCTCCGTTAGTTGTTGACAAATTCCTAACTTTTGAACCATTATCATATCTTGTATTATATGGTTCTTCACTAATCCAATGCAAGAAAGAATACCCGGCTTTTGTAAATGTGTTCACACTCAAAGAAACCTCTTCATCATACTTCACGGACATACTGGTCATTTCACCTTCGCCGCCATTTGGATTAAATTCAATTGTATATGTAATCGGCTCCCAATATGGGGTCACAACAATCTTAGGATTGGTTCCGGTGATTGTATATTCTGCACCCACATTGCAGAGATTCGTTTTATCACCGTTTATCATCCATTTGTCAAAGGTATATCCGGTTCTGGTATAAGATTGGTTTGACAGCGTAACCTTCGGCGCTACCCCATTAACAATTTCCACGTATACCGGTGATGTCGTACTGCCTTCTCCTTCTCCCGGATCAAAGGTAAGCTCATACGCTTTTAGTTGCCAAACCGCATAGACCGTAATACTCTTATTTCCACTAAAATCATCTACTGTAAATTTTTTATCGCTGGCAATTAATTCTCCCCCATCCGAAAAAGACCAGCCTGCCAGTTTATAACATTGGTTTCCGGATTCAATGGTAGGTAATGCATATCCGGGTGTTAAATCACTTGCCGTTAATGATTTTATCAATGCAGGATCGTTTGCATTACCATATTGCCCAAGCACATATGTAATAGAATAAACAGATGTATCCTCCGAGCTGGCACCTGCAGGATCAGCTCCTCCACTCAACAACACAGGATCATCTCCAACTAAGCTTCCACTTTCGCTCACACTTGAACCATTGGTAGCCGGATTGTCTGGATCTGTTTCACTTGCAATACTGATGAGGTACCAACTTTGACTGACAATCAACACTACGCAAACCAAAGCAATTACTGCACGCTTCGGTCGTTCCATACATTTTTCAATGATTAAGAAAAATAAACTTATTAAGGAAACCAATGCCAGCATCGGATATTTCATCCAGCGATGCTTCTTCCCCACTTGAACTAATTTTTGAATGATGTACTCTTTTGCTTTCATTCCCTTCACCTCATCAACTTTATTTCCAGCAAATTCCTGCTATTCTATCTCCTTTAAAATGGCATAAAAAACCACATCTTCTACCTACACAAAATAAATATACCATATCTTGTGTTTTAAAAAAATACTTTTTCACAATTTTTTTACTATTTTTCTTCTTTTTCTTTCTTTGGACAGAAAGATTCTAATTCATGTATCGGTATCCAATTCCTAAATCCTTAGAATCTTTTTCAAAATCATCCGGTTGCTTTAATTTTTTAGGGTTTTTCCTGCATTTTCTTGACCCCATATGTAGAAAAGTGGTAATATATTTTGAAAGGCTTTTGTGTCATTCGTTAGGAGACACAAACTTACTATAATAATACATATATGAGGTGTGAAAGATGACAAAGACATTTGACGACTTAATTTCCAAAGTTACAGCCTGCTCCAAGAAAAAACTGTCTGTAGCTGTTGCTCAGGATGATGCGGTACTGGAAGCAGTTCGTGCTGCAAAAGAAAAAAATATTGCTGATTCCATTTTGGTTGGTGATGCAGACAAGATTCGTGCTATCGCCGCTGATATGAACATGGATTTATCTGACTATGAGATTGTTGACATCAAGGATCCGATTGAGGCTGCCACAAAGGCAGTAGAGTTGGTACATAACGGAGAAGCCGATATGTACATGAAGGGTTTAATTGACACCAAGGATTTCTTAAAGAGTGTATTGAATAAGGAAGTAGGTCTTCGTACCGGTAAGCCATTGTCTCATGTCTGTGTATTCGAGATTCCGGGCTGTGATCGTTTACTTTTCTTAACAGACGTAGCATTTATTCCATATCCTACGTTAGAAGACAAGGTTGGCATCATTAATAATACGGTTGAAGTTGTACATGCCTGCGGTATTCCGAATCCAAAGGTTGCTCCTTTAGCAGCCGTTGAGGTTGTGAATCCAAAAATGCCGGTTACTGTAGAAGCGGCAGAGCTTACAAAGATGAATGAGGAAGGCAAGATTACCGGATGTATCGTAGATGGTCCTCTTTCCTTTGACCTTGCTTATGACCCTGAGGCTGCAAAGCATAAGGGTGCAACCGGACGTAAAATTGTTGGTGATGCAGATGTTATGTTATTCCCAGACATCCACGCCGGAAACATTACATACAAGTGTTTAGTTCATACTTGTGATGTCAAGAATGGTAATATCTTAACAGGAACCAAGGCACCGGTTATCTTAACCTCTCGTTCTGATTCCTTTGAAGTTAAGGTTAATTCCATTGCTTTAGCAGCAGTCGTTGCAGAAGAATTAAGTAAAAAGAACGCATAGTTCATATAAGGAGGATTATTTCATGTCATACAAGATTTTGATTATCAATCCTGGTTCAACTTCAACTAAGATTGGTGTATTTGAAGACGAAACTCAGGTAATGGAAACTACATTACGTCATTCCACAGAGGAAATTGCACAGTATGCTTCTATCATTGACCAGAAGGATTTCCGTAAAGATGTAATTCTAAATGCATTAAAGGAAAAGGATATCGACTTAGCAAGCATTGATGTAGTTGTTGGTCGTGGTGGTTTGTTAAAGCCAATTCCAGGTGGCACTTATGCTACCTCTGATGCATTAATCGAAGACTTAAAAATTGGCAAGCAGGGACAACATGCTTCCAACCTGGGCGGTATTCTTGCAAAAGAAATCGCTGCAGAGATTGGCAACAATATTCCATCATATATCGTTGACCCGGTTGTTGTTGATGAATTAGCACCGGTAGCCCGCTATTCCGGTCATCCGGAATTGCCAAGAATCAGTATCTTCCATGCACTGAATCAGAAAGCAGTAGCAAAGCGATATGCCAAGGAAGTCAGCAAGGCTTATGAAGACTTGAACCTGATTGTTGTTCATATGGGTGGTGGTGTATCTGTTGGTGCTCATAAAAATGGTAAGGTTATTGATGTTGCCAATGCATTAGACGGTGATGGTCCATTTTCTCCGGAGCGTACCGGCGGTCTTCCAAGTGGAAGCTTAATTCGCCTTTGCTTCTCCGGAAAATATACAGAAAAAGAAGTCAGCAAAATGATTTGTGGCAACGGTGGCTTCAATGCTTATCTTGGAACCAATGATATGCGTGATGTCATTAAAATGGCGAAAGAAGGAAATGAAACAGCACAGGCTGTAGAGGATGCCTTTCATTATCAGCTTTGCAAGGAAGTTGGTGCAATGGCAGTTGTTTTAGGTGGCAAGGTTGACCAGATTATTCTGACCGGTGGTATTGCTTATGGTCAGGAAACTGTAGATGCCATGACAGCACAGATTGGCTGGATTAGTGGCATTACTGTATATCCGGGTGAAGATGAATTGCTGGCATTAGCACAGGGTGCCCTTCGCGTTATGAATGGAGAAGAAAAAGCATTGGAATACTAAATTCTATGCAAGCATAAACGTGCATCGCAATGCACATACATAAAACGGGCCAGACCTTAATCGGTCAGCCCGTTTTTATGTATGTGATAACTTATACCTGTTTCTATCAGTAATTATATTCGTTCACCATAGAGCAATACCGCACGGGTATCCATCTCTTCCAGTGTTGGAACAATTCCGTCCAACAGCTCTCTCCCCTCTTCCTCTGTGGTCTGCTCCTGCTCCAGAAATCGTTTCAATGTCTGCTTATCCCTTTGCAATTGTTTTTGTAACTGCAGACAGTCTTTTCCTTCCTGCTTTAGTGTATATAACCCATGTCCAGATTGAATTGTGGCATATCCGCTTATTTGCTTCACTTTATTCTTAACCAGCCATATTGGTGCGGAAAAGAATTCCATATGTGTACAATAGGATAACACCACACGGATTGCATCAAACATCGCAATAGCTGCAGCTATCATACATACCCCAATACTAGTTATCGCAAATGCCGGATGTGAGAAAATATTAAATATTACTGCCAGAACACCAAAGCCAATAGCAACCAACACCCTGATTCCTATCGTCCAAAGCAAATTCTTCTTTCTGTTTTCTACTGATATCAATTTTTGCTCATAACGATTTTCTAAATAGCCAATCTTCTGCAGTGTTTCCATGACTTCATATCGTATACTGCTCTGTCTGACTTCTTCTGTTGTCTCAAATTCCTCTGGATTAATCTGAAAACTCATTTTCCCCTCCGAATTATGTTTTTGAAAATAGCAATCTGAATTCATATTAGCACAACTTTTTTTATATATCAAATTATATCTTTATAATCGACAAATGACCGCCTGTGCAAGCACAATGTCGCTTGTCAAGCTATGCAACATAATAAGGGCCGCTCATCACGAGCAGCCCTCAAAAGGATTCTTATACTATGTCAAATATATTATTTTGCAGCGATTTCAGCCTTTAACGCCTCTGTCAATGCCGGAACAATCTTGTTCAAGTCACCGACAACACCGTAATCTGCTACATCGAAGATTGGAGCATCCTCATCCTTGTTGATTGCAACAATGATGTCAGATTCTTCCATACCAGCTACATGCTGAATAGCTCCTGAAATACCAATTGCGAAATATAAGCTTGGACGAACCGTCTTACCGGTCTGACCAACCTGTAATTCCTTTGGCTTCCAGCCAGAATCTACAACTGCACGAGAGCATGATACCTGACCGCCAAGTACCTCTGCTAACTCCTCAAGAATCTTAAAATTCTCAGCGGAACCAACACCACGACCACCAGATACCAGAATCTTAGCGTCCATGATATCTTTGATGTCTGAAACTGCCTTTGCAACTTCCAGAATCTCAACATACTTATTATTTGGAGTAAAGCCAGGATTGTAATTAATAACCTCTGCCTTTGCACCTTCTACGCGATCCAGCTTCTGCATAACACCAGGACGAACCGTAGCCATCTGTGGACGGTTATCCGGACATGCGATTGTTGCAATGGTGTTACCACCAAATGCAGGACGAGTCATAAGTAACTGATTGTGCTTCTGCTCCTGACCCGGAATTGGGTTAACCGGGAAATCACCAATCTCAAGTAATGTACAGTCAGCTGTTAAACCGGTTGCTACTCTTGCAGATACTGTAGGACCAAGATCTCTACCGATTGCTGTAGCACCAACTAACATGATTTCCGGCTTGTACTCATTAATAACTGATGCTAATGCATGTGCATATGGCTCAGTTCTGTAATTCTTTAACTCAGGGTCATCAACAACGATAACCTTATCTGCTCCATAAGCTGCCAACTCATCAACAAGACCAGCAACTTCAGAACCGATTAACACTGCTGTAACCTGTGTATCTAACTGCTCTGCAAGTCTCTTTCCTTCACCGATCAATTCGAAAGAAATACCACTTAATTGATTATCTACCTGCTGTGCAAAGACGAACACGCCCTTGTACTTTGCCAATTCTTCTGCGTTCATTGCGCCCATTTTATTCACCACTTTTCCTTAAAATTAAATTGCATGTTTCTCATTTAACTTGCCTACAATATAGCTAACTGCATCTTCTGGAGAATCAGGAACAATCTTCTCGCCTGCACCCTTTCTAACCTTATCAGATGCTCTAGCAATCTTTGTAGGAGAACCCTTAAGACCGATGTTAGAATCATCAACGTCTACAAGATCTGCTCTACCTAATGTAGTAATCTCTGCATTGACTGCATCGAAGATTCCACCCGGAGTCATATATCTAGGCTCATTTAACTCTGAAAGTGCTGTAATAAGACATGGCATCTTAGCCTTTAACATATGGTATCCATCATCATACTGACGCTTAACGATTACGCTATCACCATCCAACTTGATTTCCTGTGCATAAGAAATAACCGGAAGTCCAAGATGTTCAGCAATCTGAGGACCAACCTGTGCGGTATCACCATCGATAGCCTGACGACCTGTGATAACCAAGTCATACTCAAGCTTTCTAAGAGCACCGGCAATTGTTGTAGAAGTAGCCCAGGTATCAGCACCACCAAGTACACGATCTGTTACAAGAACACCCTTGTCAGCACCCATAGCGATTGCTTCCTGAAGTACATCTGCAGCCTTCGGAAGACCCATGGTAAGTACAGTAACCTCTGCACCATACTGATCCTTTAATCTAAGAGCTGCTTCCAGACCAGCCTTATCATCTGGATTCATAATTGTGAGCATTGCTGCTCTATTTAATGTACCATCCGGGTTAAACTGTACGCCACCCTTTGTATCAGGTACCTGCTTTATACAAACTATAACCTTCACGTTAAGTACCTCCTTACTTTAACAAGTTAGCAGAAATAACCATACGCTGTACTTCTGAAGTACCTTCGTAGATTTCTGTAATCTTAGCATCACGCATCATACGTTCTACATCATATTCCTTAATGTAACCGTAACCACCATGTAACTGAACAGCCTTTGTAGTAACTTCCATAGCTACCTCTGCAGCATATAACTTAGCCTGAGCAGCTTCTACGGAGTAAGAAGTCTTGTGATCCTGCTGATACTGTGCTTTCTTCATAGCAGCCTTGTATACCAACATCTTAGCAGCCTCTACCTTAGTAGCCATATCTGCCAACTGGAACTGTGTATTCTGGAACTGTGCGATAGAACGTCCAAACTGCTTTCTTTCCTTAACGTAGTTAATGGTTGTTTCTAATGCACCCTCTGCAATACCAAGAGCCTGTGCAGCGATACCAATACGTCCACCATCCAAGGTGTGCATTGCAATACCGAAGCCTTTACCCTTCTGACCCAACAAAGCATCCTTAGGAATACGGCAATCTGTGAAAATCAATTCATAGGTTGAAGAACCACAGATACCCATCTTGTTTTCCTTCGTACCAAATGTAAATCCAGGTGTTCCCTTTTCTACGATAAATGCAGAAATTTCCTTCTGCTTTCTACCACGCTTCTCAACCACACCTGTTACAGCAATGATAATATAAACATCCGCTTCCTTACCATTGGTAATAAAGCACTTTGAACCATTTAATACCCATTCATCACCATCTAATACAGCCTTTGTCTGCTGTCCCTGTGCATCTGTACCGGCACCCGGCTCAGTCAAGCCAAAAGCACCAAGCTTACGTCCGGAAGCTAAATCCGGTAAATACTTAGCCTTCTGCTCCGGTGTACCATAAGTCTGAATTGGGTCTACACAAAGTGATGTATGCGCAGAAACAATAACACCAGTCGTACCGCAAACCTTTGATAATTCTTCTACACACATAACGTATGTTAATGGGTCACAACCCTGTCCGCCATCTTCCTTTGCAACCGGAATTCCTAAGAAACCATACTTTGCCATCTTCTCTACGGTTTCTCTTGGGAATCTGTGATTCTCATCAATTTCCTGTGCAAGTGGCTTTACTTCATTCTGTGCAAACTCTCTGAATAAGGTCTGCGCCATCTCATATTTCTTGTCCAAAGTAAAATCCATTGTTTTATTCCTCCATATTATTTTGTAATACTCATTCTACTGAGCATCAACCGGTGTCTTAGTACGATCTGCGTTGTATACGTAGAATCCCTTACCACTCTTAACACCTAAGTTACCGCCACGAACCATCTTACGAAGCAATGGACATGCACGATACTTGCTGTCGCCTGTTTCTTTGTAAAGAACATCCATAATAGCCAGGCAGATATCCAGACCGATAAAGTCACCTAACTCTAATGGTCCCATTGGATGATTTGCACCAAGCTTCATAGCAGCGTCAATACCAGCGATATCTGAAACACCTTCCATCTTGATGAAAGCAGCTTCGTTAATCATTGGGATTAAGATTCTGTTAACTACGAATCCGGCAGCTTCCTTTACCTGTACAGGTGTCTTACCGATTTCCTCAGAAATCTTGATAATCTGATCAACAGTCTCCTGTGGAGTATTTACACCAGCGATTACTTCTACCAACTTCATTCTGTCTGCCGGATTGAAGAAATGCATACCAATCATAGGACGGGTAAGACCATTTCCAATCTCAGTGATAGAAAGAGAAGATGTATTAGAAGCAAAGATACACTCTGGCTTAGCAATCTTATCCAATTCAGCAAAAGTAGTCTTCTTAACCTGCATATCTTCAAAAGCAGCCTCTACGATTAAATCGCAGTCAGCACATAAATCTTCCTTCAAACCAGGAGTAATGCTTGCAAGAATTGCATCTACCTTAGCCTGCTCCATTTTTCCTTTTTCAACAAGTCTTGCATAGCCCTTTGCAATCTTGTCCTTACCGCCTTCTGCCCATTCCTGCTTGATATCACAAAGAGCAACTTCGTAGCCATCAACCTGAGCGAAAGCCTTAGCGATACCCTGACCCATGGTACCTGCACCAATTACGCCAACCTTCATTTTTTTGTCCTCCTATATTATCTTATTTTCAAGACAATGAGATGAAATATATACTACTTCATCTCATTCTGTCTTGTTCGATTACTTATTCTGGAAAGGAACTACCTTTAATTTCTTTTCCTTATCCTTTTCAAGGAAGTTACCCATGCCTGCCTTCTGATCTTCTGTCTCAAAGCAGTCACCAAATAACTTCTCTTCAATTACGATTGCCTGATCCATATCAGCTTCTAAGCCGTCATTAATTGCTTTCTTACAGTTACGAACTGCAATCGGAGCCTGCATCGCAATACCTGCAGCCATTTTCTTGGCTGCTTCCATCAATTCTTCTAATGGATATACTGCATTTACCAAACCAATGCGATATGCCTCATCAGCCTTAATATTTCTGGCAGTGTAAATCATCTGCTTTGCCATACCAGGACCTACCAGACGAGCCAGTCTCTGTGTTCCACCAAAGCCAGGGGTAATTCCCAAGCCTACTTCAGGCTGACCAAATACAGCATTCTCAGAGCAGATACGAATATCACAGCTCATAGAAATCTCACAGCCGCCACCTAATGCAAAACCATTTACTGCTGCAATTACCGGAATTGGGAAGGTTTCAATCATACGGAACACATCGTTACCTTTCTTACCAAATGCTTCTCCTTCTGCCTTTGTCAAGGTAGACATTTCTCCAATATCTGCACCGGCAACAAAAGATTTCTCACCTGCACCTGTTAAAATAACAGCTCTGGTTGCATCTAAATCAATTGCCTTAAATGTTGCATCCAGTTCTTCTAATACCTGGCTGTTTAATGCATTTAATGCCTTTGGACGATTAATGGTAACAATACCAACATAACCTTCCTGCTCATAAGTAATGAATTCCATCTGCCTATTCTCCTTTTACTCTTCTTTGATTAGTCACGCTTTACGATGGTTGCACAACCCATACCACCGCCGATACATAAGGTTGCAAGACCATTCTTAGCATCTTTCTTTTCCATTTCATGAAGTAAAGTAACAAGAATACGGCATCCTGAAGCTCCTACCGGATGACCAAGTGCAATTGCTCCACCATTTGGATTCAACTGCTTTTCAACATCGATACCCAGGTCTCTTCCAACTGCAATTGACTGAGCTGCAAATGCTTCATTTGCTTCAATGATATCGAAATCTTCAATCTTCATATCAGCCTTAGCCATAACCTTCTTAACTGCTGGTACAGGACCAATACCCATTACTTCCGGTCTGCATCCTGCAAGTCCGCCTGCTACATATGTAGCCATTGGCTTAACACCTAATTCCTTTGCTTTTTCTTCACTCATAACTACGATAGCTGCTGCACCATCATTAATACCGGAAGCGTTACCGGCAGTTACAAAACCATCCTTATTAATTGGACGAAGCTTTGCAAGACCTTCGATAGTTGAACCAGCTCTTGGGCCTTCATCCTTTGCAAATACAACTTCACCCTTCTTTGTCTTGATTGTTACAGGCACAATCTCAGCGTCAAATGCACCATTTGCCTGTGCAACTTCAGCCTTCTGCTGACTCTTTAATGCAAACTCATCCAGTTCTTCACGGGTAATTCCCCATTCCTCACAGATGTTGTCTGCAGTCTTAATCATATGATAGTCATTGAAAGCATCCCATAATGCATCATTTACCATGGTATCCTTCATAACAGCATTACCCATACGGTATCCAAAACGAGCCTTATCAAGTGCGTATGGAGCCATTGACATATTTTCCATACCACCGGCAACTACGATATCTGCTTCACCAGCCATAATCATCTGTGCAGCCATGTTTACACAGTTCAGACCCGAACCACAAACTACATTAATTGTTACAGCAGGAACTTCAATTGGCAGACCTGCCTTAATAGATGCCTGACGAGCTACATTCTGACCCTGACCAGCCTGAATAACGCAACCCATATATACCTGATCCACCTGATCAGCAGGTACACCGGCTCTGTTTAATGCTTCCTTAATTACGATAGAACCTAACTCTGCAGCTGGAGTTGTGCTTAATGCACCACCCATGGTTCCGATTGCAGTACGGCATGCGCCTGCTAAAACAACTTTCTTTGACATAATACAATCATCCTCCATTATTTTTTTGTGCGATAATTTCACTTGTATCCTTTTAGTTCAAGCATGAACTATTAAAGTCCGCACACAAGTTGGAAATATCTTAGCACATTTTTGCGAAATTTGCAACAAGAAGTAGGCTTGGATTGTATTGCCAAAACCTACTTCTTCTTAGCTTTATGAACATTTCTAATGGTTTTCTTTTTCTTTCCCTGTCTGCTGTCTCTGACCGGTTCCATTTTTTGTCCTTTTCGTGGGCGAATCAGACATTTTTTATCATAACCAATCAAATCCAGACGTCCTGCTTTCGTCAAAGCCTCTTCTACCAAATCATAGTTTTTCGAATTCCGATACTGTATCAAAGCCCGTTGCATCGCTTTTTCATGCGGATTCGTTGGTACATACACAGGTTCCATGGTTCTTGGATCCAGTCCTGTATAATACATGCAGGTAGAAATAGTAGATGGTGTGGGATAAAAATCTTGCACCTGTTCCGGCATATATCCTAAATCCCTTAAATATTCTGCCAGTGTAACAGCTTCCTTTAAAGTGGAACCCGGATGAGAGGACATTAAATACGGAACCAAAAACTGCTTTTTCCCCAGAGATTCATTAATTTTCTTATATTTATCCACAAATCTGCGATAGACACTATTCTCCGGTTTTCCCATTTTCTGTAATACCGGGTCTGCCACATGCTCCGGTGCTACCTTCAGCTGCCCACTGACATGATACTCACACAGCTCCCGCAAAAAGGTATCATCCGAATCCGCCATGACATAATCAAAACGAATACCGGAACGTACAAAAACCTTCTTTACATTCGGCAATTCCCTTAATTTCCGTAACAGTAACAAATAATCCTTATGGTCAACCACTAAATTCTGACATGGTTTTGGAAACAAGCATTGTTTATTCGGGCATGCCCCATGTTGTAATTGTTTTTTGCAGGCTGTATGTCGAAAATTCGCCGTAGGACCGCCTACATCATGAATATAGCCCTTAAAATCCTTATCCCATATCATTTGCTCTGCTTCTGCCAAGATGGATTCATGGCTTCTGGTCTGAATAATTCGTCCCTGATGAAAGGTTAACGCACAAAAACTACATCCTCCAAAACAGCCACGATTACTAACCAGACTGAATTTTACCTCCTGAATAGCCGGCACGCCTCCCAGTACTTCATAAGAAGGATGATAAGTTCTCATATAATTATAGGAATAAACCCGATCCATTTCTGCCTGAGTCAAAGGCTTTGCCGGCGGATTTTGTACTACATACTGCTTTTTCCCATATGCTTCTACTAACCGTTTCCCCGAAAACGGATCCGTATTGCAATATTGTGTATAAAAACTGCCGGCATACGTCCGCTTATCCTCCCGAACCTCATCATAAGAAGGCAAAGAAATGGCATCATAGACCGAATCTAAATTCTTTGTTTTATAAACCGTTCCATTCACAAAAGTAATATCTTTTACATCGATTCCGCTATTTAAAGCGTCCGCAATCTCAATCACCGAACGCTCTCCCATGCCATATGACAGAATATCCGCCTGTGCATCCAGAAGAATCGACCGTTTTACAGTATTGGACCAATAGTCGTAATGTGCCAGTCGTCTTAAACTCGCTTCAATTCCTCCAATAATGATAGGTACATCTTTATAGGTTCGCCGAATAAGATTCCCATACACAACTGTGGCATAATCCGGGCGTTTGCCCATCATGCCACCAGGGGTATAAGCATCCTGACTTCTTCTTTTCTTGGATACGGAATAATGATTCACCATGGAATCCATGTTGCCACCACAAATCAGAAATCCTAAACGGGGTTTTCCAAAAACAGAAATACTGTCCTCCTGTCTCCAATCCGGCTGCGAAATAATACCAACCCGATATCCATGTGCCTCTAAACACCGGCTGATAATGGCATGTCCAAAGGAAGGATGATCCACATATGCATCTCCGATAACATAGACAAAATCAACACAATCCCAACCACGCTTTTTCATATCTTCAATTGTAATCGGTAAAAAATCATGTATTATCATTCCGCTTTTTTTGCTCTTTCTGGTTCTTTTGCTCTTTCAAATTTTTTTGCTTTTTCTAATTCTTCTGCATCTTATGCATAAATTCTACAGATTTTCCTGCTCCCAAAGCAACCGCTTCCAAAGCCTGTTCCACAACAACAGCCTGTATTCCGGTTTTTGCTTCTATTAATTGTTCCATTCCATAAATCATACTGCCGCCACCGGACAACACGATTCCTCGTTGCGAAATATCTGCCGCTAATTCCGGCGGACAGATTTCCAACACACCTACAATTCCATTTAGAATCTGTGCCGTTACTTCACTAAAGGCTTCTATGGTTTCATTAGCAGATACTTGAACACGATCCGGCAATCCGTTAACCAGATTCCGTCCTTTTACTTCCATATAATCATCTGTAGGCCTTGGATAAACACTACCTATTTCAATTTTAATGTCTTCGGCCGTAGGTTCACCAATCAAAAGATTATATTTTCGTCGTATGTATTTAATCATCGCTTCATTATAATCATCGCCAGCCACTTTTAATGAACGATTCACAACCAGACCACCCAATGAAATAACTGCAATATCCGTGGTTCCACCACCAATATCTACCACCATATTTCCACACGGCTGTACAATATCAACATTTGCACCAATCGCGGCAGCTACCGGCTCCTCCATAATTAATACAGAACGAGCACCCGTACGATAAGCTGCATCCTCAACTGCCCTTCGTTCTACCTCTGTGACACCACTTGGAACGCAGATACAAACCTTTGGACGACGCAAGGTAGTTTTCCGGCTCATCGCCTGTTTAATAAATGCTTTTAACATCTTTTCTGTAACTGTATAGTCAGAGATTACGCCCTGCTTAAGAGGACGAATCACTTCTATATTCGCCGGCACTCGTCCAATCATCTTCTTTGCTTTTGTGCCGATTGCAATTAATTTTTTTGTATCTTTTTCAAAAGCAACCACGGACGGTTGATTTATCACAACGCCCATGCCCTTCACATAAACCAGTACATTTGCGGTACCAAGATCGATACCGATATCCATATCAAACATATACTTTCCTCTTCTAAGCTAATTTTAGTTTGCATAAATAGGGGCTGTCATGAGTATTCCGCTTCACTGCGAAACACTCAGGCAGCCACCCCTAATTATTCAAAATCTGAATCCACCAATACCTTATTTTCAGTTGAAGAGCCACCACCTAAATCGCGGAACATACGCTCTTCAGCTCTGCTGATTGCATCGTTTACCATCTTCAATACTCGATCCAAATTACCATCTTCTACACCCAGCATTAAGTTCTTTAACTTTGATAATGCTCTTGCATCAGCTTCATATCCCATCTGTTTAATGTAATTCTGTGCAATTTCATAAACAGCATTGTTATCAATTCGATGCATTTGAATCAAATGCTTGAAATAAGGTACCATCTTAGTATTACTTGAGAACAATCTTGACAGTGAATCCATTTCACCGGTCAAAATAACAGCAATATCATTTGCAGGATTACTGATAACCTCTGTCAATTGTTCAATCTTCTCCGGTCTTACATTACCGGCATTCTCAATTACTAAACAACCACCTTGCAATTTTGCTACTGCTGAGTCCAAATCAACCTTGTTAAATGCGGCTGCTTTGATAACTGCAACTGTACTGTTTTTGCATACACCCATAGCATAGTAACTCTTAGCAAAATCAATTCCAATATTAGTGGTTCCGAATCCATGCTTACACAAAATCACAATATTCTTTGACTCATTGCGATTCTGGTCAATCGAAACAATAGCATCCTTCATCTGACGATTAATTGAGTCAACAGTCATATATTTTCCAAGGAATTCTTCCGCACCCTTTGGCAAACCAGAGCCCTGATTTTTTTCTGCTTCCGCTTCTGCCTCTGCTTTACGCTTTGCTTCTTCTTCCTCAGCTGCTTTACGTGCTTCTTCTTCCGCTTTCTGCTTTGCCTCTGCCGCCTTGCGAGCCTCCTCTTCTGCCTCAGCCTTCTTGCGAACTTCTTCTTCCGCTTTCTTGCGGGCTTCTTCTTCCGCTTTCTTTTGAGCTTCTTCCTCTGCTTTCTTGCGAGCTTCTTCCTCTGCTTTCTTGCGGGCTTCTTCCTCTGCTTTCTTGCGGGCTTCTTCCTCTGCTTTCTTGCGAGCTTCTTCCTCTGCCTTCTTGCGGGCTTCTTCTTCTGCTGCTACCTTACGAGCCTCTTCTTCAGCTTTCTTACGAGCCTCTTCTTCAGCCTGCTTACGAGCTTCTTCCTCAGCTTTCCTGCGAGCTTCTTCCTCAGCTGCTTTGCGGGCTTCTTCCTCTGCTTTCTTGCGAGCTTCTTCTTCCGCTTTCTTTCTAGCTTCTTCCTCAGCTTTCTTACGAGCCTCTTCTTCAGCTTTTCTACGAGCTTCTTCCTCAGCTTTCCTACGAGCTTCTTCTTCAGCTTTCTTACGAGCATCTTCTTCCGCCTTCTTTCTAGCCTCTTCTGCGGCTCTTCGTTTTTCCTCTAACACACGCTGACGTTCTTCTTCCGCCTTCTTGCGGGCTTCTTCTTCCGCTTTCTTGCGAGCTTCTGCACGTCGCTTGATTTCTGCCTCCACACGTTGTCGTTCTTCTTGTTCTGCTTTTCTTCGAGCTTCCTCTAATGCACGTTGCCGTTCTTCTTCTTCCGCTTTCCGTCTGGCTTCCTCTTCCGCTTTCCGTTTTGCTTCTTCTTCCGCTTTTCTTCGAGCTTCCTCTTCCTCAGCCTTTCTGCGGGCTTCCTCTTCCGCTTTTCGTCTTGCTTCCTCCTCAGCCTTTCTACGGGCTTCCTCTTCCGCCTTCCGTCTTGCTTCTTCCTCTGCCTTTCTGCGGGCTTCCTCTTCCGCTTTCCGTCTTGCTTCTTCCTCTGCCTTTCTGCGGGCTTCCTCTTCCGCTTTCCGTCTTGCTTCTTCCTCTGCTCTTCTGCGTTCTTCCTCAGCCTTTCTACGGGCTTCTTCTTCCGCCTTTCTACGAGCTTCCTCTTCCGCTTTTCGTCTTGCTTCTTCCTCTGCTCTTCGTTTTGCTTCTTCTTCCGCTTTTCTTCGAGCTTCCTCCGCAGCCTTTCTCTGTTCAATTTCGCGTTTTTCTTCTGCTTCTATCTCTGCGAATTTTCTCCGAATAGCCTCTGCCTTTCTGGCTTCCTCTGCTAAACGATCTTCTTCTGCCCGCTTTGCCGCTTCATATTTCTTATCGTCCTCATCATCTGAGAATTCGATATCATACATGCTCTTTACATTATTTGGATCCAGATTTTTCTGTTCAACCGGAATTACGTTAATTACATTTCCCTGTTCATCCAGTACCGGTTCATCCGATGCATCTGAATTCTTTGAAAATGGCTTTGGTTCCTTCTCCGGCTTTGATTCTCCACCCAAAATATCATCCGACAATCCCAATCCACCAATTCCGTCATTATCTAAGGTTTCACCGGATAATCCAAAGCTATCTAACGTTTCTTCCGAATTATTACCTTCCAAAGACTCTTTATTATCATTTTCTCCGGAAACGCCTTCAAACGTAATTGTTGATTCTTTTTTAGCTGCTTCCTCAGCTTTCTTTGGCTGCTCTTCCTTCTTATCTTCTTTTGAAGCAGGATTTGGCTGTTGTTCCGGTTTCTTATCTTCTGCAGCTTTTTCTTCCTTCTTTTTGTTATCATCCGGATTCCAAGGACGGAACTTTTGGGTTGATTGAGTTTGAGCCGATTTGCCACTTATCTTGTTCTGCATTTCCTGCTCTTTCGCCAATTTCTCCGCCTTTGCTGCTTTTTCTTTTTCTACTTGTGCTCTAACTGCTGCAATTAACGCATCTCTCTCATTCATACTATTCTTGTAGGCACTCCTTTCTACATTATTTAATCCTCTCCATCACTTGGTTTTTCATCAGATTCTTTTTCATTTCGATAATTCTTTACCATTGCCTGTGTAATAGAATTAGCTCCAACCAAATTCGTCAAAAATTCATCCAAGTCTAACTCCTCTTCCGTCTCCTCACTCTGTTTCTTAACCGGACTACTTTGTCGGTCTTCCTCAATTAATTTCATTAACTGTTCCAACCGTTCTTTCGGGCTAAGACTCTCTTCTACGTCAAACAACTTTGGCTGATAAAACTTTATTGGTTGATTCAAATCTTCGGCTACAGAAGCCTCAATATCAGCTACTGATTTCATTACAGACTCAATATATGCTGAAACATCTTCTGTATTCTCTTCCTGTAGCACATCGGTATGTATTTCCTTTACTTGTACCTGTTCCGATAAAGAAACCGATTCATCCTGCTTCTCGCCGGCAATCAGAGCCTCTTCCGGCACAGTTTCCTGCTCCTTGCCATCTTCAACAGCTTTTTGTTCCTGTAGTTGTTCCGACTCTTGTTCAGTTTCTACTGCATCCACATTCTTACTACGCTTTTTACCAAACGGTAGTTTGAATCCCAATACTTTTTCTTTTATACTATGCGACGTTTCCTCCGTCTCATCATCATCCTCCATCTGTAAAATTACAGGATCCGGCGGATGTACCTTTAATTCGTCCTTTTCTAACTGTTTTTCTTCTAATGCAAGAATAGAAGCATAGGTTTCCACATCTTCCTCTGCTTCCATAATTGGAAAACGAAAATTCGAATTACTGATGTCATACTCTCCCTTTTTCAAAGAGTCTGCCAGTGCACAATATGGTGAATTTCGGAAGCTTGCCATTAAATGAATACATTCTTCCTTCATCTTGTCCTTCTTACCCAAAGAAGCGTATAGCAATGCCAATTCAAAACCCCATTCATCCGAATACTGTTCTTCACAGGCAGCTTCTAATATTCCAAGCAATTCACCGGCCTCTACCCGCTGTGCTTTTTTAATCATATATAATAGAAACTTGGCTCCAGTATCCTCAGCCGTTGCATTATGTTCATAAATCTCATAATACTTCCTTGCACGATGAAAATAACCCATCCGCAGATACAATTGAACCAAATCATAAATAATCCGATTTCCTTCCGGTGCCATAATATGAGCCCGTACCAAGGCTTCACGGCTTTCATAAAATCGGTCATTTTCCATATATACTTCTCCACAGCATCGCAGGAATTGTGGATTAAATGACTGAAAGATATCCTCACCCTCCAGCAAATCTAAGGCTTCACCATATTGCTTTGCCTCAGTAAGTTCTTTTACTTTTGTCACGACTGCATAGCTAATGCCCAATTTACTACACCCCACAATTTTGACTATTTCTAGTTTAACACATTGATTTTTCTTTTACAACCAGTAACCTGTATGTTTTTGAAGATTATGTGGATTTTTTACGTAATTTATTAGTAATAATTACTAATAAAAAACCTGCCAGCAGACCTCCTATGTGTGCGGCATTGTCAACATTTACTGCAGTAAAGCCACTATATAATGAAGCAACGCACATAAATATTACACGTCTTAAAGTAATTCCGGGAATTTTCCCCTTCCAAAATAATTCCAACGCCAGTAAAGCACCGGACAAACCAAAAATTGCACCGGAGGCTCCAACCGAACCCACTGCCGATGTTTTAAGGGCAATGGAGAATAAACCTCCTGTAATTCCGGCTAAAAAATAAACCAACAAATAATTCTTTCGTCCCAGTGCCGGTTCCAAATACACCCCCAGCACACCTAAAACCATCATATTATTCGCCAAATGACTCCAGCTTCCGTGAAGAAACATATGGGTCAATAAGCGGTAGACCTGTCCTTCTCCCAAAACAAGATACCGGCTATTCATGCCTGCGTCCAGCCATTCTTCATAATGTCCGGTAAGAACCGGTATAAAGTAACACAATACATTCAACAATATCAGAATCACAGTAATGTAAGGAAATGTTTCCTTTGTAATTCCATACACCTTGCCATTTCTTTCCAATGAAATTCCTTCAAACAACTGACACAGACCATCAAATTCCATAGGTTGATGTTCATATCGGTACATGCGTCTTTGATCCTTTGCAAACAACCAGACATTCGGGGTTTCTTCTACCAAATCCAATAGTGTTTGCGAAAACATTGCATCTTCCGTACAAATAATACAGAGTTGATATACAGAAAGAAAGCCTTGATTTTTCAAGAAAGCATCTAATTGCATACGCTTTTTCTTCAGTAATTCACCGGTCACTTCCTGTTCCAGTAAAAGAACAACAAAGCATTCCTTTTCGTTTTTTCGTGTAAAAATATAAGGCTCTTTTTCAAACTCCTGTCGATATCCCTTTGTAATTAACCCTTTTACATATTCTTGTCTCATAACATTGCCTGCGCAACAGCATGTTGCCAGCCACGAACTCGTTCTTCCTTTTCATGGACGCTCATCGTTGGCAGAAATTCCCGTTCCTGTTGCCAATTACCTCTTATTTCTTCCAAATTCTGATAATAACCCACGCCTAAGCCTGCCAAATATGCCGCCCCCAATGCTGTAGTCTCAATACATTGCGGACGCTGAATCACAGACTGCAAAATATTTGCCTGAAACTGCATCAGAAAATTATTCGCACTGGCTCCACCGTCTACTTTTAGGCAGGAAAGGGTTTCAATACCGGCTTCCCGTTCCATTAACGTCACCACATCATAGGTTTGAAACGCCAATGCCTCTAACACAGCCCTTACAATATGCTTTCGGTTGGCACCCCTGGTCAAACCGGTCAAAATTCCTCTGGCATAAGGATCCCAATATGGTGCTCCCAAGCCTACAAATGCCGGCACCATGTGTACTCCATTCGTATCCGGTACTGACATTGCAATTTCTTCCGATTCTGCCGCACTTGAAATCAGTCCCATTTCATCTCGCAACCATTGAATTGCAGCTCCTGCTACGAATACAGACCCCTCTAATGCATATGTAATTTCCCCGTTTATTCCCCAAGCAATGGTAGTCAACAATCCATTCTTAGAAAAAACCGGTATTTCTCCTACATTCATTAACAGGAAACCACCTGTTCCATATGTATTCTTTATATCTCCCCGGCTAAAACATGCCTGACCAAACAAGGACGCCTGTTGATCTCCGGCAACTCCTGTAATTGGTATTCCACCGCCGAAAATTGAGGAATCTGTTTCTCCATACAAAAAAGTAGAATCATGAACCTCCGGAAGAATTGCTTTCGGGATATCTAATAATTTTAAAATCTCCTCATCCCATTGTTTCTCCACAATATTGAATAACATTGTTCTGGCAGCATTGGTATAATCAGTTGCATGCACCTTACCTTTTGTCAATTTCCAAATCAGCCAGCTATCTACCGTACCAAACAATATTTCTCCTCGTTCTGCACGTTCTCTGACACCCTTCACATGATTCAAAATCCATTGAATCTTAGTGGCTGAAAAATACGCGTCTACACGCAAACCGGTTTTCTGAAAAATCATGTCGCTATATCCCTGAACATCTAACTTTTCACAAATGTCAGCGGTTCGACGACACTGCCATACAATGGCAGGATAAACAGGCTCCCCTGTTACTTTATCCCATAAAATAGTTGTTTCCCGCTGATTTGTAATTCCCAGTGCTGCAATTTGCCTATAATCAATATTAATCTGCTCCATTGCTTCTCTGGCAACTCCCATTTGCGTTGACCAAATCTCCATGGGATTGTGCTCTACCCAGCCCGGCTGAGGATAATATTGCTGAAATTCTTTTTGTGCAACACTGACAATCGTTCCATTCCGATCAAACAATATACAACGGGAACTGGTAGTTCCCTGATCCAATGCCATCAAATACTGCTTCATGTCATTCCTCCTACAGTTTATCCGCATCCATCTAATATAAACTTAAACGCTTGGATATCACATTGTTTCGACTAAAAAGGGCGAGAACTCATGTATCTCACCCTTTCAAGCATTCTGAATCTTTTAACAGTCAAATTACGATTCAAAAATATTCTGAACCTTTTCGATTACAACTTCCTTCATATCACCGCGAGTCTTTTCATACTGCAATGCTGACTCCAAGGTCTGTAACAATTCCATACGAGAATCCGGATCAATGTCTTTAATATATTCTTTAATAACAATATCCTTCATTTCCTTTACGGTATTCTTGGTTGCCATCTTGTCCAACATTTCTTCATAATTAAAGCCTAAATCCTTCTTGATTTCTGCTTCTTTTCTTCCACAGATATCACATTCTGCGTCACTTACTTTATTAATGCAACCACATACACAGGTCCAAATCATGCCATTTGTCTGATACTTAACAACTGCATCAATACCACGCTTTTTCTTTAAGCTTTCCAGACGACGATAGGTAAGACCGGTGCTGATTGGCAATTCTTCACATACTACTACATTTCTGGCTGTAACATACTTACGAACAATTACCTTTGCATCTTTAATTAATTTCACTTCTCGTTCCTTAACATCACATTCAATCCAGTCTGCTTCCAACTGTGAAACATTATTCTTCTCAAATGTAAAGTCCATGTCGCGAAGCACAACCTTCTCATCATAATATGTAGTAAGTTCTACGTCAGCACGAATAGCAAGAATTTCCTCATTCTTATAATTCATAAATACCGGAGAAATTCTGGTTGCACTCTTGTCCGCACGAATTCGTACCTGAACCGGACGAAGGAACATCTTCGTATAGTAGTTTGTTACATATAAATTCTGACGCACGCCTTCATAATTACGGCTTTCTTTCTCTTTTACCAACACAGCAGTACCGGTTGCAACAATACCCAGTGTGTTATTTGTAATACTGTTCGTCAATTCATTATAACGAATGGTAATACCAATAACTGCATTCGCTCCTCTTCTCTTTGCCTCTTCCTCTAAAAGACTAACTGCAGTCTGATGTACCTGAGACAATTTCTTTGTTAATTCTTTACTCTCCTTTGCATCCATCTCTGAGTTTCCGGAAAACTCCTGGAAGAACTTTCCCGTCAATGCAGTCTGACCACTAACCAGTCCTAAATATTCTGAAATCTCATATCCTTCGATATCAGAACCGGATGTCATAATAATATTGTCCATAATATGCCTCCCCATAATTGCTAAATTTATGATTAAAATTATAGCATAATCCACAATAGAATCCAATGCCTATTTTATCCTTTTTCGTCACTTTGCCAATTTGCACAAAAACTATTATGCAATCTGTCTTTATAGACTAGTATTTTATCTAATTTTATATTGAAATTTTACCTAATTATGTTTTTGGAATTGCTGAATCCCACATTTTCTACTATAATTGATGTAATTATGGAGATACTAGATATGACTTACATTTTATGAGATTATACCAAGAAACGAGGAATTAAAATGATTATTGATTTTCATACACATGTGTTCCCTGAGGTTATCGCTGCCAAAACCATTGAAAAATTAGGTGCATTTGCCAACATCACAGCAAAAACCAACGGGGTATTGAGCGGTCTAAAGGCATCCATGCAGGAGGCAGGCGTCGATTACTCTGTCATTCTACCGGTTGTCACAAAACCCGCTCAATTTCAATCAGTAAATGAATATGCTGCTTCCATCAATGGCAAAGATGGCATCATTTCCTTCGGCGGCATCCACCCGGACAGCACCGATTACAAAAGGGAATTAGACCAGATTCATGCATTCGGCTTACCCGGTATTAAACTCCATCCTGATTATCAGCAGGCGCATATTAATGACCAGCGATATCTGGACTTAATTACTTATGCAGTTGATTTAGGACTTATCATATCCATTCATGCAGGCGTAGACATCGGTCTTCCTGATATTGTACACTGTCCTCCCAACGAAGCATTACAGATGCTGCAATATGTAGAAGAACATGCCAAGCACCCGGAGGAAGCCAAAATTATCCTTGCCCATACCGGTGGGTATGACCAATGGGATGATGTAGAACAGTTACTGGTTGGAAAACATGTCTATTTTGACCTCGCATACAGCCTGGGACACATTCCGGGCCAACAATTATTAAGAATCATAGAAAATCATGGTGCTGACCGAATCCTATTTGCAACCGACTCCCCTTGGAACGGTCAAAAAGAGGATATTGCATACTTAAAATCCTTAGGTCTGCCACCGGAAGAAGAAGCTGCCATATTAGGAGAAAACGGGGCAGTGCTTTTACAATTATAAAGCACTGCCCTGTTCTACATCCCGTTTTGCAAATTCACGACGAATGATGTTCATAACCATTCTCTTATTTCCACTCCACTTCGGAGCAATCAAGATCCGTTTGGCACCATCACCGGTCAAGCGGTGAATCACCATATCCTTCGGCAAATGCCGGATACATAACTCCAGAATATCTATATACTCATCTAATGTAAGAGTTTCAAACCTTCCTTCCCGATACTCCTGTGCCAAGTCTGTATCCTCTAACACATGAAGCAATTGCAATTTAATCCCCTGGGTTCTGGTTCTTCCTACATATTCAACTGTTGCCAGCATATCTTCTACTGTTTCTCCCGGTAATCCAAGAATCACATGGGTAATCACATCTATTTCCCGTTCTTTCAAAGCCAAAACTGCCCTGTCATACACCGGCAAATCATATCCCCTGCGAATGTAATCAGCGGTCTTTGGATGAATGGTCTGTAATCCCAGTTCCACCCATACCGGTTTGATTCGATTCAGCCGTTCCAGCATATCAAGGATATCCTCCTGCAAACAGTCCGGACGGGTTGCAATGGATAAAATCTCCACCTCCGCATCCCCCATTGCCTCCATGAACAATGGTTCCAGTTCCTCCACACTGCCATAGGTATTGGTAAACGCCTGAAAATATGCAATGTAGCCTACATCTTCCGCCGGAAGCTTCTTCTGTATCCGTTCTTTTGCCTCTGCAAGCTGTTGTCCAATTGGCAACTGTCGATTGGCAGCAAAGTCGCCGGAGCCACTTCCGCTGCAGAAGATGCATCCCCGATTGCCACAGGTACCGTCCCGATTCGGGCAGGTTCTGCCTGCGTCCAAGGCCAGCTTGTATAGCTTTTTATTATACTTTTGTTTTAAGTAGTCACTCAGATTATTGTACCACATCGTTGTTTTCTAACTTTGCTTCTCTTTCCTTCCACTATTTCCGGTATTGATTGATACAAATACCTCATAATCTTTTGCTGAATCGCCATTAGTTCTCCATATTCTTCTGAACTCAATATTCCTTCTTCAAATATTCCTTTCAATTCAATTATACTATCATTTAGTATTATTTTGCAATCGTATATTAAATTATTTTTCACTTCTTTTCGCATTTCATATACTAATCGCCTTGTTTTCAATTGTAAAAATGGAATTAATAGGTATAAACCAAGTTCTCTTAACTCCTTAGCCGTCATCATCATCACTCGAACAGAACCAACCGGAATTACAATACTTTCCCCTGTTTCTTCACATTTCACCCGATAATCATGCCGTGTCGGAGTTCGTTTGTTCGCTTGCAGATAAATAACCCGAAAGAAACCTTCGCCCTGATAACAGCTTCGTTCCCGAAGCATATAAATAATTTCTGCCAATAAGTAACCTCCTTTGTATGAATATACCTTTACATTAAAATGAATATTGTGTCGATATGCCACATCAGAAAACAAATCAAACAAGATTTAATTTACAACGTAATAATACATTATGTGTTCTTATTTATCAATTTAATTATTTATTTTTTATTGTATCGTCATTCAAAAAGCAAAAAATCCTTGAATATGAATTACTCCATATCCAAGGACTTTTTTATCATTTCAATTACAAAATTTCTTATTCTTCTACCGACTTAATTTCTCCGATATCGATAACTTCCAAATCGTCATTGTTTGCCTCTAAGCTGGTCAGCAGGGCATCTGCTGTATCCAGACTGGTCAGACAATACACACCGGTTTCAATGGCATGCCGACGAATAATAAAACCATCTTTGCTATGTTCTACACCTTGGGACGGTGTATCAATAATCAGGTCAATTTCATGACTCAAAATCAAGTCTAACAGATTTGGTGAAGGTTCCTCTACCTTATTAATTACTTCTGCATGAACCCCATTTTCATTCAAAACTCTTGCAGTACTCTTGGTAGAATGAATCTCATAACCAAGTGCCTGGAATCTTCTTCCAATTTCAATGGCATCCAGCTTATCTGCATCGCGAACAGTAATAATCATCTTCTTATGCTTTGGCAATTGAACACCGGCACCTAAGAATGCCTTATACAATGCTTCATTAAAGTTCTTGGAAATACCAAGGCACTCACCGGTAGATTTCATTTCCGGTCCTAAGCTGATTTCTGCACCACGCAGCTTTTCAAAAGAGAATACCGGCATCTTAATTGCATAGTATTCTGATTCCGGCTGCAAGCCCGGTGTATAACCCAAATCCTTTAACTTCGCACCGGTAATAACCTTTGATGCCAGGTCAACAATCGGAATTCCGGTTACTTTACTGATATATGGCACGGTACGGGAAGACCGGGGATTTACTTCAATCACGTATACTTCATCCTGATATACAATGAACTGGATGTTAATCAGACCAATTACATGCAGACTATTTGCCAGCTTCTTTGTATAATCAGCAATGACACGCTTAATCTTATCTGATAATCCTGCCGGATATACGGAGATACTATCACCGGAATGAATACCGGCACGTTCTACGTGCTCCATGATACCGGGAATTACAATATCCTCGCCATCACATACAGCATCTACTTCAACCTCTTTACCCATCAGGTACTTATCTACCAGAATCGGATGCTCCTGTACATTTCGGTTAATAACTTCCATGAACTCTACGATATCCTTATCTGCAATAGCAATCTGCATACCGGCACCACCCAATACATAGGATGGGCGAACCAATACCGGATATCCCAATTCATGTGCCGCTTCCAAAGCTTCTTCACAGGTAAATACCGTTTTACCTGCCGGTCTTGGAATACAGCATTTCTCCAAAATCTCATCAAATAACTCTCTGTCTTCTGCTGCATCAACATTCTCTGCACTGGTACCAAGAATCTTAACGCCCATTTTCAAGAGTGCTTCTGTCAGCTTAATAGCTGTCTGTCCACCGAACTGAACCACTGCTCCATCCGGCTTTTCCAAATTCACTATTGACTCTACATCTTCTGCTGTTAATGGTTCAAAGTACAATTTATCTGCAATATCGAAGTCTGTACTAACGGTTTCCGGATTGTTATTTACTATGATGGTTTCATATCCTTCTGCCTTCAATGCCCAGGTAGAATGAACGGAACAATAGTCAAACTCAATACCCTGTCCAATTCGAATCGGACCGGAACCGAGAACCATAATCTTCTTCTTGCTATGGTCTTCTTCTACTTCGTTCACACCATCATAGCAGGAATAATAATATGGCGTTGTTGCTTCAAACTCTGCAGCACAGGTATCAACAATCTTATATGCTGCATGGATACCCATTGCATAACGCATTTCCTTGATTTCCTGCTCTGTTTTTCCCACAATCTGTCCGATTACCTTATCCGGGAATTCCATCCGCTTTGCTTCCTGCATCAATTCTTTATCTAATTCCTTAGCCTCCCGTAAGGCTTGTTCCATCTTAACAATATTAGCAATCTTATCCAGGAACCATTCATCCACCTTAGTAATGGAGTGAATTTCGCCAAGAGAGATGCCTCTACGAATTGCTTCTGCAATTACGAATATACGACGGTCATCTACTTTGTAAAGACGTTCATGTATCTCTTCTAACGGACGCTTATCATAGTCCAGATAAATCAAACTGTCTACATGCTGCTCCAGAGAACGAAGTGCTTTCATTAAGGCACCTTCAAAATTCGTACAAATACTCATAACCTCACCGGTTGCTTTCATCTGTGTGGTCAAAGTACGCTTTGCCTTAATAAATTTATCAAATGGAAGACGTGGAATCTTTACAACCACATAATCCAAGGCCGGCTCAAAGCTGGCATAGGTCTTACCTGTAACCGCATTCTTAATCTCGTCCAGATTATATCCAAGTGCAATCTTAGCTGCTACCTTTGCAATCGGATATCCGGTTGCCTTAGATGCCAAAGCCGAAGAACGGCTAACACGAGGATTTACTTCAATAACACAATATTCAAAGGAATCCGGATTTAACGCAAACTGTACGTTACATCCACCCTTGATATCCAGTTCACTGATAATACTCAATGCCGCACTACGAAGCATTTGGTGTTCCTTATCCGCCAAGGTCTGTGACGGTGCAACTACAATACTGTCACCGGTATGAACACCAACCGGGTCAAGGTTTTCCATATTACAGATTGTAATACAGGTACCATTTGCATCCCGCATTACCTCGTACTCAATTTCTTTCCAGCCTGCAATGCAACGCTCTACCAATACTTGGCCTACCCGGCTCAGACGAAGACCATTTTCCAAAATGTCAATGAATTCTTCTTCATTTTCTGCAATACCACCGCCGGAACCACCAAGGGTATATGCCGGACGCAACACTGCCGGATATCCAATAGTCTTTACGAATTCCAAACCATCTTCCACCGTAGTAACAACCTGAGATGGTGCACAAGGCTGATGAATTTTTTCCATGGTTTTCTTGAATTCATCCCGGTCCTCTGCTTTCTTGATTGTCTTTGCAGATGTACCAATCAAACGAACATTATGCTCCTTTAAGAAACCGGATTCTTCCAATTCCATCGCAATGTTCAAGGCAGCCTGTCCGCCTAAGGTTGGCAATACACTATCCGGTTTTTCCTTAATAATTACTTTTTTTACCACTTCCGGTGTTAACGGTTCAATATAAACCTTATCCGCAATATCTACATCCGTCATGATGGTTGCAGGATTGGAGTTGATTAACACAACGCAGATGCCTTCTTCCTTCAGTGAACGGCATGCCTGTGTTCCTGCATAGTCAAATTCCGCTGCCTGACCAATGACAATCGGTCCGGAACCAATAACGACAACTTTTTTAATACTTGCAATCTTCGGCATTACTTTGACACCTCCATCATTTCCATAAATTCATCAAATAACGTTGCTGCATCCAACGGACCCGCACATGCTTCCGGATGAAACTGCACGGTCTGTATATTCTTACCCAGATAATGTACACCTTCTACGGTTCCATCATTTACATTCACATAGCTGATTTCTGCAACTTCCCGATCCAAAGACCCCTCTTTTACCATGTATCCATGATTTTGAGTTGTGACAAATACTTTTCCGTTTTTCAGATTACGAACCGGATGATTCGCTCCACGGTGACCGTATTTCATCTTTTCTGTATCACCGCCATTTGCCAGTGCCATTAACTGATGTCCCAGACAAATTGCGAAAATCGGAACATCTGTTGCATACAATTTCTTGATTTCTTCAATCGTCTTAACGCAACTCTTTGGGTCGCCGGGACCATTGGTTAACATAATTCCATCCGGCTGGATTGCCAGAATTTCTTCTGCCGGTGTTTCTGCCGGGAATACTGTGACCTCACAGCCACGCTTCTGTAAAGAACGAATAATATTCAGCTTAGTGCCCAAATCAACCATTGCAACCCGATAAGTCAAATCTCCTTCCGGTGCATATACCTTCTTTTCCTTACAAGTTACATCCAATACCACATGTCCAATCTTGAATGCTCGAATTCTCGGTAGAACTTCCTCCAGAGAATAATTTTCATCTGTGGTAATCATACCATTCATTGTTCCCTTTTCGCGCAGAATCTTAGTTAACGCCCGGGTATCAATTCCTTCAATACCTGTAATATCATTTTTAATTAAATAATCCTCGAGGGTACCCTCACATCTAAAATTACTTGGGAATTTCGCGAGTTCGCGAACGATAAAACCAGATTGCCAAGGACGGTCTGCTTCAACATCCTCTAAACATACTCCATAATTACCAATCAACGGATAAGTCATACACACTGCTTGTCCTGCATAAGAAGGATCAGTCAATACTTCCAAATAACCGGTCATTGACGTGTTAAATACGATTTCACTGATATTTTCCTTCGTTGAGCCAATGCTTTTTCCGGTAAAAACAGTGCCATCTTCAAGAATAAGAAAAGCCTTCATTTTTTCACCTGTTCCTTTCATTTTCTCGGGTTTTGCCCAAAAAAAAAAGACTAATAAACCCTACCTTTTCTGCATAAATATGCAGAACACATAGGCTCAATCTTTTTCCGGCAGTCCTTAAATTGATAAAAGTTTAACACAAGAGGGGGCTTATTTCAACCCCTTTTTCAACATTATTTTTCATTTATTTTTATTTTGTTTCATTCTTTCCCGTTCTGCCTTAGAATACGTGCATCCGCAGTAATCCTGTCTATATAATTGATATTCCTGAGACAGTTCGATAGAACGGCGATATCCGTTCTTTTTCTTAAAATCAGATACCAGATAAGCAATTCCATAACGATCAGCCATACGTTCACCAATCTCATTTAACCACTGTGCATTTTTATAAGGACTGATGGATAAAGTTGTCGTAAAGTAGTCATAACCCTCTTTCCTGCATTTTTTTGCAGTTTCTTCCAATCTCTGCTCGTAACAACGATAACAGCGGCTTCCACCCTCCGGTTCCTGTTCCAGCCCTTTTGCCATATTCAAAAACACTTCCGGATGATACTCACCCACCTCTAACTGCACCGGATGTACAACCGGGAATTCTGTTATAAAACGTTCCAATTCCAATACTCGCTTGTCAAATTCCTCTTGAGGTGATATATTAGGATTATAAAAAAATACAGTAATTCGAAAAAATTGTGCTAAATATTCCAATACATAGCTACTGCAGGGTGCGCAGCAGGCATGCAACAACAAATTAGGAGTTTCTTGTTCACTCGTAATTTCTACTAATTTTTCATCTAATTTTTGTTGAAAGTTGACATTGTTTTTCATTTTTTTGTCTCCTTTATGGAATATAACGAATTTGTCTTATGTTTTGTATGGCAAATGTCGATAGTTTTATTTATTTTTGCCAATTGACTTTGTTCATAATATACAATATACTATAATCAAATAGGTGGCAATAGGCAATTGCGAATTTATTGTACAACATTAATTGACTAATTCATAGGAGGTAATAGTTATGACCGTGGATGAAGCAGTAAAAAAATATAAGCTTGAACCATTAAACGTTTATACCGCAAAAGCAAAGGCAAAGGAACTTAACGTTGATGAGGTTTTATATATGAACGTCCAGAAGAATAAGTATGCCTATATCGTAAAAGACGGTTCTCGTGGCTTTGTATTGTATCAGGACGAAAAGAGTTTGTACACCAAGATGTACAAAGGCTTAAAAATGACTCCTTTACAACCGTAAGATACATAAATCTTCTTCCTATGGCTTTCATATAAAGCAACAAAAGAGAAAAGACCCCAAAGCAAAGGGTCTTTTTCTTTTGTTTATTATTAACATTCCACACTATAGTTTGGTGCTTCTTTGGTAATCTGAATATCGTGTGGATGACTTTCCTTTAAGGAAGCAGAGGTAATCTTAACAAATTGTGCCTTTTCATGCAATTCCTCAATGGTGCGGGAACCACAATAGCCCATTCCTGAACGAAGACCACCAATCAACTGGAATACAGTATCTTCTACTGTTCCCTTATAAGCGACACGTCCTTCTACACCTTCCGGCACCAGCTTCTTTGCATTGCTTTGGAAATAACGGTCTTTGCTTCCGTTTTCCATAGCTGCAATAGAACCCATTCCACGATATACCTTATACTTTCTACCCTGATATAATTCAAATTCTCCAGGACTTTCATCGGTTCCGGCAAACATACTACCCATCATGCAGACATCTGCACCGGCTGCCAAAGCCTTGGTAATATCTCCGGAATACTTAATTCCGCCATCTGCAATAATCGGGATATTATACTTATGAGCCACTGAATATGCATCCATAATGGCTGTCATCTGTGGCACACCAATACCTGCTACTACACGTGTGGTACAGATAGAACCTGGTCCGATACCAATCTTAATACAATCTGCACCGGCTTTGATCAAATCCTCAGTTCCCTGTGCAGTTGCAACATTTCCTGCAATTACCTGTAGGTCAGGATATGCTTCTTTAACAATTTGTAAGGTCTTGATAACATTGGCTGATTGACCATGAGCGGAATCAATAACAATTACATCCACCTTAGCCTTTACCAATTCGCTTACACGATCCAATATATCCGGTGTAACACCTACGCCGGCACCACAAAGCAGTCTGCCTTGCGAGTCCTTTGCTGAATTTGGATACTTAATCTGCTTTTCAATGTCTTTAATGGTAATTAAGCCCTTCAGGTTATAATTCTCATCCACAATTGGAAGCTTCTCTTTTCTAGCCTGTCCCAGAATCCGCTTTGCTTCCTCTAAGGTAATTCCTTCCCTGGCAGTTACCAGATTCTCTGTTGTCATGGATTCCTTAATCTTCTTTGTGTAATCCGTTTCGAATTTTAAATCCCGGTTCGTTAAAATACCAACCAATTTACCATTTTCTGTGATTGGTACACCGGAAATACGGAATTTAGCCATTAATTTGTCTGCATCATCTAATGTATGTTCAGGAGATAATGAAAATGGATCTGTAATAACTCCATTCTCTGATCGTTTTACCTTATCCACTTCTTCCGCCTGCTGTTCAATGGTCATATTCTTATGAATAATACCGATACCACCTTGTCTGGCCATTGCAATTGCCATCCGATGCTCCGTTACAGTATCCATACCTGAACTCATCAACGGAATCTGTAATTGAATCTTATTTGTCAATCTTGTAGTCAGAACAATATCATTTGGAATCACTTCCGAATACTGCGGTACTAACAGTACATCATCAAATGTAATTCCTTCGCCAACAATCTTGCTCATGTCTCCATCCACTCTCCTTTTCTAAGTCTTTCTAATAATTCAATTATAACAACGTAAATCCCATAAAAACAAAGGATATGTTATCGATAGTAACAAATCTGGTATATCTTGTCAATCCTCATATATTTTATTTGGAATCAACTTTCTAAGATGCTCCATCATGGCATCCGTCAGTTCCAGTAAAATAATCGCATTAATTCCTCGTAAATCCAAAACAAATCCATATACTTTACTGGTTGGCTCTACTGATGTATAATCCGTAAAGCGAATCTGTGGATTCTTTTCCTGTTCATTGGACAATCGGATAGATTCCGCCGGTGCAATCAGACGAATATTACTGGTATCGAATTGAATCGCAGTCCGTCTTCTCTTCTGATTGATAATCTTTGCAACTTCAATCTCTTCATTTGCAACGATATACTCATATTCAATATTCCTTTCCCGGAACATCATAATGAAAATAATCAAGGTTGCAAGCGACATCATCAGTGCCGGAGCAAACCAATATGCTACCACAACTCCGGCAACAGTAAGAAAACCCATCATCCACATTGTAACGGTTCCCTTCACATTCGGTTTAGCCTTCACACCTTTTTCTTCAAAAAAGTCCTTTACTATCATTCCTGTCCTCCATTGTCAGTATGTCGTGTTTCAATACCAAGTCGAAGAAGCCAATTACTTCTGAGAAGATAATGCTTCATCAATTGCTTTTGCTGCCTTCTTTCCTGCACCCATGGCCAGAATAACAGTAGCAGCTCCCGTTACGGTATCTCCACCGGCATATACACCGTCCTTACTGGTCTTCATTGTTTCTTCATCTACAATGATGCCACCCCATTTCTGGGTTTCCAGACCCGGTGTTGTCTGTCGAATTAATGGGTTCGGACTTTGACCAATGGCAATAATTACAGTTTCTACCGGAATCACATAGTTAGAACCTTCTACCGGCACAGGAGAACGTCTGCCGGAAGCATCCGGTTCGCCTAATTCCTGTTTTACTACTTCAATACCGGTTACCCAGCCATCTTCACCATGGATTTCACATGGATTATTTAACAGCTTAAAGATGATTCCTTCTTCTTTTGCATGATGAACCTCTTCCTTACGGGCAGGTACTTCATCTTCACCACGTCGATATACGATGTATACATTCTCAGCTCCCAGTCGTTTAGCCGTTCTTGCTGCATCCATTGCCACATTACCGGCACCAACAACTGCCACATTCTTACCAACCTTTACCGGTGTTGGTGTCTCCGGGAACTTATATGCCTTCATTAAGTTCACTCTGGTCAAGAACTCATTAGCAGAATATACACCTAATAAATTCTCTCCGGGGATATTCAAGAAACGAGGAAGACCTGCACCACTTCCAACAAAGACTGCCTGATAGCCATCTCCCATCAAATCATCAATGGTAAGAGACCGTCCCACAATTACGTTGGTTTCGATATCTACCCCAAGATTCTTAACATTTTCTATTTCCTTTGCAACCAAATCCTTTGGCAAACGGAATTCCGGTATACCATAACTTAATACACCACCAGCCTTATGTAACGCTTCAAAAATCGTTACTTCATAGCCCTTCTTTGCCAACTCACCTGCACAAGTCAAACCGGAAGGTCCACAGCCGACAACCGCTACCTTCTTACCATTCTTTTCAATTTCAACCGGTTCCTGTACTGCATTTTCCATATGATAATCTGCTACGAAACGCTCCAGTCGTCCAATACCAACCGGTTCACCCTTGATTCCACGAACACATTTACCTTCACACTGATTTTCCTGTGGACAAACACGACCACAAATTGCCGGCAATGCATTCTCGCTGGTGATAATCTCGTAAGCAGCCTCAAAATCACCTTCAGCAACCTTTTCGATAAAGCCCGGAATCGGAACATTTACCGGACAGCCATCCATACATGGCTTCTTTGGACAATTCAGACAACGGGTTGCTTCCTCCATTGCCATTTCCTTTGTATAGCCCAGGGCAACCTCTTGAAAATTCTTGTTACGAACATCTGCCGCCTGTTCCGGCATAACTACCTTTGTTAAACTCATATTCTTACCCATGTCTATACACCTCTTCCTATCTTGCAGTTATGTTCTTCTTCCTTAAACATTCCCTGACGTTTCATACACTCATCAAAATCCACTTCAAATCCGTCAAAGTCCGGTCCGTCAACACAGGCAAACTTCGTCTTTCCACCAACACTTACACGACAACCACCGCACATTCCGGTTCCGTCAATCATAATTGGGTTCAATGAAACACTGGTTGGTATGTTCAAAGGCTGAGTCACCTTTACTACATTCTTCATCATAATCAATGGTCCGATTGCAATCACTTCATCAATCGCTTCACCCTTTTCAATTAAATCAGTTAGTACGTTGGTAACAAAACCCTTTGTTCCCAGACTACCATCATCCGTTGCAATATACACATTATCACAGAATTCTGCAAATTTCTCTTTTAAGATAACGAATTCTGCACTTCGTCCACCAATAATAACATCTACCTTTACGCCCATTTCATGAAGTTTCCGCAACTGTGGATATAATGGAGCAGAACCAACACCACCTGCTACACCAACTACATGTCCTACCTTGTGTAACGGGGCAGGCTGACCCAATGGTCCTACAAAATCAACCACGTAATCTCCGGCATTCTTCTTACTCAGTAATTCTGTTGAATAACCTACTACCTGATAGATAATCGTAACTGTTTCTGCTTCTCTGTCATAATCTGCAATTGTCAGTGGAATTCGTTCACCATCTTCATCCACACGAACAATAATAAATTGCCCTGCTTCACATTTTCTTGCCACATACGGAGCGTGAATTTCCATCAGTTCGACTGCCTGATTCAGCACTTCCTTCTTTACAATTTTGTACATTGCTAAAAACCTACTTTCCTTAAAATTATGGTTATTGATATGCGTAAAGTACATACGTCAATATATTAACACTATTCTGTCGAAAATCAAAGTCCTTTTTTCACAGAATATCGACGTCCTATAACTGCCAGTCTCCCCTCCCAGTGCCAACTGTCACAAGTGGATAACGTAATCAATTGGTCTCCATAGGAGGCTTCCACGCCGGTTTCATATAATGAGTTTTCTTTTACCTGTTGCACATACCAATTAAATTCTTCTTCATTTTCCGCATCAAAGAAATAAAAATATTCAAACTGTCCTTCCGGTTCATCTGATACCCATGATTGTACAACGCCAAGAATTTCAAAGGTTTCTACGCTGTCACGGGTAACCAGTGTAAAGGTCGGATGTTCTTTCCAAAACGCTTCTTCCTTATAATATTTTAAGGTACCAAACATGGAACCGTCATTCATATTATGTCCGTAAATCAGCCAATTGTCTGTTGCCGGCTCATCTATACTGCACGCCTTATCCATAAACAAGGTCCCTGCAAACTTGTCATTTCCATAGAAATCCTTATATAAATATTCCCAGTAACCATTCCCGTCTAACTGGCTTTGCACCACCGGTCCATTTACCATAGTATCTTCCATGTATAACCAGCCAATATAATCCGGATTGGCATCCGCATATTCCTGATATTGTTGGAGAATCTCCTGAACCTGCATATCCTGTAACTTGGCGTATGTGATTCGTTGTTCTGAAAGACCGCTTTCTATTATCCGGTTTTTCTGTAAATCAGCATTCACAGGCTGTCCAATCTTCTCAGAAGCTTGTTTGTCACAGCCCCAAAGTAACATTGCCAGTAAACAGAAACAAGCAACTGACACAACCCTCTTCCTAGTTAAGAACTGTAATAAATAATACGAGAATCTTTTCATCTGCTTCTTCTACTCCATCGGTATCGGATTCGCGTTTTCATACTTACAAAATGCAAATTCCAAATCAAAATAAGTAATTTCTTCTCCTTCTTCTGTCATCTGCCATTCCGGCTTCTCATCCAGATTCGGGAAATAAGCATCTGCTGCATACCGGTAATCTATCTTGGTTACATATGCCGTTTTGCAATATGGCACCAGCATATCATAGATGTCACTGCCTCCAATTACAAATATATCCTCCGATGCATATTGTTTCAATTCCTCAAACAATTCCTCTTTGGAATGTACCACTACTGCACCTTTTACTTTCAGATTCGGATTACGGGACATTACAATATTCGTCCTTCCCTGTAAAGGCAGACCATTTGGAAAGGTCGCCAGCGTCTTACGTCCAAGAATCACCACTTTACCAATAGTGGTTTCTCGAAACATCTTTTGATCCATGGGAATCCGAACCAAAAGACTTCCTTTATTTCCAATTGCCCAATGATTGTCTACTGCTACAATTGCATTCATTTTCTTACTCCTCTGCTTTCTACACTGCGATTGGTATATTCTTAATCTGCGGTCCTGCCTCATAATTTTCCAATGTAAAATCATCGGTTGTGAATTCATAGAAATCATGAATATCCGGATTCAAGGTAAACTTCGGAGCCGGATACGTCGGACGGCTGATTAATTCTTTCACAATATCAATATGTCTGTCATAAATATGCGCATCTGCGATTACATGAACCAGTTCCCCCGGTTGCAAGCCACACACCTGTGCCAGCATATGAACCAGTACCGCATACTGTACTACATTCCAGTTATTTGCCGCCAGCACATCCTGAGAACGTTGATTCAAGATTGCATTTAGCCTTCCATCTGTTACATTAAAGGTCATGCTGTAAGCACAAGGAT
The DNA here is from genome assembly GCA_017623675.1 of Lachnospiraceae bacterium. Classification (GTDB taxonomy): domain Bacteria; phylum Bacillota; class Clostridia; order Lachnospirales; family Lachnospiraceae; genus CAG-632. The sequence goes on from JAGAOO010000036.1 coordinate 97,805, forward strand.
ACAGATTCATTTCATGAAGATCCTGATGTACATAAATATTCGTTATTATCCGTCTGCTGTACGGATTGTTTTTCAGGTCATAAATCACCCGGTCTACCTGATCCATCATTCCTTCCTTATACTGGTGTTTGACGCCCAGCTGATATCCATAAGCTTTTCCAATGGAACCATCTTCATCTGCCCATTCATCCCAGATATGAGATTTCAAATCATGTATATTATTTGACTTCTTCTGCCAAATCCACAGCATCTCATCTACTGCCGACTTTACATATGTTTTTCGTAAGGTTAAAGCAGGGAATTCCTTTGATAAATCATAGCGGTTCACCACTCCAAACCGCTTAATGGTATATGCATATGTCCCATCCTCCCACTTTGGGCGTACCTTTTCTCCTTCCGTACTATACCCATTATCAAGAATGTCTTTGCACATTTTTATAAACAAATCATCTGCTAAACTCATTTTCCTGTTCCTTTCCCGCATAAATTTGAAAAAGCTGTCGCAGACCAAACGGTTTACGACAGCTCTTTTCACTATCGAATCAAAGTTGCAAAGAATTCATCTTTATGCTGCTCTGCTTCTTCCGCACTCATAGTTGCCATTAATTCTAATTTTGGCAATGCTGTTTCCATCGCCTGAATCATAGCCGGATGAATCGCTTCATATGGATACAGATTGACCACATCACTCCCAAAGGTCTGTGCGTTATATGCCTCAGTCAACGTTGTAACACCCATCACACAGAAAACATCTCTTTCCTTACAGAAGGAGCCAACCTCTTTTACTACAAAGTTAGTAAATACGAATCTTGCACCACTGTCTACTGCCAAACTTGCTTCTTCTCTATTGGTAACATCAGCCACACCGATATATAAATCCGGATAATCCTCTGTTAATTCGCCAAGAATCTTGGCTGCATCCGGTACAGTAAAGGACAATGCGAATCCGTCGCCACCTGACTGTATCACTTTCTTACATTCATTCAAGGCTGTACGATACGTCTTACCAATAATATATGGAATATCCATTCCTTGAATTCCTTTTCGAACTACTTCCTTCTGTACGCTGTTGCAACGCATTTTCTTAACATCCGGCAAGGTCTTATAATTATCGAGAACCGTATCTGTTAATTGCATGTAAACCAACAATCTTCGAATATATTCATCATACTTTCCTGCATTATGGATATCTCCTCTTAAAAATGCATCTAAGGTAGGTCTGGAAATGTTCATAGCTTGTGATAAAGTCACCTTCGTACACTTGCGATCTTTCATAATTGCTTCGATATTGCTTCCAATTCTCTTTCTATCCATAAATAAATATTCGTACTGCACTGCTCTCATCATCCTTTCTCTTATTATACTGCTTCATCTACATTTTGGCCTGCAAGAAAACTGCCTTCAATCACCTTACGACCATTATCATATGGATTATCTTTCGAATACTGAATTCTTGTATTCGTAGTTCCTCCTGCCACATAGGTTCTGCCACATTCCGGACATACCCCCATCTTCAAGGATACTGTAGCTGATAATAACCTGGCATTCTTATTACCTCCCGTCTTCTGACGGGCATTTGCCACATGCTCTTGTTCATGGGACATTACTCTTGCATAGGAACTACCCGGTGAAATATGTCCCGGTGCCTTAAATGAGACATCTGCCTCATCTGAACCATCTACATACTTCCGGTTTTTACATGTCTGGCACTCCACCGGTTTTACTTTGGAAGAACTTTCAACATCATTATTCGTCTGAACCGGAGTTACATAATTCGTATTACTTACCGGTATAATATAACGATTGCTCATATCTGCACCTTGTATCATGTACACTCCTCCTTCCGATGACAGTTCCATTTTCTCCATATTGCATGAAATGTTAATTTATATTATACAAGTCCAATTAGAAAATGACAAGTATAAAAAAAACTGCTTTGCTGTTTTTTTCAGCAAAGCAGTTTTTAATTAAGCTTAGGAATCTGCCATCAGGACTCCGTCGGCTCAAAGAGCCGACACCTCACGACAAGTATTACATCATTCCCATGCCGCCGCCACCCATTGGTGGCATTGCAGGAGTATCTTCTTTAATTTCTGCCACAACAGATTCCGTTGTCAACAGTGTAGAAGCAACAGAGGTTGCATTCTGTAATGCAGAACGTGTTACCTTTACAGGGTCAATGATACCTGCTTCAATCATATTCACATAATTCTCATTCAATGCATCAAAGCCAACACCGGCTGCTGATTCATATACCTTGTTAATGATAACAGAACCTTCCAGACCTGCATTGGAAGCAATGTGGAACAATGGAGCTTCTAATGCCTTCAGGATAATTTCAGCACCAGTCTTCTCGTCACCGGTAAGTGTTGCTGCTAATTCTGCAACCTTCTTGCTTGCGTGAATATAAGCAGAACCACCACCGCAGATAATACCTTCTTCTACAGCTGCTCTGGTTGCTGCCAATGCATCCTCCAGACGAAGTTTTGCTTCCTTCATTTCTGTTTCAGTTGCAGCACCAACACGAATAACACCAACGCCACCAGCCAGCTTAGCCAGACGCTCCTGTAATTTTTCCTTATCGAATTCAGAAGTGGTATTCTCTAACTGCATCTTAATCTGGCCAATTCTTGCATCGATATCTGCCTTAGCACCGGCGCCATCTACGATAACTGTATTCTCCTTTTCAACCCGTACACTCTTTGCACGACCTAAATCTTCCATAGTAGTATCCTTTAAGTCAAGACCAACTTCTTCGGAAATTACTTTACCACCGGTCAGAATTGCAATATCCTCTAACATTGCCTTTCTACGGTCACCATAACCCGGAGCCTTAACAGCTACTACATTGAAGGTACCTCTTAATTTATTTACGATTAAGGTTGTTAATGCTTCTCCTTCCACATCTTCAGCAATGATTAACAGACGGGCACCGCTCTGAACGATGTTCTCTAACAATGGCAAAATATCCTGGATGTTAGAAATCTTCTTATCTGTAATCAAGATATATGGATTATCTAACTCTGCTACCATTTTCTCCATATCAGTTGCCATATAAGCAGATACATAACCACGGTCAAACTGCATACCTTCTACTAAATCCAGTTCTGTTTTCATCGTCTTAGACTCTTCGATGGTAATAACACCATTGGAAGATACCTTTTCCATAGCATCTGCTACTAACTGTCCAACCTCTTCATCTCCGGCAGAAATAGAAGCAACTCTTGCAATCTGTTCCTTACCGCTAATCTTCTCACTCATATCCTTCAAAGCATCAACAGCAGTATCACAAGCCTTTTTCATACCTTTTCTTAAAATGATTGGGTTTGCACCGGCAGCCAGGTTCTTCATACCTGCATTAATCATAGCCTGAGCAAGAACTGTAGCGGTAGTTGTACCATCACCGGCTACATCATTGGTCTTGGTTGCAACTTCTTTTACAATCTGTGCACCCATATTCTCAAATGCATCTTCCAGCTCAATATCCTTTGCAATAGTAACACCATCATTGGTAATCAATGGAGTACCATAAGACTTGCTTAATACAACATTTCTACCCTTTGGTCCTAAAGTTACACGAACAGTATTTGCTAACTGATTTACACCTGCTTCCAAAGCAGTTCTGGCTTCTGCACCATACTTAATTTCCTTTGCCATTTTAATTCCTCCAATTCTATGATTGCATTTTCATATTAATCTTCAATAATTGCTAAAATATCTGCCTGCTTTACGATAGTATATTCTACATCATCCAACTTAACCTCTGAGCCTACGTACTTAGAATATACAACCTTGTCGCCAACCTTTACCTGCATCGGAACAACCTTTCCGTCTACCTCTGCACCGGGGCCAACTGCAATAACCTCTGCCTGCTGTGGTTTTTCTTTTGCCTGTCCGGGAATCACAATTCCGGACTTTGTAGTTTCTTCTGCAACTAACTGCTTCAATACGACTTTGTCGCCTAATGGTACTAATTTCATTTTATATGCCTCCTTACAAATCTTCTTTCTAATAGCACTCACTTCGTTCGAGTGCTAACATAATTATTATTGTATCCATTTTCCAGAAAAAATCAACCCTTATTTTAAAAATAATTATAAAAAAAATATTATCTGTTTATTCGTACTTTTTTAGTATATTCCAAACAAAAAAAGAAAATGACAGATGTTTTTCTTCCGTGTATAATAAAATAGTAACTATCTTTGTTGCAAATGCAATATGCCGATAAGCAAGCGATATGCAGATTCCCAACAAAGCAGCATATGAGAAAAATCCGGGAGGAATTATGAAGGAACAATTATACACAATACCAGTAAACGATGCATTTCGCTCGGACTGTGAATGTCCGGTCTGTGCCTTGCATCAGGAGCTGGAGCAAAATGCAATTGAATACACCATGGGGCCAAGCTACATGGAGGATGACAACCGAGCAATGACAGACAAATTAGGTTTCTGTCAGCATCACATTCAGATGTTGTACAAGCAAAAGAACCGTCTGGGATTGGCTTTAATGTTAAAAACCCATACAGACAAGACCATAAAGGATTTAAAGGAATGTTCTAAGAATAAGCCTTCTGCAGGCGGATTGTTCAAGCGGAATGCAGATACTTCTGCCGTTGGGGCCTATATCAAAGAGCTGGAACAGCATTGCTTCATCTGTGAGCGTATGGAGGATACCTTAAACCGCTACATAGATACCATCTTTCATTTATGGAAAAAGGATTCCGAATTTCGTGAAGCAGTCAAGCAATGCAAAGGCTTCTGCACCTATCATTACGGATTGCTCTATGATACCGGTTCTGTTAAATTAGACAAAACACAATACAGCGAATTTCTGGATTGTTTGAATCAGGTTTATTTTGCCGGCATGGAACGTGTCAATGATGATATTGAATGGTTTATTAATAAGTATGACTACCGCTATGCCAATGAGCCGTGGAAAAATTCCAAGGATGCCATTCCAAGAGGAATTTTGAAAACCAACCATATTGCTGTGGAAGAATAAAGTCTCTCAATTTAGGGATATGACAGTCTCACAGGATACGTTTGAACACTTTCCGGTGAGTTTGGCAAGTCATTACGACTTCTATTTTGATATCTCCATTTGAGGCAGTAAGTTTTTTGATTTATTTGACCAGTTATATAAAAATTTACGGCTTGATACTCTTTTCTGATGTATCAAGCCGTAAACTTTTGCTACTTTTCTCTCCTTCACAGCAAATCGCAACCAGAACATCAATCATTTTACTGCTTCTCAGTTCTATCTCTTTCTCTTGGCTGTAATCACCTAGCAAACAACAACTTCATTTCTCGCTATAATTCCCATAATACAACCTGCCAGTCAAGAATCCAATACTAGGCAGTAATTTACTTGTTCGCCATGACTTCATTTTTAATTGTATCCTTCAAAACTAATGCCTTATCTTTAATTCTGGCAGAAGCAGTTTTGGAACCCAATACTCCTGCTAACAAACGAACTGCATCTTCCATTTTGCCCAACTTGTGTGCAAGAACTGCCATTGTATATCGTAAGGACATCTCATCCATACCACACATCGGAAATGTTTCCTTTGAAAACGCTGCCTGAAAGCCTTCGTATGCTTTTTGAATACACTCATTCTCCTCCTGGATTAATTCTTCTCTGGTCGCATCATCTGCAGGTAATTCTTCCAGATATCCCCGCATCAGCCATGCCATTTTTAGGAAAATATATGCCTTTTCACTATTCTTTGCATTCCGCTTCACGGCGCAAATCAGAGAAAGCTTATGCCGCAACAGTGCCCCCCGGTAAGACATACAACCATCTTCTTCCGGAATCCCCTTAAAATTTGCACAGAACTCCTGCCGGATGGTTCTAAGCTGTGCCGTAGTCACCGGCTTATAATAACGGGTAAGTGCCGAATATCCACATCTCGGACAAGTAACGGCATCATACTTTAATGGATCAATATGACTTTCATAAATCGGACGAAGTTCTTCATCCTGGTCAACTAACTTGACCTTACCCGTCCGAATTGCTTTTACCTTAAAATTATTATCACAAATTGGGCATTGATACGACTTATCAAATAATACATCTTCTTCTTTCTTTTCTGTTTCCTTTGGCTGCTCCAATTCAGAAGGTGATGCACTCGTCTGTTTTTTCCCCTCATTAAAAACATTATTCATGTCCACACCACCAAGGCCCATACGTTCTACATCTGAGAACAATCCCATAACAATACCTCTTTCCTCTTCTTTAGCTTGGTTTATACGAACTCTTCAATGACACAATACGGTTAAATACCAAATGTCCCGGTTCTGTATCCTTTGTATCCACACAGAAATATCCATGACGCATAAACTGGAAGGAGTCACCCGGCTGTGCATCCTTAAAATTCTGCTCTAACTTACAATTCTTCAATACTGTTAGTGAATTCGGATTCAGATTCCACGAACCATCCTCATTCCGCACCGGTTCATCATCCTTTACGATATTTTCATATAATCTTACTTCTGCATCAACGCAGTTGCTTGCATCTACCCAGTGAATGGTTCCTTTTACCTTTCTGCCCTCAAAACCGGAACCACTCTTGGTTGCCGGATCATAGGTGCAATGCACTTCTGTAATTCTGCCTTCTGCGTCCTTTTCGAATCCGGTACAGGTCACAAAGTATGCCCCCTTTAAGCGGACTTCATTTCCTGGGAACAATCGGAAATACTTCTTTGGAGGTTCTTCCATAAAATCTTCCCGTTCAATATATAATTCTCTGGAAAATGGTACTTTACGAGAACCTAATTCCGGATTCTCCTGATTGTTTTCCACTTCCATGTATTCAACCTGTCCTTCCGGATAGTTATCAATCACCAGTTTAATCGGGTCTAATACTGCCATCATACGATTGGCTTTCATTTTCAAATCTTCCCGGATACAATATTCCAGCATAGCATAGTCACAGGTGCTCTGTGCCTTTGAAACTCCGGTCAGATTCATAAACAGCTTTATGGATTCCGGTGTAAAGCCCCGGCGGCGTAATGCACTTAAGGAAACCAGTCTCGGGTCATCCCAGCCATCTACAATGCCTTCCTCAACTAATTGCTTAATATATCGTTTACCCGTTACTACACTCTTCAGATACAGCTTTGCAAACTCAATCTGTTTTGGCGGATGCGGATATTCCAATTCCCGAACAACCCAGTCGTACAGTGGGCGATGGTCTTCAAATTCCAAAGTACAGATAGAATGGGTTACACCTTCGATAGCATCCTCAATCGGATGTGCAAAATCATACATTGGATAAATGCACCATTTATCACCGGTATTATGGTGAGTCATATGTGCCACCCGGTAAATAACCGGATCCCGCATATTGATATTCGGTGCACTCATGTCAATCTTCGCCCGAAGCACCTTACTTCCGTCTTCAAATTCACCGTTCTTCATACCCTCGAACAATGCCAGATTCTCTTCAACAGAACGGTCCCGATATGGGCTGTTCTTACCCGGCTCGGTCAACGTTCCCCGATATTCCCGAATCTCATCTGCTGATAAATCACAGACATAAGCCTTTCCTTTTTTTATCAGCTTTACAGCCGCCTCATACATCTGTTCAAAATAATCAGAGGCAAAATAAATGGTATCTCCAAAATCAGCACCCAGCCACTTTACATCTGCCTCAATGGAATCAACAAATTCGGTCTTTTCCTTGGTAGGATTCGTGTCATCAAACCGGAGATTAAAGGTTCCATTATACTCCTGTGCCAATCCATAATTTAATAGAATTGACTTAGCATGTCCAATATGCAGATACCCATTTGGCTCCGGTGGGAACCGGGTTACAATCTTGGTATAAGTTCCATCTGCTAAATCTTTATCAATAATCTGTTCAATAAAATGTCTCGAAACAACTTCCTGCTCTTCCACAACTGAACCCTCCTGTCGCATAATTTCACACTTAGAGTTAGTATATCATTTCTGACAAAATAAGTCTATGTAGAAATCAGCAAAAAAAGTAAAAGTTTCTTATTGACAACCCCTATAAGATTTGATATATTTATCACGTTGCTGAAATAAAGCAAATGCTACTATAGCTCAGGTGGTAGAGCGCATCATTGGTAATGATGAGGTCACGGGTCCGACTCCCGTTAGTAGCTTTTTTTATTGGCCGAAACACCCATGTGTGAGTTTATCAATCCTCACTCAATTTTTTCCGAATTCTCTGAATAGCATTATCAATGGACTTTTCAGTCTTTCCCAATTGTTCTGCAATTTTTCCATAAGATAAACCATCCAGATATAATTCCAATACCTGTCTCTCATACTTACTGAGCAAGGTGTCCATTTTATTTACTAAGCCACCCATACGTTCCCGGCTCAGCCAATTTGCCTCCGGATTGCTGTTCTCTTCTGCGGCAAGAAAATCAATCACCGCACTTTTCATTTCTTCGTCCTGAGAATAAAAAGAAATATAATGATTCAATGGATAATGCTTCTTCCGATTGGAGCTGGTAACCGCTGTATAAATCTGACGCTTTACGCAGAGGGTCGCAAAGGTATGGAAACTACAATTCCTATTCTCGTTATAATCCCGAACTGCCTTAAATAATCCCAGCATTCCCTCCTGCATCAGGTCCTCGGAATCCGCACCTATGATATAAACTTCTCTGGTTTCCCTCTTTACCAAATTCCGATACTTGTCCAGCAAATAATCCATCGCATCATGATTACCCTGCTGACTAATCGCAACCAACTCTTCATCTGTCATATCTGCATAATTCATGACTGATACTCTCCCGTTCCCCTGTATCCTGAATATCCTGTTTCCTGAATGTCCTGTATCCTGAATATCCTGTATCCTGAATGTCCTGCTCCCTAAGAAGCATCCCATTCTTTTATTTTATCCGTTCATTCTCTGTCTAACTATCTCGTATGCCAGTACACCTGCTGCCACAGATGCATTCAAGGAATCAATATTGCCTTTCATCGGAATGGATGCAATATAATCACATTTTTCCTTAACCAGACGACTGACACCTTCCCCTTCGTTACCGATAACCAGACCAATCGGGCCTGTCAGATTCAACCGGTACATGGTTTCACCGCCCATATCCGCACAGACAAACCACAACCCCCGTTTTTTCAATTCTTCAATAGTCTGTGCCAGATTGGTCACCTTTACAACCGGTGTATAATTCAAGGCTCCTGCCGAAGCCTTAACTACTGTTGCAGTCAAGCCTGCTGCCCGTCGCTTCGGTATAATAACACCATGCGCTCCGGCTAAATTCGCAGTACGAATAATCGCTCCCAGATTATGTGGGTCCTCAATCTCATCCAACAGGAAAATAAATGGTGGCTCTCCCTGTTCTTCTGCCTTCGCAAAGATTTCCTCCAGCTCTGCATACTCATATGCAGCTGCCTGAGCAATTACGCCCTGATGCTTTCCGGTAGAAGACATCTGATCCAATCGTTCCTTTGCCACATAATTAATAATGGTGTCCCCTTTTCTTGCTTCCCTGCTAATGGTATTCATAATTCCATCATGACAGCCATCCTGTATATAAAGCTTATCTATGGTCTTTCCGGCACGAAATGCTTCCAAAACTGCATTTCTGCCCTCAATGGTGTATTCTTCGTATCGCATGTCTACTCCTTTTCTCTGCCAAGACGAATTAATTCTGTAATTCTGGCATACTGCTCCGTCAAATATAAATATCCAATTAATGCTTCAAACCCGGTTGCCCGATGATAATCACCCATGCTGGCATTCTTTGCTTTGGTATATGAATTAGCATTCCGTCCACGATGATACACATCCCGCTCTTCTTCCGTTAATTCATCCAACAAAGACTGTATCAATTGAGACTGTGCCTGTGCTTTTACAATTTCACTAACCTGCCGATGATACTTATTTACCTGGCAATTCCCTTTTGCAACAATTTCTGTTCGAATCAGCAAATCATACACAGCATCCCCGATATAAGCCAAAGCCAACGGGGAATAACTGCGTATATCCCGATGGGGCAGCTCCATTTGTTCTTTGAAATATCCGATTAAATCTTCTTCCACTTTACACCTTCTCTGGTATCCTCTAAAGCAATACCCTGCTCTAACAATGTATTTCTGATTTCATCCGCTCTTGCGAAATCCTTATTCTTTCTTGCCTGCTGACGTTCCTCAATGAGGCGTTCAATATCTGCATCCAGCAATTCCTGTTCCCGTACCGTCTCGATTCCCAAGATATCACACAGTTGCTTTAAGGTAGCTGCCATTGTCTCGCAATATGGCTTAGAAGCTCCGTCATTTACCGTTGTATTCAACAGCTTCACCAACTCGAATATAACAGAAATCGCATCTGCTGTATTCAAATCATCATCCATAGCCGCTTCATATTTCTTCTTTAATTCCTCAATCTTAACGACTGCTTCCTCTTCCTCTGCTGACATTGCAGGTACCGTGGACTTTTTCGCTGTATCTGTAACCTTTTCATATGCTGTAAGAATTCGCTCCAAGCCATTCTTCGCTGCTTCCACCAAGTCATCTGAGAAATTCAATGGGCTTCTGTAATGCGCACTTAACATAAAGAACCGAATCACCTGTAATGGGTATTTCTCACTAATTTCACGCACTGTAAAGAAATTACCTAAAGACTTAGACATTTTTTCGTTGTTAATCTTCAAAAATGCATTGTGCATCCAGTACCGGGCAAATTCCGTACCATTGGCAGCCTCGCTTTGCGCAATCTCATTTTCATGATGTGGGAAAATTAAGTCCTCACCACCGGCATGAATATCAATGACATCACCGATGTACTTCTTTGACATGCAGGAGCATTCCAAATGCCAGCCCGGACGTCCTTCGCCCCATGGAGAATTCCAGAACGGTTCTCCTTCCTTCTTCGGTTTCCATAATACAAAATCCAGACTATCCTCTTTTTCATCTTCACCGGATACCTTTAAGGAACGATTGCCGCTTCTTAAATCATCCAAATTCTTATGAGACAACTTGCCATAATCCTTGAACTGACGGGTTCGGAAATAAACCGTTCCGTTTACCTCGTAGGCATAGCCTTTTTCAATCAAAGTTTCAATCATTGCAATCATATCGGGAATTTCTTCCGTTGCCTTTGGATGAGTGGTTGCCTCCTGCACATTCATCCCGCACATATCTTTTTTCACTTCTGCAATATAACGTTCTGAAATAACAGTAGAATCCACGCCCTCTTCATTGGCACGCTTAATGATTTTATCATCTACATCTGTAAAATTCGATACATAATTTACCTCATAGCCCTTATAGGTCAGATATCTCCGCAGAGTATCAAACACAATCATCGGTCTGGCATTACCAATATGAATATAATCATATACCGTAGGTCCACATACATAGATTCCTACCTTGCCTTCCCGAATTGGCACAAATTCTTCTTTCCTTCTGGTCATTGTATTATAAATCTTCATATTCGTCTCCTCATTTTCGTTCCTATGTGCATATGCACCTTGATATACCTTATAAAGTATAGTAAGCCTTGGGAAATTTTGCAATATATTTCTACGAAACTCCTATACAATTTCCATCAAATACACCATATCTGCCAGCTTTGTTTCCTTCAAAAGATATTCTGTCAGCACTTCTATGCTCCATGGCTGAACCTGACTGTCACTTACGCAATCTGCAATCTGTTCTACTTCTGCATCCTTCCCTGCTTTCAGCCAATTTTCAATATCCTTTTCCTTGTTCACGCTACATCCCTTCTCCGATAAGGTGATTTGCACCAGGCCTTCATTGGATTTACAAATCTCATCCTTTACCCGTACCGTCAGTTGTTGTTCCCTGCCCTGATACGGCAACAACGGAATAAACTTCTCTAAGTTCAGGATTCGAAGCATCATAGGTTGGCTTTCCATGATTTCAATGGGAATATCTCCATATCTTTCAACCAATTCTTTCTCTATCTGTTGCAAAAAGGCTTCCTGAGCCTCCAGCTCCACTTCTTTTGCATTATCGCCAAAGAATATCTGTTGAATCAGAATTTTTTGCTGATTCTCTGAGGCATCTAACACATATGCGGCATAGATATCATTTTTTCCCTTAATGATATCGCCTTTTTCACACGCTACTTCTTCCTGCAACCGCTCCATATATACTTTACTACGTGCCGGATAAATAGAATACTGCCACTTTGTCCGCTTCTCTCTCCAGGCTTTCCATTCCCACCGCTGTTCTTTTTTCCATTCGACAAACTGAAATGGTTTGTAATAATCGGGATTTGCCGGCATCAGATAGGTAAATGGCTCTCCATTGCCTTCCATATCCTGCAGTGCTTTGGTCAGACACCTTGCCATATACCCCTGTCTGCGACAATCCTCTCTGGTGGCTACACCTACAATGTAATGGGAAAATATCTGTTGACTGCCTTGTTCCACCGGCTGAGTCAAGACCTTCTGCCCTTCAACGGCTTTTATCCCCCAGTTCCAAACATAGGGATTCAAATGAAGCATGGAACGAATTCCATCCTTTTCCTTTGCCACAAGTACCTGATTTTCCGGAAATACCTGTTCAAAATAGTACTCAGCAAACGCTTCCGGATCATGAAACGCCTCCTGCCACAGTTCGCGGATGGCATCTATATTCTCTTTGGAATCATATTGGACTTCCATCACACCTGCTCCTCGTCCGTTAACATTGCAATGCTGCGTTTCAGTATTCCCTTCATTTCTGAGATGGCAATTCCATAATTGGTTATTGGCACACCCTGTTTCACTGCCAGTTGATATCGGTTCTTCACTTCCCGTTCATTCAGCATGCAACCGCCACATTGAATAATGAGTTGATATGGTGACAAATCTTTCGGGAATTCCGTTCCACTGCAGAATTCAAAAAATAGTTCTTTCCCTCCGGTACGCTCCCGAATCCATTTCGGCAGCTTTTCCGTTCCTATATCTCCGCATTGACGGTGATGGGTACATCCTTCCGCAATCAGAATATTATCCCCATCCTTTAACTGTTCTAACATAGCTACACCGGCAATTGCTGTTTTCAATACACCCTTATGTCTCGCAAATAAAATGGAAAAAGAAGTCAACGGTACAGACTCCGGAACTATTTCTGCAACCATTTCAAAAGCCTGACTGTCTGTAATAACCAAATCCGGTGCTGTTCCCAGCTTTTTCAATGTCGTTTCTAATTCCGTCTCTCTTGTTACAACCGAAACAGCCCCAACATCTAATAGTTCCCGGATTGTCTGCTGTTGTGGCAGAATCAAACGTCCCTTTGGTGCTGCTTTATCTACCGGCACCACCAAAACAACAACATCATTCGGCTGAACCAAATCCGCAACAATCGGTGTCTGTGGTTCCTTTACCGGTTGCATACCCGCCAGCAGCTCCTTCAGGTCTGCAATATGATATTGATCCACGGTGCTGACCCAGATTCTGATTTCTTCACCTGCCTGCGCCCTTGCAAGCAGTTTCTTTACATCAACCGTCTCAATGGTAGGCTTTCGTATCAAATCATGCTTATTATATACCAACACATATGGAATCTGTTTTTCCTGAATCCGCTCGATAATCCACTCATCTTCCTTTTCTTTCCCTATGGATGCATCAATCACTACCACAGCAATATCCGTCTGGTCCAACACTTCAAAACTTTTCTCCATACGGAATCTGCCTAATTGTCCTTCGTCATCCAGTCCCGGCGTATCCGTTATCACTACCGGTCCCATAGGAAGCAACTCCATAGCCTTTCGAACCGGATCCGTGGTGGTTCCCTTCACCTCCGACACTATGGATAACTGCTGTCCGGTTAACACATTCATAATACTGGATTTTCCTGCATTCCGCTTTCCAAAAATGCTGATATGCACTCTGTCTCCACTTGGTGTTTCATTCATACTCATAAGTCTCGCCTCCTTTTCCTCTAGTTCTTAGAATCGAAAATCCCGTTGTCCCGCTTCTATCTCACTCAAATGATTCACTACGATATTCCGTACCTGTTCCTTTGGTATATTCTTAAGCTCTGCCTGAATCAAAGCATCTCCTATGATTTTTGTATGAGGGGATGCATAATCCATGAGATATTCTTTCAAGGTCATTAACGCATTCGGATGACAGCAATTCTGAATTTCTCCACTCTTGCATAGACTCATAAAACGGTCACCGGTCCGCCCCTGCCGATAGCAGGCAGTACAAAAGCTTGGCACATATCCCAACTCCATCAGCCAGCAGACCACTTCATCCAGTGTACGATTGTCCATTACATCGAACTGCTCCGATCTCAAATCCTCCGGCTCCGGTGCTACATATCCGCCAACGCTGGTTCGGGAGCCTCCGCTAATCTGAGAAATTCCCAGCTGTAACACCTTTTCCCGGGTCTTCTGATTCTCTCTGGTGGATACAATCATTCCCGTATATGGTACTGCAATTCGAATGCAGGCAACGATTTTAGCAAAGGTGTCATCGTCAATACCATTGGTAAAGGTACCGGAATCGATATCATCCGCATCCCGCAGACGAGGAACACTAATGGTATGTGGTCCTACTCCGAATACAGATTCCAGATGTTCAGCATGCATCAACAGCCCTGCAAATTCATATCGGTACTTATCCAGACCGAATAACACACCACAGCCTACATCATCAATACCGCCAGCCATTGCCCGGTCCATTGCTTCTGTATGATAATTATAATCATGCTTTGGGCCCGTTGGATGAAGTTCTAAATAACTTTCCTTATGGTAGGTTTCCTGAAATAAAATATAGGTTCCAATCTCAGCTTCCTTCAACTTTCTGTAATTCTCAACCGTTGTAGCAGCTATATTTACATTTACCCGCCGGATGGCACCGTTCTTATGATGAATTCCATAAATGGTATTTATACACTCCAGGATGTATTCAATGGGATTATGAACCGGGTCTTCTCCTGCTTCAATAGCAAGACGCTTATGGCCCATATCCTGTAACGCAATCACTTCCTGACGAACCTGCTCCCGGGTCAGCTTCTTTCTCGGCATGTGCTTGTTCACTGCATGATACGGACAATAAGTACAGCCATTCACACAATAATTAGATAAATATAGGGGGGCAAATAAAACAATCCGGTTACCGTAAAAATCCTCTTTCATCTGCTTAGCTAACCGGTAGATTTCTTCATTGATTTCTCCATCCTCACAAGCCAGCAGAACACTTGCTTCCCGATGACTTAATCCCTTTCGTTCTTTTGCTTTATCTAAGATTTCCCTTAACAATACCGTATCTGCTTTATGAGAATCCGCATAAGCCAAGGTATCCATAATTTCCTCATGATTGATAAATTCATCCGCATTTGCACTTTTCGGATCATACTTCCACATATTAAAGCCTTCTTTCTTTTGTTACTGATTATTTGGATAATCTCCCCGGTCCACAACGATTCTCTTACCAATATTTTTCATTCTGTTTTGAATACATTGGGTACATTGAGCCGATTCTTCCCCGGTACAGATTTTATTATCATATAAGCTGTACTGTTCCCGCACACTTACAGGAGATAAGTTAGGCATTATTACATTAGCACCTGACAAAATTCCCCGTTCTCTCCCATCCGCTGCCAGGGTGCCCAGTGCTGTGGTTGCCGGTATCAGACACTTAGGAAACATCAGTCGCAGAATTCCGATTAAGAACAAGGTTTGCTCCACGCTTCCATTTTTCTCATTTGCAAAAGGGGTCTCCTTATGAGAAATAAATGGTCCGATTCCAATCATATGAGGCTGTAATTCCCATAGAAATTCCAAATCCTCTGCCAAATGTTCTACCGTCTGTCCCGGTGAACCCACCATAAATCCGGCTCCCACCTGATATCCAATCTCCTTTAATGCTCTGAGGCAAGCCTTACGATGCTCCAGGGAAAGTTCCGGAGGATGCAGCCAACGATAATGACTTTCATTGGCTGTCTCATGCCGAAGAAGATACCGTTCTGCTCCTGCCTGATAAAACCGCTCATAGCTCTCTCGTTCCCGTTCTCCCAAGGATAAGGTAATGGCACAATCCGGATGATTATCTTTCATGGTACTTACTATATCACAAATCCTGTCATCGGTAAAATAGGGGTCTTCTCCGCCCTGTAATACAAATGTCCGATAACCAAGCTGATATCCTTCCTTACAGCAATCCAATATCTGTTCCCTGGATAGCCGATATCGTTCTACTGCTCCATTCTCACGGCGGATTCCACAGTAATAGCAATTATTTTTACAATAATTGGTGAATTCAATCAGTCCCCGAATATAGATTTGATTGCCAAAAATCCGATTCTGTATCTTTCGGGCTTTCGCAAACAGAATCTGATCCATTTCCTGCTGCTCATCTATATTCCCCGTGGCAAATCGAAGTTCCAGAAGTTCCTGAAACTCCTGTTTTGTCAAATGATGATTTTGTTCCAGTTGTTCAATTAATTCGATTTCTCTGACAACATCCACAGGCACGTCCATTCTCCATTACATCATAACTATAATTTGCCACAGTTTCCAAGGCACAAATTGCCTGTGCACTAATGCCCTGTCCGGTTCCGGTAAAGCCAAGGCCTTCCTCCGTTGTTGCCTTTACGTTGACTCTGCCCACAGGCAAATCCAAAGTAACAGCAATGTTTTCTACCATCTGAGGAATATACGGTGCCAGCTTCGGCCGTTGTGCAATCACTGTTGCATCAATATTCTCAATAAAGAACAAATGCTCCTCTAATAGCTTCTTGACCTGCTTTAACAGCTCTATACTATCAGCACCTTCATATTCCGGTGCCGTGTCCGGAAAATGTTTTCCGATATCTCCCAGTGCAGCCGCACCCAGCAAAGCATCCATTATTGCATGTACTAATACATCTGCATCGGAGTGTCCAAGCAATCCTTTTTCATACGGTATCTCAACACCGCCTAAGATTAATTTCCGATTCTCAACTAGTTTATGGACATCATATCCCATTCCAACCCGCATGTCCTTACCTCCTGACTCTGATATCTATCTATTATATATCCTTCTAATTCTTATATACAGATAACTAATTCTATTATAATGGTGATTGCCTTAAAAATCCATTCCTTCCTAAAAACAATACCAGGAAATTTTTTTCAAAATTAGGTATTGACTTTTTCTTTCGTACCCCCTATAATAGCACATGTGTCAAGCGCTATGGGATCTTAGCTCAGCTGGGAGAGCATCTGCCTTACAAGCAGAGGGTCACAGGTTCGAGCCCTGTAGGTCCCATATACTTTGATAACAAATATGGCGGAATAGCTCAGTTGGCTAGAGCACACGGTTCATACCCGTGGTGTCGAGAGTTCGAATCTCCCTTCCGCTATTTTTTATTTTAAAATTTCCTTTGGGTGATGCCCTATGAATACGTTAGAAGTTCTAACACTTTTACTGGTTATTATTGCGGCTCTGTCTTACATAGATAATCATAAGAATAAAAAGAAATAAGCATCCACTACTGCCCTAAGTGAATGCTCTTTCAGAAATAAATTTTTCTTACTGAGGGCAATCGGAAACTCAATTCCGATCACCTTTCTAAGTAGATTATATACTAGACCGTTTGAGAAATCAAGCGGTCTTTTTCGTTCAGCCTTGTCCAAACAACTAGTCTTCCCCGTAAAAATTAAATCCAATATTCAAATCCACCGGCTGAGAAATCCCTGGCACTGTTCCTTCTGCCGTGTACTGCCACACTTTATACTCATATGGGAGCCTTGGTTCATTAGCATACTGGGCAAACCAGATATCATAACCATACAACTGACTTATATCCAGTTCCAAAGCAATCCAACTTAGATTGGCATAAATCATCGTTTCATATCCCGCAGCCTTAATCGTCTCTAAAAAGCCCCGGCAGGCTTCAGACCTCTGCTGTGGTGTTAACCCGGCTGTTCTTGCTGTATCATCCATGGCATCCTCTGTATCCAGAACAATTGGAAGATTAATGTTATAAGCCTTTACTTGATTTAATACAAATTGTGCTTCCTCCACCCCTTCTTCATAGGAAATTGCCTGGGAATAGAAATATACTCCTACATTCAAATCATTCTTTAGGGCTTCTGAAACATTATAATCAAAGGTTTCATCCAATCGGATTGCACCGTTTCCGTATCCTCGATATCCCACACGCACAAATGCAAAATCCACTCCGGAATTCTTCACCTGTGCCCAGTTGATAACACCTTGGAATTTTGACACATCAATTCCTACGGAAGACGTTATCTGTCCATTCTCTGTATAATACTTGAAATTACCTTCATCTACTAACGTGGAATCAAAATCATAATCATTTCTGCCAAATGCATTATCAATCTTAACCCACTGCAATACTCCTTCCTTGTCATAAACCAGAATAAACCGCTGATTCACGAAGGTCCAATATGCATCTTCTGTCATTGCAGTCAAATCAGGATTGCTATAATCCATTCGTTTGTCCTGTGGAATCTCGAATGGCAATGCCTTCGAATGACTTCTGGTCAGACTGATTCCAGCCAAAATAGCCAATAATAGAAGCAACTCAATGATTGCAATCACTATCCACTTTGAAAATCCTTTGTTCTGATTCGTCATCTTAACGCTTAATTATCTCCTTCTAAAGAATTCGGTGCTACAGAATTCCCTGTCGGCTCTGACGCTCCCGTATTCCCGGATGTTCCTGTATCCCCTGATGCTCCTGTATTGTCCGATGCCCCGGTAGATTCGGAAGAATTCTCACTGTTTTCCGAACTGTTTTCTTCCGAACTGCTTTCCGAAGAACCTGTACTAACTTTCAAGATAACAGAATCACCCTTTTGAAGCACTGTACCTTCTGCAACACTTTGAGCGAACACTACGCCGGCCGCAACAGAATTATTCGCTTCCGAATTAATAATAACTGTCAATCCCAATGCCTCCAGCTTTGTCTTTGCTTCCGTCTGGGATAATCCCACTACATTCACCATAGTTTTCGGGGCCATGCCCTTACTAATTACCACTTCCACCGTTGACTGCTCATCCACCTGGGTGTCAGCAGGAACACTCTGAGACACAACACTTCCTGACGGAACTGTATCCGAATAGTCTTCTGTAATTGTATATTTCAAGCTTACTCGCTCCAATGCTGCTTTTGCCTGCTCCAACGTCATTCCGGAAAGATTTGGAACTGTTGTGATTGCATATGTACCAATGCTTTCCAGATTTCTTCCATATTTATAATCTACATAGCAGATATTCATGTCCACATTTCCACTGATACCGGCCACATGTCCGGTAGAAGTATACTGCCACATCTGATAAGAGCCACTGTAATTGGTCCGTGGCATATCTGCATAATGTGCTACCCACACATTATAAGAGCCATGTCCTGCAAACCGATTCTGCAGATAGCTCTTGCTTCCATATACCATTGGCTTATATCCGGCCGATGCAATCACCGAGCAGAAGGCAGAAGCAATCTGCGTACGAAGCTCCGGCGAATTGCCATTGGCACGCCCCGGTGTGCTGCCATCATACCAGGTATCCTCTAAGTCAATGATAACCGGATATGTAAGCGGAACCCCTTCCCGACGAATCAATGTTAATACTGCATATGCTTCTTCCTGTGCCTCCTCAACACTGATTGCCTGAGAGAAATAATACACCCCAACATCAATTCCCGCATTGTACGCACCGTGAATATTCCGTGCAAATGTAGGGTCCTCTGCCAGTACACCGGTTCCGGAACCACGATACCCTGCACGGATGATTGCAAAATCGATACCATCTGCTTTCACTGCCGACCAGTTAATAGAACCCTGCCAACGTGAAACATCTATCCCGCAATAAGAAGCCTGTGCACCTTTATCATTGAAATAATAATGTCTTCCGCCAATAACCTGATCTCCACGTACCCGTCTGCCTTCTGCAGTATAGTAATATCGATTTCCTGATATTGTTGCCCAGCCCGGTGTTCCATTCCAGCTGCTGTCAATATCCGTGGTCTGCTCCTGCGTCGGAGCAGTATCTGCCGGTTTTACAGATGGCTCTCTGGAAATCATTGCATCCTCTTTTTTCTGTTCCTCTACACTCAGAATCTCGGATTCAACTACAACTTCTTCTACTGAAAAGCCTTCTTCCGGGATATTACATGCCAACAATGCTGCTTCCATATCATTCATCATCAGAATCTGGCTGTAATTGGCATGTTTTGCAGAAAAATCTAATTCCTCAAATGCCTGTTTTGCTCTTGCCGATTCATATTGTTCAGCTGTCTGATACACCATTGCCTGTTGCGTCTTCTGCTGATAATGCACGACACCTGCTGTTGCGGTTCCCGCAACACCCAGCCCAATTACACCAATTCCAACCTTTAACCAAATTGTATTCTGAATATTGCGCCATATATTCTTAAGTGCCATAATTCTACCTCTGTTCTTCTGTCGTTCTATATAACTGTCCTTCTATATAAAGAACAACTATCTTCTACTTCTCTCTTTCGGATCGTCCGTATAGTAATTCAACCATTTCAGCAAATCCTTGTATACCAGTTTTTTATCCAAATCATGAAGAAGTTCATGCCGGCTGTCTTTATAGATTCGAATTCGACAGTCCAGTCCTAATGCTTTATATTTCCTGTATAACCGCTTTGGTCCTTTCCCAAAGTCTCCCACCGGGTCTTTATCCCCTGCCATCAATAAAATCGGCATTTCTTTATCTAAGCGCTCTAAATTCTTCCTGCTATTTGATTCTAAAAGTGCCGTCATCATATCCCGATATGCTCCGACGGTGAAAATGAAATTACATTCCGGGGTTGCGTTATATTTATCAACTTCTTCCCTGTCTCTGGACAGCCAGCTGTTTCTAATATCTTCTTCCTTAAAATGCTTATCAAATCCTCCGAATGCCAAATCATTCATAAAACTGCTTCGATAACGATAGCCGTCCTTTTTCACCAATGCAATTCCATTGCATAACAGCTTTCCTGACATAGCCGTCGCTGTATTCTTGTACATGGTTCCCAAGAGAATCATACCATCCACACTGTCCGGAAATCGTTCCACGAATTCCCGTACCATTAACGAGCCAAAGCTATGACCCAATATATAATATGGGATTCCCGGATAAGCCCGTTTCGCCAGTCCTTGCAACAAAACCATATCTGAAAGTAATTTCCAATTACCATTATGATCTCCGAAATAACCAAAACAATGGTTATTGACAACTGACTTTCCATGCCCCAGAGTATCTGCACCATATACCACATAACCCTGTTCACACAAAAACTGTGCCAATTCCTCATATCGTTCAATATATTCCACCATACCATGGCAGATATGCACAACTGCCTTTGGCTTTCCCTCCGGCTTCCAGCAATACCCATGGATCGTTGTCACTTCATCTGCCGATTTGAAACTTAACTCTTCCACGAAAGCCATAATTCCAACACTCCTTCATAACACTTACTAGTTAAATCCACCTCTGAACTCCGGATCATCCGGTGGATAGGTATAGGTATTATTCTGAATCTGATTACTAATTCGAATTACTTCATCGGAAGGATAATAGATTTCTCTTTCATCCACCTCTTCACTGCTTGCAGAAGCTGTATCATTTGAGGAATTCTCAGTCGCCATATCGCTATCCGTCGTATCACCGGCTGCATCACCTGTCTCCGTTGACCCGGCACTGCCACCAATTGGTTCAATCCTTGCATCAAACAAGAATTCATGCAGCAATGCCACATTGTTCTCCAGATTAGCCGGAACATCCATAGATAAATCCATTCCTACCGTCTCATCATATGCATTTGTCATACGATATACGAACGGAAATCCCTGATTCTCCGTTAACTCGTATTCAAATACATTTGACATCAAAGCAAGTAATTGCTTTTTGCTTAAGCTGGTTGAAATCTCCGGCAGAACATCATCTAATATAGAATTTAATGTTGCCAAATCAGATTGCTTTGCTTTGTCCAAAATTGCTGCCAGAACCTCTCTTTGCCGTTCAGAACGCTCAATATCTCCATTACCTACATCCCGAATCCGGCAATAGGTTACTGCCTGTAATCCATCCAGTGTCACCATTCCGGTACTATACACCGGTGTATAACTCATCCCGGCAATTTGAGCTGTTTCCGGTAAAAACACATTCACAGACTGGCGTTCTGCTTCCGTAACCTCTACTGTAATTCCACCCAAGTCATTGACTACATCCGTTAAGGATGCAAAGTTAACCGTTACATATTCCGTAATCTGCAAATCCAAGTTCTTATTCAAAGTTGCAATTGATGCCTTTGGCCCTCCGTAGGCATAAGCATGGGTAATCTTCGTATACAAATCATCACACTTACCATTCGGATTCTCCAATTCCAGATAACAATCCCGATAGACAGAAACCAATCGTACCTCTTTCGTTTTATTATTAATGCTTGCAATAATAATGGTATCGCTCCGGTTACCGGTATCCGTGGTTACATCTCTGGCATCCAGGCCGAACAACGCAATTGTGGTATATTCATCCGTCTTTTCCTCTAAACCGTCATTGATACCCAACTCTTCCACATCAATATCAGTATAATCCAATTCATTCAGTTTACTATTAGCATAAAAGATTGCATACCCTAAAAGCAACAGGAAAAAGATGACAACTTCCCCTCCCAGTACAGCCCATAACCGTTTTATTTTCCGCTTATACGCCATTGCTTTTTTTGATACTTTATTCTCCCTCTGTTTCATTCCTAATTGTTCCTCTCTTTGTTGCGTTCCTCTTTGTTCTCTTTCGCTCCACTGTTCCTGTCTTCGTTGTTCCTCTCTCCTCTGAATCTCTGCTTTCGTCCGCCGTTCTTCTTCTATCTGTCGTTCCCTGACCTTACTGTTCACTGTTACATCAGACCCGGGCATTCTTAACCCGGCAGATGTATTCCGCATTCTCTGTCGCTCTTCATCTACGGTTCTTCTGGTTGGAGGAATCTGCGGTCCTCTCTGAACGTTTCCCCGGTTTCTTCTATCATTATCTTCCATATTTTATTCCTTTTCTTCATTACTATTCTCTATTTCATTTTCACAATTCGACTATCTGAACATTCACATTGCTACTATTATATTCGTAAAATGTTTCAAAAATGTTACAAAATGTGACACAGTAAATAATACCAAATCATATACAAAAGTACAATATCTCAAATTGTGAATATTTCTTAACTTTTTATGACTATTTACACATGACAAAAATGCTCTTGCCAAAATTATTACAATTTAGCAAAAGCATTTTCATGATGAATCCTTATTCTACTGTTACGGATTTTGCCAGATTCCTTGGTTTATCCACATCCAAGCCCTTGGCTACCGATACATAATACCCGAATAATTGCAGCGGAATGACGGATAAGGAGGTCGCAAAGCATGGATCTGTATGGGGAATCTCCACCACAAAATCTCCAACTTCTTTCATACCCTGATTATCTTCACTGACTAAGGCAAATACATAAGCCCCTCTAGTCTTTACCTCCACTGTGTTACTAATCATTTTTTCATATAAATCCGGCTGCGTAGATACAGCGACTGTCAGAATACCATCTTCAATTAAGGAAATGGTTCCATGCTTCAATTCCCCTGCAGCATAAGCCTCTGAATGAATATAAGAAATCTCCTTTAATTTCAAAGAGCCCTCCATGGAAGCTGCATAATCCACTCCACGTCCAATGAAGAATATATGTTCCGCATTGGCATATTTGGAAGCAAACCACTGGATTTTCTCTTTATCACCTAAAATCTGCTGAATCTTTTCCGGTAACAACCGTAATTCCTTTACTTTTTCCTCATATTCTTCTTCTGTTAATGTATTTCGAACCTCTCCGAACAGAATTCCTAACATATAGATTGCAGTTAATTGGGTACTATATGCTTTGGTGGTTGCTACCGAGATTTCCGGTCCTGCCCAAGTATACATCACATTATCCGCTTCTCTGGCAATGGTACTGCCCACGACATTCACAATTCCCAGTACCTTCGCTCCCAGACTCTGTGCCATACGGAGTGCTGCCAGTGAATCTGCTGTTTCTCCGGACTGGCTGATAATAATTACCATGGAATTCGGTTCCAGAATCGGATCACGGTACCGGAATTCCGATGCCAAATCCACTTCCACCGGAATACGTGTCATTTTTTCCAGCACATATTTTCCTACCATTCCCACATGGTATGCCGAACCGCATCCGATGATGTAGATTCTCCGAATTTCCTTAATCTCCTCCGGTGTCATGTTCAATTCATCAATGACAATCCTGCCATCCTTGATACGAGGACTGATTGTGGATTCTACCGCCCTTGGCTGCTCATAAATCTCCTTTAACATGAAATGCTCATAGCCGCCTTTTTCTGCTGCTTCCACATCCCATTCCACAGTCACCTGCTCTTTAATAATTTCCTCACAATCCTGATTGTAAAAATGTACCTCATGCATGGAAAGTTCTGCTAATTCATAGTTATCAATATAATACACATCTCTGGTATATTTTAAAATTGCCGGTACATCCGATGCAATATAATTCCCCTGTTCTGAAACTCCAACAATCAATGGAGAATCTTTACGAACCGCAAATACCTTTCCCGGATGATCCTGAAACATAATGCCAAATGCATAGGAACCAATCACCCGATGTAACACCTTAAATATCGCTTCCTTCGGATCTCCTTTATAATAATAATCCAGCAAATGAGCAATTACTTCTGTATCCGTCTCTGAACAAAACTCATATCCTTTGGAAATCAGCTTCTCCCGTAATGGCTGATAATTCTCAATGATACCGTTATGTACCACTGTAATGGAATGAGACTGGTTATAGTGGGGATGTGCATTGGTCACAGAAGGCTCTCCGTGGGTTGCCCAACGGGTATGACCAATTCCAATATATCCTTTTAACCCGGCACCATCCTGAGTTAAGTCCCGTAACGCCTGTAAACGTCCTTTTGCTTTTACAACATTAATTTTTTCTCCATCAAATACTGCAACCCCGGCAGAATCGTATCCCCGGTATTCCAGTTTCGACAATCCATCTAATAAAATAGGTGCTGCCTGTGACTCACCTACATATCCTACAATGCCACACATATTTCGTCCTCCTTATATGTCCCACATCTTTATGATCAATTACCAATCCACTTCTTACTTAAATCATTATTTCAACACACTATAATATATGATAGGCAAATTCAAAATAATGATTGTATATACCTCTTCATTATAAGAATAGGGACCGTTTTTGTCAAACAGTCCCTATATCTTCCTTAATTATTCTATTTACTGAACCTCTGCCATCAATGCATCTGTCAGTGCTGTCAGCTTCTCATTCGCATCTTCCAAACTGGTTCCTTTCACGCCCATATAGAACTTAATCTTTGGCTCGGTACCGGAAGGTCTTGCACAGCACCATGAATTGTTAGACAATTCCCAATATAATACATTCGACTTTGGAAGTCCGGTGGAAGCAGTTTCCCCAGTCCTGCAATCGGTACGAATATCCTTCACATAATCCCGTACTGCCAAAACTTCTAATTCACCAAACTTCTTTGGCGGATTGTTCCGAAGCTTCTCCATAATTGCCTGAATCTGCTCTGCACCGTCAATGCCCTTCAAGGTAATGGTCTGTAAGCCTTCCTTGAAATAACCATATTTCTCATAAATATGAATCATCTGATCCCATAAGGTGATGTTGTTCTTCTTACACCATGCTGCAACCTCACATAACATCATAACTGCTACACAGGCATCTTTGTCTCTGGAATGCGTGCCGGCAAGACAGCCATAGCTTTCTTCCAAACCGAATACATATTCATAGG
Source organism: Lachnospiraceae bacterium (assembly GCA_017623675.1). Taxonomy (GTDB): domain Bacteria; phylum Bacillota; class Clostridia; order Lachnospirales; family Lachnospiraceae; genus CAG-632. The sequence goes on from JAGAOO010000036.1 coordinate 123,583, forward strand.
TATTGTTCTGTTCAAACAGCTTAATCTGTTCTCCAATGAACTTAAATCCGGTGAGAACCTCTATCAGCTTCACATTATAGTCTTCTGCAATTGGAAAGGTCATATTCGTTGTTACGATAGTCGTTACCAACGCACCATTTGCCGGCAAAGTGCCTGTTGCTTTCCGTTCCCGCATAATATATTCACAAATCAGCATACCGGACATATTACCGGTAAAGCTTACGTACTCACCTGTCTTGGTATCCTTCGCATATACACCTAAGCGGTCTGCATCCGGATCAGTTGCCAATACGATATCTGCATCTACCTTCTTTGCTAACTCTAATGCCAATGTAAATGCCTTCGGGTCCTCCGGATTCGGATAAGATACGGTTGGGAAATTACCATCCGGCTGTTCCTGCTCCGGTACTACATAAACATGTTCAAATCCTAATTCCTTCAATACCCGCTGTACCGGAACATTACCTGTACCATGTAATGGGGTATATACAATCTTGATATCTTTCGCTACTTCCTTAATAATTTCCGGATGAATAATCTGCTTCTTCAAGGCTGCCATGTACTTGTCATCTACATCCGAACCAATCACATTATATAAGCCCTGCTCAACAGCTACATCCTTATCCATTGTCAACACCTGATGGTAGTCCGTTACCTTTGCCACTTCTGCCAGGATATTCTTGTCATGTGGAGGGGTAATCTGTGCACCATCCTCCCAGTAAACCTTATAACCATTATATTCCGGTGGATTATGACTGGCAGTGATAACGATACCTGCAATACAGCCTAATTCCCGAACTGCAAAAGACAATTCCGGTGTTGGACGTAACGATGGGAATACATATGCCTTAATTCCGTTGGCATTCAGACACAAAGCAGCTACATCTGCAAACTCTGTAGACATACGACGGGAATCATAAGCAATTGCTACACCCTTCTCTTCTCCCTTAGCAATCTTAATATAATTTGCCAGACCCTGAGTGGCTTTCCGTACCGTATAGATGTTCATTCGGTTGGTTCCGGCACCTAAGATACCACGCAGTCCACCGGTACCAAACTCTAATTCCTTATAGAAACGTTCCTTAATCTCATTGTCATCATCTTTAATCGCTGCTAATTCAGCTTTCGTTGCATCATCAAAATAGGAATCCTCACACCATAATTTGTAATTATCCATATAATTCATGTTATAATCTCCTTTCGATTCGAACCTTCTGATAATTCTCCTGTATTTTACCATTAATTATGTAAAAAGGGAATAGGAATTTTCATTGAATATTTAGAAAATCAGAACACTTTTCCTTGTAATTTCGTTTATAATATTATAAAATAGTAGAAACTATGCTTTAGGAGGAATGTAAATGAAGAAAACAGCGTTAATCATGGCTGGTGGTCGTGGCGAGCGTTTCTGGCCAAAGAGTCGTAAGAATCTGCCGAAACAGTTCTTGTCCTTAACCGGCGATGGAAAAACTATGATACAATTAACGGTGGAACGAATACTACCTTTAGTAGCTATGGAGGACATCTATATTGCTACGAATCGGGATTATAAAGCATTGGTTCAGGAACAACTTCCGGAACTACCGGAAGAGAATATCTTATGCGAGCCAATTGGACGGAATACAGCACCGTGTATCGGCCTGGGTGCCATTCATATTTCTAAAAAATATGAGGATGCCATTATGATGGTGCTTCCTTCTGACCATTTAATCAAATACAATCAAATGTTTGTAAACACTTTAAAACAGGGTTGTGAAATTGCAGAACAGGGACCAAATCTGGTAACCATTGGCATTACTCCGGATTATCCGGAAACCGGATATGGTTATATCAAGTTTATTCCGGAAGAGACAGACGGACATGCCTACGCAGTTGACCGTTTTGTAGAAAAGCCAAGTCTTGAGGTTGCAAAAGAATATCTTGCTACAGAACAATATCTCTGGAACAGTGGTATGTTCATGTGGAAAGTTTCTACCATATTAGATAACTTAAAGCAGTTTATGCCTAGCATCTATAACGGATTACAGATTATTAAGACTGCTATTGGCACAGAGGAGCAGGATTCTGTTCTGGAAACCGAATTCACCGCTTTCCCTTCCGAATCCATTGATTATGGTATCATGGAGAAAGCCCAGAATATCTATATCTTACCTGGCACCTTTGGGTGGGATGATGTTGGCTCTTGGCTGGCTGTTGGTCGTATTCGCAAATCAAACGAACAGGGTAATGTTGTCAATGGTAATATTATTACCGTTGGAACAAAGAATTGTATTATTGAAGGCGGACAAAAATTAATTGCCACTGTTGGCTTAGAAGATTTAATTATTGTAGACACACCGGATGCAACTTTAATCTGTGAAAAGAACAGTGCCGGAGATATTAAGAAGGTATTGGAAAACTTAAAGATTTGCAATCGGGATGAATATATTTAATAAGGAGTATAAAACTATGAAACATGCATTGATTACCGGTATTACCGGACAGGATGGTTCCTACTTAGCAGAATTATTGTTAGAAAAGGGATATGAAGTATATGGTATCATGCGCCGTAAGAGCGTTGTAGACTATGGCAATGTAGAACATATCAAAGATAAGATTCACTTTATCTATGCAGACATGACGGATGTGGTATCCTTAATGAATGCCATGAAGATTTCCGATGCAGATGAAGTATATAACCTTGCTGCTCAATCTTTCGTTGCTACCAGTTGGGAACAGCCATTGGCAACCGCAGACATTGACGCCTTAGGTGTTACCAATATGTTAGAGGCAATCCGTAATGTAAAACCAACTGCCCGCTTCTATCAGGCATCTACCTCCGAAATGTTCGGTTTGGTTCAGGAGATGCCTCAGACAGAAAAGACACCATTCTATCCAAGAAGCCCATATGGAGTTGCAAAGCTTTACGGCCACTGGATTACAAAGAATTATCGTGAGAGCTACGACTTATTTGCATGTAGTGGTATCTTGTTCAATCATGAAAGTGAACGTCGTGGTAAGGAATTCGTTACCCGTAAGATTACCTATTCCGTTGCACGTATCAAGCAGGGTGTGCAGGATCATATTGAGTTAGGTAACTTAGATTCTAAGCGTGACTGGGGTCATTCCAAGGATTATGTGAAGGCTATGTGGTTAATGTTGCAGCAGGATAACCCGGATGACTATGTAATTGCAACCAATGAGACCCGTACCGTTCGTGAATTCGTTGAGACTGCATTTGGACATGTTGGTATCAAGATTCAATGGGAAGGTACCGGTATAGATGAAGTTGGTAAAGACGCCGAGACCGGTAAGGTATTGGTAAAGGTGAACAAGAACTTCTTCCGACCGGCTGAGGTTGACGTATTATTAGGAAACCCTGCCAAAGCAGACGCAGTATTAGGCTGGAAGCGTGAAATTCCTTTCTCTGAATTGGTAGAACGCATGGTTAAGAACGATATGGAAATTGTTGCAAAAGAAATCAAGATTGCTAACTTATAAGCATATATTCATTAATATAGGGTATGGCAGTTCTGTCTGCACATGCCCTATATTTTTCAAATAATAAAAAGGAGTATCACAAAATGAAGGCACTTATCATTGGGGCTGCCGGATTTGTTGGCAGTTATTTAATCCAACATTTAAAAGATGATTTACATTGGGAAGTAATTGCAACAAAGTTACCACAAGAAACAATAACAATTGAAGATATAGAAATTTATAATTTAGACATTCTTAAGAAAGACTGTATTCTTCCATTACTACAGTCTATACATCCGGATATGATTTTACATTTGGCAGCACAAAGTTCTGTTGGCGTTTCATGGAAGAATCCCGCTCTCACGATTGATATCAATATTAAAGGTAGTATCTATGTATTAGATGCAATTCGCGAATTGGACTATAAACCTCGGGTTTTATTAATTGGCTCCGGCGAGGAATATGGACATATCCTTCCTACAGAAACACCAATCCATGAAGAAACCATTTTACGACCGGGAAATATCTATGCTGCTACAAAAGCCTGCCAGAATATGCTAGGTAAAATTTATGCAGACGCATATCAGATGGATATTATTTCAGTACGTGCATTCAATCATATTGGTCCAAATCAGGCACCTTTGTTCGTTGTTTCTGATTTCTGTAAACAGGTAGCAGAAATCGAGGTTGGTCAAAAAGAACCTGTTATCTATGTTGGTAATTTAAGTGCTGCCCGAGATTTTACAGATGTACGTGATGTTGTACGAGCATATGGATTGTTGCTTCAGCATGGAATTGCCGGTGAAACCTATAATGTTGGTAGTGGTCATGCTATAAAAATTGAAGATATACTGAATCAAATCTTACTTCAATCCAAAGTCACGATCCAAGTTGAGGTTGATTCAACCAAATTACGTCCTGTAGATGTACCAATTATTGAGGCAGATACAACAAAGCTATATCAGTGTACCAAATGGAAACCTGAGATTTCCATTGACGAAACAATATCAGATGTTTTGGATTATTGGAGAAACCAAATCTGATAATAGAGAACTGCCACTTTAACGATTTATAATCGTAAAAGTGGCAGTTCCTTTTACTTTCAGTTCATAATCATTGTACTATTTTGCGCATCTTCTTCCAATGGAATCATAGATAATTCCTGTTCCATCAAAATCTGATACCCTATAACAATTCCTTCCGTCAATTACAATTGGCTTATTCATTAATTCCTTGTACAGAAGAATATCAAACTGCGTTACATCTTCCCATTCTGTAAAGATTAAACACAAGTCAGCGTCTTGAATGGTCTGCTCAATGGAATCACAGTATGTGATTTCATCCGGTACCTTTTTCTTAAAATTCTCTACACCTACCGGATCCCATGCTTTTACCTTGGCACCATCCTCCAGCAAAAGTGGAATATTCACAAGAGAAGGGGCTTCTCTTAAATCATCTGTTCCCGGCTTGAAGGTTAGTCCTAAGACTGCAACAGTCAAACCTTCCAAATCATCATAATACTTCTTTGTCTTCTTGATTAACTTGAACTTCTGACTCTCATTGACTTCAATCGCCGCTTTAATAGTCTTAATCTCGTTATCATTAAAGCTTGCTAACCAGCTTAATGCTTTGGTATCCTTCGGGAAGCAGGAACCACCATAACCGATACCTGATTTCAGGAATTTATCACCAATTCTGGAATCATACCCCATTCCTTTTGCAACATCTTCTACATCCGCACCTACAATTTCACATAGGTTTGCAATCTCATTAATGTAGGAAATCTTCAATGCAAGGAAATCATTGGAAGCATACTTTATCATTTCTGCACTTCTTCGATTGGTAACCAGCTTTGGTGCATCAAAATCTGCGTATACCTTCTGTAATATTTCTCCTGCCTCCGGTGTTTCTACTCCAATTACAATCCGAGCTGCATGAAGGGTATCCTGTACCGCAGTTCCCTGTGCCAAGAATTCCGGATTGGAGGCCACTGTCACCTTCACATCATGTTTCAAACAATTTTGTATATATGCTTCTACCTTATCATTGGTTCCGATTGGTACCGTAGATTTTACTACTACAACGCAGTCCTGTTCTACTGTTTCTGCAATCTGTTTTGCAACGGCATAGACATAAGTCAGATTGGCAGAACCATCCTTTTTCTCAGGCGTACCTACTCCGATAAATATAACCTCTGCATCCTTATATGCCATCTGATAATCTGTAGTAAAGGTCAGACAGTTCATACTATCCCGCATCAGTTCCTCTAAACCCACTTCATAAATAGGTGCAATCCCCTGACGCATGATTTCTACCTTTTTTTCATCAATATCAACACAGGTAACCTGATGACCTTTACTTGCCAGACATACCCCGGTAACCAGACCTACATAACCTGTACCTGCTACTGCTATCTTCATCTTACTGTTCTCCCTTCAACCGCATTCCAATTAATCGGAACAATGTCTTGATGTAACTGATTATAAATGGTATTAATTGCCGCTTGGATTCTCCATATAACCGCTTATTAAATGAAATTGGGCTTTCTCCAATACGGAATTCCTTCTTTCCTACCAGCAACTTCACTTTTAGTAATATTTCTTCCAAAACATCATAATTGCGACAAGTCAATTCTATCTGCTTTAACTGGTCTGTACGATACATTCTGTAATTGGTTGACATATCCTTTGCCTTAATTCCCAGACAGATGCGATATGCCGTATTCAGCATCCATGACATAATCTGAGAACTCTTTGCATCTGAGGTATGTCCGCCCTTGATATAACGGGAACCAATGACTACGTCATACCCTTCCATGAATTTTTCATAAATCGCCGGTATATGTGCCGGGTCATGGGAGCCATCACTGTCTAATGCTAAAATCTTGTCCATGGTAGCCACTTCGATTCCTTTTCGATATGCACCTCCAAATCCCGGTTCCTCCTGGTTATAATATTTCGCACCCACTTCTTCACACAGCGCTTTTGTATTATCCAACGGTTCTTTTGTATCTATTACCAAAAGTTCATATTCTTCTCCGGTCTGTTCCATTGCCTGCTTTAATTTTGGAAATAATACTCTTAAATTCTCTTCCTCTTTATATGCTAATAGCATTACACTAATTCCCATCGGTTGTAATTCCTTTCTTCTTATCCATTCCTATTTTTATCATACACCAAATATTTTCCAAAAGCAAACTGCCAAGCAATACTACTAATGCAATATTACTCCAGTATAAGGTCAGATTTTTCCCAGTTTCCTTTTCAATCATTTGAAACGGACATAACAACATAAGAAAAATAGGTATATATGCTAAATCCAGCCAACGTTTATCCTTTTCATTGAGATATAATAGAATTACAGGAAATATATACAATAAGCAATAATATCCACAATTACTTGGAATCATAAGAATAATCACACTCAACATTCCTACTGTTATCCATTTTCTCTTTTGAAAAAAATTACTTACTACACCTAACACTGCTAATATATTAATAATTGGTTTCCATACATCCCGAAGGTGTTCTCTTTGTTCGAATACCAAATCTTTTGCATATGCAATAAAATAATAATACCCAAGCTTGGGTTGCTGTACAAATTCATAAACCTCGGTATTTAATTTCCAATTTCGCTGCCAGAATTGAATATTGGATACTCCGCCTTCCAACAATAAAAATGGTCCAAACGCAGCAATGACACCATATGCTACCAATCGAAGTGCTTCCTTCCACTGCCTTTTATATACGAGAAGGAGTCCAAGAATAGCCGGATATCCCTTCAATGCTGCAGCAAAAGCAAGTGCAATATAACCTAATTCCCGTAAAATTTTATTCTCTGAATCATAGGTAGCAATAAAAAAAAGCATACCACTAACCGCTAATACAATAATATTCCCTCGCTCATAGGAAAACAAACTAACACCGGAAACCATTAGTATTGCTGTAATCAAGAGCTTATACCAACTCTCCTTATCCAGTATATCAAAGATTTGAACTGCCAGTAATGCCATCATAAGCATCATAATACAATTAGTGAACGCCAGTTCTTGAAAATTGACAGACTCTAACGTTCCATCGTATCCATCAAATCTCATAAGTTTGCCAAACACAAAAAAGATGACATACGATAATGGAAAGTATGCTTTTTCCTCAAAGCCATTGATTTCATTTACATATGGATTTAAATCCTCAGAATACTGTAAAACATTAAAAAAATCAGCCATATAGTCTTCGCCTTGGCGAAAAAAAACTAGTGCTTGATTATCGTTTATCCTTTCATATAATCCATAGAAAAAGAAAGCAAATATTATGGCAAAACCTATAATAAATATCCATGTTTGAATATTTGCAATTTTCCTCTGCTTTTCTTCCATATTTGAGTCCCTCTCAAACCTATTCATTCTCTTTCAAAACCTTTTTACGTGAATCCTTATCGAAAATATTATAAAATAGAATCAGACCTAAAAGTAACAATCCATCCAATACTACTTGAATTCCAATACCATATTCAAATAACATATAATAGTATGCTTTCGGAATTATCAACAATCCTAAGAATCCCAAATATACAATATCTTTCCATTTTATCTCCTTATCTGCCAGAACAAATACTATCACAACAGGCAACAGAAATGTCAGGTTATACATATATGCATTGGGGCTTAAAAATATCATTAATACTGTTAACACCATGATTTTTTTCCAAACCTTCTGTTCTCTTCTTAATGAACACAGACTCCACAGTGCCAATGCAGAACCAGTCACCAGATAAATTGGCATAACAGGAAACCAGTCTGGCACTGTCAGGTCATTCCATACCACAAATGGGAATCGTAAAAGAGAAGTTAAACCGACACCAAAGTAGACATTTGGTACTTCACTTGTATATCCCCCACCAAAGGATAGTAATGCGTAACCAAACTCAATAATATTTTGAAAAAATCCTCCACGAAAAAGAACAAAAGGAATAATTGAAACAATTCCGGCTGTCCCTATGGCGATTCCCATATTCTTCCATTTCTTTTCTATGAAATAGATTAAAATCAAAAAAATGGGATAGATTTTGATTGCGGTTGCCAATCCCAGGCATACCGCTGCCAAAGTTTCATTCTTTTCATAATAATACACAAATGCTAAATAACAAGCGATGGCAACCAGTAAATAATTCCCTCTATCCAACATAAAAATATATGGTGCTGTAAATATCATGCACACAATAACCGGAATCACCATCCACTTCTTCGGTAATAAATTCTTTTGCTTTGTCAAAAAACGATATAAAATGATTCCAATAATAACCGTAAAAATTACCACAAATAATACATAGGAAATGCGTCCTGCAGGCATCATTGATATCTCTTTTGCAGTATACTTTCCATAATCTGCCATAAGAGAAAAAATCCATGCAATTCCTAATATAAATGGCGGATAGGAAGAATAATAATCTACATAAGGTCTTCCTTCCGAAACCATCATATTCACATTAAAGAAATCCATAAAACGGTCACCCGGCCAGAACAAAAAGCTTCCATCCGGATATTGATACCCTAAGAACTTTTGTCCAATGAAAGAAAATGCACCATATAACAGGTATCCACACACAATGAATAATAAAATACCTATCAGTTTCTTTTTTTGTTCCATACTACTCTTCCTCTTTTTTACTGAAGTTCAGCCGCTCTTCTTCTACTACCAAAGGGCGGTTTAATACTCTTGCATTAATACTTAAGATATATTCGCCTATCAAACCAATAAAGAATAACTGAATCGAGCCTAACAAACACATACCAATCAGGATTGGCGCCATACCGGCCTGGAACGAATTCCACATTACCAGTTTCATAATCAGGTAAACAAATGCTACCAATAAACTGATTATACCTACACCACAGCCTGCAAAGGTTGCCAGACGCAAGCCAATCTTAGTATAAGATGTAATACTTAACATGGCAGCATCATACAGGGTATAGAAATTGTTATGAGTTTTTCCTGCTCTTCTCTGTGGCTGTTCGTATGGAATTTCCTTCCGTTTGAACCCTAACTCTGCAACGATTCCTCGCATAAACGGCTTTGGGTCTTTTAAATTCCGTAGTACTTCCACAAAGGATTTATCATAAAGACCGGACCCGGTAAAGTGTTCAATCTGCTCTACATCTGAGAATTTCTTAATCATCTTGTAATAGATGCTTCGAAGCAAATACATAATCTTACTTTCTTTACTGCTTGTCTTAATTCCAATTACAATCTTATATCCATTCTCCCATTCTCGAATATACTGAGGAATTAATTCAATGGGATCTTGGAAATCACAGACCATGGAAATGGTACAATCTCCTGTGGTTTGTAAAATTCCATAGTACGGAGAATTGAACTGTCCAAAATTCTTCGCATTGAAGATTGCTTTGATATTCGCATTCTTACTACAGATTTCCCGTAACAAATCCCTTGTCTTATCCTGGGAGTCATTGTCGATAAACACCAACTCATAATTGTACTGTGTCAGTTCCGTTTCGAACAGATTAACAATTGCCTCGCTCATTGGAACAACATTTTCTTCCTCGTTATAACACGGAATCAAAATACTTATTGTCTTCTTCATATAATCCCTCGATTTCCGAAATCATCGATTTCTTTACGCGTTTATCCTTTCCTTGTACCAACCAACCGTTCTTCGTATACCTTCTTCAAACGGAATTTCCGGCACAAACCCTGTATCCTGTGTGAGATTGTCAATATCTGCACACAGATACATCACCTGCTTATCATAATATGGTATTTCACCAAATCCAATTTCAATATTCTTATCAATGGTATCCCGGATTATGGTAATGTATTCTGCCAAAGGTCGAACCTGACCACTTCCAATGCAATAAACAGAACCGTCTTTTCCCTTTTCTGCCGCCAGGTAGAAGGCTCTCGCCGCATCATCGCAGTAGAGATAATCCCACATCTGCTCTCCCTTGGTATACTGCGGACGTTCTCCATGTAACATCTTTATAATACCCGACATCACCATGGTATGCATTCCATCATTCGGTCCATAAGTACTTAAGATTCTGACCCAGATATGTTTCATACCTAACTGCTGACATTGAATCCGACTCATTTGCCCGGCACACAATTTCCCGATTCCATATCCGGTTTCCGGTTTGACCGGGGTGGTTGGTGCCAATTTAATGCCATCGACTCTTCCATATTCAGCTTGAGAACCGGCTCCCAAAAAGGTTCTACATCCAATTGCATGAGCAAGCTCCACTGCATCTAAAGTAGCTTTTACATTCCGATTCTGCAGATACATATCATTTCTGGTATCTCCATAGGTTCCGTCCCATGCAAAATGGAAGAATGTATCATATTGTTCTGTAATCCGTTCCTTTATGCTCGGTAAATCTGCCAGGTCGCATTCCATCACCGACACATAAGGACTTTCCGGCAAACTGCTTCTTCTTCTCGAATTGGGACGTACAATCACCAACACTTCTATTTCTTTTTCTATCAATAGCTGAATCAATGCAAGACCCAGCATACCGGTTCCACCGGTTAATATTACTCTTTTCATCTTATTCTACTCTTTTTCTGCAACCAAATCATACAAGCACAATTAGGAAAGCTGATTTGCTTCATATTCCTCTCTGGAAAGGAATGGGAACATATCATCAATGGAAGGTGATACAATTTTTCCATCCGGCAATACCTTAGAGGATAACTTTGGTTCAAAGTTCTGCTGTTCATCCACAACCACTTCACACATAACCGGACCTTCTGTATTCAACAATTGTTCCAGTCCTGCGTCAACATTTGTCAGGCTGTCAATCCGTACATACGGAAGCTCATACGCATAAGCCAACTTTTCAAAATTCGGGAAGCTTAAACCATTGCCATCGCAGACACCAACCAAAGGCTCGCCCTTAAACAAGTTCGTCTGAGTCTGACGAATCGAATGGTATCCATTATTATTAATGATAATCAACTTCATATTTAGGTGATTATATACTACTGTCTGTAATTCCTGAAGATTCATCTGGAAGCTTCCATCACCGTCAATACAGATTACCCGTTTGCCTTTTCTTGCAACACAGACGCCTAAAGCAGCCGGAAAGCCATAGCCCATTGCCGCACAACCGGAATTGGTAAACAACCGCTGATTTTTCTTAATCTCTGCTGCCTGGAACGTAATGACGCAGGCACTTCCGTTTCCACAGATGATATCATCTCCCTCTTCCATGTGCTGAGATAATTTCGTTATGAACACATATGGATTAATCGGAGTTTCCTTCTCATAATAAGCAGGTAAAGTTGCCGGATACTTCTGATTGACCGTTCTTGCCCAGTCAAGCCACTCCTGCTGTTCCTTTGTAGGTCCCTGATAATCGGCTGCCAGCAGTGCCTTCATAGCATCCTTAACATTGGCATGCACCGGTAAGTCCACTTTAACAGTTGGTTTTCTCAACTCTGCTTCATCAATATCTACTACAATCTTATATGCTTTCTTTGCAAAATCCTGATAATTATAACTGATCTGACGAATATTCAACCGACAGCCTAATACCAACAATAAATCACTGTTCTGTACAACGAAGTTGCCTCCTCTGGTTCCAACCGTACCCGGACGTCCACAATACAATGGATGTTCATCCCATAATACATCATGTGCATTCCAAGCCGTCACAACCGGAATTCCCAGCTTATCAATCAACTGTAAGAATTCTTCATGTGCCTCACCCAAACGGATACCGGTACCTGCAAATACCACCGGACGCTTTGCTTCCTTAAGCTTCTTCATTATTTCCGGAGTCAGACAATCATCATAAACCGGATTCTCCTTCTGTTCTAATTCAGCCGGGTCGAATCCTTTTAATTCATCACTTTCGATTGGTGCTGCCTGTACATCTAACGGAATATCCAGCCAAACCGGTCCCTTACGTCCATTCATGCACAGATACCAAGCCTTTTCCAGATGATAACGAATCTCTGTTGGTTCTGTTACCATATATGCATACTTGGTCATGGTTTTTACTGTATCTACAATCTGAAATTCCTGATCGCCTAACTGACGGAGAGGTACATCCGTTGACCAGGTCGTTGTCTCTCGCTTCACCTGTCCGGATATGACAAACATTGGGATGGAATCCTGCCAGCCACCCAATACACCTGTAATCGCATTCGTTCCACCGGGTCCACTGGTAACGCAGACTGCCGCTACCTTTCCGGTTGCTCTGGCATAACCTTCTGCCGCAATGGAACATGCCTGCTCATGATGATTATACGTACTGTGTAACCCTTCCTTATGTCCCAATGCATCATTCAAATGCATGGCACCACCGCCGGTTACCGTGAATACATCAGTTACTCCCTGCTTTACTAAAAAATCTGCAATATATTGAGCTACTTTCATTTTCATCCCTGTATATCTCCTCTTTATTCAAAGAATTTTAAAATTTCCAATGGTGTATCTGCACTGCCAATGCAGGTACATTTTTTCACGTCCTCATCACTACGGAAATCAAATCCATATGTCACACCAATAAAGTCGACACCGATTTGCTCTGCACCATTGGCATCGTGCCAGCTATCTCCAACCATAACAGCGTTACTATAATCTGTGGAGCCTAAATCCACCATACACTTCTTGATTATATCGACTTTTTTCAGTTTTCCTTCAAAATCCGCACCATATAACACATTGGAATACCGGTCAAAATTAAAATGTTTTAAAATCCGTTCTGCATAATCCTGCCGTTTGTAGGTTGCTACTGCAATTTTCACATCTCTCTTTACCAGTTCATCCATCAAATCATAGATACCTTCATATGGTGTGGCACCAAACAAATAGACATCCTTATATACCCGACGGAATTCCGCCGCCATTTCATCTGCCTTTGCTTTTTCCAAATGATATGTCTTTCCAAAGGAATCCTGAATCGGGGGCCCGATAAAAGACCGAAGTACCTCCGGTTCCGGCATGTCGTATCCAAATTTCCGTATGGTATGTTTTACAGATTCCAAAACACCCTCTCGGGTATCTAATAAGGTTCCGTCTACATCAAATACTGCTATTTCATATTTTTTCATACGACCATTCTCCTACTTGGCATGAGGTGTCACCGCAGGTGACGGAGTCCTGATGCCATTTTGTTCATATTTGACTTTACACTGTCTTCGTGTAAAGGGAATCGGTTATAAAGTTCATATCGATATCCTTCTTTAAATCGTCCAATACATCTGTTACATATTGATTGGTCTTTTCAGCCTGTTCTTTATTAAAGCTGTATTCCATATATGCATTAATATAATTCTGTTTCTTATCGCCGATATATCCGTCAAATCCACCCAAAGCTACAGATTTCACACCAATTTTCTTCATAACCTTTAACAGCATAATAAAAGAATTATCCATGCAGACACCATCTGCTGCTTCATCTAATAATGAACTATATTGAAGGGTATAGTCAAATCTTCCATCCGTCTTGGTTACATTGGAGGTAGCAATCACCCGCAAATTCGGATTCTGCGACAACGCTGTTGCCAGTTGTACATATCGTTTCGAATTACTCAGGAATACGTAATCACTGTTCAACTCACCGGAAATGAAGTTAACCGAAACAACAATTGGTTTCTTTTCTTCCACATAGGCCTTAATCCGGTCAAACTGCTTTTGTACATTCAAGCCCGGTCCTAATAACAACACATTCTTTTCCTTGAACTTCTCTGTTAATTCCGCAATATCCTTCTCGTCATTTACTTCAATATTCTGGTAATCCAGATACAACTGTTCAATCAGCTTCTGGTCATACATTAACTGCTTTTCACCCTCCAACTTACTGAGGATTTCGTTAATGGATTTTACTGACAAGGTTCTCTTGTTCATCAGATATGACACATAATTCGGATGGCAGTCATTGGAAGCTGCAATGAAGAAGAACATATTGTAACCCCACGGAGTCATTTTATAAATAGGCATCACATTGGCGTCTACAGCCTCTAACATCTGGCTGATATCATAATGAGTTCCAAATCGGTCATTTAAATGCATTGCCAGCAATTCGATTGGTGCATTTCCTGCACTCTTACCCATACCATAAATAGTTCCGTCTACCAATACCATACGTTCCGTTTCATGGGATAACATCTCAATGCAGTTTGCATATGCCATCTGGAAATTATTATGGGAGTGATATCCTAAACCGATACTTGGCTTCAGATACTGATTTAACAGCTTATAATAATGCATTAGATTTTCCTGATGCATCAATCCATAAGTGTCTACCATGGATACCGCATACGGTTCCAAATCATTTGCCAGACGAATCAAATCCATCAATTCATCATCCTCATAGCTGGTAATGGATACCAACTGAACAAATACTTTATAGCCTAACTCTTTTAACTGACGACAATAGGCAATTGCCTGCTCTCTGATGTGTTTCTTGAAAATCACCCGAATACCGTCTAAGTAAGATTCCTCGCATGGCTGGATATGTTCAATACTGCAGGTACCATAATCAATCATACCCACAACCATAGCCTGTTTGCGATCCAGCTTACCATAGATTCTTTCCACAGAAGCAGAATCCGGCATAATACTACGATTCATATCAAATGGTCTTCTGTCGTCTAGAAAACCTACTTCAATAATATCTACACCGGCACCTACGATACGTTCAAAAATACTGACCAAATTGTTATGCCCGAATTCCCAGTCATTCACATAGCCACCATCCCGGAGGGTGCAGTCTAATAATTTAATCTCGCCCATTACTCTGTTACCTCGCTTTTCTTGCCCTTTTGTCTATAAGCCCAGAATTTATTAATACAAAAGTTAATCGGTATGGTTATCACCATATTCAGGAATGGTGCTATGGAAGCAGCCACATCAGTGGCTGACAGATTCAGGTCAAACTGAACCAGCCATTGTGCCACTCCTCCCAGGTACTGTTCGATATGCACTACCTTTAACCAGAATGCTAACAGCAATGCCGTCAATAATAAGCCGGAGAACGCATAAGAGATATAGGTCTTTATCAATACCTTCCACCAGACTCTGTGTTCTCCACCTTCTTCTTCCTTGAACACGAACTTATTCTGCCAGATGAAGGCATTCAATACACTGATAACGAATCCAACAATATTTGCAATCTGTACCTTAATATCCTCTGACATAGGCGATGAACCCAATATCCAATAATATACCAACGAATAGGTTACATAGGACACCACTGTATTGGATACACCTACCAGGCCGAACTTAATGAACTGCCATAATGCAGCCAGTCCTTTTTTCTTTTCTTTTGTCTCATTTTTTATTGACTTATTGTCCATTTCAATTTCATCCAAAATTTCTTTCCTATTATTTTCTTTTATTTAACAGCCTCTTTAATGGTTTTAGCCATATAATCAATCATTTCATCTGTCATTCCCGGATACACACCTACCCAGAAGGTCTCATTCATAATCCGGTCTGTATTGGTTAATTCACCAACGACCCGATATCCTTCACCGCTCTTACGCATGTCATCAAAACATGGATGTTTAATCAAATTGCCGGCAAATAACATGCGGGTCTGAACTCCATGACTTTCTACATACTGAACCACCTGATTCCGGTCTACTCCTTCCTTACAGGTAATTAAGAAACCAAACCAGCTTGGGATGGAATTCTCACATGGCTCCGGAAGAATTAATTTCTCTTCGGTTCCTGCCAAAGCAGCCTTTAACCGGTCAAAATTATGACGACGGCGTTCTACAAAGCCGGGGAATTTCTCAATCTGCGCACAACCAACTGCTGCCTGCATATCGGTTGCCTTTAAGTTATAACCAAAATGAGAATAAACATACTTGTGGTCGTAGCCTAACGGCAGTTCGCCATACTGCTTGTCAAACCGATGTCCACACAAATTATCATGACCGGATGGACATACACAGTCTCTTCCCCAGTCACGGAAGGAACGAATACATTTATTTAACAGTGCATTATTGGTATAGACCGCACCACCTTCACCCATGGTCATATGGTGTGGCGGATAGAAGCTGGAGGTTCCAATATCGCCAATGGTACCCGTGAACTTTTCTTCCCCATCAATAATATACTTAGAACCAAGTGCATCACAGTTATCCTCAACCAGCCATAAATTATGCTTGTCACAGAATTCTTTCACAGCCTTCAAATCAAAAGGATTACCAAGAGTATGTGCAACCATAACCGCCTTGGTTTTATCGGAATAGGCTTCCTCTAACTTAGTCACGTCAATGTTATACTGTGGAATGGTAACGTCCACGAATACCGGAACCGCCCCATACTGAATGGCAGGTGCTACGGTTGTAGGGAATCCTGCTGCCACTGTAATTACTTCATCTCCACGCTTAATGGCACGTTCTCCCAATAATGGAGAGGTCAATGCCATAAACGCATTTAAGTTTGCAGAGGAACCGGAGTTTACTAAAGAACAATACTTTACTCCAAGATAATCTGCAAACTTCTTTTCAAATTCATCGGTATAACGTCCGGCTGTCAGCCAGAATTCTAATGCACTGTCTACCAGATTACACATTTCTTCATGTCCATAGACACGAGAAGCATATGGAATCCGGTCTCCTTCCTTAAATGGACCCTTCTGATTATGATAGGTATCACAATAATCTGCTACCATATCTAAGATTTGCTTCTTTGCCTGATCTTCTGTCATATTCTCAAACATATTTCTATCTCCTTGTCATTCTTTCATTGATTCATACGTCTAACCATTAACGTACGTCTTGTATCTACATATTCATATATTCTTCTATCTGCTTATCCATAATAGCCGGTATGTCTCCATGCCGGAAGTAGACCTTCGTCCATTCTACCACCTTGTCCAAGGCTTCCGACACATTCCAACGTGGTTTCCACTGAAATGTGGTCTTTAACTTGGAGCAATCCAGTTTTAAGAAGTTCGCCTCATGAGGCCCGCCGTCATACTTATTGATCCAGTGCATGTCATCGCCCCATTTTTCACAGAACATATCTACAATATCACCTGTGGTAACGCAGTCCAAATCATCCGGTCCCACATTATAATAATCTGCATAGCTTCCATCTTCATATTGCTTCTGTGCAATCATCAGATATGCCATTACCGGTTCCAATACATGCTGATATGGACGGGTGGAATGCGGATTCCGGACAATAATCGCTTCTTTCTTCTCTGCCGCCCGTACACAATCCGGTATAATCCGGTCATTGGCGAAATCGCCACCACCAATCACGTTACCGGCTCTGGAAGTAGAGATTGCTACTCTTCCATCTTCAAAGAAGGAACTCTTATAGCTGTGTGTCACCAGTTCGGAACAGGATTTGCTGTTGGAATATGGGTCATATCCATCTAATGGCTCATTTTCCCGATAGCCCCAGGCCCATTCATTGTTCTTATATACCTTGTCCGTAGTTACATTGACAAAGGATTTCACACAATCATTCAAGCGGATACATTCCAAAATATTAACCGTACCCATCACATTGGTTTCATAGGTATACACCGGATCCTTATAGGAATCCCTTACAATCGGCTGTGCTGCCATATGAATGACAATCTCCGGCTGTGCCTGTGCAAATACCTCTTTCAATTTGTCCAAATCCCGTATATCACCAATCACAGAGGTCATCTTATTCTCTATATCACAAATGGAGAATAAGTTTGGATTGGTTGGTGCTTCCAGGGAATACCCGGTCAGAATTGCCCCGGCATTCACTAACACCCGGCTCATCCAGGAACCCTTGAATCCGGTATGTCCTGTCAACAATACTTTCTTTCCTTTATAAAATGCAAGGTTCAAACCATTTGCTTCCATTCTTCTAGTCCTCCCACACCTTCCATGGTGCTCTGTCGTCTGCAATCATTTCTTCCAATTGATTCTTATCTCTGGTAGTATCCATGCACTTCCAGAATCCATTATGGAAATATGCCTTTAACTGTCCTTCACTTGCCAATTTTTCCAACGGTTCTTTCTCAAATACAGTAGAATCTCCTGCTATATAATCAAAAATCTCCGGATTCAATACCATATATCCGCCATTGATTACACTGCCGTCCCGATCCTGTTTTTCCCGGAACTTGTGTATGGTTCCTTCATCATCAATATCCAACACGCCAAACTGCTGTCCTACATTCACGGCAGTCATAGTCGCAATCTTACCATGAGACTGATGAAATTTCACCAATTCGTCAAGGTTTACATTGGACACACCATCTCCGTAAGTCAGCATAAACGGTTCGTTTCCAATGTATTTCTTAATCCGCTTCACACGTCCGCCTGTCATGGTATTGAGACCGGTATCCACTAAGGTTACCTTCCATGGCTCCGTATAAGTCTTATGCACCTCCATGGCACCATCCTTGGTAAAATCAAAAGTGATGTCACTGGTGTGCAGATAATAGTCTGCAAACCATTCCTTAATCACATGCTGCTTGTATCCACAACATATAATAAATTCATTATATCCAAAGGAAGAATAATACTTCATAATATGCCAAAGAATTGGTTTTCCACCTATTTCTACCATTGGCTTCGGCTTCAAATAACTTTCTTCACTGATTCGAGTACCAAATCCACCGGCTAGTAATACAACCTTCATTTTGTACCTCCTATTTTAAACCATATTTATCTAACATTTTACACCATCTGTCATTTCCTGTAAACCAAGTTTTCATATTTAATTTTTTTTTGTAAATTTTCACCTACTTTTTCTCTTATTACCATTTTGTATCATTCTTATCCAACTACAACTCTTGTCCCTGATTGTTTTCAGTGATATAATAACGTGCATAACAGAATTTTCGGAGAAATAATATGAATAAATCTCAAAACCAGAATTCAAAAGGAATATATTTTTTATTAGGCTCACTTATTGGGCTAATCATTTATCTATGCATATATGGTCCTGATCGCCTGTCATTTACAAACGACACTTGGATTTACAATTTGGGTGGTGATATCTCCCAGCACTACTTAGGCTGGATTTTTTATCGTAATGGTGATTGGCAGTTTCCTCTGGGGCTGACCAATCAAATGACATATCCCAATAGTGTGTCTGTCATATTCACTGATTCTATTCCAATTATGGCGATATTTTTTAAACTATTCCGAAAAATTCTTCCGGATACTTTTCAATATTTTGGATTGTACGGACTATTGTGTTTTATCCTTCAGGGGGGAATGGGCAGTTTAATCACAAGCAAATTCCACCCTTCAAAGCTCGTTTGTTCTATTTCCAGCTTTTTATTTGTTTTTTCACCTGTTATGTTATTTCGAATGTATAAACATACAGCTCTCTCCAGTCACTTTTTGATACTAATTGCTATTTATTTATGGTTTTGCTTACCTGAATTAAATTGGAAAAAAGCATTACTTTATTGGAGCAGTTTAGGTATCTTATGTGCAGGTATACATATATACTTTCTACCAATAGTCGGTATCATATTAGTTGCTTTTTGTATTAGACAAATCATCAATAAAAGCCTAAGTTTTCTGCAGTGCATTGCTCAGATTTTCTCTTTCTGCTGCTCTGCTATTATTACCATTTGGATTGAAGGAGGCTTTTATGGTAAATCAGATGTTTCAACAAACGGATTAGGCTTATATAATGCCAACTTAAATACCTTATATAATGGAATGTCCATCAATTATCTGCTTCCAAATTTTGAAATCTTTCCCGGTCAAAGTGAAGGATATGGTTGTCTAGGCTTCGGTATTCTCTTGTTATTTATAATTGGACTGATTCTTTATATCATACTGCATAAGAAGGAAACTAAAGAACATACTACATTTAACCAATCAACAAAGGGTTTACTTTTTTCCACCTTATGGATTTGTATCATTCCCTTTGCTCTTGCTGTGAATCCGAAAATCTGTTTTAACCAACATGAGTTATTAATATTACAACTTCCAGAGTCTCTCAATAACTTATTAAGTATTTTCCGATGCTCCGGTCGATTCATTTGGATTGTTGTATATGTAATAATTGTATATGCCGTCCAACTAGCTGTTCAATGCAAAAAAACAAAGATAATTGTTCCTGTTTTAGTGATATGCTCTATTTTACAAATTACCGATTTACAATATTTTTATAAAAACTCAAACATACCGGAACGTGAAGCAATGTATGAATCAGAAGCCTGGGATTATCTGGCAGAAAAGTATAAAAAAATCAATATTATTGGAGAACTTGATGAAGCCACATATCTAAATTTCGGTTGGTATATGGCTAAAAATCATTTTTCTACCACTCAATTTCATATTGCCCGGTTGAATTCAGACGAAATTCAACAAGAAATCAACGTCAGTATAAGCGACCTTAAAAGCGGAAATCCGTCAAATGACACGATTTATATCTTCAACAATACTTTTTATTACAACGATTACGGATTGCATCTATATGAATTAGACGGTCTTTACATTGGAATTTCAGAACAATTGGACTTTATGCAAGAACTGGATAGTCCTTCCATTGAATATCAATTTCCTAATTCTATGTATCTAATTAATGGTGAAGATACAGCAGATGGCCGGGTTTTACACAGCGATGGTATTAGTTTCGGACCATACATGTCCCTTTCCGCTTATCAATACCTGATTACAGTAAAGGGACAAGGTTTGGACCATCTCAATTATGATGCATTTTCCGGAGAATTCAATGAAAAGCTATCCATAACTCCTTTAATAACCACAGAAAATGAACTGCAATATATATTGTTGGCTGATAAAGATTATTCCGACATAGAGATACGCTTTTTTAACGAAAGCAGCAGTGATGTCATAATTCAACATATATACATTATGCCTTATTCCAAGTAAACATGCCCTTTATATACTACAAAATATTCATTAAGTACATAATTTTATTCTATCACCTTTAGTGATTTTATATCTACACAGTTACTATTAAAATTACATTCATATAATGTGCCATTTTCATTACTTTCTTTCATTTTCAAGTCAGTGATGTTAAATTCGATTTTTTCTTCATCTGCTGTTGTGATTTGAAAGGTTCGTTCCCGGCTGTCATATCCTCCTTCTAAATATAATAAGCACTGTGAAATATAGATTCTTCTATCAAATGTTTCCGATTGTATATTCTCTACAAATGTAATGCTGTTGCATTCTCCTATAAAACAGTAACCTGCATTATCATTAGCATATGTGTAAATTGCATAGTCGCCTTCCACCGGCTCATAATCACCTAGACTATTAACGTTTACAGCATTTATAGCCCTTTCTGACACTTTAGAATAAAACAGTTCCGGGCCCAAATAATCCATAACATAATCTGTAGTCGTTATCAATTTATTGACACTGCTTAACGAATCTAAAATACCACAATCTATTGCTTCTTCTACACATTCTCTCGGATATCGATACATAAGATTATCATTTTTTACTGTAGACCATCCCATGTATTGATTTACTATTAACATGAATGTGATTCCAAGCCCCATACATACTTTCAAGCACATTTTCAACCATTTCCTTGTCACTTGTTGAAAAAATAATAGAATTATAGATACAAAAATCAAGGTAAAACCAAACGCCTCAATATATGCCGGCAAATGTCCCATCCCCCATTGTGTCTCGATTTGATACTTTTGGGAAAGAGCAATAATTCCTGCCGGAAGACACAGGATACATCCTCCAAAAAGTAATAAACAAAACCATTGATGTTTTGACAATTTATCTGTCTTTAATTTAGCAATTAAATATATACCTGAACAGGTCAACAGAATAAGAAGTATTTGCTGCCAATGGATACTATGTACCAATAGCCATACCTCATCTTTCCATCCATAGTTTTCACTAACTGTTACCACATATCTTACCAAAGGAATTCCACCAGACACCTGTTTGGCAAATCCTTTAAGAATTAACACCGGATTAAAATTAAAACTTGTCCCATCATATCCTTGTCCTACCACTTGCATCCTGAGCCAAATATTAATTAAGATCACTACCACATAAATAATAAAATGAAACTTTAACACCTTGAAGCATTGCTTTATACTATTCCATAAAGTTTTTCTCCAATTCTCTTTTTTATCCCACTTCCATACAAGTAATATCATTGGAATGATAAAAGTAAATGCAATTTCGTATGTACCCAATGCCAAAAAAAAGGTAAGACCTCCTAATAATCCCCAATACCATGTTTTCTTCCTATCATAATATAGTAAAAACAGCATAGAAAGTGTCAACCATAATAACACTACATGCATCAGCATATGATAACTATATAAACCGCTGTTATATTCACAAGATAACGGAATGCATATAGGGAATAGCAACATAAAAAGATACTGTAATTGTTCAGAATGGGATATTTCCTTTACTAATTTCCCAAATAACAAACTATTTATATATGTAAAAAGCAAAATTGCAAACTTGTAACTCCATCGTGTTGTTAAAAGTGCAAACAATAAATATGTATATCCAGAAAAAGGAAAAAAACGTCCGTTATTAAGCCAACCTATTATTCCTGCTTTGGTCAAATCCCAAATCGAGGTTCCTGTCAAATATGTAGTCCCTATAATATTAGCATTATAACAGTCATCACATCGGTATCCGCTTTCTGTTATCATCCAAAAACTTAAGAGATAGACAGCAAACAAAATACTATTTAACACAAATATCTTATATTGCTTTTTATCATCTGTCACCAACACTCGTTTTCCCTCCAATATTATTAATTAATGCTATAAAATATAAGTCTTCCATCTGAACTCACTATGTCTGCATCGCCCAGTTGTTTATTCAATTCATTTTGCAAATGTTCTAACTCTTCTGTTGTATAGGCAAACGCATCAATATAAACACCGGTAAATCCGTATTCTTCTAATTCTGAAATCTGTTCCTCCATCGGAAGATTTGCAATCTGTTTTTGCCACTCATCGGTTTCTCTGCCTTTCACAGCACAATATGACCACTTAAGAGAAGATGAGTGCAAGTACCCTCTCAAATGTGAATAATCAATCATATTATTGACTTGCCCTTGTTCCGGATATACGACATATGGCATTTGAAAAATCATTCCATTCGGATTAATTTGTTCAATTTGCTGTACGAAAGCTCTATCATTTTCAAACTCAGTTTGAATCTTCTCATAATTTGGAACAAAAGCAGTTGATGTCTGATCCCATATTCCAATCATCAATACCAATAATATTCCTATTACACCAATCATGTTACCTATCTCATACTTTGACAGTTTATCTCCTATTTTATCCAATAAAATACATACTGTAATAATCGAAAACATTGCAATAAACACGCAAATCCTATTGTAACACCGAATCATACTAAACAAATAACCTATAATACTAGAAAAGCTCCCAATTGTTCCAATCAATAATGCGGCAAAATTCAATACAACCAGTTTTTGAATCAAATCCTCCGATTTAACTCTATGCAATATACATATAGATACTAATAATACCAGAAAGCCAATTGTCATTACCAATCCAAGCGAAACTGTCGTATTCTCATTTGATAACGGATACTGATCAAAAGCTCCCCGCAACTCTGCTATTTTTTCTATCCTATGTCCGGATATCGGCAATACTAACTGTGCGATTTTCATAGAATAAAGTTCTGCTCCAACCGGTGACCGTTCAATGGCAGACGGATTTGAACCGTATTCATGCCAATACAAAACAGAGGGCAAAACCGAACTGATTAAACTGACACAAATAATTAATATTCCCGCAATTTCCTGCCGGCATTTTTTCCAATTTACACGATTTAATAATTTATACAAAATACTTACGCATAGAAAGAAACAAACAAAATAGGCATAATATACACCAGTCAACGACATACAAATAAATGCAACGGTATGACCAATATTATTCCATGTAACAATTTTGCCGTTCGACTTCTTCCATATTGTTTCCTGATTCATCAAGCGAATTGCATAATATACCATCACCGGAACCATAAAATATTCACTTAGATACAAATGTCCAAGTCCCCGAAAGAAATGATATGGCAGAAAGGAATACAGTACTGCCCCAACAATTGATGTCATTTTTGAAATACCCAGCTTTTTTAATACAAAAAGTGCAGTATAAGCACACAAAAAATACCCCAACAGATAAAATAAATTCAATGTCAATACCCAATTATTGGTCAATGTAACTATTACTTTCTGAATTACATTTAACAGAATTTCTCCTGTTGTTGCATCAAAAGAATTAGTTCCTTCCGGATTCGGAGCACCTAACAATGAATTCTTATAAATCCAACCATTCTCCTGCATTGTTTTTATAGTCATGGCAGCCGTCATATCATCCCCCATCCCATACTGTAATGGGTATGTTGCAAGATTAGAATTCCAAAGCTGTAATACAAAAAATAATCCTACCATAACTAAAGCACTGGCAATAACATAATCCTGAATCACGGTCCAGACTTTTTTTAACTTTTCCACATCTGTTCTCCTTCACTGTATCTCATCACATACCAATTCCAGCATATGATTGAATTTATCCATAATTACATTCCACTGAAAATACTCATCGACATATTTTTTTGCATTTTCTCCCATTTGATTCCAAATTTCCTCATGATTCAACATATAATTCAAACAGGCCTCGAATTCAAAAAACCCCTTATAATACAATCCTCCATTACTTTTCAGGCAATGTCCTTTCAATACATCGCAAATGCCATTTACAATCACCGGCTTATGCAATGCCATGGCTTCCAGTACGGAAATGGATAAGCTTTCAAATTTTGAGGGAAGTATTAAGGCTCTTGCTCCTTGAATACCGTTGAACTTGTCCTCCTCACTGACAAAACCTAAACTTATAATATCCTTGCTTTTAGGAATATCAATTACTGCCTTTCCCATCAAGACTAATTTTAGATTATTCTTATTCCGTTTCTTATATTCCAAAAAATATTGAAACATTCTAGGACAATCTTTCCCCAAATCAATTCTACCCACATATATGATATAATTATCTAACTTATACTTTTCCTTAAAGGCAGATCCACTCACATCTTTGGGAACATCTATTCCAACTCCCATCACATCACAAGGCACCTGTTCCACACCAAACTGCTTCTGAACCAGTTTTTTTTCTTCCTCTGTTAAATAAACAAATGCTTT
Organism: Lachnospiraceae bacterium; assembly: GCA_017623675.1. Classification (GTDB taxonomy): domain Bacteria; phylum Bacillota; class Clostridia; order Lachnospirales; family Lachnospiraceae; genus CAG-632. The sequence continues at coordinate 149,176 of JAGAOO010000036.1, forward strand.
CGCAGCATGAAACACTTCCTGATACATTTTAAAATGCAAATATGGTTCCTGATGTGCAGTTGGCACAAAAATCGCCTTATATCCTATATGCGGCATACTTCGAACCGCCGGGTAATACAGATAAGTTACCACAATAAATACATCATAATCCTGTTGATGACTTCTAACATACTCAATCAAATCCGGGCAATACGGCCCCATCTGGTCAATCCATTGATTCGACTGCTCTTCTGATACGTCATAATTCCGGTGCATTTCTTCATCCAACGGAGTAAATATCTTGGGAATGCGTTCTCTTCGAGTCGGAAATCTGCGAACCTTCACTCCGTTAATAACTGACTCTCCCTCTTCATAATAATTACTCCATTTCACATATTCTAAAGAGCAGGAGGTCAATACCTCCACTTCATGCTCCAGAGCCATATGTTCTGCAATTTGCCTGGTATATAACTCTGAACCACCATTTACTTCCAGCCCATATCTTTGGTTAATAAAAGTTACTTTCATATTCTACTCCTGTATAAATCGATTGATATATGTTTCAAACTGCTTTTTAATCTTTTCATACTCAAAATCCTGCAAGCGAATTTGTTGATTCCGAAGAACCTGATTCTGTAATGTTGTATCTTTGCACAAGCGTTCAATCATTTTAGCAATAATGATTGGATCTTTCGTATTCATCAGAATTCCACTGCCGCCCAATGTATCCGGGACTGCTGAACTGTTATATGCTATTATTGGTTTTTCAAACAGCATAGCTTCCACTAAAGGCACACAAAATCCCTCATGCTCGCTCATACACAAAAAAACATCTGCAATCTTGTAATATGCCAAGATTGAGTCAAAAGAAATGTGATTGGTAAAAAATATATCCTTCTCACCCAATTGTTGTGTATATTTCCAAAGCTTCTGAAAGTATCTGTTTTCTTCTTTATAAGCTCCCACAAGAAATAATCTGGCATTCGGGTTACAATACTTTTTATAGCATACAAATGCTCGGATTACATCCTCCTGACATTTATTTGGAGCAATACGTCCTGTAAATACTATGTTTATCCATTCATCATCGTATTTTCGAATGATAGACTTATTCGGAGTTTTCTGATAATCTTTCATTGGTATCAGAATTGGAAGCACATCAATTGGGCACTGATAGCCTAGCTCTAATAAATGTTGTTTGTTATATTGTGAATCTGCCAGACAATAATCCACTTTGTCCGCCAGATACTTTGCTCCTTCTAATGCCCATGTATTAATATCTCGAATGAATGGATCATTATCTTCAAAATATTTTGGAGGTGTAATATTATGATAAATCACCACTTTTCGGCATGGAAAGTCTGCAAAATCAAAATTCAACTGTGCGCCTGTAGATAAATGTAAAATAGCAATATCATTCTTCGCCAAATCCGGCATATCTTTTACTGTCAATGCCACTGATTTATCCAGTGGTGGAACAACACTTTCTGCAAATATACCGGTTTCATATCCCATTTCTTCAATGACCCGACGAAGTGCTATCGTATCATTACCTACTGCATCTCCAAATGCAATCGTAGGGATAAATTGTAGTATTTTCATATTCAATCTCCTACTCTTCCTTTTGAACAGATTTGTTTGACCGTACTGCTTCTTCCAATTTTTGAATCCGATTTTTCAAAATAGCAATCGTTGCATCCTGTTCTTGAATATAACAACTCATCAGATTCATGGTTTTAACCAAATCCGCATTAAATTGATTCTGATCCTCTACTACCGGGTCTACATAAAACCGAATCATCTTCCGCACTACTTTTTTTATAAAGCCGACCATTCCTCCTGAACCAAGATTCCGATAAGTCTGTATATTCCATCTATGATTCAAATCATAAACCTCTTTATTGAAATCCTCTTTATTAAAAGTATCAAATTGAAAATTTCCATCATCTAATTCTACATCATCAAAACTCAGCATATCATCTGTGTAACCTGATTCTAAAATTTCATTCCGAATCTGCTGCATGATTTCTTCAATGTTGATAGGGCTTATCGCTTCACTCATATTCATTCTCCTTATAAACTTCCTACGTCAATTCCATATTGTTTACACCTATTACGATATTCTTCTGAATATAGAAAACCACGAATCACATTCTCCTTTTCATTCTGACTCATGGTAGGCAGCAAACTCACCCATGCCTGCTTTCCTGATGACTCTGAAGGACGCTGTAAATAGGTATTATATAAACATTCCACAAACTCATCACTACCCATATTATTGTCCATAAATTCTCGACTAAATACAAATCCTCTCGTCAAGTCAGCCGCTGTTCCACCATTCACTAATACTGTTGTCCATGCCTCTAAGCCTTCCTCTTCCGGTTCTCTTCCTAAGAAGCCACGATAATAGTCTGCAACAAAATCCGCCACCTCTGTATATAATTTCGCATTCTTTGTCACACCGCCTGTCTGAGCAATTCCATAATAAGCACACGTGTTATGAAATTCCACCGACAGTTCAAAACCTTGAATCACTTCAGCCTTTGATACTCCGGAGTTCAATTGATTTACCCATGCCTGTTTTCCTTGAGGGTCTGAAGCTCGTCCAAGATAAATATGATACAATTTTTCTACAAACTCTTCATTCGACAACTGCTTATTTTGGAATTCTTGACTCCACACGAACTTTGCCGTTAATTCTCCTCCGGTTAAATATTCTCTGGCAACACTTTTCAACCAAGCCGATATCTCAGCTCTCGTTGGATTTCGATCCAGACATGATTCATACAAATTACGAATAAAACCTGCAATATCAGGCGTATCTTCTGTATACAATTCTGTTGATTCATCGGTCAGGGTATCATAGACATCTGTTCCTTTTGTTAACCCAAAATAATTTGCTATACCAATTGCATCAGCAACCCCTAATTCCCTTCGAGTCACTTCACTGCTTAAAAATTGGGATGCATCTTGTGGATTTGTAATAAAACCATGTTCTATAATAATCCCAGGTAATCCAGCCCTCATACTATTTCGTGTAATGGAATACCAGTCTGCAGTGGCTCCATTCGGATATATATACTCTTCTCCTGAACTATCTGACCAACGGATATAAAGCCCTCTGCTTGAAAGCCCTAATTTAGTCAATTCTTCTTGAATCATTGCACCTGCATCACGTGTTATCTGACTCACATCATCGTTAAAACCTGATTTTCCTGCTACAATTGCCAAAGAACCTTTGGCTGAAGAATTCGTAGATGCATCAGCATGAATACTGACCAATAAATCAGCGTTAACGGATTGTGCATATGATACCCGTACCTGTAAACATGCCCCATTGCTTGTACTATTTAAACAACTGCCATCCGTACGCGTCATATACACAATAACATTATTATATTTTTCTAATTCTTCTTTACAATACTTTGCAATTGACAAATTCACATCCTCTTCACGAAGACCATTTCCCTGTGCACCTATATGCTGACTATCATGTCCCGGATCCAATACAATGACTATTGGTCCATTCTTACTTGTGACTGCAGGAATACTCTCTAAATTATCCAAACACACTTCTTCATATGCGACAAAAGCATTCTCATCTATTGCAATATAGTCTTCATCCTCAGAATTACCAACTGCAATTACCGAATCATCAATCACCTCAAACTGTAATAACGACGTATCTACTTCCTGTGTAAGACTCATAGTATATTCTACCTGAGAAACAGAATACACTAACCGAACAGGAGTGTAAATCCCACTTTCCTCCGGTATGTATGTAAACTGTAGAGCATGTCCAACATTTTGTTGTAATGGAATTGAAACTTCATTCTGTAATCCCATTGTACAATAAAGAGTTGCTTCTTCCACATTTCCGTCTATCCCCAGAAGACTCACTACAAGATGCTGTTCTTCCTTTTTATTTAATATCTGTTGTTCTAGATATATGTAATTTAATGAAATATCTTCTGATGCCGTCTCGTCAGCCACCTCGTTTTTCACTTCATTCCCACAGTCATGATCTTCACTTATTGGCACTTCCGTACCAAATATCGGAAGTATTAGACTATTGCTGAGCATTAACGCAGAAAGAATACTAATAATCCCTTTCCCCAGCCTATTCTTCATCTGTTCATTCCTCCTATTATAACCCATAATCAGCTGCCAGTTTACTATATTCTGATGAATATACAAAACCATTCAGAACTTCCATTCTAGAAGCCCCTTGATGCAAACGATTCACCCATGCCTGTAACCCCGATGCTTCCGGTTCGCGATTCAAAAATGTTCGATATAAAATAGTCACATATTCTTCATCGCTATAGTTATGGCTTTGAAATTCGGCTGAAAAAACAAACCCAACAGCAATATCATGTAAATCTGATTCATGTCTATATAACACACCCGTCCATGCATTTAGTCCATCTGGTTCCGGTTCCCGATTCAATACTATTCGATATAATCTTGATACAAATGCAGTTGTATTCCCATTCACATCACGATATTCATATGGTGCCAAAGTACCTCTCACTACGCCATAAGAATCGCATAATTTTTGAAACTCCTGTGAATTAACAAAGCCAACCAAAATAGAACGCCTTGTGCATCCATTCTTCAATGTATTCAGCCATCCATTCTTCCCCTGAGAATCTGAAGGTCGATTCAATAATGTCATATATAGAATCTCAATATACTCTTCATCTGTCAAATTCCTGCTGGTAAACTCATTACTATAGATAAATCCTTCTACCACTTGCGCTGCTGTTTCTCCCCGTTCTTGCATAGCTGTAGCCCAAGCACATAATCCTGCCTCCTCCGGTTCACGCTCTAAAACAAGTCGATACAATCTGGCAACAAATGCTTCCAATTCCTGATTGGTACTATTTTCCGGTTTTGGGCATCGCACTACAGGCATATTGGAATAAACCGGGATTTTAAATATTAATGCATTATCCATTATTCCAATAGAACTATATGTATTATATGCTGTTCGAGCTTCGTTCACAGCTCCACGAATATTCTGCATATATTGATGAGTAAATAATGTATATCCATTATTTACCACATGAAACTTTTGAAGATATAATGTATCCTGCGATTTTGAAATATAATTACCGCTTAAAATTCTAGCACCGCCTTGAATGCTATTAAATCTTGAATTCCAGCCCTCATTTCTGGCACGAGTCAAACCATTTACAAATATTTCTTCACTCGTTGAACCATAAGCTCCAATATTAAAAAAATTATACATATTTTCATATCCCGGATAGTTGCCTGAAATTAACGGTGATGAACCTGCTGTTCCCTGTTCCTGTCGTACTCTCGCTGCTAACATATATGGACTGGTTTGTGTTTCTTGTCCTACTCTGCAAAATGTCTGAGCATATGTAATAATATCCCCAGGCATTATTGTATGGCTCATAAATGTTCCATCCAAAATAGATTCAACGCCATCTTCTGTCTGTAAATTCTCATTGTATCCTAATAATTCAAACTGGAAAATCCCCTGCTCATCCAAGAAATTACGTGGATCAGCATAATATTTCACAGCACTCTCTGATGCCTGAACCCAATTATATCCACTAAGACCATAGTATTCTCCGGTTTCAGGATTATATGCCCAGCTCTGCTTTCCCTTATATGCATCCGGAACAGAACGTTCTATCAGACTACGTTCCGGTACCATCTCTGCCGCAATAAATGTATCCCAATCGATTCCCGTATTCTGTGGAATGAAAATCCAATTTGGATGACTTGCATGAAGATTTCTTAGATACGGCTTATAGCTTTCCGGAAAACCGGCAATTGAACTTTCAAAATCATCGGAATTGGATGCCTGAACTGCAACCGGTATACCATCATCTGAAACAATCTCTCCATTCGATTCTGTCACTTCAACACTCATTGTCAAATCCTGAGTGGAAATCAGATAACTTCCCTGTACATAACCAACTGTTCCAGCCTCATTTGTTTTCTCTACTTGATACCAGTATATCCCATTTGCACTGACAACATTCAAAACCCGGACCTGCTGACCTGAATCTAATGTTCCCAGCACAACACTGTTACTATCTGCTTCCGTATACCAGTCACAGGTTTCACAATTATATATCGTCGCAAAGATTTGGCTGTAGTCATAATCTTCTGTCGGCATCTCATCCTCTATCGTATGAACTATCTGGCTTTCCTCCGGCACCATCTGTGTTTCTTCCGAAGTCAGTAGTCCATCCTCTTCTGCGAAAACTTTAACAGGATTTCCAGAATTACTCACCAATAACGTTACTGCCAGAGTAACAGCCAACAATCTTCCTCCAAACCTTTTCATAACATCCTCCTCCTTTGCCTTTCTCATTCCTGCTATTCATGCATTTTCCAATTTATGTAAATTTCTTCATAACAACAAAATCGAGTTCGTATTACGAACTCGATTTATTATACCATTAATAAAAGACATGTATCAAGTGTGGAATCCTTTTCTTCATTTTTCTTTAGGAATTGCACTATTATGTAAAATTTATAGAATTACAGTCAAAACTCACATTATCATATATAATACGCAATTTTCTTCTAAGATAAAAGGCTCTTATGTATTCTAACTATAAGCAACGATATTCCATATACAATCATAGTTCCCGATAGTATTCCAATACTATCAATCAGAACATCTGTTATCTTTCCATCACGTCCAACCACGAATAACTGGTGAACTTCATCTGTCACAGCATAAAAGGTAGCAATAATCCAGGGCAGCATCCAAACATAGGGCCTAGGCTTCCCTTCAATTGCAATACCGACTATACATAATAACATACCAAGTATCGTATACTCTGTCAGATGTGCCAGCTTCCGTATCGGATAATTCATCTTCGCCACATAAGCATCTATCTCTTCCTGTGACCATTCATCAAAGTCTGCATGTAGTATATGTCCAACCGCAATTACAATCTTATGACTGTCTATCGTTGTCTCATTGCTTTGCCTGCTAGAGAGTATTAATATAACGCACATCCATAATACAGCAATGACAATTAATATAAATGTCCACTTCTTCATGTTATCACCTCACCTAATCATGGCTCATATTTTCTTATCTGATTTAAAAGCAACACTCGACAACTGCATTGCAGAACTGGAGGAACTTCATTTTTGTTCTGCAAAAATCCGGAGAGTGATTTCTATAAACATTCTCTTTCAGCTCCCTCAAAATCTGCCTTTACACAGCAACAAATACGATGGAATTCTTCAGGGAATCAATGCCCGCATGATACTGTACAATTTCTGCGAACTGGTAACCTATAATGCTGTGGTAAAACATCTAAGAATACCCAACACGTCTATAAAATTAATTTTGCCACCGCGGTCAACATATGCAGAACATATCTCAAACACGGCGGTAACAAAACAGAGACTATACTTCTCATACAAAGGCATCTGACACCCGTCAGGCACAGCAGAAAATATCCTATCCACCTCCGTCCAAAAAGAAATAGGGATTTCATGTATCGATCTGCTTAAATCTCGTCACTATTATACTTCGTTATGAGGCAGATATGCAATCTGCCTTTTTGTCGTACACAAAAATATTTTTTCAAGTCTTTAAATGCCGGTTGTTGATGTAAACGTCCATTTGTTCATCTCGGAATTTCCTAACTGAACGGTATTTTCAATATTGGCAGGTTGTGATATACTGTTCTTATCAGAAAGTCTGTTAACTAAATGACAGTGCAAACAAACTATCCTTATAGAAGGTATCATTTGGTTTCGGACAAAACGTCCGGCATACCGTCAACTTTGCCTCAAGCTAGTCGTTTGAATAGACAAAAGAATACTTCTCACAAAGTCCGGTTCCGACGGGGCTTGTTAAAGTACCTCTACTCACAGAACTGTCACTCTTTTCCTTCAAAAAAACGACAGATTGGTACTTTAGGTGGTTATTCTCTTTTTTTTAATTAAAGTTTACGGAAACTCAAGACTTATTTTGATTATAAAATCAAGTAAGGAAACTATGATTCACATACATAACACTATTCAATCTACTCAAAAAAATAAACCTTCATATACAAAACTATATAAAACATATTATAATAATTATATTTCAGAATAATATACAAATCACTATTCAAGGAGGAAAATATGAAAAAAGAAGGCTATTATTCATCAGGTGAATTCGCACGGATGGCCCAGGTCACACTTCTAACCATTCGTTTTTATGATAAAAAAGGCATTCTTAAGCCCTCTTATGTTAATGAAAGCGGTGCCCGCTTCTATACCGATGAAGACTTTGCCAGATTACAACAAATTCTTCTATTCAAATATTTAGGATTCTCATTGGATGATATTCATGAATTCGTAATTGAAAATGCCGATTCTCAATATCTCCTGAATTCTCTGAAGCTGCAACGTATGCTGGTACAGGAACGTACAGAACAGGCTCATCTCGTAGAAGCCGCCATCAATAATGCAATTTAGGAACTAGAATATAATGCTTCTTCTCCTAACTGGTCTCATATGCTCAGTTTAATTCATCTAACCAGTATGGAACAGAGCTTAAAGGCACAGTATAAGAATGCCAGCAATATCTCAGCACGCATTCGTCTTCATAAAGAATATTCCCAGAATAAGCAAGGATGGTTCCCATGGATTTATGAACAGCTTCCAATTGGAACCTCTATGAAGCCTCTTCACATTCTGGAATTAGGTTGTGGAAATGGAGCACTTTGGACAGAGAACCTGAACCAGCTTCCATCAGATATATCCATCACCCTTTCCGATATATCTGATGGAATGATACGAGATATTCATCGTAATATCGGCGAGGATTCCCGCTTTCACTATGCTATATGTGATTGCCATCATCTCCCCTACGAGGATAATTCATACAATATTGTCATTGCCAACCATTTATTGTTCTATTGTGAAGATATTCATCAGGTATGCCATGAAGTCCATCGGGTCTTAACCTCAGACGGAACCTTTTACTGCAGTACTTATGGTAAACAACATATGTGTGAAATCACAGAATTGGTACAAGGATTTGATTCGCATATCAACTTATCAAGCGAAGCCTTATATAACAAATTCGGTCTGGAAAACGGAAGTAACTACTTATCTGAACACTTCTCTCATATAGAACTTAGACATTATGAAGATCATATTCTAATCAACCAACCAGAGCCATTAATTGAATACATTCTCTCCTGCCATGGCAACCAAAACCAAATTCTTCTGAATCGATTCGCTGACTTTCGGGATTATGTCACCATTCAAACACAAAAAGGCTTCCATATCAGTAAAGATGCCGGCATTTTCATCTGTAAAAATGAAAACAAATAAAAAACACTTGAAGGTGACCATGCGTCACCTTTTATAATATATTCAAACACTCATATACCGCAAAACCGTTAAATACAAAATCATTTTATACAAAGGAGATTATTTATGAAAGGTATTATTCTTGCAGGTGGCTCTGGCACCAGACTCTATCCACTTACTTTGGTGACCTCAAAACAATTACTCCCTATCTATGATAAGCCTATGATCTACTATCCTATATCAGTTCTGATGAATGCAGGTATTCGTGATATTTTAATCATCTCTACTCCACAGGATACTCCCAGATTCGAAGAACTATTAGGTGATGGACATCAATTCGGAGTTCATCTTACATATGCAGTACAGCAAAATCCGGATGGACTTGCTCAGGCATTCATCATCGGCGAATCATTTATCGGCAGCGATACTGTTGCCATGGTTATCGGAGATAACATTTTTACCGGTCATGGCCTGAAGAAACTCTTAAGAACTGCGGTTGAAAATGCCGAGACGGGCAAAGGTGCTACGATATTCGGTTACTACGTAGATGATCCGGAGCGTTTTGGTATTGTAGAATTCGATCATTTAGGCAAGGCCATCTCCATTGAAGAAAAACCACTTCGGCCAAAAAGTAACTACTGTGTAACCGGATTATATTTCTATGACAATCGCGTTGTTGAATATGCCAAGAACTTAATACCAAGTGCCCGAGGTGAATTAGAGATTACAGATCTTAACCGCATCTATCTTGAAAATGAAGAATTGAATGTCGATCTTCTCGGTCAGGGATTCACATGGTTAGATACCGGAACCCACGAAAGCTTAGTAGATGCTACGAACTTCGTTAAGACTGTCGAACAGCATCAACACCGCAAAATTGGATGTTTGGAGGAAATCGCATACTTGAAATGGCTGGATATCTGAAGAAGAGGTCCTATCGGTCTATGAACGGAGTAAGCAAAAAGCTCCTGTGGAGCGAATACTGTGAGGACTGCCGCATGGCAGGCGAAGAGCCTCTCATGTATTCACAGTTTTGCTATTACATCCAGCAGGATGAGCAAACCCGGCGAACAGGTTGAAGTAGACTGGGCAGGGGATCCTGCAACAAATCATGGACAGACCATCAATTCCTTTTCGCAGATCGACATAACCGCAGGCAATGACGACTTTGCGCATACTTGCAACATCTTCAAGCATGGGACACCTCCCGGATGATTCTTGACAACAGCGAATCGGAAATGTCATTTGTGACTGCGATCGTAAGATCCTTATGTTTCAGAACCGCCGTTGGATGAATCGGAAGTGCTGCATCTGACACAGTTTTTGTGTAAGTGTCAGAGTTGCCTGCAAACGGGATCTCTGCTGCAAATGTAACCGTTGAAGGATTTGGTGCAGCTGCCGGAACAGACATCTGCTGTGCAACTTCTTTCCGGAACTTGCGAAGCCAGTAGTAATACGCTTTTTCGTGGACGCCGTTTTCAAGGCACCACTGTTTTACTGTGGTATGTTCCGGTCGTTCCTGACACTGCTTAATGACGCTCTGCCATGTGGAACGCCGTACATTGCAAATTTCGCCCGACCGGTGTGAGTATTTCGCTTGAAACGGTGTGAGCACGTTGTTCCGCCGGTGTCCCTGCTCGGAACATTGGTGTGAGATTTATTGTGGTATAGTTTTCTCGTAGTAAAAACAAACGAGAAAGGAGCATACAATTATGCAAAACTGTACTACAATTCTTGGAATCATAGATATGCGTCTGCGTGGCATATCCTATGATGATTGCCGTAGCCGATACAAAGTCGGCTGTAGCACAATTACTCTGATCATGAACCGGTTCAAAGAATCCGGTACAGATCTTGATACGCTGAAACAAATGCCGGCAGAGGAAGTGGAACATCTATTCTTTCCGCCAGAAAACCTCCGCAGAAAAGATGATTCTGTCATGCCTGATTACCAAGCTGTTTATGACAGGCTGACTATGCCGGGAAGTAAAGCAAATCTCTTTTATCTTTGGCTGAAGTACAAGAAGGATTGTCCTTCCGGTTATCAATACACACAGTATTGCCTGTACTTCAAACGCTTTGTTGAAAGGCATTACGGCTCGGAAGCTGTCAGCATGGTAGTGGAACGGATTCCCGGAGAAAAGGTTTACATCGACTGGGTCGGTGATCAACCGGAAATTCTTGTGGATTCATCAACCGGTGAAATTAAAAAGGTACATTTTTTCGTTACCACTGTTGGAGTAAGCAACCTTGTTTACGCGGAAGCCTTTGAGGATGAAAAACTGCCCAACTTCATTGCCGGTTGAATAATCCGGGGTGAAATCCATCACCTGTCCGGCGTATGGAAATCACTAATCCGTTTTGATGGAAATCGCGTATCCGTTAAAAAGGAAATCACTTTATCTATAAAAACCTTATAATGAGGTCATGCACCAGTTGGTGTAAATTCATTATAAGGAGGTCGCGATTATGACCAAGTACAGAGAAATCATTCGCCTTACCGGCCTAGGATTCTCACAACGTGACATCATGGCAAGCTGTGGTGTCGCACAGAAAACTGTCGTCAAAGTTCAGAAACGTGCCAGAGAATTAAATATTTCATGGCCGCTTGATGAAGCGATGACTGACACAGAGCTTCAAAGGCTCATGTTCTCCAAAGAGAACAAGGTATCACCTAACAAGCGTATGCCTGACTACGCTTACATCCGCAAGGAGTTGCTCCGTAATGGAGTCAGCAAAAAGCTCCTGTGGACAGAATACATGGAGGACTGCCGTGCTAACGGTGAGGAACCGCTCATGTATTCCCAGTTCTGCTATCACATCCAGCAGGATGAGCAGAAACGACGTGCTACTATGCATATCAACCGAAAACCCGGTGAACAGGTTGAAGTGGATTGGGCAGGCGATCCTGCAGCAATCATCGACCCGGATACCGGAGAAATCATCAAAGCCTACATATTTGTTGGTGTGATGACTTACAGCCAGTATGCATATGTGGAAGCATTTCTGGATATGAAGCAGAAATCATGGATTAATGCCCATGTCCATATGTACGAATATTTTGACGGTGTCGCCAGAATCCTCGTACCGGATAACTGTAAAACAGCAGTTGTTCACAATGGTGGATTTAAAGACCAGCAAATCAATGAAATTTATCAGGAGATGGCTGAACACTATGGCACCGCTATCATTCCGGCACGTGTCAGGGCTCCCAAGGACAAGCCGAATGCTGAAGGAACGGTAGGAAACATATCTACCTGGATTACTGCAGCACTTCGGGATGAACAGTTCTTCTCCCTTGCCGAATTAAACCGTGCAATCAGAGATAAGCTTGAACTGTTCAACCAAAGGCTCTTTCAAAAGAAAGAGGGTAGTCGGCGAAGCTTATTTCTTG
>JAGAOO010000037.1 GCA_017623675.1 Lachnospiraceae bacterium
AGCAGAGGACTGAAAATCCTCGTGTCACTGGTTCGATTCCGGTTCTGGGCACTAGCCGTAAGGCTATAAAGTATATATTTGCGCGAGTGGCTCAGTTGGTGGAGCACGACCTTGCCAAGGTCGGGGTCGCGGGTTCGAGTCCCGTCTCGCGCTCTTTAAAACCAGTGAAAACTGGTTTTCTTTTTTGTGCAATAAGCCGTCATGCAGAAATTGTGCTTGCACAAATTTCTATATGACGGCCAATGTTCATTGAGCCGCTAGGCGAGATGCCATTGATTGCACATCGAGTAGGAATCAGCCTGCTCGTTTGTTAATTACCGGAGGAGATTGGATATGAGTACACAAAAGGAAAACAAAATGGGTGTTATGCCGGTCAATCGGTTGATACTTACCATGTCGTTACCAATTATGATATCTATGCTGGTACAGGCAATGTACAATATTGTAGACAGTATGTTTGTTTCTAAGCTGGGGGAAAGTGCATTTACTGCATTGTCTCTGGCGTTTCCAATGCAGAATCTTATGATAGCGGTCGGAAGTGGTACAGGTGTTGGTGTAAATGCTTTGGTATCCCGCTATCTGGGGGAGAAGAAGTTTGATGAAGCCAATAAAGGGGCAAATTGTGGCATTTTTCTTGCTATATTAAGTGCTATTGTATTTAGTATTCTTTGTCTGTTTGGTTCTAAATGGGTATTTGTCTGGCAGAAGGCAGATGAAATAATTACTCAGTATGGTACGGAGTATCTTACTATCTGTGGTGGATTGTGCTATGGCTTATTTGCACAGTTTATATTTGAACGACTGTTACAATGTACAGGGAAAACCATATTTTCAATGATTACACAGATTACAGGTGCGGTAATTAATATCGTACTGGATCCGATATTGATTTTTGGCTATTTTGGCTGTCCTGCCATGGGCGTAAGAGGAGCAGCAATCGCAACTGTTATTGGACAGGTGTGTGCGGCTGCATTTGCTTTAATTTTAAATATTATGGTGAATAAGGAATTGACTTTAAGCATAAGAAGTGTATTTCAACCAAAAGCAGGTATAATTGGGAAAATATACTGGGTGGGTGTTCCGTCCATTATTATGGCATCTGTGAGTTCTGTTATGAATTTTGGAATGAATATTATTTTGATGAAATTCACCTCAACGGCAGCAGCAGTATTTGGTGCATATTTTAAAATTCAAAGCTTTATTTTCATGCCGGTATTCGGATTAAATAATGGTATTATACCGATTATTTCATATAACTATGGCGCGAGAAATAAGAAAAGACTGCATCAGGCAATGAAATACGGCATCATTTATGCGGTATTAATTATGGTTTTGGGATTTATAATTATGCAAATCTTTCCGGGCAAACTGTTGTCCATCTTTGAGGCAACACCGCTTATGCTGGAAATGGGCATACCGGCAATTCGGATTATAAGCACCAGTTTTTTGTTTGCCGGCTTTTGCATTGCATGTTCTTCTATTTTTCAGGCATTTGGAAAAGGTTTTTTGAGTATGATGATTTCCATAGTACGTCAATTGCTTGTGTTGCTGCCGGTTGCCTTTTTAATGTCACTGAGTGGCAATATTACAATGGTTTGGCTGGCATGGCCGATTGCAGAACTGTTTTCGTTGTTGTTAAGCATCCTGTTTTTAGTCAATGTAAATCGAAAAATTATACGACCAATGACTGATGAATAAAGTTGAGATAACAGGATAGACATGCTATAATGATTGCAGTTAGGGGGAGCTATATTACAAAGGAGGATGTTATGGAATGAATAAGATAACAGAAATGCAGATGACAGGAGAACAATATCGAAGAGTAAATATGTATGCCTTAACCATGCTGATTGCAATTCAGGGATTGCTTGGAGCACTGACATTATTGCATTTGATATTTTTTGGATTCCCGGTAAAGGATATTGTTTTGATTGTAGCGTTAATTTTTGCAATTGGAATTGATATTGTGGGATTTTTGGTTGCCAGAGAAAGCAAAATGGCAATGGTGATTTATCTAATCGTATGGACGGTGGCGTATGCTTTAACCGTATTTTTAGGTTCTTCTACACCGATTGTATTATTGTTCCCGGTATTGGTAGTATTTATTCTCTATTTGAATCCGCTTGCAGTGGCAGGTGCGGTAGGTTCTTCTCTTTTGATTCATCTTATAAAGCTGATTGTTATGGGTGTGACCGGTCAATTAAATCAGGCGAATACGCAGTCTTCTGTTATGGAGTTTCTTGCTTTAATTGCAATGTGTATCGGAATTTATGCGGTTACCAGATTGCTTATGAAAAATATGTATGAAAGTCAGGAGCAGATAACGGTACAGGCAGAGCAACAGATGGCAGTTGCCGCCAATGTTGAGCAGACAGCGACCACGATTAATCAACAATTTGAAACAATAACCAATCAGATTGTTGAGATTGTGACTCAGGTAGAAGGAAATAATCAGGCAATTACGAATATTGCAGAAAGTACAGAAGCCACAGCAGAAGCTATTCAGGAACAAATGGGAATGACCAATGATATTAAGGAATGTATTGATGTGACTGCACAGAATGCAAATGATATTATTGATACCACAGATCAGCTATATGATGTAGTAAGTGAAGGAATTGAAGTGGTAGAGGGTCTGCAGGAACAGACGGAGATGGTAAATGTACAGACCAATGAAACCACAGAAGCAATTCAAAAGCTGGTGGGTAATGTAGATGAAGTACATAGTATTACAAAGGCAATTTTGGATATTTCCAGTCAAACCAATCTGTTGGCATTGAATGCATCTATTGAGGCGGCAAGGGCCGGTGAAGCAGGTAAGGGCTTTGCAGTAGTTGCTGATGAGATTCGAAATCTGGCAGAGCAGACCAAGGCATCCACCGAGCAGATTACCAAGATAATTAATGATTTGACAGCCGTAACGAAAGAATCCATGAGTAAATTACAGGTGACAGTGGATAGCGTTCACGAACAGGCAGAAATGGTGGAAAAGGTAAATACTACCTTTATGGAAACCTGTAAATGTATTGATGAGTTGAAGGAGTATACAGGAAGTATTTCTGATAATGTAGATACGGTTGTAGAGGCGAATAATCGAATTATTGACAGCATCAGTCAATTGTCTGCCAGTGCAGAGGAAGTATCCAGTTCCTCACAGGAGGGTATGGCTGTCAGCAATGTGATTCTGGAACAGGTACAGGATTTTGCTTCTGCCGTGGAAGAAATGTCTGGTATGATTGGACAACTGGCAACCAGTATTACTTCAGAAGTGGAAGAATTGGCAGTTGCTATGGAATCAGAGGATGATGTGGAAGAAGAACCACAGGATGAGGCTGAGGAATTGGAAGAATGGCAGGAGGAAGCTGAGGAACCGGAAGAACTGCAGGAGGAAGCTGAGGAATCAGAAGAACTGCAGGAGGAAGCTGAGGAATCGGAAGAATTGCAGGATGAGGTTGAAGAATTGGAAGAAGAACCGGAAGAAATGTTTGATGAGTAATTGAGTTCAGGAAAAGAAAAGTTTAATATAAGGGGCGTATACGGGAGCATATGGGACTGTATACGCTTCTTCTAATAGAAAGGAAGGCTTTAACATGTATCAGGAAGTTTCGAAATTAATTCTATATCGGGATTTGGGAGAAGACAGTATTTTGTTTCGTCTGGCAAAGATATTTGAAGATTTTGATGAAGGAGTCGTCCGTCAGGCAGATTTAACTACACGAATTTATGTGGAAATGAAACGTCTGTTAGACCTTGCTACCAGCTATGGGTTTGATAAGAATTTATGGCATAACTATCTGGCATTTATACTGATTACCAACGAGAATTCCTTTAGTATTACCTGTGAGAAGGTAGGTGCCAATGATGGTACGGTGAATCAGTTCGCAAAAGGAGATTTCAAGATATTCAAGAGGCTGTTTGACTATGATTTCGCACCAATGGAAGAGGCTTTGGGAATTGACTGCTTTTCAACGATTTCTAATTACAAGGCAATCGTGAAAAAAGAACGAATGTATAACAAGAATGTAAGTGAAAAAGTACAGGAGATTAGTTGTAGAATTGAAGAAGCCAAAGATGAAAATGATATTTTTGATATAATTACCGGATTCTATAAAGCATATGGCGTAGGAATGTTTGGATTAAACAAGGCATTTCGGATTCGGCATAAAGAGGACGGTGTTGAATTCTGCCCGATTAATAACACAGATAATGTGAAACTGGATGATTTGATTGGATATGAAATTCAAAAGAAAAAGTTGATTGACAATACAGAAGCCTTTGTTCAGGGACGGAAGGCCAACAATGTACTTTTGTTTGGTGATAGCGGTACCGGTAAATCCACCAGTATAAAGGCGATTATCAATGAGTATTATGAACAGGGACTGCGAATGATTGAGATATATAAGCATCAATTTCAGGATTTATCTACAATCATTGCACAGATTAAGAATCGGAATTATCGTTTTATTATTTACATGGATGATTTGTCTTTTGAGGAGTTTGAAATAGAGTACAAGTTCTTAAAGGCAGTCATCGAAGGCGGTGTGGAGACAAAGCCGGATAATGTGCTGATATATGCAACCTCTAACCGACGACATCTGATTAAGGAAACATGGAATGACAGAAATGATATGGAGCATGGTAATGGCGGTGAACTTCATAAATCGGATACCATGCAGGAAAAACTGTCTCTGGTAAATCGGTTTGGTGTTACCATTAGCTTCTCCAGACCAAGCCAGAAGGAATATTTTGAAATTGTGAAAGAATTAGCAAAGCGGTATGATACCATTCATATGAGTGATGAGGAATTGTGTGCAGAAGCGAACAAATGGGAACTGAGTCACGGCGGTATCTCCGGTCGTACCGCACAACAGTTTATCAACTATTTGGCAGGAAAGGCAGTGGAAGAATAGAGTATGGTTGTATTAACAGCAATCAATGCAAAATACATACATTCCAATCTGGCGGTATATGATTTGAAAGCTTATACAGAGCAGAAAATGGATAGGGATATTCAGATTGCTGAATACACCATTAATCAGTCTTTGGAAGATATCCTTGGCTCTTTATATGAAAGAAAACCGGATATCATAGCATTTTCCTGTTATATCTGGAATATTCAATATATCTGCAGGCTTGCGAAGGAATTAAAGAAAGTCCTGCCGGAAGTGCAGATATGGGCTGGAGGACCTGAGGTGTCTTTTCATCCGGAGATGTTTCTGAAAGCGAATCCTTGCTTTGAT
The DNA here is from genome assembly GCA_017623675.1 of Lachnospiraceae bacterium. Taxonomy (GTDB): domain Bacteria; phylum Bacillota; class Clostridia; order Lachnospirales; family Lachnospiraceae; genus CAG-632. Next base: position 5,241 of record JAGAOO010000037.1, read on the forward strand.
CTTTTAATGCTGGGAGAAGGTGAAAAGACTTTTTACCGGCTGTTACGGGGAGATGCTTACGACAAGATTCCGGGGCTTGCCTATTGGAAGAATCAGGAAGTATGTGTACAACCTCCAACAGAGTTGGTAGACTTAAATGAAATCCCTTTTGTATATAAAGATATGGAGCAGTTTGAACATCGGATTGTTTATTATGAAAGCAGTAGAGGATGTCCCTTCCGGTGCAGTTATTGTTTATCCTCCATTGACAAGCAGGTGCGATTTCGGGATTTGGCTCTGGTCAGACAGGAACTACAATTTTTCTTAGACCAACGGGTGCCACAGGTGAAATTCATTGACCGGACATTTAACTGTAATCCGCAACATGCAATGGCAATCTGGCAGTACATCTTGGAGCATGATAACGGAGTGACGAATTTTCATTTTGAGATATCCGCGGATTTGTTGACAGAGGACGAAATGACGTTGTTAAAGCAGATGCGAAAAGGGCTGGTGCAGTTTGAAATTGGACTCCAGACAACCAATTCCCATACCGTTGATGCCATTGAACGGCGGATGAATATTGATAAAATCAAGGAAAACATGGAGAAAGTCCGAAGGTTTGGTAACATCCACCAGCATCTGGATTTGATTGCCGGGCTTCCCTTTGAAGATATACAGAGCTTTCGTCAATCCTTTGACGAGGCGTATCATATGGGAGCAGAGCAATTACAGCTAGGCTTCCTGAAGGTGTTGAAAGGTTCTAAGATGGAAGAACGGGCAGCAGAATATGGATTAAGATATATGGAAGAACCGCCATATGAAGTTCTAGCCACGAATTGGCTGTCTTATGGGGATATCCGGGTATTGAAACGGGTGGAAGAGATGCTGGAGGTATATCATAACAGTGGGCAGTTTACCTATACATTGGAATATCTGATGAATTTCCAAAATTCGGCATTTGACTTTTTTCTGCAATTAGGGGAGTATTATAGACAGATGGGGTATGAAGGACTTCAGTGGAAACGCTTAGACCGTTATACGATTCTTCGGAATTTTGTTCATGATACCTATTCTGAGGAGAATGGGTGGGAGGAAAGTACACTGGACCGCCTGCTTCTTCATGACCTGTATTTACGGGAAAATCTGAAAAAACGTCCGGAGTGGGCAAAGGATTATAACGATTTGAAGAAAGATATGGCACGATTTTTCCGAAATTCCGGAAACGGAGGAAAACGAATGCATCTGGAACCATGGCAGGAAAAAACGCAAACCGGTTATATGTTGTACGATTATGAGAAAAAGCATGCATTCGATTCGTGTGCAGCAACCCGGTTTATTACAGAGGAGGAATTTCAACGTGACGCAAAAGGAACGAGTAACCAGAATTGTAGAGATTCTGAATGACACCTATACAACAGAATACAAATGTTATCTGAATCATGAGAACGCATGGCAATTACTGATAGCAACCATGCTGAGTGCCCAATGTACCGATGCCAGAGTCAATATTGTGACAAGGGATTTATTTGTAAAATATCCGAATCTGGAGGCTTTTGCGAATTGTGATTTGAAGGAATTGGAAAAAGATATTTATTCCACAGGCTTTTATAAGAATAAGGCAAGGAATATTAAGGCATGTGCAAGAAAACTGCTGGATGAATATGGCGGTGAAGTGCCTAGGAATATTGAGGATTTGACCCGGTTAGATGGTGTGGGAAGAAAGACTGCCAATGTGATTCGTGGAAATATTTTTCATGAGCCAAGTGTGGTAGTAGATACTCATGTAAAGCGGATTTCCAAAAAGCTGGGCTTGTCGAAAAGTGATGACCCGGAAGTGGTTGAACAGGAGTTAATGAAAGTTTTGCCAAAGGAACAGTGGATTCTCTATAATATTCAGATTATTACGCATGGAAGAACCATTTGTACAGCACGTAATCCCAAATGTGAGCAGTGTCCGTTACAGGAAGTGTGTAAGGATTATCAGATGCGAGTAAGGAAACATGCAAAGAAAAGTGAAAGGCAATAAAAAAATAAGAAGTTTATCGATAAGATGTCGGGAAAATCCCTTGCTATCACTCCAGGGATTTGTTAAGATAATCCTTAATGGAATCTGCTTGTAAGCCGGTAATGGCTTCGGCACGTTCCAAGAGCTCTTTGATAGAGTCGGTGTCATTATGGGCACGATAGTAATCTGCCAGCATATAGTAACAGCCGGAGATGTCGGATCCGATTTCGATGCAGTAGGTTGCAACCCTGACTGCTTCCGGTATATGGTCGTGCTCTGACAGCAGACATGCCCATTGATATAAGGTGCGGATAAGAAGTGTAAAACGTTCATCACATTGGGATAAGAAGTTCAGATTGGCAGCTCCGTATTCCATTTTAAGATCCGTATTGGTATATTGACTCAGGTTGAGTATCTGAGTGGAATCCAGACGGCGAATGATTGCTTCTGCCTCTTGAACCTCCGGGGTTGTATCTACACCAAAAGGAAGTGTTTCGATTGGTATATAAATATAGTTCAGAGAAGAAATATCCTGTCTGCGCACATTGTCAGCTTCCGCTTCCCGTTGCCAAAAGCGGGCAGATTGTTCCTCAGCCATTGCTTTGGAACGTTTGATGTTGTGCATCAGGATAAAACATAAGATTGCTGTAATTAGGATAAGAGGAATTGGCATAGTTGTTGTTCCTTTCAAGAAAGAGGTGTTTATATGTTTAAGTTTACCAAAAAAACGAAGAGAATTATATCTTCTGTCATCGTTATAATCATTGCTATTGCTATGGTTCTGGGGATTGTTGTGCCTAGCATGATGTAAACGATATAATATAGTATATCATAACACAAGCTTTTATAAAAACAAAGTTTTTCAAAGAAATGTTGAAATGCCTTTGAGATGTGATAAAATAAAGGTTGTGGATGTGGAGGATAGAAAAATGAAACAAAAATACGTGAAACGGAAGCTGTTTGGTGTTCTTGCAGCAGTTACAGTGATATCATCGATAATTTTAGTACATAATGGAGTGCAGGCGGAGGAAAAGGGACAGGAATCCATTTACGATGGGATATCTTTGGATTCTGTAGAAGTGAGTGGCATGACTCCGGGAGAAGCGAAAGCAGCTTACGAGGATTATTTGGAGGAATTGAAAGGAATTTCCGTTCAATTTAATCTTGAGGATGAAAGCTGTGTTTTAGAAATGGCAGACTTGGAACTGGAAGCAGAGATAGATGCGGCTGTGGAAGAGGCATATGCCTATGGAAGAAGAGGTAATATATTAAAACGATATAAAGAAATTGCAGATATTGCAACAGAAAATGTAGTAATTCCTGTAGAGTTATCTTTCAATGAGGATTATCTGGTTTCATTTTTGGACGAAGAATTGTCAGACTACATTGTTCCGGCGACCAATGCCGGTTTGGAGTATTCAGATGGAAAGCTGAATCTGATAGAAGCAAAGAGTGGTAAGGAATTAAATGCAAAGGAAACCATTGACAAATTGCTGGAAGCAATTACAGGCTGGTCCGGTGGAGAGAAGCTACAGGTAGAGGTGGCAACCAATGAATTAGACCCGGAGCATACCTCGGAAGAATTATCAGAGGTAACAGATGTTATTGGAACCTTTGAAACACACTATACCCTTGGTGATGTTTCCAGAAATAATAATATAGCCAATGCGGCAAGTAAAATTAGCGGAAGTGTAGTATTTCCGGGTGAAGAATTTGATACCATGTCTCATTTAGTACCATTTACCACAGCCAATGGCTGGAGTTATGCAGGAGCGTATTTGAATGGGGAAGTAATCTCCGATATCGGCGGAGGAATCTGTCAGGTATCTACTACCCTGTACAATGCCGTTTTACGGGCTGAGTTGGAAGTGACAGAACGGTATCCACATTCTATGGCAGTTGGATATGTACAGTTATCAGCGGACGCTGCCTTGAATGAAGGAACAAAGAATTTCCGCTTTGTCAACAATACAGATGCACCGGTTTATATTTACGCATATGCTTCCGGTGGAACTTTACACGTTTCTATTTACGGAAAGGAATGGCGGGATGAAAACCGGACAGTAGAGTATAAAAATGAGATAACCGAAGTCATTCCTGCAGGTGATCCGATTGAGACTGTAGATGAAGCCCTTCCTTCTGATTATCGTGAAGTGACACAGACGGCACATACCGGTTATCGGGCTAAGTTGTGGAAATACGTATATGAAAATGGAGAATTGGTTGATACGATTCTTGTAAATACCAGTTCTTATAATGCATCACCGGAGCGTGTAACCATTGGCAAACCGGCAGATCCGGTACCACCAACGGAACCGGGTACAGCAGATCCGGGTACCGCTGAGCCAAATGTGCCATCTTCAGAAGTTCCACCGGCAGATCCGGGTGCTTCTACAGATACCACCGCAGCTCCCGGACCGGAAACTAATTCGGCACAGTAAAAGGTGATGGCATGAAAGCAGGGAAAATTACAGAAACGCAATGTAAACGTTCAGTGTTAAAAAATCTGCCACCAAAGGAGAATGTAGTAATACAGGGGGCAGGGATTGGACACGATTATAGTGCCATCTCCATGGGAGAGCATCAGCAGTTAGTTACTGCCATGGCGACGGTTTCCCTTCCTACCATACATGGAGAGGTTTATGCGTTCTGGAAGGCATGTAACAAATTGGAAACCAGCGGAGGAAAAACAACCGCAATTATGGTGAACCTCTTACTTCCGGCAAGAGGGAATGAAAACCGAATCAAAGAGATTACCCGTTCGTTATCTGAACTTTGTATGAAGTGTCAAATTGCTTATATAGGTGGACACACAGAATTGTTGGAGGAACTTCGTTCTCCGGTTATTACCGTGATTGCTTATGGTGTCAGAGGTGAAAAGGCTCCTGCCTATTCCATTGATAAGGTTGTTTCCGGAGAAAGTATTCTTATGGTTGGTACTGCAGCCATGGAAGCTACAGCTATGCTGGTCAATGATAAATGGAATGAATTGAATACCCGTTATACAACGGGATATTTGGATGAAGCATCCACAGTAGGAAAAGATTTGTCTTTGCATAAGGTCATGGAGATAATCAGTCGGACAGATGTAACCTATGTACATGATATGTCAACCGGAGGTGTCTTTGCAGCTCTTTGGGAGTTGGGAGAGGGAGCCGGATGTGGAATAGAAGTATTTCTAAAGGATATTCCGATTCGACAGGAAACCATTGAGGTCAGTGAATTTTTCGATATAAATCCATACATGGCACTTAGTGGAGGCAGTGCCTTGCTTGTAACAAACCAGGGCGAGGCAGTTTCGGAACAATTGGAAAAAGTGGGAATTTCTGTAAGAATGATTGGACAGACCACAGACCAAAATGATAGAATAGTATTACATGATGATGACACACGATATTTAACGCCACCCAAAGGTGACGATATATATAAAATCTATAGGAATTGAGGGTAAGCAAGATGAGAACAAAAATCCTAAATCTAATTGAAGAAGACTGTAAATTAACTGCAAAAGATATTGCAGCGATGCTTGGTGAGAGTGAGGACGCAGTCGCGGCGGAGATAGCAGCGTTAGAAAAGGAAAAAGTCATCTGTGGTTATACATCAATTATTGATTGGGATAAAACTGATAATGAATTTGTAACAGCCCTGATTGAATTAAAGGTTACACCGCAACGTGGTGAGGGCTTCGATAAGATTGCAGAACGGATTTCAAATTATCCGGAAGTAGATACTGTTTATTTGATGTCAGGTGCATATGACTTTGCAGTTATTATTAAGGGTAAGACAATGAAAGAAGTTTCCCTGTTCGTTTCCAGCAAATTAGCACCAATGGAAGCAGTGGTTGGAACTGCAACTCATTTCGTGCTGAAAAAGTATAAAGAGCATGGGGTAAAACTTACAAACAATACTAAAGTAGAAAGGTTAGCTGTGATGCCATGAGAAATCCATTATCAGAGAAAGTAGTGACAATTAAACCTTCGGGTATTCGTAAATTTTTTGATGTTGTAAATGAAATGCCGGATGCTATTTCCTTGGGTGTTGGAGAACCGGATTTTGATACACCGTGGCATGTTCGAGATGAGGGTATTTATGCTCTGGAAAAGGGAAAGACTTTTTATACCTCTAATGCAGGATTAATGGAGCTTCGACAGGAAATCTGTAAGTATTATACCCGTAAGTTCAATGCCACCTATGATCCGGTAAAAGAATGTCTGATTACAGTAGGTGGTAGTGAAGGAATAGATATGGCATTGCGTGCCATGCTGGACCCGGGGGATGAAGTAATTATTCCCGAGCCTTGTTATGTATCTTATCTGCCTTGTGTGGAACTGGCAGACGGTGTTCCGGTACGGATCCCGTTGAAGGCAGAGAATGAATTCCGATTAACACCGGAGGAACTGGAAGCAGCTATTACAGAAAAAACGAAAATAGTTATTCTTCCGTTCCCGAATAACCCAACGGGTGCTATTATGGAACGGGAGGATTTGGAAAAAATTGCAGAGATTATACTTGCACATGATTTATATGTTATGTCCGACGAAATCTATGCAGAATTAACGTATGGAAAGAAGCATGTGAGTATTGCATCTCTTCCGGGTATGCGGGAACGTACCATTGTAATCAATGGTTTTTCAAAGGCATATGCAATGACCGGCTGGCGTCTTGGCTATGCTTTGGCTCCGGCAGTGATTTGCGAGCAGATGACGAAAATACATCAGTTTGCTATTATGTGTGCTCCGACCAACAGCCAATATGCTGCTATTGATGCGGTTCGCGATGGGGATAAGGATATTGAAGTGATGGTACGGGCATATGACCAAAGAAGAAAGTTTCTAATGCAGACATTTCGTGAAATGAATATTGATTGCTTTGAACCATTTGGAGCATTTTATGTATTTCCATGTATTAAGAAATTTGGAATGACAAGCGAGGAATTTGCAACAAAGTTGTTGCAGGAAGAAAAAGTTGCCGTTGTTCCCGGCACTGCCTTTGGCGATTGCGGGGAAGGATTCCTTCGGATTTCTTATGCATATTCCATTGAGGAATTAAAGGAAGCAATAGGAAGAATAAAACACTTTATTGACAGGTTATAATAGGGAGGAAACAATGGCAAGAATTAACGCAGAGCACGTAAATACCTTTTTGATGGCAGCAACGAAAGTCATCAGTGAAACGTGTTATATTACTCCACGAGTAGGAAAACCATATATTAGAAGCAGTAGTTTTACCAGTGATTCCATTGTAATTATGATTGGTGTAACCGGTGAAATGCAGGGACAGGTCATGCTGGCATTTAAGAAAGAGGTAGCATTAGCCATAGCATCTAAAATGATGTTTATGGAATTAACGCAGTTAGATGAAATCTCAACCAGTGCAATTTGTGAGCTGGGAAATATGATTATGGGAAATGCTTCAACTGCTTTTTCAGTTAAGAATATTGGAATTGATATTACACCACCAAGTATGTGTGAAGGCAATTTTACAGTGTCCGGTGCAGTAGCGAATATGTGTGTTCCGATTTATATTAATGATACGGATTTCGTAGAACTGGATTTGTGTGTAAAGCAGGATTAAGGCAGGCGAAGAAGTATGGTAAATATCGTATTATTGGAACCGGAGCAAGGTGGAAATGTGGGAAACATTGGCCGCACCTGTCTTGCAATTGGTGCTAAGCTGCATTTGATTGAACCTTTGGGCTTTCGCTTAACAGATAAAGAAATCAAACGTGCCGGTATGGATTATTGGTACAGAGTAGATGTTACCCGGTATGATAATTATGCGGACTTTTTAGAAAAGAATCCATCAGCTCATGTATATATGGCTACAACCAAATCCAGACAAACATATACGGAAGTGCAATATGAAGATAACTGTTATATTATGTTTGGTAAGGAAAGTGCCGGAATACCGGAAGAAATCCTGTTAGAGCATAAGAAGGATTGTATTCGAATTCCGATGTTGCCGGATATTCGGTCATTGAATCTTGCGAATTCTGTAGCAATTGTTTCTTATGAAGCCATGCGACAGCAACAGTTTGAGCAGTTTCAACTGCAGGGGCAATTACATCATTATGAATGGTAAAAGGTAAGGTATTACACCTTGCCTTTTTTTAGTGAGAATGTAAATTCACTACCAATACCCGGGGTACTGGTTAACGTGATGTTTTCATCGTGAGCACGAATGATTTCACGGATAATGGATAATCCAAGCCCGGAACCTTGTTTATCCTTTCCGCGGGATGAATCTGTCTTATAAAAACGATCCCACACCTTGGATTGTTTATCCTTTTCAATTCCTCTTCCGGTATCCTTGACAGAAACGAATACCTTGTCATTGGCATCGGTTACAGACAGTGTAATAGTTGCTCCGTGAGGACTGAACTTGATTGCGTTATCAACCAGATTATATATGACCTGTTGAATCTTTGTTTTATCAGCCTGGACGATGGTTTCCTTCGTCTGACAAATTTTTCGGATAATGATATACCGCTTTGAACAGACTCCTTCAAAAATATCTGCAGTGGAATTAATGATGTCCATGACATCGAAGGTAGAAACATTCAATTTTAGTCCATAGGAGTCAGATTTATTTAATTCCAGCATACTTGTAGTCAGTTTCGTAAGACGTTTTGTTTCCGAAAGCACAATATTCAGATACCGTTCCTGATTGTCCTTTGGAATGGTACCATCCAGCATTGCTTCAATATAACCTTTAATTGAAGTTAAGGGAGAACGGAAATCATGAGAAATATTGGCAATAAATGCTTTTCTATATTCATCTAATTTATTTAATTCAGCTGCCATGTATTCCATGTTGGAGGCTAATTCTCCGATTTCGTCATTGGAAGTGATACCGGTTTTGATTTCGAAATTTCCACAGGCATATTCCCTTGCTGCGCGATTCAGTTGATTAAGGGGAACCAGAATTTTTCGTGCCAGATATAATACGAAAATCATGCATAATATAATAATGATGCAAACAGGTATCAGGAAATTTAAAAACATATTCTGCATAATATCAGAAATCTGGCTAAATGGCACATGCAGAATGATAAAATTACTGTTGGAGGACTTGTCAGGGTCAATCGGAGTGCCATAGCTTAACATTTCCTCCGGAAAAATGTCATAGAAGGTGCCGATTGTAGAATAGGCATCTGTTAATGTATCAGAAGGAATTAATTCAAATAAATCATCGGGAAGGGATTCATATTTTTCCGGATGAGAGAGGAATAAGATATCTTCGGAATCATTGCTGTACCATATCTCAAGACCAAGGGAGTCAGATAAGTCATTAAAAGCTTCCCGTAGCTCCCTTGCATTCATTTGTCCTTTTTCGTAGGGCAAAATATACTCTTCTATAATAAAATGAGCCTGATTTTCTAAATTGGCTTCTTTTTCTGCAATGAGATTCTGTCGTGTAGCATTGGAGGCATACAAAATAATCACTATGAAAAATGCCATAATGATGACCAGATAGCTTAATGCAATTTTATCGAAAATACGTTTATACATGATTTACCTTAACCTCAAACTTGTATCCTACGCCCCAAACTGTAGTTAATGCCCAAAATGGATTATCCGGTAATTTTTCCCGAATTCGCTTTACATGAACATCTACTGTACGGGTATCCCCAATGTATTCATAGCCCCAAAGGCGGTCCAGAAGCTGTTCTCTTGTAAAGACCTGATTTGGCTGGCTGGCAAGGAAATAGAGCAGTTCTAATTCCTTCGGTGGCATTTCTAATGCGTCGCCATTTACGGTTGCCGTATAATTGGAAATGTTGACAATCAGGTTGTCATATTCTACATAATCTCCGGTATGGGAAGCAGAGGACATATTGGAATTGGCAGGAGCGGTTGGCTGGTAGCGGCGAAGCACCGCACGCACACGGGCAACCATCTCATTGGAATCAAATGGTTTCATAATGTAGTCGTCGGCTCCTAATTTCAATCCCAGTACTTTATCAAATACTTCTCCTTTGGCGGAAAGCATGATGATTGGTACCGAACTGATTTTTCGGATTTCACTGCATATCTCATAGCCATCCATCCCCGGAAGCATAATATCCAACAGAATCAAGTGGGGCTGGTAGTCCTTAAATGCCTGTAGGGCAGCAGCACCATCTCCTTCAATTCTGGTATCAAAGCATTCTTTTACCAAATAGAGAGAAATTAATTCTGCAATATGTTCGTCATCATCAACAATTAATATTCGCTGTTTTTCCATTCTTACCTCCACTGTAGTTATCTTATATTTGTCAGCGCAATTCAACAATGGTAACACCCATGTCACCTTCTCCGAATTCACCATTGCGGAATTCTGCTACATGCTTTTGTCGTTTCAAATATTCGTGGATTCCCTTTCGTAATGCACCGGTTCCCTTGCCATGAATGATGGTAATCTGGGACAAATTAGATAACAGGGCATCATCTAAATATTTATCAATCCTTGATATGGCTTCATCCACGGTAAGCCCAATTACATTGATTTCCGGGCGTATAGTAGAAGCACGTTCCAAGTTCATACGGGATTTTCCTTTTGTCGGTTTTGGCTGTTCCTCTACCGGTGCATCTGTGATTTCACAGTCTGTAATCGGAAGTGTCATATGAAGAATACCTGCCTGTACGGAAATTTCCTTTTTGGAATTTGGTAAAGAAAGTACGGTGCCGGTAGTATCCATGCTGATGATATATACGGTATCCCCAATCTTAAAGTCCTCTGCTTTATGACCGGAACGACGTTGCTTTTTATGTTTGTTCATATCACCGTCCAGGGCTTTCATCTTATCACGGAGCTTACCGCGCTGGGCTTCCATTGCCTTGTTATCTGCCTTTGCCGGATTACGTTCCCATTTTTGATACTTACGGATGGACTGGTCTGCCAGTTCCTTGGCTTCTTCCAGAATCTCCATAGCTTCTTCTCTTGCATTTTTTAAAAGCTTTGCCCGTTGCTGTTCAATGGATTCCTGTTTTTCCCGTAATTGATTTCGCAAGGTTTCTACTTCTTCCTTATAAGCAGCAACCTTCTGTTCTTCCTCTTCTATGGTCTTGCGGCTTTTTTCTAAGTCGCTAATCAGACTTTCAAAATCCAGAGAAGATGCATCAATCTGTGAACGGGCATCTTCGATAATATAGTCCGGTAAACCTAATTTCTTAGATATGGCAAATGCGTTGGATTTGCCCGGGATGCCAATCATCAACCGGTAAGTTGGACGAAGAGAAGCAACATCAAACTCACAGCTGGCATTTTCAATGCCCTCTGTGGAAAGGGCAAAGGTCTTTAACTCACTGTAATGAGTTGTTGCCATACAACGGATTCCCTGCAGGCGGAGCTGATTCAGGATAGCAATGGCAAGGGCAGCACCCTCAATCGGGTCGGTTCCGCCACCAAGCTCATCAAATAAAACCAATGTCTCCGGTGTTGCATGTTTTACAATATACACGATATTAGACATGTGAGAGGAGAAGGTACTAAGACTTTGCTCAATACTCTGTTCATCTCCAATGTCGGCAAATACATCTTGAAATACACACAGTTCTGAGCCTTCGAAGGCAGGAATGTGCAGACCGGACTGTCCCATCAGCGTAAATAGGCCAACCGTTTTCAAAGAGACAGTTTTGCCTCCGGTATTCGGACCGGTTACAATCAACATGGTATAGGCATCACCCAAAGAAATATCAATGGGTACTACCGTATTCTTATCTAATAATGGGTGGCGCCCCTGCTTGATGTTAATATAACCCTTTGTATTAAAAATAGGTTCTGAACCATTGTATGACTTTGCAAGCTTCGCTCGTGCAAAGATAAAGTCCAGTTCCGTCAGTAACCTTACATTACACTCAATAATGGTACGTTCAAAGGCTGCCTGTTCACTGATGGAAGCTAAGATTCGTTCAATTTCTAATTGTTCTTTGTTATCCAGTTCTTTTAATTCATTATTGAGATTCACAACTGCCATTGGCTCTACAAACAGGGTGGAACCACTGGAAGACTGGTCGTGAATCATACCCGGAAAGCTACTGCGGTATTCCTGTTTTACCGGAATACAGTAGCGGCCATTTCGCATGGTGATTAAGCTGTCCTGTAACAGATTCTTATTATCCTGTGAATTCACAATATGCAAAAGCTGGGTGTGAATCTTATCGTTAATCTGCTTTTTGGAACGACGAATGGTCTTAAGCTCAGAAGAAGCATCATCTGCAATCTCGTCTGCTGACAAAATGCAACGGCGGATTTCACGGGTGATATGCTCTAAAGGCATTAAATCTAAGAAACGGGAATCCAGACAGTCCGGCTCATGTTCCTCATCTTCCGATACTCCATACTGGCGTACACTTAAGGTGTTATCCAGTAATCGGGCAATGTCCAACAATTCAGAAGGACTTAAGGTTGCTCCTACTTCTAAACGTTTTAGTGACATTCCGATATCGGTAACACCGGAAAAAGAAATGCTTCCCTGTCTGTATAAACGTGCCAAAGCATCTCTGGTTTCTTCCTGTAACCGAAGAATCTCCATGTGGTCGGTAGAAGGCTTTAACCTTTTGCAAAGGGTCTGCCCCATAGGGGAACCGGCAAATGGAAGTAGCATATCTATAATTTTATTATATTCTAAAATTCGTAAACTACGTTTGTTCATATTGTCTTGTCTGCCTTTACTTAGTCATAATCTGCAATTTATCCATAAGAAAATTATATAGGAAAACAAAGAAAAAATCTACACTACATTGACAGAAAATGCAGAAGCCGGTTGTGAATTGGCAGGGTATGGAGTATACTTATTCTTGTGGTTAATATTGAGATAGAAAGGGGAATACCATGTATTATATAAATGAACTTCGGGAAGGCGAGATGATTAATGCCATTTATTTGTGCAAGAGCAAGCAGACCTTGCAGACAAAGGCAGGAAAGAACTATTATTCTATGCTGCTGCAGGATAAAACCGGCACGATTGATGCTAAGGTTTGGGATTTGAATAATGGAATTGCACATTTTGAAGCAATGGATTATATTTCCATCACAGCACAGGTGGTTAGTTTTCAGAATAATTTGCAATTGAATGTAAAACAGGTACGAAAAGCACAGGAAGGGGAATATGCAGTAGCCGATTATATGCCATGTTCAGAATATGATACCGATGCTATGTATCAGGAGTTATTGGGTCTTATGAAGAGTGTAAAGGATAAATACTTACATCAGCTGTTGGAAAACTTATTTGTAAAAGATAAGGCATTCTCAGAGGCATTTCAGAAGCATTCGGCAGCCAAGTCCATGCATCATGGATTTGTGGGCGGTCTGTTGCAGCATACGCTGGCAGTGACTAAAATGTGTGATTTCTATACATCCCAGTATCCGGTTTTGAATCGGGATTTGCTGATAACGGCAGCAATTTGTCATGATTTGGGAAAGGTAGAAGAGTTGTCGGATTTCCCGGAAAATGATTATACAGACGAAGGACAGCTGGTAGGACATATTGTAATGTGTACCATTTTATTAGACCGGAAAATGAAAGAAATCGAGGGATTTCCGATAAAGCTTGGCAATGAATTAAAGCATTGTGTGCTGGCACATCACGGAGAATTGGAATTCGGTTCGCCGAAGAAACCGGCACTGATAGAAGCTGTGGCGCTTTCTTTTGCAGACAATACAGATGCCAAGATACAGATGTTTATAGAGGAATTGAACAGCAAGGACGAAGGTGGCAACTGGATGGGTTTTAACCGGTGCTTTGAAAGCAATTTACGGGCAACCTCAAAGCCGAATGTGTAGGTAATTATGAATAAGAATGAAATTTATGAAATCAAAATTGAAGATATTGGAGCAGATGGAGAAGGCATCGGTCATATTCCGGAAACAGATGTCACCGGAGCGGATGCTATCGAACCGGGAAAAGACAATCGTGGCATTGCTGTGTTCGTGAAGGATACCGTGGTAGGTGATGTGGCAAGAATTCGAATTGTGAAGGTGAAGAAGAATTATGCCTATGGTCGATTGGAGGAGATAATTACACCGTCTCAGTATCGTGTGGAGGCTAGGTGTGAAAAGGCAAGAAGCTGTGGTGGATGTACCTTGATGCATATGTCCTACGAAAAACAGTTGGACTATAAGTGGAATAAGGTGCGAAATTGTCTGGAACGGATTGGCGGTGTAGAGAATGCCGCCAACCTTATGGAGCCAATTTGCGGTATGGAGAAGCCATACCATTATCGGAACAAAATGCAGTTCCCTGTAGGCTTGAATAAAGAAGGCCGGGTGCAGATTGGTTTTTATGCAGGCAGAACCCATTTCATTATTGATTTGGAGCGATGTGAGATTGGACATCCGGTAAATAATTATATCCTACAGGAGTTACGCCCATGGTTACAGGCATGGCAGAATCAAACCGGAAGCTTTATCTATGATGAGGAACAGCATAAAGGTCTGGTACGGCATATCTTAACCAGAGTCGGTTTCACAACCGGTGAGGTCATGGTATGTCTGGTGGTTAATGGAACAGAATTACCGGACAAAGGTGCCACAGACGGAAGCTGTAGTGCAGAGTTGATTGAATGCTTACACAGGGCGGTGGAGCATTACAATATGGAGCACTACAATATGGAGCAGACGCAGTCCTTGGTGCTTCAAAGTGTCAGCCTGAATATCAATCGGGAAAAGACAAACCGTATTCTTGGGAACACCTGCAAGGCACTGTGGGGGAATCCATATATTACGGATTATATTGGAGAGGTTCAGTTCCGAATTTCACCAATGTCCTTCTATCAGGTGAATCCGGTTCAGACGAAGGTTCTTTATGACAAAGCAGTTGCATATGCAGACCTGACCGGAAACGAAATTGTCTGGGATATGTATTGCGGAATCGGCACTATTTCCTTATGCCTGGCACAGAAAGCCAAGAAAGTCTATGGAGTGGAAATTGTACCACAGGCAATAGAAGATGCAAAGCAGAATGCAAAGTTGAATGGCTTTGAGAATACAGAATTCTTCTGTGGAAAAGCAGAAGAGGTAGTGCCGGAATTCTATCAGAGTGGCGACAATCCGGGCAAGCATCCGGATGTGGTGGTGGTAGACCCACCACGAAAGGGCTGTGAGGAGATATTATTGCAGACGATAGTGAAGATGGCACCGGAGCGACTGGTGTATGTAAGCTGTGACCCGGCAACTCTGGCGAGAGATGTAAAGCGATTGGGCGAGATGGGATATGAACTGAAGAAGGTCGGAGTTGTTGACCAGTTTTGTCAAGGGGGACATGTGGAGAGTGTTTGTTTGTTAAGTAAAGTACAAAAATAGAATTTGAGGATATGCTCGAAAAGGCTTGAAATACGGGCTTTTCGGAGATTTGAGTTATTAGAGATTAAAAACTGAATATGGCATCAAAAAAGGATAAAATGCTCATTGATGGGATATGATTAAATGGGTTGTGTAGACAAGAATGCTATTAGTGGGTTGAGTAGACAATAATGTTGTATATATAAATGTAGGGCGTTGGCTCCAACACATTGAGTGACAAATAACTGATGCCAGAATAGTAAAGAACGAAGGAAGGATACCGTGGGGATTTTAGATTTAAAAACACAAGTACTTTTAATAGATTTATATGATCAGTTAGAGGGCAGGTTAGAAGTATCTATTGGAGCACCTCAATATGATAAATCACAGGTAGATATTTTGGTTGATAATAACTTAATACAAGTGATTGATGCAAGTTCATTGGAAGGTTGGGGATACATTGTTAGAGCTACATACCAAGGGAAAAAGTATATAGATGATATTCAAGATTCTTTGCATTATAGGATACAAAAATTTCTTAAACGTGGTGAAGAAATTGGAGTAAAAGAGACTAATGATGCAATGGGAATATCATCTGTTAGCGGACCGTTGTTCAATGCTTGGATAGATGAGATAAAGGTATTTTGTGAAAGGTATTTAAAAAAGCATCCGCTATACGATAGTATTAGTTCTACATGTTTTCATAAGAAAAATATACATGCATATCCTGATATGATGGGACATTTGAATGCGCTTTTAGCGGATGAAGAATTGGATAATACTATTCATCCTGAAGTGATACAGCCTAAGAAAACAAAACTTTCTTTTGAACAGATGCTTGAGGAGGATATAGTTAGATGTGAAAAATTTCTTGCTGATTCTCAAGATACAGATAGCGGAATAAATCTTTATGTTGAAATCACAGGAAAGTATGATGCAATTATTCCAAATTTTGGACAAGGGCTTTATCAGTACATAGATGAATTTCATTTTTACGAGCCTGATATATCCAATGAAACATTAGTACATAATATGAAAAAGCTAACAGCTAAAATGAAGACATATCAGATAACAAATGGTTATCGAGTTGAAAAGAAAATAATTATTGAGAAGGACAGATACGAAATGAGTAATAAAGTTTTTATAGTGCATGGGCATGATGAACTAGCGGTACAGGAAATGGCTAGAACTTTGGAAAAATGGGGATTTGAGGTCATTATATTACATGAACAGGCTGATCAAGGTTTAACAATAATAGAAAAGATAGAAAAGTATACGGATGTTGATTATGCGGTCGTATTGTACACAGAATGTGATTATGGCCGAGCAAAAGAGGAAGCCAAAGAAAAAGAGAGATTTAGAGCAAGACAAAATGTAGTATTTGAACATGGATACTTAATTAGCAAGTTACATAGAGATCATGTTTGCGCCTTGGTAAAGGGGAATGTTGAAACGCCTGGTGATATAAGTGGTGTTGTTTATGTTGCTATGGATAGTAATGGAGCATGGAAGATGCAACTCGCCAAAAATATGAAAGCAGCAGGACTTAATATTGATATGGATAAGTTTTTGTCATAATACATAATTAGCTTGCTATTTCCAACCGTCAGAGTGATATATGTACATACCAAAATAAAAGGAGGTCATGTACATATGGAAATTAAGTACGGAGTAACAGGTAAAGACAGGAAGGCACTGGTTATAACCATTGCCGAAATAACAAAATCAGATGCAATTTACAAGGGCGTTCCGACTTGCAATTATGAAGTTGATTACTTCACGGTTGATAAGAAATAAAACCGGGGTTGATATGTGGTCAATATCTGCAAAAATATCCTATTACAAATATGCAATCCTTATTAGATGGAATTCAATTAAAGTCTAAGGGGAAATCAATGTATCAAAATAAGGAAAAATACGAATCTGGAAGATTGATACCTGTGAATGAGTTTTTATTACTGTCATTTGCAAAATTAGATAAAGATGGATTGGGCAGAATGACACGAGAAGAATTGAACGAGTGTTTATCGGTTTTATGGACTGAAATTGATAAATATTATGGACAGCAGGATGTTTGTATTCCGATTTTGGGATCAGGAATAACTAGAATGGATGACACTTCGCTTATGCAACAGGAATTGTTGGATATAATAATTGCATCCTATAAAATAAGTGTAGCAAAAATTAAGAAACCATCTAAATTGTATATTGTTTGTAAAAAAACAGATGATTTTTCGTTGAACAGGATTGGCAATTACATATAAGAACTGTGAAGGGTGGTGATGACCGTATGGCACAAAGAACAGTTGCTATTTGCAACGGTAAATATATAGGAATAGAGACAATCTATACGGTCATTAACGGCCAGCAGATTAACATTCCAGATAAATTAAAAGAACTTAGAGAAAAAAGTCAGAATAATGAGTTGTTTTGCCCGTGTGGATGTGGCACGAATCTAATTTTGGTTGCAGGCGATAAGAATCTTCGTGAGCAGCATTTTAGAGAAAAAACAGGAACAGGTGAGTATGAGTGTTCAATGCCTACAGAGGGCAAGATATCCGTTGATTCTAAAATTGTCTTGAAGTGTTGGTTAGACGATAAACTGAAATCGGGTGATATAGAATCACGTGTTCCAATTGATGTTATTGAAGATATCAAGAGAAGACCGGAATTTACATTTCTATCTAGAACAAAGAAATTGGCAATTAGGTATTGGAGAACTCGTGCCAATATTGTAGATGATAAATTGGATGTGCTGACAGGTAATCTGTCTGGGATTGTGGTTTTATATATCGTGGATGGCTCTAATGGAGGAACGGATGGACAGTATCCGGAAGCATTAATGAAATTACAAGATAAACAAGGATTTTGTTTATTGCTTGATATTGAGGAGGCTGATTATTCGAAAGCAGAGCTTAGCGCGGTATTTTATGGAAAAGATATTGATGGACTATGGCAGGAAAATGAATTTGCATCGGATAAATTATCCAGAGTTGAATTAATAGATAACCATTTATTCTTTAATGGCGAATCTATATTAAGTTTATTAGAAAAAGCCAAAGAACAATTTACTCATAAACTAGAGGCAGAAGAAGAAAGACGCTTGAAGGAAGCTCGTTTAAAAGAAGAACGATATAAGCAGATGCTTGAAGAGCAAGAAAGAAAGCGTCAGGAGATGGAGCGTCAACGAGAAGAAAATGAGAAGAGGCTTCAGCAACAAAGAGAAGAGACCGAAAGGCGACGTAAGGAATTAGAAGAAAAACGTCGCATTGAGGCTGAGAAGTTAGAGGAAGAAAAACGTCAGCGAGAAGAAGATTTCAAGAGAAATATGGAATCTAATTTTTCTCAACAGGAAACACAAGTAAGGGATCCCGAAGGAAATCGTTGGATAAAATGTGAGTTTTGTGGGAAGATTGCTAGAGAAAGCAATTTTACTTCATATGGCGGTGCTGGTCATATAAATCTTGGTACATGCAAGGATTGTTCTGATAATAATCCAGCAGTAAAAGAAAAAACGGTACAGGAAATTGTAATACAAAGAAGGAAATACGATCCAACAATATGCCCAGACTGCGGTGGAAAACTACGTGAACGCAGTGGCCCATATGGTAGATTTTATGGATGCACTAATTATCCACAGTGCCGATATAGCAGGCCAATCAAAAAATAGATGAAATATATTGATTTGAATAAGGAAGTGATTAAATGGCTTTTTTTGATTATGACAAAAATGCTAAAAATGTAGAATACTATGAGATCCTTGAAAACTTGATGGAGCGCTGGGAATATGAAACAGTAGAATTCAAGGAAGCAAAAAGTAGTTATGATACGGATAAAATTGGCAGATATTTTTCTGCGTTGAGTAATGAAGCTAACCTTAAGCAACAGCAATATGGATGGCTTGTTTTTGGTGTGAGTGAAAAAGATAAGATTAAACATCTTGTAGGCACAGCATATAAGAAGGGTGATTCTAGTATTCTTGAAAAATTCAAATACGAAATATCAAGAGATACAACTAATGGAATGACTTTTTATGAAATTGTAGAAATATATCCAACTGTCGGTGGTAAAGAATATCGTGTTCTTATGTTTAAGGTTCCGGCAGCGGCTACAGGAATACCGACTGATTGGAGAACTAATTATTATGAACGTTCTGGCGAGAGTCTAGTGCCTTTGAAACAGTATAAAATAGATGCAATTAGATCCCAGGAAAGAAAAGACTGGTCTAAACAGATTGTAGAGAATGCAACAATTGAACATCTTGATAAGGATGCAATTGCATTAGCAAGAGTTAAGTATAAAGAGAAAATGAATCAGGAACACATTTCTGAAGAGGTTGATGGAATGACGGATGAACAGTTTCTTTCCAAAGTGAAACTGATTCATGAAGGTAAAGTAACCAATGCGGGAATGCTGTTATTAGGCTCTGCTGATTTTGATTATTTGCTTGCATCTGCACCTAGTATTATGTGGAGATTATATGGTGCTGATGGCTCTGATAAGGATTATGAGATATTTAAAATTCCTTTTATAAATGTTGTTGATAAGGTATTTGCAAAAGTTAGGAATTTGACATATCGCTATATGCCAAATCAGATGACACTATTTCCAATGGAAACAGAACAGTACAACAGTTGGCTAATTCGAGAGTTATTGAACAATTGTATTGCACATACAAATTATCAGCTTGGTGGCCGTATTTATCTTAATGAATTTGAAGATAAAATAAAGTTTACTAATCCGGGAGATTTTATTCCGCAGAAAATAGAAAATGTACTTGAAGTGGGATATAATCCGCCATTTTACAGAAACCAACTATTGGCTGAGTCTATGGTCTTATTTCATATGATTGATACAGCAACACTTGGAATTAGACGTGCCTACAATATTCAAAAAGCAAAGTATTTTCCAATGCCGGATTATAATATCTCATCAGGAACACAGGTTGAGGTTACTGTATATGGAAAAACAATTGATGATAATTATATGCATATTTTGTATGATCATCAGGATCTGGACTTACAGACAGTATTTCTGCTCGATCGTGTGCAGAAAGGACTTCCATTAGATAAGGTTGATGTTGATAAATTACGAGCTGCAAAACTGGTTGAAGGTCGTATTTCTAGTCTATTTTTATCTGCTTCAGCATCAAAGAGCATCGATGATAGCGCAAGTTATATTAAGAACAAGGGATTTGATGATAAATACTATAAGGATTTGATAGTCGAGTATTTAAAACAATATAAGACAGCTAGAAAGAAGGATATTCGTAATCTTCTTTGGGATAAGCTGCCAGATGCGTTGTCTGATACACAAAAGGAAAACAAGATGAGAAACTTGTTAACATCTATGAAAAAGGCTGGAATCATAGATACTGACTCAGATAATCAGCAAAAATCAAATTGGATTTTGAAGTAAGCTTGTTTGAATTCTTGTTTAAATAAACAAGGTTTAAACAAGAATTTGAAGGAGATACAGGTGAAATATCTTGTTTGAATCTTGTTTTAAAACAAGATTTTAACCAAGGTTTAAATGAGATGTTTATCGAGCAAATGCTCAAAGGATAACAAATAAGCCGGAATAGTGATTTGTTAGATAGTCAAGAAGTCGTTTAGTTAGATCGACAACAAAACATATGAAAAGAGATGATTATATGAATACAGTAGATATGATTATTAGCTCTTCTACAAGTTTTTATAATGATTTGAAGCAGGATGAAAATGGTAGGTATCGTTCTTGGGAACATTGTTATTCGAACTTCTGTCATGCAAGAGCGAAGTCTAATGCTGATTATGACTATTTAAGCCTTCAGCTTGCATTCTATTTGGCAAGTTGGGGTATGTATCGAGGCTCATCATTCTTGCTGCAAAAAGACTATAAAGTACATATTCCTGTAGTAAAGGAACTTTTGAAAGAAAAATATGAGCCGCTGGTTGGAATAGCGTGCAAAGATTTGAAAGATACGAATAATCAGCAATTACTTAATGACATAAATAATTATTTGGTGAAGTATTACGATTCTATTCGAAAGAGCGTAAAAGAGCAGGAAGTAAAGAGCCAGCTTTCAGATACTTTGATTACAAAAATCTTGATGGGCACATTAGGCTGCGTTCCAGCCTATGATAGATATTTTATTTCAGGTATCAAGGCACAAGGCGTTGCAACAGGAAATTACAATATCAATTCGATATTGAAGCTTGTTGATTTTTATGAGAAGAATGCAGACAGGCTAGAACCAGTTCGAAGAGAGATGGTTGTATATGACTTGCCGTATCCACAGATGAAAATGCTTGATATGGGATTTTGGCAGATAGGGTTTGATTTGGATACTGGTAAAGGGCTAAAAGTTCCTCACTAAATAGTGTTTGGAGGTAAATGATATGATTTCAGAAGAATTGAAAACGATAGTTGATAAATTAGTTGAACAAGGGAGGATGTCATTCCTGCCGGAAACAACTGAAGAAAAGATTACTGAATTTGAAGCAAAGAATAATGTTAAACTTCCTCAAAAGTATAAAGAGTGGTTGGAATTTTCTGATGGAGGAGAATTTTTTCTGCCAGCCGGAGTACAGATGTACGGAGTTGAGCATAAACCACTTATTGATGTTGAGGATCTCGATAAACCAGAAGAAAAGTACATTGTAATTGGCACTTTAGCTTCTGGCGATCCTATTCTTTGTGATAAGACTTCTGAAAAGATTTCAATTTACAATCATGAGGATGGAAGGGTTGAAGAGGATGAGATATATGAATCTTTTATTGATTTTTTAAATGATTTGTATGACTTGCTTGGTATAGGAGGTTGATTCTATGTCTAGGAGAACCTCTGAGGCAAATAAAGCTATTGCAGCAGCATGGGCGAATGAGAAAGAACTTGTAAATCAAGGACAGGGTACTAGAGATTGGTCTAGAGAGTAACAACAGGTTATTTTAGAACGTGGAAAAGCTTATGATGAGAACGGGAAAGCATTTGAGGGGCATCATATGAAAAGCGTTGAAAAGTTTCCAGAATACCAAGGAAATGCTCAAAACATCCAGTTATTGTCAAGACCTGAGCATGCTGAAGCCCATAATGGGAATTTCCAAAATTCTACTAATGGTTTTTACAACTATGTTACAAAACAAACTATAGGATTTGGAGAGAATGAGTTTAAACCATGTGAAATAGTATATTTATCAGACCCCATTTTCCCACCAAATGTATCAAGTGAAAGTAAGTATATTTCTGAATTAGAGGATAATGGTAAAGATAGTGCGAGTGAAAACAATAATGCCGACAATGCACAGAAAGCCAATTTAAAACAAGAAAAAATGCAACCAAGTAAAACACCAGTGTCTGTAAGCAAACCGAAACGAGGCTTTAGTGATAGAATAATGGGAGTTGTTGAGAAAGTGAATGATTTTCAATATAAACATCCTATTATTTCTGAAGTTGCGAAAATTGTTGTTCCTCTTGCTGTAGGGGCTGGAGTTGACCATTTGGCAGGTGGAGGGAAGCGTAAATCTAGAAGTATATCTTCAAAACCATCTGTAAGTAGGACAAGTAGCGTTAAGAATACTGGACCTTCAGTCGAAAAGGTGGTTAATGTTGCAACGAAGGTAGCGGAAACTATAGAAAAGAGTTCGCCTATTGAGCATACTGTGTCGGGACACAGACAAAGATACAATGGCGTGTGGAAGGATAAAGCACCATATAAAAGGGGTGGAAAATAAAACAACAGGTGGTGATTGCTTGAGTGAGTTTGAATACAATGAGGATGCCATAAGTGAGTTATTGATAAAGATTTCAGAGACAATGGAATTCAAAAGGATTGAGCATCTTGTTCTTTGTATAAGAAAACAGTATTTAAATTTTATGTCTAAATCGAGACTGGATGGATTTGTTATGCCTAAATTCCTTGAAACATTGGCTGATGTTTCTGTGGATATGCTTAATAATTCAGGTATTTCTGCAGCTGCAATAATGCAATACATGATTGAGCATGATGTAAATAATTGGGTTCATTATTATCTAATGACTTTTTTGATTCCGTTATTTTCAAATGATAATCAAGAAAGTCGTGACAAAGCTGAAAAATTGTTTATTCATGTTTTTGTAGGGTACTTGCTAGATTTACTAGGTGATAGAAAAGTTGAAATTGGTCATGTTCGTGATGGAGAAATATTGACGCATGAAAGAAATAAATATGATTTAAGCGTAGTAAACGGGGTAGAGTTTAGCAGTAGTTTTTTTATCTTTGATGGCAAGGCATATATGTATGGTATTCATATGGATATAGACCCACTGCGGTTTGGCGATACAATGCCTGGGTTCGCAAGAATAATAACGGATAAAGTAACTGATGGAAATATTTTATTGCGCTTAGATGATAGATTGGCTTTGCCAATAGATGAAGTTTTTTCTAGCAGGACATTAAACTTTGACAAATATCGAGGACCGGCATTTAGATTTAATGATTCAGCGTTGAAACAACCTAAAACGTTGACCCTGGACAAGGCTGGGATGAAATCATTCACAAGTGGATTTGCTCTAGATGTGGACATTGTAAGTAATTCATAGAGGCCTTGGAGAAATCCAAGGTCTTTTTTAGTGTTTTCATTTAAAACACTTCAACAAGACACCTCCTATGTTACATCTTCAATCATATAACAATTCATCTAAACAATTCTTTGCACTTTTACCTAATTCTAGCCCTGTCAATTTTATATATTTATTTTTGGGACTTTGGAAGATTTGAATTTCATCTTGAGAGAGGTTATGAAATTCTAAAATTTAGAATTATATAGATCAGATTGAGAGGTATTTCTGATTAATAATTGTTATTAGTATTCTTTTTTCAAATTACTTAATACTTAAGCTAAAATCGGTTTTTATTACGATTTTTTGTGCAAATTGCCGAAAGTATATTTAATTAAAGTAGACCCTCAAAAATGCAAAAAATGAATAAATTTTCTATTATAAAGTAAAAGTGCTGAAATTGCAATACATATCTTGTAAAAAAATGAAATCATGCTATTATATGACTAAAGAAAGAGTTACCGATTCAGCTGGCTTGGGTTACAAGAATAGGAATGGGGGATTGTGATAACTCTTGATGTGTGGATGTGAAAAATGAAAAATATAATAGAGAAGGAAGATGATTACGATGCCAAAGACATTTCGTAATGTTACTATTCGTATATCTGCATTAAACCATGCAACCAAGGATAATGAAGTCCTTGGCATTAAAGCTGGTGATGAGGTTAGATATCTGCTATGTTATTCTCTGGTTATGAAAGGCTATTTCTGTAAAGAAATTAAAATGCAGGAAAAAAGTTTGATAGCTCGAGAAAATGGCAAATGAAATGCTGATTCAGATAAAACATATATAATGACCATGCGTTGCGACAGAACGTTTAATATGTTACGATAATAAAAGGGAACAAGATAAAGAT
>JAGAOO010000038.1 GCA_017623675.1 Lachnospiraceae bacterium
ACTGTGACAGCAGAAAGAGCACTTGAAAGAGCAAGGAACTTCGATGAAGAAAAAGATTCTGTAAGTAAAGCCTCTGTTTTGGCAGGCATTCCTTGTGCAATTAAGGATAATATATGTACCAAAGGTATAAAAACCACATGCGCATCTAAAATGCTCGGTGACTATATACCGCCGTATAATGCGCATGTAGTAGAAAAATTGGAAAAGTCAGGTGCAATTATTCTGGGAAAATTGAATATGGATGAGTTCGCCATGGGGTCTACAACAGAAAACTCTGCGTTTAAAATTTGTAGAAATCCATTAGATACGAACAGAGTTCCCGGCGGTTCGTCCGGCGGTTCTGCAGCTTCTGTTGCAGCAAAAGAAGCGGTATATACACTTGGCTCTGATACGGGTGGCTCTATTCGTCAACCGGCATCATTTTGTGGTGTGGTTGGTATGAAGCCTACATATGGAAGTGTTTCCAGATATGGACTTATTGCGTTTGCATCTTCGCTGGACCAAATCGGACCGGTTACAAGTACGGTTTTGGATAATGCTCTTGTCTTGAACACAATTGTTGGATATGACAGAAAAGATGCGACATCCATTAAGCGGACCTACGAAGACTATACTGCTGATATTCGGAGTGGAGTAAAAGGAATGAAAATCGGTATTCCGTCGCAGTTCTTTGGGGATGGCATTTCTGATGATGTAAAAAAAGCGGTTCTTGCCGCTGCAGAGACCTATCGAACAATGGGGGCAGAACTTGTATCAGTTTCCATGCCTTCCATTGATTACGCATTGTCCGCTTACTATGTGATATCATCGGCAGAGGCTTCATCAAATCTTGCTAGGTTTGATGGTATTCGTTATGGCTATCGATGCGATGGATACGACGATATTGACGAATTTTATAAAAAGAATCGTAGTGAAGGATTTGGAACAGAAGTAAAAAAGCGCATAATGCTTGGTACATTTGCACTTTCCGCCGGTTACTATGATGCTTATTACAAAAAAGCTTTACAGGTAAGAAGTTTAATAAGAAAAGAGTTTACTGAGGTGTTTGAAAAGTGCAATTTCATCATTTCACCTGTAGCACCTACAGTTGCATATAAAATAGGTGAAAAGGTTCACGATTCCTTACAAATGTATATGGGAGATGCCTATAGTGTTCCGGTAAATATTGCAGGTATTCCGGCACTTACGTTGCCATGCGGACTAGGTGAAGGAAATATGCCGGTAGGAATGCAGCTGATTGGTCCGGCATTTAGTGAAAGTATATTGTACCGTGCAGGTTATGCATTTGAGAACAGAGGAAAGTGAGGTAAAATGCAATGAAGATGATAAAAGATTATGAAATGGTTATCGGTCTTGAAGTTCATGTAGAATTGAAAACCAAGACAAAGATATTCTGTTCCTGTCCTACAACATATGGTGCAAAACCAAATACGCAGACTTGCCCTGTGTGTATGGGACTTCCAGGCGTTTTGCCTGTTTTGAATAAAAAAGTGGTGGAATATGCGGTGAAAGCGGGACTTGCAACAAACTGTAAAATTGCACATTTTTCAAAGCAGGACAGGAAAAATTATTTTTATCCCGACTTACCGAAAGCATATCAGATTAGCCAGTATGATATTCCTTTGTGTGAAAACGGATATCTTATGATTGAAACGGAGGAAGGTTCGAAAAGAATCGGAATTACCAGAATTCATATTGAAGAAGATGCAGGTAAACTGGTTCATGATGATAAATATGGCACAATGATAGATTGCAACCGGTGCGGGGTGCCGCTTATTGAAATTGTTTCCGAACCTGATATTCGTTCTGCAAAAGAAGCAGTTGCTTATCTTGAAAAACTACGGACAATCATTCTTTATAGCGGTATATCTGACTGTAAGAGGAATGAGGGGGCGTTTCGATGTGATGTGAATCTTTCGGTTCGTAAAAAAGGACAAACTGAATTTGGTACACGTACAGAGATGAAAAACATTAACTCTTCTCAATATGTTGGACAGGCTATTGAGTATGAATATAAGAGGCAGGTTGAGACAATTGAATCCGGTGGAAGAATTGTACAGGAAACAAGAAAATTCGACCAGGAAACAGGAAAGACTTATGCAATGCGGACAAAAGAAAATGCAAATGATTACCGATATTTTCCGGACCCCGATTTACCGCCGATTGAACTTACCGATGATGATATTTTAAAACTTGAAAGTGAAATAGGGGAGTTGCCGGATGAACGGAAACAAAAGCTTATGAAAACATATGGTCTTACTGCTTATGATAGTGATGCGCTATTAACTGATCCGGCGATGGCAAATTATTTTGAAGAAGTTGCAAAGCATACTACATATTACAAGAT
>JAGAOO010000001.1 GCA_017623675.1 Lachnospiraceae bacterium
CTGACTGCTTGCAGGCGAGTGATTGACTTTGAAACCATATGAGTGCAACGAACACCGAAAACCGAAGGTTTGAGGTGGCACTCATGCGTTTTCTCCTTGTTGAGTGCGGTTTCAAAAGGCAAGCACTGACTGCTTGCAGGCAAGTGATTGACTTTGAAATGTGGTTTTGATATTTTGACATGTAGTTTTCAAAACTATGTTTCGTTGATTTGATATTATCATATGCAGTTAGTATGTGCAAGTATTATTTAAAATATTTGATAATAATTTTTTAGAATCCAAAATTATTCTCCAAAATTGAAATGCACTTTTATGACAAAATGGAATTGACAGTATTATTGTTGTAGTGTATAATGATGACAGAATGAAAGTGTCAGGTGGGCATATGAAGATTGATACATTAGAAAGTGCTTTGAATCGCATAGAGGAACTCAAAAAGGAAAATACAAAGCTTAAGGAAGATTTAGAATATTTTAAGAAGCGTAAAGCAAGTGGACGCCAGAAGCATAATGAAAAATGGATGACTGCTTATAATGATTTTGTAATTTCCTATGAATCTGGAATGTCAGTAATTGAGATAGCCGAAAAGAATGGCGTAAGTGAAAGAACCATATATCGATATAAAGCATATTATGATAAAATGAAAGGTCTATTAGATGAGCAAGAGCGATAATAAACTGATTCGTGTTGCAAAATACAATACAGAATTAAATTCAATTATCAACATGGACTTTGACGCGTTTACTATTTATAGGTCTAAAGGATTACTTACCCATTTAATAAATAGTAAACATTATGTGGCAGCAAAGTATATAGATTTTTTGCCTGATATTATTAAAAAACCAGATTATGCCGGCTATTACAATAACCATATTGAACTTGTAAAGTGTTATAGAGATAGCATTTTTATAAGCATAAAGCTAGATGCAAAGAACAATCATCATTATGTGGCAACAATATTTGATATTAAGAAAAGTAAAATTGATTCTTATGTAAATTCTGGCAGATTAAAAATCGTCAACATTCCGAATTGATAGAAAATAAAAAATAAAGTTGACGATACAGAACTATTCGTGATATCTTAGTAGTGTATTAATAAGTTTGACGAGCAGGAAAGGCACCCTGCGCTCCCTTTTCGGAACCTGATATGATGGATACGCCGACCATCCAAACTTAATTAATACAAGACGAATAGTCTGAATCTCGCTTGATAAGGAACATTCCTTATCAAGCGTTTTTTAATAAAAAATAGGATAAGGAATTTTTATGAAGTTCGCATTGACACAAATGGATATTTCCTGGGAGAATCCCACAGAAAATCAAATAATCTGTAGACGGCTTACGAAACAGGCAAGTAATGCAGGCTGCGACTGGATTATTTTTCCGGAAATGACTTTGACCGGTTTTACCATGCAGCCGGAGAATTTTCATGAAGATGTGAATCATGCTCCAACGAAAACCTTCTTTCAAACCCTATCCCGGGAATGTAACATCAATATTGCATTCGGATATATCGCTTTGAATGATAGGAAGAATTATAACCATCTGGTGTTTGTAGAGAAGGGTGAAGTAATTTTTGAATATGCTAAGATTCATCCCTTTTCTTATGGTGCTGAATCCGAACATTATACCGGTGGTAATCAGGTTATGACAGTCTCCTTATCAGAATCCGGCATTTGTTTATCCGGATTTATCTGCTATGACTTACGGTTTCCGGAAGTCTTTCAACAGGCCTCAAAAGAAGCTACGATTATCCTTGTTATTGCCAACTGGCCGACTGCCCGCCTTTCTCACTGGTATGCTCTGTTACAGGCACGGGCAATTGAGAACCAAAGCTTCATCCTTGGCGTGAACCGAACCGGGGAAGGTGGCGGACTGCAATATGCTCCAAGCTCGGTGGCTTTCAGCCCGTATGGTGAACGTCTGACACCGGAAACGACAGAGGAATTACTATATGTAGATATCCAGTCGGAGCTGGCAAAGCAGTACCGGGCAGAATTCCCACTAAAAAAAGACCGAAGGGAAGATTTGTACTAATCATATACTCTAATAATTCTCCTTCCTTTTTCCGACATATATAATAGAAATTTCGGAAAAGGAAGGTCCACTTATGGCATATCAATATCACCAATCCACAACTTACCAGACATATACAGAAGCCAGTCTTCGGCTTGGAGTGCAGGCGGATAACCGTTTCAACCAGACTGTTGGCAATGCAACAGATTCCCGGAATCCTTCTGTCCTTTCCCTAGGTGCAGTAGGTGATATTCTAACCGGAACCGTATTACAGGGTGGCGATTCTCCAATCGTAGAAATGAATGGCACTCCCATTCAGGTACGTTCTGATGCCTTGAAGAATACAGACAAGGGAGAACAGATTTACCTGCAGATTACCCAAAGCACCGGTTCTGAAATCACCATGAAACTGGTGGACCAGTCAGCTATCGGAGCCACCAGCCGGAATGGGGCTATGCAGACAGAAATCATGAAA
Source organism: Lachnospiraceae bacterium (assembly GCA_017623675.1). GTDB lineage: Bacteria > Bacillota > Clostridia > Lachnospirales > Lachnospiraceae > CAG-632. Next base: position 2,492 of record JAGAOO010000001.1, read on the forward strand.
AATACGGCTCAATTCGTCGAGAACTGGAAACAGTATCAGGAGGAGCATTCCTCTCACTCAGAAGTCACAAAAAGCGATGGCGATTATGTGCTTCAAAGCATGACTTCAGAAGAAAAAGCCAAGCTGCGGCAAATGGGTATTGAGGTCACCACCTCGAACCTGACCATGATTAAAGGGCTACTGGCACAGATGCGCGGCAAGGAACAGGATGCCGATTTACAGCGTTCCATTGAGGATATCAAGAATCAGATTATGCTGGAAAATCCTCAAAAGAATTCGGAAGAATTGCAGATTACCATTCAGGAACAAACCTTAGATATCCCTTCCGTCACAAAGGAAGCCAACGGATTTCTTCCTATTACAGAAGAACAGTCTGTCTACCTGATTCAAAATAACCTCTCCTTGAATCTGGAGAATTTATACAAGGCCCAATACAGTGCCAAATCCATGCCGGCAAATACCGGTATTTCGACCTCTGCCTTTCAGCAGATGCAGCCACAAATCGAACGAACCATACAGGCTGCAGGAAAGGAAGTATCGGAAGACAGCCTGAATGCGGCTCGTTTCTTATTGAATCACCAGCTACCGGTAACTACAGATTCCCTACTTATGTATTCAGCCATTCAGGATATCAATGAGAATGGCTTTTCCGCTTCTCAGATTATGGAGAACCTGACCGATACTGCTGCCGAACATTTGGCAAATCAGGACCAATCTTTCATAGTTGAGACAGACTACCGTCGAACAGAGCTTTATTTTTCCTCTCCCTCTGCCACCGCCAATCAGATAGCAGAGGATATGGAACAGATTACAGAGCAGGGCTTTCATGCCTTCAGCGCAACCGGTCTTCCATATACCTTGGAACTGTTATCTGCTTTTTGTCAGAATTACAGTCCACGCACGGATTCTTCCACTTCGGACAGAGAACAGTACGAAGCATCTGCTTTTCAATCGGAGTATGGTATGGAATCTGCAAAATTCTCCTCACTTACAGCCCATCGTCAATTAGAGGAAATCCGTCTGAAAATGACATGGGAAGCCAGCTACACGCTTGCCACCGAAGACATCCACATTCGTGCCAAGGAGCTTTCAGAGGTAGTGGAGGCTCTCCGAAATCAAGAACGGAATTATTATACACAGCAATTTCAGGCGCAGGATATAGAGCCAACCAACGAAATGGTACGCCTGACTCAGGATACCAACCGCAAGATGCAGGAGCTTCCTTATTTACCTGCCTCTGCTCTTGCAACCACTTATTTTTCCGGTTCCTTTACCTTAGAGTGTCTGCACGATAACGGAACGAAAGCCATCAGCCGGATGCACGCTACCGTTTCATATACACAGGTAACTTCTTATGAAACCTTAATGACCCGTCCGCGTGGTGACATGGGCGACTCCATTCAGAAGGCCTTTCGAAATGTAGATGATATATTAGAAGAAATGCATCTGCCTGCAACGGAAGATAATCAGAGAGCCGTTCGGATTCTTGGCTATAATGAAATGGAAATCACCCCGGAAAATCTGACCCGAATAAAGGCAGCAGACCAGCAGGTACAAAGCCTGATTCAGAATCTCCAGCCTTCCATCGTATTGAATCTGGTACGTGATGGTGTGAATCCATTGAATATGCCAATTGAAGAATTAAATGCACTGGTACAGAATTATATAAATGAAGATGGAATTACAGATGAAGAAAAGTACAGTGAATTTCTCCGTAAATTAGACCGAAAGAACAGTATTTCCCAAGAGGAACGACAAAGCTATATCGGCATCTACCGATTATTGGATAAAGTTACCAAGTCAAAAGGCAAGGATATTGGTACGCTGGTTCGAAATGGACAAAGCCTTACCTTGCAGAATCTTCTTACTGCACACCGTAGCAATCGGGCAACAGGTCTGGATACCACGGTAGATACAGATTTTGGCGGTTTTGAGGGGCATCAGGAGGATACTTCTATCCATACGCAGATTGAACAAGCTTTCACTCAATACAATCAGGGACTGGCAGAGCATCTATTCCGGCGTGTTACTCCTGATTTAATTGCCCACATGACAGAGGAAGCTGCCAAAGGCACTACACTGGAAGAATTCTTCGACACCATTCAGAATCAATTACCGGATGACTACACAGACGACACTTCTGCTACAGGGAACACTACTACTTCAGACGCCACAACTGACACCTTCCGTGCCGCACAGCAGATTCAAGAATCCTTATTACAGGAACTGGATACCTTTACCGATGAAGCCGGTCATTTCATGAAGGTTATGGATATCTTTCCTTCTATTACAAACATGGTACTGTCTGCCGATATTCTGCGTGGCAATAACCGTACCTTCCGTTATATGAACAGCCTAAGCGAACCATCTCCGGCTCTTACGGATAGCGATACGCCACAGCAGCAGATGGCGGAGCTTTCTGACCATCTGAATTCTCCGGAGGAAATGGAAGCCGCTTATGCCAAGCTGGAGCATACCATAACAGAAACCGTACATCAGGCAGATGCAACCGGTACCATTACTGCCATGGATATTCAAGCTTTAAAACAGGTTCGTGCCGGTTTACGAATCATGCAGAAAATGAGTCGTAAGGAACAATTTGAGATTCCATTTTCCGTAAATGGGCAATGGAATGTCATGCATGTATCCATTATTCAGAACAAAGAGGAAAAAGGCAGACTGGAAGCAAATATACCGAATACAGATTACGGTACTTTATCCGCTTCCTTAACATGGAAGGAATCTCATTGGGAGGGCAACTTCCATTCCGATACACAGGCCGGAACTACCCTGCTGGAACGGAATCAGCATCTGCTTTCAGATGCCTTGGAAACTATGTCTTCCAACACAGATGATACTCCAACGACGAATGACATATACCGAATGGCAAAGCAGCTGGTAGTGATGATGAAACAGATCACAAGTGCTTAAGAATTTCTTACCATTTCTTTTCACTTTGTTCTACTCCTATAGGCAAACCTCATAAAATATGGTACTATTAGCAGGAATGCATTACACAGATTTTCAGGTGCATTCGTGTAGCAATTCAATATTTTACAAGGGAGGAAACAACATGCCATTTTTAGTTGGACCAATTATTGTTATTGCCGTTATTGTATTAATCGTCCTGGTAATTCTATTCTTTACCGGATATGTAAAGGCTTCACCGGATAAGGCTTATATCATCTCCGGTCTTCGAAAGAACCCAAAAGTATTAATCGGTAAGGCAGGAATCAAAATTCCATTCTTAGAGAAGAAAGACGAATTAAGTTTACAATTGATTTCTATTGATGTAAAAACATCCAATGCCGTACCTACAGCCGATTATATTAACATTAATGTAGACGCTACGGTAAATGTTAAAATCAGCGACAACCCGGAACGGTTAAAGCTGGCAGCCCAGAACTTCTTGAATAAGAAAACCGAATACATAGCACAGGTTGCAAGAGAGGTTTTGGAAGGTAATGTCCGTGAAATCGTGGGTAAGATGAAGTTAGAGGAAATGGTTTCTGACAGACAGAAATTTGCCAATCTGGTAAAGGAAAATGCAGAACCGGACCTTGGGGAAATGGGCTTAGACATCATCAGCTTTAACGTTCAGAATTTCGTGGATAATAATGCTGTGATTGAAAACCTTGGTGTGGATAACATCGTTAAGATTCAGAAGAATGCAGCAATTTCCAGAGCAGAAAGTGAGAAGGAAATTGCAAAGGCAAGAGCCATTGCCGAGCAGGAAGCCAATGATGCAAGAGTTGCTTCTGACACTGCCATTGCAGAGCGTCAGAATGAATTGGCAATTAAGAAAGCGGAATTAAAGCGGGAAGCAGATATTAAACAAGCAGAAGCAGATGCTGCTTACGAAATCCAGAAAGAGGAACAGAGAAAGACCATCGAAGTCAAATCCGCTGATGCTAATATTGCAAAGCAGGAAAAGGAAATTCTCTTAAAGCAAAAGGAAGCCGATGTTCAGGCACAAAAATTAGATGCTGAAATCAAGAAAAAGGCAGAAGCAGATAAATTTGCCCGTCAGCAAAAGGCAGAGGCAGACCTTTATGAACGCCAGAAACGTGCAGAAGCTGAAAAGTTCGAACGGGAAAAGGAAGCCGAAGCCAAAAAAGTACAAGCAGAAGCTGACTTGTTCACAAAAGCCAAAGAAGCAGAAGGTATCCGTATGGTCGGTGAAGCAGAAGCAAAAGCAATCGAGGCAAAGGGTATTGCAGAAGCGGAGGCACTGGAAAAGAAAGCAGAGGCTATGAAGAAGTACGGTCAGGCTGCTATGATGGAAATGATTGTCAATGCATTACCGGAGATGGCAAAAGCAATTGCAGAACCATTATCTACTATTGATAAGGTAACCATTATTGACAGTGGCAATGGTGAAAATGGTGTATCCAGCATGGGTTCGTATGTACCAAATGTATTAGCCCAGACCATCGCAGCCGTTAAGGAAACCACAGGCCTGGATATTGTAGAAATCATGAAAGCCAATACTTATGATGCTAAGGTAAATCGAAATATTAACATTACCGGTTTAGAAGATGCAGATGCAGAAACAAAAAGTGGAATTGCAGCAACAGTCATAAATAGTACCGAAAATTCTGAGCAGGAATAAGAATAAATAAGAAATGTGCGATCGCAAGACGCACAACAAGGAAAGCCCAGCGTACCGTATTCGGATACGCCGGGCTTTTTCTCTCTTCCATATATGGTTATAATACCTTCGTAGCATTACTGCTTAAACTTTGTTCTTACAAATAATTCGCCGGATTCACCGCTGTTCCATTCACAATGATTTCAAAGTGAATATGCGGGCCTGTACTATTACCGGTATTACCGGTCAAGGCAATTACCTGACCCTGTTCTACATACTGACCGTTGCTTACCTGAATCGAGCTTAAATGTGCATATCGGGTTCGAACTCCATCACCATGGTCGATGACTACGCAGTAACCATATCCGCCTGACCAACCGGCAGATACTACTGTTCCGGCTCTGGATGCACGACAGGCAGTTCCTACCGGAACACCCCAGTCAATACCCTTATGAATGGTTCCCCATCTAGGACCGAATCCGGAAGTTAAGGTACCATAGGTAGTTGGTCGAATATAGGTTGGCAACGCTTTGGTGCCACGCTCTACAATCTTTGCAACTGCTTCTGTATTAATCTGTTCTTTAATGATTTCCCGATTGGTTTCTGCTCCGTTATTGTAAGTAACGATTGCCGTTACCGTACGATTACCGGTCTGTGGCTCCTGCACCACTGTATTGTCACCTACATATTTATTCGGGTTGTCCACATATTGAACCTCAGCCTCATAATCTTCTGTGTAGGTAGTCTGTTCCTGCATAATGACAGACAATTCCGGCTTTGGTACCATAACTACGATTTGATCTCCGATTAAGATATTGGAATCAATTTCCAAGCCCTCATTAATGGCTAACAGTTGGTCTGTTGTCATTCCGTATTTATCTGCAATCAGGGATAAACAGTCACCAGCCTGTACCTGGTAGATTTCATTATTCTCCTGTTCTTTGGTAATCCCTGCATAAGCGGTCTGCACATCTGATAACTGATCTTGAGATGCATAGGTTTCAATAATCTCTACCTGCTCCTGGAATTCTACCGATAAGATTCCGTCTTCTCCAACATTTGCCGAAGCATCTGCCACAATTGGATTACCGGCTTCATCTGTAGAAGCCAGAATTGGCGGATTATTGGCAGTTTTTGATGCATTTACCACATTGGTGGTCATAGCACCAACCTCCTGCTTATTCTCGGCGGTTAATTCAATCACAAATTCATTATTTACATCATAATCGCCCTGCACCTGTTCTAACAGAGCAAGAACTTCTGCTTCACTGCCTAAGGTCACCGTGTAATCGTTAATCTTCACTGTATATGCCAGAGTCTTTTCTTCAATCAGGCAATCCGTCAATTCATTATAAACTACCTGTGCAAGTTCTCCTTGGGATAATACATGAGATGCCCTGGCCTTTACCGGCTCATATGTAACCTCTGCATTTAGTAATGTCAGCTTCTCAGACTGAGAATTCAATGTCAGTCTGGCATTCTCATAGGCCTCTACTGCCTGTTCTTCACTTTCTGCAATTCCAACTACCTTACCATTAATCAATATCTGATACCGTTGGGATACCATATCCGTATTAACAGCTACCGGAAATGCAAGAAGTGCTACTCCACCGGCAATTAACAAAGCACGATACATCTTAAGTCTTCTATGAATTTTTCTGGTACTATACTTTTTCATATTTGGCTCCTAAACACATTCCAACCCAATACGTTTCATTACAACTTACTTTTGTAACACTTTCGTAATATATCATAACAAATTATACTCCGAAAGTAAAGAACTTCCTTAATTTTACAGGTGTCATTTACAGCTGTTTTTCTAAATTAACAGGCTGGGTTTTATCGGTTTATTCCAATGCCTTTACAACTTCCTCCATCAGACCTTCTACATCATGCCCTTCTGCATCAATCACAAGATTTGCATACTTTTCGTATAATGGAGTACGCTCGTCATACAAGTCTTTTAAGCTCTGGCCGTCCTTCAGCACCACACCCCGTCTTCGGATATTTCCAAGCCGGTTGCAGATAGTGGCATATGACAGCTTGAGATATACAATTGTCCCAATTTCACTCAAATGCTTCATGGCATTTTCACAGTAAACCACACTACCGCCGGTTGCAATCACATGATGTTCCGTATCAATTGCTGCATTTACTGCATCTTCAATCTGTAAGAAACCTTCCTCGCCCTGTTCGGCAATAATTTCACGCAAAAGTTTTCTCTCTCTCCTTTGAATCAGAAGATCAGAATCTGTAAACTCATATCCCAACACCTTTGCCAAAACCACACCAATGGTACTTTTTCCACAGCCCGGCATACCAATTAATATAATGTTATTTTTCTTATCGTTCATTCCGGTCTTATGCCTTCTTTCTAACAGAATATCCGAAACTGCCCAGTTGCTCTCCCATTGCATAGTATTTACCATGGGAATACGCTAACGGATTCGCTTTTGCCAGGTCGAAGGTTCCCTTTTCATCCAGATATTTCTCACTGACCTGCACATTGACTACCTCTGCAATGAACATGTCATGGGAACCTAACGGTACAATTTCCTTTACCTTACATTCAATATTGACCGGGCTTTCCATAATAATCGGTGCATTTACCTTCTCCGCTTCTCCTTTGGTCAGACCTGCACTACGGAATTTGTCCTCGTCCCGTCCGGAACGAACTCCACAGTAGTCTGTTGCTTTTAACAATTCTTCTGTGGTCAGATTTACAACGAATTCACCGGTTTCCTTAATCATCGGATAGGAATGGCGTTCCGGTCTGACTGATATATACAGCATCGCAGGGTCAGAACAAATCGTTCCGGTCCAGGCAATGGTTAATACATTGTCATTTCCTTCTTTATCTCTGCAGGTAACTAATACTGCCGGCAATGGATATAGCATATTGCCCGGTTTCCAGCTTTTCTTTTCCATATCTGTTTCCTTCTTTCTTTAAACTCTTTCATGTAGAGAATACTGTGTTAACACATTTTTCGCAAGCCTTTTTCCGACTTTTTCCTTCTTTTTTCCCCATTTTATTCTTCTTTAATTTTACAAATTCCTGTCCCAATGCTATACTATAAGAAATTCGCATTTGGAGGCAATCATGGCAGCACAATATTTGGACATCGAAGATGTCCCTGAATCTTTACAAAAAAAAGTTCATCAGAGTCTTGCGTTCAAAACCGGCAGCTTCGTATGGCGTGTTAAGTTCAACACCCCATTAAATCCTGCGACTGTGAATGCTGCTAATATGTATTTAACGAATGAATTTGGAGAAGTAGTAAAGACCAATATTCGATACGATATTGCCAATAATATGATTGAAGTTGCCCCTTTAGAGCCTTTTACCGAAGGGTTGTTCTATTACTTAAATATCACTACAAAGGTGCGCTCCAAGGGCGGTCAACGTCTAAAAGAACCAATTAAGATAAAGTTCAAATTATAATTCTATTCTGACATAGCATCTACACGTTTTTTGACAAAGCCTAAGAACATGTCCCATTCTTCCGGATTCTCAACATAGAAGATAGGACATTCTTTCCCTGTTACATCGTAATGGCGGATAACATCTCGTTCCGGATCCAACTGATAATACTTGCAAAGCTCTGCCGTCAATTCTACACAGCGATTATAAGTTTCTGTATTAAATTCTCCGGTTTCATCCGGATGACAGCATTCAATGGATATACTGTATGCATTAGCAGAATTCGAAGCATACGCAATCTCATTCAGTGGTACGCACTGAATAATTTCCCCATCTAACCCTATTACAAAATGACTACTCGCCGAGGTAACCGGATTCTCTGCAAGGCTTTCAAAATAATCCCGATTTGCCTGTGCGGTGCTGCCCGGATTAGCAGTGTAATGAATCACAATCTGTTGTACTGTTTTTAGCGAATCTCCGGGACGGGAATAATCATTGATTGTCAGGAACTCTTCCCGGATGTCCAATTCCGGAAATTGCTCTGCAGCCGAAACAATTGGATCTACCTGCACTCTTGGAGTTAGTAAGGTTTTGAATACATCTGCATCCTTCAATTCATGCTCCGGTTTCGTATTTACCAGAACAGCTATGCCGATTAGAACTGCCAGTACCCCACCAACCACAGGCATTAATCTGCAAAACGTAATAAATCTCTGTATCTGTTTCTCTCTTTTCTTCTGTGTGTTACCCATCTTTTGTTCTCTCTTTTCATTTTAATAATTTCTCCAAGTCCGTCGTCCGCCTTGTATATAGCCTTTATCACTATATTAATATATGTATCATTCATTTCCTGCCTTTTGATTCTGCACCGCACAAGCCATATCCGCTCATGCGGTGCTTCTACCTATATACAAAGCAGCCGACGAACTGGTACTTTATCCATTTCTATTCCCTCTGGTTGTTGTCAACCGCGATTTTCTGGTAATTACGACTGCTGACTTGTTGATTCCCCTATAAAATATCATATTCAAAAAAAGCGAAATGTTTCTTGTAAATTAATTATTGACACCATTTCATTTCTATGATATATATTTTATACTATAATCTTTTTAAGAAACTTTTGAATAATTCTGATTATTTTCTTACAATCCCCTCTCTGAAAGGATGTCTTATCATGAAAAAATTACTCCTCCATTATATGCACCAATTTTCAATATTTTTACTCTTTTCGATGGTTCTTGTTTTTGCGAATTCTTTTCCCAAAAATCCCGGCACATCTGTCATCGGAACACCATGTTCTTCACCAACCTCTACATCTTCCCCAACTGTTATCCTGGAGGCATCCATTTTCAGCAATAATAACTGTGGGCCCTGCTACGCCATTGATGAAGATTTAATTACCTTTTCCTTTACTACAGCCACACCCTGTCAACTACCTGCACAACTATCCTATCCTTCATCTGCCGACTCCACACAATCCGGTGTTTGTAATCTCACCAATTCATGTACTATGCTGTTACTGAATCCTAAGCAGGATTATCGCCATTGGCTCTGTGTCTTTCGCATAAAAAACGGTGTCCTTCCCGACCAATATACTATAACTGCCTATCAACTTTTAGACTGCATCTTCAATGGCGATTACTGTTATTATGGCAACAATCCCAGGGTTACTTATTTTGCACCAATTGAATATACCTACCGGATTCGTCCATTAACTGCTTCTGACAATCCTGCCATTCTATCAGAGTCAGGAAACCTTTCCTCCGTTCAATTCTATCTATTGGAATTCAATAGTAATCATCCGGTTCAATTCTTGATGCCGGAACGGATTTCCAATGAGAAGGAGAACTACTGGTCTGTTTCCGTCATCGATGCAGCCGGAAATGGCCCCTGTTGTATCACGATTCCCCTTGAAGATACAGAATTCCTATTGTATAATTTAAGCAATATGGAAAATGATTGTACTGTTTTTCCATCTTTTTCTAACGAAAAGTAACATCAGGAGGAACCATATGCTTGAGAAAGCCATTGCCATTGCAGTTGAAGCTCACCGGGGACAAATCGACAAGGCAGGGAAACCATATATTCTGCATCCAATGCGTGTCATGCTATCCGGGAAAACCGAAGACGAAATGATTTGCGGCATTCTGCATGACGTAATCGAGGACACCCCCATATCCATTAATATGCTGGCAAAGGAAGGCTTTTCTAACACTATTTTAGATGCATTATGCCTTTTGACCCATGACCGTTCTATCCCATATCAGGATTATATTGCTTCTATTGCCAAGAATCCATTGGCAATCCGCGTAAAGCTTTATGATTTACACGATAATCTGAATCGGGACCGCCTGGGTGTTCTGACTTTGGAGGATGAACGCCGAATGGAAAAATACAAAAAATCGCAGGAATATTTGCTGCGATTTCTTGATAACAATATTCACGAAGATTAATTTTCATTCTGCAAAACAGAAAACGGACTCTGTTACTCTGCAAAGCAGGAATTCACAATTGCTTCTGCTTCTGATTTATCATCACAGACACATAGAATCACATAGTTTCCCTTTGTCTGTACATATGCATTTTCCAGCTTTGGCACTTCTGCTGCATTATAACTCTGGAATGATGTCTTTTGTGCGTCAATTCTTGCTGCCACTCCATCTTCAATAACAGAAACCTGTTCCTCTGATGACGCTTCCAAAACAGCAATCTCTTCTGCTGTTGCATTTGTACCCATATAAACTTTTCCTGATGCGACGGCATCACTGTTGATACCATACAAGGTCAACGCTTTATTCAAATCAATTTCACTGAGCTGATCCTGCCATGTTACACCGGCATATAAATCATCTGCTAATACCGCTGTATCTATTGTCTTTACCGTTCCACCGCCACAGCCGGTGAATAATAACATTGCCAGACTTAACACTGCCACTAATTTCAATACTTTCTTCTTCATTGCAATTACTCCTTTTTCTATCTTAGCTTTTCTATTTTAACTTATAGGTATTATTTTTCAAATACTCAAGCCATTTGTCACAATATTCTTTATTACAGTGAATACCATCCACGCTTGCCCCGGGTGGTAATGCACCACTTTCATCTGCCAAAGCCGATGCCACATCCAGATAAATCACATTCTGTTCCTTACAAATAGTTTCAATCATTCCATTAAATCTTGTAACATTCGCATTGTTATAAATTGCATCCGTAGCAGAACGTTCCGCTGAAATCGGAATAATATTCTCTACATATATTAAAGCATCCGGCTGCAGTTGCTTTATATCCTGTATCATTTTTGAATACTGCTCCCGAAATAAATCATCATACGGCCAGCCTAATTCATTTACTCCAAACATAATATAAATCTTTTTATATTCCTGTTCCTGAAGGGCTTCCATAACCGTTACTGTCCTGCCATCCTCCAACGGCACAATAGCATCCGTATAAATTCTTGAAATACTTAACCCTTTGGAACAATATGCCTTGATATTACTCAGACTGGAATACAATACAAAGCCTTCTGTCCGGGAATCTCCAATAAACAGTGCATCATCAAAATACTTATCTGTCACCGTTTCCTCTACTCGAACATACTCACGATTCACATCTGACAAATAGATTCTTGCCACTCCGATGGTATACAAATGAATCTGCTGTCGTTCTAATGCCATTCCCCTTTTTTCCGTTTTCTCAACTGATGTGCTTTCAGAGCTTGTATTCTGTCTGTTCTCAGAAAGCTGTTCCAAAGGATTCCAATGTGGGCCTCCTGACCAGAACTTGAAATATAATATAGAAAATGATGCCAATAGAAAAACCACTGCAACAATGGATATTGTTACAATTTTTCTGCGTTTACGCATTGTCTTATAGTTTCTTTTATAATCCAGTGGCATCCTTGCATTTCCTTTCTATAGTTTTCCCGGAATTCACTCTAAAATGTTCATTTTGACAGAATTCTCCTTATGAGCCCATATATTATATCATGTATTTTTCAAAATAACTATCCCCAATTATTACATAAATATGAAAAATACCACCTATTTTTTAGTCGATTTTCACTTAAAAATATGTTATAATAGATTCATTATCACGTATTGCATAGATTATGTTCTACTGCAGACTGGAGGTAAAAGATATGACAACAGCACATTTAATCGAATACAAAGGAGAATCTTGCATTGAATTAAAGGCGGGTGGCTATCTGGCGTTAATTGCTCCGGGCATTGGCAGCAATGTTATTCGACTTCGGGATGAGGAAAATGATATTGAAATCTTTCGTTTCCATGAAGAGACTTCTATGGACGAAATCAAACAGTC
>JAGAOO010000006.1 GCA_017623675.1 Lachnospiraceae bacterium
CAGATGTTCTTGCAAAGACTTGTTCGCAGAGGACCATCCATTTCTCACAACTTCACTACTGTATCATATATTCTCATAGAATGCAAGAGTGAAATTATAGTTTTATAATTTTCTCTAAATTGACTTTCACCGGTTCATCCAGCACCATAGAATCCTCCGTAATCACACAGTCCATAGCCAGAATGTGTACTCCCGCCTGCTCCGCCTTACGCAAAGCAGTACCAAATTCGGGATGATTGTTATCATTGGGCGAAAAATCAAGTATTCCTTTCATCTGAACTACAAACAGAATATATGCTTCATATCCGTTTTGCATACATCCGATTAATTCTTCTATATGCTTCACGCCTCGCGTCGTTGGTGCATCCGGGAAGCTGACATGTCCCCCATTCTCCAAGGTGACACCCTTAACTTCCAGAAATATTCTGCGTTCACCATCTTCAATATAAAAATCAAATCTGGAAGCTCCAAAGGTTACTTCTCTGCGAATAACTGCATTCTCGGAAAATAAATTACCCTTTTGGAGCCATTCTTCTACCGCAGCGTTGGGTGCCTGCGAATCCATATTCACAAGCAGAGGGGATAACCCTTCCCTTTTTTTCTCTACTGCAATCAAATCATATTTTGTTTTTCGATTGGGTTTTTCCGAAACCTCTAAAAAAACCTTCGCTTCCGGTATTAGCAATTCCTTGCAGCGTCCTGTATTCTTCACATGAACCGTTTCCCGCTTCCCATTAATATCCACATAAGCAATGAAACGGTTGGGCCGTTCTCGGAATATGCCTGTTATTATCTCTCTGTACTTCATATGCACTAATTAAACAATACAACCTCTTCTTTTGGTTTACTGGTAGGAATCACCTTGGAAGCATAAACAACCGGTCCGTCTCCTTTGAATTCCCGATAGTATTCTTTTTGAATGGTACCGGTAATTTCTACCCATTGCCGATCCTTTAACATAGCCGCCATGTCACTGACACATTTGAAACCAATGAATGCAATATCTTCTACGCAACAGGTCATGGCATGCCGTCCCGGTACAAATGCTGTCTTTCCGTAATTCCTCGGTTTATACACCATTCCCTTAAAATGAACGGTCTTTCCAACGTATTTATCCGGATTATCTGATGCATCGATATAGAAAATACCAAAGTCATCATCACCAATCTCAATAATATCATCATGAAGATTATATGGTAAATCATCATCAGCATTTTCGAATTCCGTACTTCCGTCCGCTTTTTCAAATACAATGGTTGCCATACGGTTGTTTGCCTTGATAATCCGACGGTATTCACCACGTTTTGTCTCCTCTGTACAACGGTTAAAAATAACCAGATTTGCCATGGAAACCTGTTCCATCATCATGGCACGCATATTATTCAGATAACTTTCGAAGGTAGAAGCATCCACATTTGCAACAATCTGTACAACCGTCCATCCCTTCGGAACACTTAAGTTAAACAACTGGTCTAATTTCCACGTACCATTATACTCAATTAATACTAACTCCGGTTTATACCGGGTTTGAAGTTTCATCAACCGTTCCGTTGTCAAATCCTCCGGTTCTTCAATAACTTCCAGCATAATATTATGTGCTGACAGTTCCGCCGCATCATATTCTTCAACGCCTTCCTCACATACCAGAAGCAGTGCCCGGTCACCTTCGTTGAAATCCTGACCGATTAATGTATTCTGTATAAATGTGGTCTTTCCGCTTTCCAAAAATCCGGTAAACAGATAAACCGGTATTTCCTTTGCCATACTACTTCCTCCTTCAGCGTACTACTATAACTGGAACAATTCCGTCAGCTTATCTTCCTTCAACTGACTACCAATTACACAAAGCTTTCCGGTATAATCCGGTGTTCCTTTCCGCATCTCATATTCACCCGGTACCAGGTCAAAATAAATCCATTCACCATTTACATTTGGAACCATACCCTTCGCACGTAAAATCACACCATACTCTTCTGTTTCAGATAATTGCTTGAGAATAGACTCCATATCAGCATCTGTATATTTATGTGGTGTTTCCTTTCCCCAGCTTGTAAATACTTCATCTGCGTGGTGGTGATGATGGTCATGATCATGACAGCCACAAGTACAATCTTCTCCATGTTCATGATGATGGTCGTGATCATGGTGATGATGATCTTCTTCATGCTCGTGGTCGTGGTCATGGTGACATTCTCCATCGTGGTGATGATGTTCTTCCTCATGCCCGTGGTCGTGGTCATGGTCATGGTGACATTCTCCGTCGTGATGATGATGCCCACATTCCGGACAAATTTCTGCTTCTTCCAGCATTTCATGCAGCAAAGAATTTCCTTCTGTCATTGCCTTCCGAATGACTGTACCATCGATATCCTCCCAAGGGGTTGTAATAATCGTTGCTTTATCATTATGTTCTTTTAATAAAGCAACCACTGCCTCCAATTTATCCTGCGACATTTTCTGTGTCCGGCTGAGAATAATAGTGCTGGCACTTTCTACCTGGTTGTTAAAGAACTCTCCAAAGTTCTTCATATACATTTTTGCCTTGGTTGCATCTGCAACCGTGACAAAGCTATCCAATTCTAATTCCGTATCCTCTGCTACCCCTTGGACTGCCTTAATTACATCGGACAGTTTACCAACACCGGATGGTTCAATAATAATACGGTCTGGTACATATTCCGTCAACACCTTCTTTAATGCTGTACCAAAATCTCCAACCAAAGAGCAACAGATACAACCGGAATTCATTTCTGTAATCTCAATTCCGGCATCCTTTAAAAAACCGCCATCAATGCCGATTTCACCGAATTCATTTTCAATTAATACCAGTTTTTCGCCTGTGAATGCTTCTGAAATCAGCTTTTTAATTAATGTTGTTTTACCTGCTCCAAGAAATCCTGAAACAATATCTACCTTTGTCATTTTAACGCCTCCGTTTTACTCTCTGAGTTACTTATAACTCAGTTTCTTATATTAATGATGTACTGAAATACCGTTCCACCCGGTCTGCCAGTACTGTTGCAATCACCTTATCACTACCATATTTTCTAGCCATTTTCTTTGCTGCCCACACATTTGCACCGGAAGATGTTCCGACCAGTAGCCCTTGAATCTTTGCTAATTCTCTTGCTGTTTGAATGGCATCATCATCCGTTACAGTCACAATATCTGTAATCATATCTACATCTAAAATATCCGGAATAAAGCCATCACCAATTCCCTGAATCTGATGTAATCCCGGCTCATCTCCCAATAATGCAGAAACATTTTTAGGTTCTACTGCTACTACTTTTAAATCCGGATTTTTCTCCTTTAAATATTTGCTGATTCCTTGCAATGTACCACCACTTCCAATACCACTGACAAAGATATCTACCTTTCCATCCAGTTGTTCATATATTTCTACCGCTGTGGTACGATAATGCATATCTGGATTTGCCGGATTTTCAAACTGCTGTGGAACAAAATATTTATCAGAAGTAGCTGCAATTTCCATAGCCTTCTCAACCGAACCACCAATACTTAATTCCGGCGGGGTCAATACCAGTTCTGCTCCTAATGCACGAATAATCTTCTTTCGTTCCTCACTCATATTTTCCGGCATAACAATAATAACCGGATACCCCATTCGGACACCACATAAGGCAAGACCAATTCCGGTATTCCCGGAAGTTGGTTCAATAATGGTCATGCCCTTTTTCAATTTTCCTTCTGCTTCTGCTTTTTCCAACATATTCTTTGCAATCCGGTCTTTGATACTTCCACCCGGATTCAAAAATTCAGCCTTTGCAAAAATTTTCAAGCCTGTTGTTTTCTTCAAGCTAATCATTGGTGTATTCCCAATTAAGTCTAACACATTTTCTGTTACGATATTCATCAATCATACCTGCCCTTTACTAAACATATTATAATATTATATTCTCATTTCAAAATATTGTCTAGCAGACAGCTTCTTCCAAAATATCAATTGCCTTATCACATTCTGCCTTTGTAACAATCAAAGGCGGTACAATTCGAATCACATTGTTTCGAACTGCAGTAATCAAAAGCTTTCGGTCAAAGCATTTATGCTTCACATCAAATGCAATTGGTTCCTCAAATTCTACACCAACTAACAGTCCACGTCCACGAACCTCTTTTACGCCCGGAAGTTCCTTAAGCCTGTCCATAAAATATGCACCCATTTCTTTTGCCTGCTGTGGCAGCTTGCGTTCCAGAATTTCACAGATTTCCGCATAAGAAGCAGCACAACATACAGGATTGCCACCATAAGTAGAGCCATGAGCACCCGGATTCAATGCCTTTGCGGCTTCTTGTGTCGCACAGATTGCACCAATTGGCATACCACCGCCCATTGCCTTTGCCATGGTTACAATATCCGGTTTCACACCATATGACATGTATGCCATTACATCACCGCAACGTCCCCATCCGGTCTGTACCTCGTCAAATAACAGAAGCATTCCTCTTTCATCACATAATTTTCGTAATCCCTGTAAGAATTCTTCTGTGGCAGGATAGACACCACCTTCTCCCTGTACCGGTTCTACCATAATTGCAATGGTGTTCTCCGTACATGCCTCACGGAAAGAATCCAAATTATTGAATTCCGCATATGTAAATCCCGGAAGAATCGGATGGTATCCTATCTGACAGCCATTATCCGGCTGACCGGTAGCACTTAAGGCACCAAAGGTTCTTCCATGAAAACTATTCTTTGCCGTTACAATATGATAATGCTCTGGTCCGTACTTCTCCACCCCATACTTACGAGCCATTTTAATCATAGCTTCATTCGCTTCCGTGCCGGAATTCTGAAAAAATATACGGTCCATGCCAATGCTTTCACAAATCAGTTTTGCAAGCTTTGCCTGTGGTATAGAATATGGATAATTGGACGCATGAATTAATTCTGCCACCTGCTCCTGTACTGCCTGTACCACCTTTTCATTGCAGTTTCCTGCTGAGCTGACAGCAATTCCGGCATAAAAATCCAGATATTCTGTACCATCAGCGTCATACACATACATATCCTTTGCCGTTTCAGCGACCAAATCAAACCGCTCACCAATTCCCAACATATATTTATCAACGGTATCCTTTAATTCCTGTCTTGTCATTCCTGTATCTTTTAAAAGCATTTTTTCCTCCATATCTCTTGGAACCCGATTTTTTCAAAATTATCTCCAAGCCATAAACTACTAAATCAACCTCAAATGTATCACTCCAACCAATAATTGTCAATGTTAGCGGTTAGTTAGCATACAGATTTCTGCTTTCCCCGGAAAGCACCTGATTCAATATATATGCCAAAGGTTCCATAGCATTTTGAGCTTCCTCTACTGTATTGGTCTGACCCCCTACTTCTATTAAAGTTGCTTTTGGCCTGCGATTCAAATTATATTGATATCCTTTGATATAAGTCCGTCGCAAAAAATCATCATAAGTAGAAGCTCCCGTCAGATACATTTGCATACTAAAAGCAAGGTTTGCCTGTCGATTGGGATTCGCCAGATACTCCAATTCACCATTGTTAATTGTCCGGCTCACCCCGTTAAAGAACATGATTTTAGCAGTTGGCTTTCCATTTATATTCGTTACCAGATGGGTATTTTCGTTTACCCCATCTCTATGTAAATCAATAACAACCTCAATAGACGGATGCTCTGCTAATATTCTGTCAATTCCCTGTCCGGATAAAGTATATGCGTAATTACGATCTATTTTTCCATCCACCTGATCATATACCGTACGGTCATGATACACTCGATATCCATAACCTTCCAATAATTCAGTCAATGTATCTCCCAGCCCAATTGTAGTATCTTCTAACACTCCGGGACGGCTGTCAGCAAAGGTTTCTGATGAGCTATGGGTATGATAGATTAATATTTGATAATCTTCATTATTCTGCTGCATAGTCATATCCATGGATAACAAGGTATCCACATTCATTTCTTCTCGATTCACATAGGTCGTAGAATCCACCACATAACAGTTATCTATCATAAATTGAAAATCGGACAACTGCTCCCGGCTATAACGAAGTCCGGTTGGTGATATAGGTACCGAGGTTTCAATTGCACTATTTCCCTGTATGGAGCCGGTATTGGAAGTCCCTGTTTCCAATGCCAACTGGGTTTCAACGCTTTCTGTTTCTTCATCCTGATAAAAATAAGCAGGTATTTCATTTCCTGCATATGTACAAGAATGAACTCCTCCATAAAAATCCCTGTATACCACAACCGGAAAAACATCCTCCATCAATTTTTTCTGCATCTGCTCCCAGTTCATCCACTCCTCCTCAGGAGCAGATAAACCCGGAAGCAGGCCTTTTACCAAAGTATCACCTGCAAATAATAACCCATACATCATGGCACACACAATACATCCAAGCAGTAATCGGTCTTTCCATTTTTCTTCTTGTCTTTTTTCAATATTAAATTGTCCCATTTCCGATAACCAAGCTTTCATGCTTTAATTATATGAATGTTGCAGCCGATTTATGGCTTCGGAAATTGTAAAACTTATACGTTTAATTGCCTCATCAATATTTTTAGGAGTTACAAACATATTTGCCAGATACGGTTCTACCATTTCACACGCCAGTTGATACCGTTCATCCTCCGTAAATTCTTCGATTGCCTGCTTTGTCCCATTTCTTCCAAATGCTTCCAACATAACATCCATGGCATCATCCACAATTGCGGGCACAGAAATTACCGTTGGTACACCAATTGCAATTACTTTAACCCCCATGGTTTCCTCTGTAATGGCTTTTCTATGGTTTCCAACTCCCGACCCCGGTGCAATTCCTGTATCTGCTAACTGTATGGTCTTATTCAGTCGATTGGAATTCCCCGCCGCCAAAGCATCTATGACCACCAATACCTCCGGCTTTAGCTCCCGTATGACTGCCTGCAGAATCTCCTGGGTTTCCATTCCGGTTTGTGCCATAACCCCGGGAGAAATGGCACTGATTTCATATGGACATTGGAGAATATCTTCCTTTATTAAATGCCTGGTTACATAGAGATTATCCACAACAAAAGGTCCCAGTGCATCCGGTGTCACTCCCCGGTTTCCCAAGCCGGCAATCAGTATTTTTCTATTATTTCCTAACATGTCCTTCAGATGTCGATACAAGGAGTCGCTCATTGGTTCGTGATAATCTTCATCACTGCACCGAAGTTCTTCACTTTCAATGGTGATATAGGTTCCCATTGGCTTTCCAATTCGGTCTGCCCCCTCCTTGGAATCAATGACGATTCTGGTTTCCTTCATATCATTATCCCGATTAATTCTTGTAGATACATGTACCCCGGGAATCATTTCCTGCGTATCTAATTCCTCCCTTAGCTCAACAGCCAAATCCGTCCGTTGCATTGAAATCATATTCTGTCACCTCATATACATTATCTGTAATTCTGTGGAAAATATACTTTTTTCAAAAAAACATTGACAAATGCCAATCCCCTGTATATTATGAAATAGTATGTTTGCATCAGATTGTCCGTGTCCGGTTTTGAAGCAGACAAAATGAATAACAATGAATAGATAAATAATAATTACGTATGGAGGTGTAGGATTTGGCTAATATCAAATCTGCAAAGAAGAGAATCAAAGTTATCGAAACCAAGACTTTAAGAAACAAAATGATTAAGTCTAAGGTTAAGACTATCATCAAGAAGCTCGAGGCTGCCGTAGCTGCTGGTGATAAGGAATTAGCAAAAAGTTTATTAGTTACAGCTACTTCTGAGTTAAGCAAGGCTGGCTCAAAGGGTGTATACCACAAGAACACTGTTTCCAGAAAGGTATCCCGTATGGCTGCTGCTGTTAACAAGATGGCTTAATTTTGTTTATTTGAATTATATTAACCCAAAGAAAAACCGTTCCTTTTGTGAACGGTTTTTCTTTACTCAAATGACTCTTAAATGATTCATCTCTATATTATGATTTCTAATCCGACGGTTTCCTATTCCTTTCCGCTCCAGCAATAGGTACAGAGCTTATCCGGGTCGATGCCAACGGCTTCAATCATATCATCCAACCGATGGAACCTCAGGGAAGTAAAATTCAACTTTTCGCATATCTTCTCTACCATCTTCTCATATTTCTCAGAGTTGTAATCCGCATACTCCCGTAACACATCATCTGTTACTTCTCCATCCTCCAATTCATTAATTACAACCCGTGTAATTAATTCCATTTCAGATTTCGAGCGTGAGAAATTCAGATATTTACATCCAAAAATCAACGGCGGACAGGCCGGACGGATATGCACTTCCTTTGCACCACTTTCATACAGGAATTCTGTTGTTTCCCGAAGCTGTGTACCTCGAACAATGGAATCATCAATTAACAACAGCTTTTTCCCTTCAATTAAATGTTTCACCGGCAACAGTTTCATCTTGGCAATTAAATTTCTCTGTTTCTGCATGGTCGGCATAAAAGAACGCGGCCAGGTTGGTGTATATTTGATAAAAGGTCGTGAAAATGGAATGCCGGACGCATTGGCATAACCAATCGCATGAGCAGTTCCGGAATCAGGTACACCAGCTACAATATCCGGTTTTACATTGTCACGCTTTGCCAACAATTCACCGCAACGATAACGCATTTCTTCTACACTTACGCCCTCATATACCGAAGAAGGATATCCATAATATATCCATAAGAAGGCACAAATCTTCATATTCTTGCCTGGTGCAACTAAGGTTTTCACTGCATCTGCTGTTAGAACCACAACTTCTCCCGGACCCAATTCCCGTTCTGTTGTATATCCTAAATTCATAAACGAAAAGCTTTCGAATGCTGCACAATAAGCACCATCTTTCTTTCCAATGACAATTGGGGTTCTTCCCTGCTTATCTCGTGCACAATAGATTCCCTTTGGAGTCAATATCAACATGGACATGGAACCTTCAATAATCTCTTGTGCATATTGAATACCTTCAATAAAATTCTCTTTTTGATTAATAATTGCCGCTACTAATTCTGTTGCATTAATCTCACCATTGCTCATTTCAAAGAAATGTGTCTTATTCTTTAGTATTTCTCCAATAATTTCGTCTGCATTATTAATTTTGCCAACTGTGGTAATAGCAAAAGATCCATGATGAGAACGCACCAGAATTGGCTGTGCCTCATAATCTGAAATACAGCCGATTCCATAATATCCCTTCATGGTATTGGAATCTTTATCAAACTTTGTTCGGAATGGTGCATTTTCAATTTTATGTATGGATTTTTCAAATCCATCCTCCCCGTATACTGCCATTCCTGCCCGTCTGGTACCTAAATGTGAATGATAATCTGTTCCAAAGAACAAATCAAACACACAATCCTCCTTTGATGCCACGCCAAAAAAACCGCCCATTTGAAACCTCCAAATTATTACTCTTTTCCAGTATCTAAAAAACACCTTAGATAGTATATCAATTTTAACGACAAAAATAAATAGAAAATGCCAGTTAAACGAAACTTTTTTTCGTTGAAAATTCCACAATCAATAATTCCACACCAATGACATCCTGATACCGTCCTCGTTTAATTCCTGCATCAACGTCCTGACATTTTTCCAGCATACCAACTAATTCCGAATAGGAAAAATGTCCAATCTGACTCTTATACTTACCCACTGTAAATGGTGGAATTCCTGCTTTTGAAGCCATACTTCCATTATCCATATTCAGTCTGGTCATTTCACTAACCTGTAACAGAATATGAATCTGCCTGGTCAGCAGATAAAGAATTCGCATGGCCGGTTCCCGCAAAGTCAGCAAATCATGATACAATGTCAATGCCTTTTCCCGATTCTGATTTCCAATGGCATCCAGCATTTCAAAAATCTGATTTTCTGCCTGATTGCTGCATACTTCCTGAACATCTTCCAATCGAATCTCTTCAGCATCTATCGCATAGGACAATACCTTTTCCAGCTCCATTTGCAGCATGTTCATATTAGAACCACCCTGCTCTATCAGATATTGTGCTGCCGATTCTGTAATCTGTTTTCCCTCTCGTTTGCATTGGAGTGTAAGCCATGTAAGAAGCTCCTTTTCCTTTGGAGTCTTCATCTCTGCAGCATAGCCGATGTCCTTCACTGTCTTAAACAGATTCCCCCGTTTATCCACTTCACTTTCTACAAAAATCAGAAATGTCGTATCCGGAAAGCCTTTTAGTTTATCCTCAAATCCATCGGAACCATTCTTAAACCAACCACTTTCTTCTATAATAATTAACCGTCGCTCTGCAAAAAAAGGAAGTGTCTCTGCCAAATCCGCTACTTCTACATTCGGAATTCCTTTTCCTTCAAAACGACTGATGTTCATTTCGTCCCCTTCCGGGCATAAGGCTTCCTTTAATTTATCCCGATATTGATGGCGCAAATAGGCTTCCTCACCATACAATAAATACACATTCTTAAATTCATTCTTCTTAATATGTTCTGCGATTGTCTTCATTGACTTCCTTCATTCCTTCATTCAAACAACTTGTTCTCGTAAACAACTATATCACATTCCTGGTTCTTTCGCATTATTTATTTCGACCATTGACCATTAAGCCCTCACTGATTATCTTCCTACAAAACCCGCAATCTTCGCATACTCTCCATCTACTTGTATCATAATTGCACCCACTTCATCTGTTCGCAACACTTTTACCCCCTCTTCCTCAAGCCGTTCCAAAGTTTCTTCATGAGGATGTCCGTAGGAATTATTCTTCCCACAGGAAATAACGGAACAAACCGGAGATATCCTGTTCAAAAACTCCTCTGATGTGGAACCGGAGGAACCATGATGTCCCACCTTCAAAACATCATAATACGCAGGCATAATCTCTCCATATTCCATTAGCATTTGCTTTTCACCTGCTGTTTCCAAATCTCCGGTAAATAACATATCAAATGACTCATAAGTAACAGATAGCACCATGGAAGTATTGTTTTCGGAAACACCAATTTCATTCGGATGTAAACAGGTAATCTCAACAGTACCTGTATTTAACTGTTTTCCACAGGCGAAATAACAGACCTGAATTCCGGCTTCCTGAGCTTTCAAAATCAGTTCCTGAAACTGTTCATCATACAAGGCAAGTTCTGGTACAACCAGCCTTCGAATCTGAATTCCCCCTTCATTCATTAGTTCCATCAATTCTTCAATGCCATTTACATGGTCTTGATCCACATGGCTGATAAATACATAATCCAAACAATCCGAACCATAATATTTTACTGCCGGTGTAATTATATATTCTCCAATGCGAGAACGGCTACTGCTTCCTCCGTCAATCAAAATGTGTTGTTTCTCCGGTGTTTCCATCAAAATACAATCTCCCTGTCCCACATCCAGTATGGTAATCTTTAGCTTTCTGTCTGTACATCCAATTAATACTAAAATATAAAGGAACATGAGCGTCATACCTTTTATAAGTTGTCTATGTTTGATACATAGACCAATTACAAATAAAACCCCATAATAAAATACGATTTCCCATAATGAAATTGCACCCACATGCCAGATTGCTCCCGGCAGTTGTTCTGCCCCACTGCAAAGTACAGTAAACAGATTCAATATCCATTCACAGGGAACAAATACAACTTCGGCAAGTAAAGGAAACATTGAATATGCAAATAAGCCGATAAAACCCAAAATTACCACTGGGGTCATAAGTGGTACAACCATTAGATTCAGTAGAACGCTATATACCGGATAATCATAATAAAAGTATATAATAATCGGTCCTGTTGTCACCTGTAACACAATTCCTGCCAGCAGACTATTTGCCAGATACCAACGAATCCTCCCTTTTTTCATTGGTTCAATCAATTCTTGAAAAATAGGTACAATAACCCCAAGACTTATCACTGCACCAAAGGATAATAAAAAGCCGGCGTCAAATAACCGATAAGGATTTTCCACTAAAATACATAAGCAGGAAACACCAATGGCAGTCAGCATGTCATAAGTGCGTCCTAACATATCACCAACCAATGCCAATACAAACATAATAACGGCACGAATGGTAGAACCACTAAAACCCGTCATCCAACCGTACATTAGTAACAGTAAAATCACAAAAAGACCTGCATTCCAATAAGTAGCCCCTATTTTTCGTAACATTTGATACAATGTACTTCCAATAATCGATATATGTAATGCAGAAATAGCTAAAATATGTGCAATTCCATTTCTTTGAAATTGCTTTCGAAGCTGGGAATCCAATTCTCCTGAACTTCCCAAAAGCATTGCACTCATCAATCCTGCATTCTTCTCGGATAAACAATGTCTGAAAATATTCTGTCCCTTTCTTTGTAACTCTGTCAATTTCTGTCGTATCGGATATACAGTATCTTCAACAACCCTGATATTCTCTGCATAAGCCAGAAAATCTATACCTCTGGCTTGATAATACTGCTTCGAATTGAATTCTCCCGGATTGTCGGGAGCTCTTAAAATACGTATTTCAGCTTTACAGAGCACTCGGTTTCCTACTGAGATTTTGTCCAAACTGTCTTCTGCCATATCCTCAATACTATTTTTATACTCTTCCCACTCCTGTTCTGAATTCTCATATACCTTAACGATATAAGAACCTGTATTCACAAATGTTTCTTCTCGGATTTCCTCTGTCTGAATGAACAAGACCCTTTGATTCTCCCTGTATTCTAACCGAATGACTGTTCCCTGAATATCACAGGAAACAGTATCCTCTGCTGTTGCATCCAAATAATCCAAAAAAGAATCCGACAGCATGCAACGACTTCCATTCAAAATACCAAGAAAAAATGCAATTCCCAAAACCATTACAAAAAAAGGCATGGTCTGTTGTTTCCTTCTTCTATCCCATAGGATATATCCAAGAAGGAATACAACCACCATGCCAAGCCCCATTGTCATGTACCGGTTTAATCCTGCCAGCTCACCAATCACAAACGCCATGACTCCAAACAGCAATGGACGTTTTATCATATTGTCGCCTTTCTATACAATTATAAATAACTATTTTTATTTCAACCGGGTTCTTTTCATTTCATCTCAGTTCTATTCCTCTGTCATCTCTTCAACATAAACCAAATCCAAAGAACGTTCAAACATACCATCCATTGGAATCGTTTCCCGATAAAACTCCTGTTTTTCTCCATCGATTAAGAATTGGACTTTATTCACTGTCGGCAAAGCACACAAAGAATTAACAACAGAATATATAGTAACTGTATCCAGACACGTGTTTAAAGTATTATTAAACTCACTGGACAAATCCACATAACATACACCATCTTTTATAGAAATCTTTTTTAATGTGGTTCCTACCGGCATCGTAGGAGAATATCCCTCTCTCTGGGGACCGGCGATTAATGATTCAATCACTAACTGTTCCAAGGATACATCATTGGTAATTTCAACCATTTTGTCATATTCCAACAGCATATCTCCTGTACTATTTGCAAAATATAAGGTTATCACACCTTTTTCCAGATAACCGCCTTCTGACTCCTTATCTACGAAAGAATATTCATCATAAGTTTCCAATGTTTTTCCATCTTCCATCATTGTAGAAGAATCATAGATTTCAAATTGGACGTAATCCACGTAATCCAGCTGACATAAAGTTTTGGTGATTGCTGCTTTTGCTAAAACTTCATAATATTGATCATTTAACTCATTAGCAACATTGACTCTTATTTTCACCATACTGCTTTCTTCAATATAGGAACATCGAATCATTTTCATCGAACTGGCTATTAAATTCGTTTGTCCATCTATTTTTTCATCAAACATGGTTTTCAAAAGAATTGAAACATTCTTGCTTTCTGATTCATCCATGATTAATTCATATTCTTCTGTTAGCAATTCAAGACTGGTACTGTCGATATAATACATATAGATACTGTTTTCCGATAAGACCTCTGTTTCCGTTGTCGCATTACCCGCATCCGAACAACCAAACAACAACCATACCATGCAGCTAATCAGTAATACACTTATCCACTTTTTCATGATTGCTCTCCTTCCGGTTATCCAATATAAATCAGCGGAATTCGTACTGTAAAAGTAGTACCTTCTCCCGGCTTGCTATACAAATTAATAGCTCCTTTATGCATTAATATCGCATTTCTTGTAATTGCCAATCCCAGACCGGTACCTCCGATTTCTCTGGAATGGGACTTATCCACCCGGTAAAACCGTTCAAACACCCGCTCCTGACATTCTTCCGGAATTCCCATTCCGGAATCCGATACCTTTACATAAAAGAATTTATGGTCTGCGTCTAAGACTACGCGTACCCATCCATCATCCACGTTGTATTTCACTGCATTTTCGATCAGATTGGAAAACGCCAGAGATATTTTAACCTCATCTATTTCTGCCATAACCTCTCTCATGCTCTCGAATACAATTTCAATATTTCTTTTTTCTGCAATCGGACGAATCCGTTTTAATAACAATTCCAGTAATTCATTCACATTAATCGTTTCTACATTCAAATCAACTGCCTGCTTGTCCAGACGTACTAATGTTAACAAATCCGTAATTATCTTATTTTCCCGTTCAATCTCACCGGCAATATCTGTCATGAATTCCCGATACATTTCAGCAGGAACATCTTCTTGTACCAACAGGGAATCTGCCAATACCTTCATGGAGGTTATAGGTGTTTTTAATTCATGTGACACGTTAGATACGAATTCCTGTCTGGAATTTTCCAGCATCTGAATCTTTCCAAGAATCTGATTCAAGGTATCTGTTAAGTCTTTTATTTCCGTACTGCCCTCAACAATGATTTCTTCGTCCAGATGACCCTCAGCAACCTTTTTCAATTTCTGATTCAACTGCTTTAACGGTCTTTGTATTATAAATGCCATAAATAAAGAAACAACCAACGCAATAAATATAAACAAAGCATATAACATCCTACTTTGCTGCTTCATATATGTATCTGTTTCCACTAAGTCCCGAATGGAAACCATACAGATAATTACACCTTTCGCCTGCTTTAATTCCTGGCTTCCGGAAGAATCCCCCTGCTTGGAAGAGGTATTATTATCAATGGTATTCATAACAGTTGCAGAATCTAAAATCGGCACCATAATTTCTGCATATTGACTCTGGTTCACAATCTTATAACTACTATTGGTTTTTCCCAGCATCAAATCATGCACTGCATTTGACATCATATACTTATTCTGTTCAATCGTATAAGTGTCCTTAATAATTTTATATTCAGAATCCACAATAATAATTCTTCCCTCTAATACATTAGCAAGCTGATCAATCTCTGTATTTAAATTGTCCGTTGAACTGGATATTGCAAATTCATTTAATAAAACCTGACTGGCCAGAATATTACATTGGCTCTGTACCTGTGCAATTTTATTCTCAATTGCTTTCTTATGGTACGAGTTCTGGAATATCTGACCAGCAGTTACTATCATCACAAGAATTACCAGAAAACACGAAATGAAGATAGAAAAACGAAAACTCTTTAATTGTCTTAATAATGGTTTATCCTTGGAAATAATATCCAACACCCCACTTTGTATGAATATACTTTGGTTCTCCAGGATTATTCTCAATCTTTTCTCTTAAACGTCGAATATGAACATCTACCGTTCGCACATCTCCCGGATAATCACTTCCCCAGATTGTTTTTAACAAATTCTCTCTGGAGTAAACTTTATTGGGATTAAATACCAATAATTCTAATACATCGAATTCTTTTGCCGTCAGATTGATTTCTTTTCCTGCAATTACCACTCTCCGGCTGTCACAATCCAGTGCCAAATCACCTACTGTAATCTTACGCACCTTCTCAGAATGGTCTTCCTTCTTTGCATTACGCCGGATAATCGCTTTCATACGTGCTTTTACTTCCAGAATGTTAAAAGGTTTTGTAATGTAATCATCTGCTCCATATTCCAGACCAAGAATCTTATCCATGTCTTCACCCTTGGCTGTAAGCATAATAATCGGCATATTAGAAAATTCACGAATCTGCTGGCAGACTTCTAACCCGGTCATCTTCGGAAGCATAATATCTAACAATACCATATCATACTCTGTCTGTTTTGCCATATTCAATGCTTCTTCCCCATCATAAGCGCAATCCACCTGCATATCGTCCTGCTCCAGGCTGAATTTAATTCCTTTGACAATTAATTTCTCATCATCTACTACCAGCACTCGTTTCATCTCACACCTCATTTAACTGTTATATATTCTTGTATCTTCTGGAACACTCCTTCTTTAATTCCGGGAATGTTCATTAATTCTTCTTCTGTTGCAAATCCACCATGTATACTTCGATATTCTATGATTGCATCTGCTTTTGATTCACCAATTCCCGGTAACGTCATCAACTCTTCCTTGGTTGCCTGATTCAAATGAACCAGTCCGTCAGTTTCCACAGAATTCATTACAATCTTAGAATAATCCTCACCAATAGCCGGAATATATACCATACTTCCATCCAGCAACTTCTCAGCCTGATTCACCGCACAAATATCGGCAGTCTCCAGACAACCTCCTGCTGCTTCCAATGCATCACAGATTCGTGCATCACTCTCCAAATAATACACATCCGGGCAAACAACCTGACCACAAACAAAGACACAAATCTGCTCATGTAAATCTTCTTCCAAGCTATCAGAATCCATATTCTCTTCTGAATCCTGTCTGGTTGTACCGGATTCCTGCGTACAATCTTCTTGTGAATATGCGGAGGAATCTTCCGTAGCATCTACTAACAAAAAAGTATCCTCTTTCCCTGTACAGCCAGTAAAAGCAGATACACTTGCCAATAGCATTATTCCAAACAATAATTTTTGTAAAACCTTGTGCAATTTCTACCTCTTTCCATTACACAATGTTTATAATATCACACAAAAACATTTTACCATAATTCCTCTTTAATACAATAGGTTTTTTTTTATTTATTTCTTAATTTATTTCTTTTTACCATAAAATATTTTTTACTTCCACTTAAAAATTACTATCCCTACAATCGCCACAATAACACCAATTAATTTGCTCCATTGGAAGCCCACCTTTTCCACTGCGAACAAGCCGAATACTTCAATCAAATACGCCACGACCACCTGGGCTATTACAATTAATAAAACTGCCTGAGCCGGTCCCAGATTCTTCATACTAAGCATTACGGTTAAAGTAATAAATGCACCTATCACCCCACCTAACAACATATACTTGTTGTCAATCTGGAACAAATCAGAAATTCCCACCTCCTGACGTTCCTTTACCAGCCAAACAATGATACACAGAATCAAACCTGTCAATTGTACCCAGCTATTGGTAAGCCAGGTCCCTGTCTGTTTTGAAACCCCCGTATTGAATACTCCCTGAATTGCCATTAAAGCTCCTGAAATCAAAGCAATAAGAATGCCCCACATAGCTTTGTCCTCCTTTCATAATACGGGTAGTATATGCAGGATTTCCCAATCTATACGGGGCAAATCTCTATTTCAATATCTCTATTTTAATCGTTCTGTCATTTTCTCCTGTAATCCGTTTAATTCCGTAACCACATCATTACCATTCCAGATATTCTTGAAGCAAATTTCTGTATATATCCAGAAATCACCATTTTCTAATGCCTTTGGCACAGGAACTGATTGACAGTATTGACTATACACAACACTTTCATTCCCATCCGCTCGCTCTAAATCAGAACGCACCGCCACTCTCTGAATCAAACCAAATTGATTCTCTGCATACTCATATGACAAATAAGCAGCAAAAAGATTCGCATATTCTGAATGATGACTAAAGGAGTTCACAAATGCAGCATAGGTAACCGAAAGATTCTGTACCGATAGTTCATCTGACAATACCGGCACAGGGCACAATGCATAGGCGCTTCCATAGGTATTTAATTCTTCCAGAACATCTGTCTTTACAATACCATACACTAATGTTCCGTTGGTCAATTCTGCTTTTACCTGTTCATAGGTACTAGTATCAACATCCATAGAAAAGTATTCATGTAGTGACTGATAATAGGTCATATTCTGAATAACACTTTCATTATTTACATTAAATACCGTTGTGTCCTCACCATATTCTCCTAGAATTTCAGCTCCGTTTCCTAAAAATAAGTAATCGTAAAACGGGTCCGCAATGTCCCACCGAAAAATCACTTTCGTATTTGTCTCATCCTCAAAATTCACCGCAAAATCTGTAATACTGCCAAAACTCCCCGGTTGACCGGTTACTGCTGTATCATAAATCATCATAGTAGTATCCAGATAAATTGGATAACCATACTGCTTTCCATCTGAAGTCATTGCAGATTTCGTTACTGCAGGATAATGATTCTCCCAAAATGCTTCCGTGTATAAAGAATTCTCATCTGCAAAACCGGCAAGATGCAGCTTTCGCACCTCATCATTCGAAGCAATATATACATCCGGTCCATTTCCATTAATATTGGCTTCATTAATGGCTTCTAAATAGTTTACTTCATCTACATAGGTACAAATCACTTCTACTCCATACCGATTATGAAAATCTACTGCTGCAGCTTCATAATATGGTGCTGCTGTCTCATCATCATACCAGAAATTCAGCTGTAGTGGCACCTCTGTACCATCTTCTAAGACGGTAGTCTTCTTTACAGATGCAACGGTTTCCTCAAAGGTTGCATAGGTCACTTCCACCTCCACCGGTTCTTCTTCCGGTTTACAACCGGAGAATGTGAAGGCAAGCAATAACAATATCACTGCAATGAATACCTTGTTTTTCCGTTTTTCCAATGTTTGATTGGCTGTTTTCATAATAATCTCTCCTGTTAATACTTTGGATCGCCAACGCAATATTACCATTTAGAATAATGGTTCCTTCAAAATTGCAGTACCAATACCCTTTGTGGTAAAGAATTCCAACAATAGGCAATGTTCCACTCTGCCATCCAATACATGGACTCTTGCAACACCATTATTAATGGCATCAATACAATTGGTTAATTTCGGCAGCATTCCGCCGCCAACAACACCCTTTTCAATAAATTCTTCAGCTTCCTCTACTGTCATTTCAGAAATTAAGGTATTCTTATCCATTGGATCTACAAAAACACCTTCAATATCAGTTAAGAATACCAGTTTTTCAGCCTGAATTGCACGTGCCACGGCACAAGCGGCATCATCTGCATTAATATTATAAGATGCAAAATCCTCACCTAAACCAATTGGTGCAATAACCGGAATAAAATCATTTTCCAATAAAGTATCAATGAGATGGCTGTCCACTTTGGTAACCTCACCTACAAATCCAATATCCTTGCCACCCGGTAATTTCTTTTCACAGGTCATCAAACCACCGTCTTTTCCACTGATACCAACAGCCTTTAAGCCCAGCTTCTGCATCATCTGTACCAGACCTTTATTTACTTTAGACAAAACCATTTCTGCAATTTCCATGGTTTCAGCATCCGTTACCCGAAGACCATTGACAAATTGAGGCTCCTTACCGGATAATTGTACCCATTTGCTGATTTCCTTACCACCGCCATGAACAATAATTGGTTGTAATCCTATTAACTTTAATAATGCCACATCCTTAATTACATTATACTTTAAGTCTTCGTCTAACATGGCACTACCGCCATATTTTACTACAATTTTCTTACCACGGAATTTCTGAATAAACGGCAATGCCTCAATCAGCGTCTGTGCTTTAATAATTACCTGATCCATACTGTTTTCATTGTTAATCATCTTTTTAAACCTCATCTTTCTTTCAATATCCATACATACAGCTCATACTTGATCTTATGAACGGTAATCTGCATTAATTTTTACATAATCATAGGTTAAATCGCAGCCCCATGCTGTAGCTGTTGCCTCGCCACCATTCACGTCCGCTGTAACAATAACTTTTTGGGGCGACAAAATCTTGGTTGCAAGTTCTTCATCATAATCGGTTGCCATTCCACCTTCCACAAGAGTTAAGGTTCCTACCTCACTGGAAATTTGAATTTTCACCTGATTAGGGTCAAATTCCGCTCCGGAATATCCCATTGCACACAGGATTCTGCCCCAGTTAGCATCTGTTCCAAATACTGCTGCTTTCGTCAAATTAGAAGTAATAATAGACTTTGCCAGTATCTTTGCCTGCTTTTTGTCGGACGCATGAATTACCGTTGCCTCCAGTAAACGAGTGGCTCCTTCTCCATCTGCCGCTATATTTTGTGCCAAAAATGTCATAACCTGCTTCAATGCAGTTCGGAATACTTCAAAATCTCCATCCTCTGTTGTTAAAATATCATTTTCTGCTAATCCATTTGCCATCAGAATCACAGTATCATTCGTAGACGTATCTCCATCTACCGATACCATATTAAAGGTATCTTCTACGAATTCCTTTAAGCTGGCTTTTAAAAGCTCCTTTGAAATCATAACATCTGTTGTAATTACGGAAAGCATGGTTCCCATATTGGGATGAATCATACCAGAGCCCTTACAAATACCTGCAATTCTTGCTGTCTTACCCTTGATTTGGAATTCTAAAGCAATTTCCTTCGGATGGGTATCTGTTGTCATAATCGCTTCTGCAGCGTCATGAGCAGCCTGTTCTTCGGAGCTTAAGGCTCCCCGTAACGCTTTGACACCTTTTAACAATACCTCCATTGGCAATGGCTGTCCGATGACACCTGTTGACATTACCATGACCTGCTCTGGTTGAATTGCTAACTCTGCTGCAACTGCTTCTGCTGTCTTTTTCACATTTTCATATCCGTCGGAACCGGTACACGCATTTGCAATACCACTGTTCACTACCACTGCCTGTGCAACGCCATACTCCTCTAACATCTTAGCATCCCACTGTACCGGAGCCGCTTTTACCAGATTCCGCGTAAATACCCCTGCTGCTGCACAAGGTACTTCACTGACAATCATTGCCATATCTTTATTGGTTTTCCCCGGCTTAATACCAGCCCGTAAGCCGGCCGCCTGAAACCCCTTCGGTGCGGTAATACCACCGTTGATTATTGTAATTGATTCACTCATATGTATTCCTCCTACGAAGTTAATATTTTATTAAATTAAGGTTTAGCGCAATACCTGCGACCGCGGTTTTGTGGATATATATTCCCGCACGACACGCTTGCGCTCCAGCCAGCACGTAACGGTACGTAAGGCTGTGCATCACAATTATTATGTTCTCTCCTCACAAAGCACAGCCTAAGTACCGACGTGCTTCTAAGGTCGTTGCGGAAACATATACCCTCAAAACCGCTGCTGTAGGAATGGACAAACCTATAATTTATATTGGGGAAAGTAGTATGGCTCCGCGAGGATTAAACGTTACCACAAACGTTATTGTTTACGTAATTATACGCATTGTCAACATTATGGTATCATTGTTTTCGTATGCATTGATACCTTACGCGGAGCAGTACTTTGCTTCCTATATAAATTATGGGTCATTTCGTACAGTTGGCTACCGGTTTCTGGTGATAGATAGTTGCAAGCAGACCTTAAAAGCACGTTGGTGCTTAGGTGCGGTGTTGTCGCACCTTATGCACCATTACGTGCTGACCGGAGCGCAAGCGTGTCTGCGGTAACTATCTGTCATCAGAAACCGATAAAGCGACTAAACCAACAAACCATAATTTATTGCATTCTCCTCTCAATAGCGATACAATAGAGCCAGTGTGACAGTCTATGACTGCAAGTATTAAAAATAAGGAGATTACATATGTTATCACAACACTATATTGATATGACTTCTCAAAAGTCAGCGATTCGTGAACTTTTTGATTATGGCTCCAAGCGGGCACAGGAAATCGGTTATGAAAATGTATTTGATTACAGCTTAGGTAATCCAAGTGTACCGACTCCACAGGCATTTACCGATGCTTTGTTAGATTTAATTCAGAACACAGACCCGGTAAAGCTTCATGGCTACAGCCCAAGCCTTGGTATTCCTTCCGTTCGTCAGGCAGTTGCAGATTCCCTGAACCAACGGTTCGATATGAATTTTAAAATGGAAGATATCTTCATGGCAGTGGGTGCCGCCGGTGCCATTGCACATGCGGTTCGTGCAGTGACTGTACCGGGGGACGAGGTCATTACCTTCGCTCCATTTTTCCCGGAATATTATCACTATGTTAATCAGACCGGTGCTGTTCTAAAGGTGGTTCCTGCTGACATTACCAGCTTCCAGATTAACTTCGAGGCCTTTGAAGAAATGATTACACCAAAGACCATGGCAGTCTTAATCAACACACCGAATAACCCGTCCGGCATTGTGTATTCCACCGCCACCATTGATAAGCTGGCAGCTATTTTAACCGCAAAATCAAAAGAATACGGTCATGAGATTTACATTATTTCCGATGAACCTTATCGTGAAATTGTTTTTGCCGGTGTAGATGCACCATTTGTTGCCAAGCACTATGACAACACGATTATCTGCTATTCCTTCAGCAAGTCCATCTCCCTCCCCGGAGAACGTATTGGCTATGTTGCCGTTAATCCAGCCTGCAAGGATGCTGCATTAATAGTAGACATGTGCGGACAGATTTCCAGAGGAATCGGGCACAATTGTCCACCTTCTCTGATTCAGCTTGCCGTAGCAAGAGTATTGGATATGACCTCTGATATTTCTGTATATGAGACAAATAAGAACATTCTTTATCGGGAATTAACCCGAATTGGTTTCGAGATTGTAGAACCGGGCGGAACCTTCTATATGTTCCCGAAGGCATTGGAAAAAAATGCGGCTGCCTTCTGTGAACGGGCAAAGCAGCATGATTTGTTACTGGTTCCGAGTGACTCTTTCGGATGTCCGGGACATTTCCGCATCTGCTATTGTATTCCTACAGAAAAGGTAGAGCGTTCCATTCCGGTATTCGAAGCATTGGCAAAGGAATATTTGGGATAAATGCACTCCTTTGTGGCTCCTCGAGCCATGCCATCTCGTCTCGGCTCTGCCTCGACTCGATGTAGGGCTGTCGCCCTATAAGTAGATACGAGCCATGCTTCAGCTCGATTCCGCTTCGCTCCATCTCGCTGACGGGCTGTCGCCCCTTTGTGGCTCCTCGAGCCATGCCATCTCGTCTCGGCTCTGCCTCGACTCGATGTAGGGCTGTCGCCCTATAAAAATGGAAAGAACTGCATCGCCATGAGAGCAATTCTGTTCTCTGACGATGCAGTTCTTTCCATTTTTGCATGGCTCTATAGTTTCATGTATCCATAGCTATTAACAATAGCATCCAGTTTTTGTCCTGCTTTGCAGTATGGGCATTCGGTATGGGAATAGGTCTGATATTCCGGGAAATCACTCATCTTAAATATGGAATGAATGGTGTGACCGCTAATTTCATCTGCTGCTGAGAACAGAGATGATACACCGGCTACACTGCCACCATAGTATTCAATGCATTCCAACGCCCGCTCAATGGTACGTCCGGTAGTCGCAGTTGCCAACAACAACAATACATGCTTATCCCTAATCATAGGCTGTAAATTGTCACGGAATACCAACTGTCCCATTGAATTCATTTCCGGTGAAATTACATATATTGTCTGATGGGAATTCATAGACATAAAGCCTGCTGCCGATAGTTCTTCGGCCAAATATGCACCAATCACTTCTGTTCCGTCCATACATACAATGGTATCCACAACCGTGCTATTTACATATTCATGTACAATGGACTTTGCTGCAGCAAGTGCCATACTCTGTCTGGTCTTTAATGTAGTCATATCCATATAGTAATTAATATGGGAATGGTTCGTAGCAAAATGTCCCGGTATAATTTTTACGGACAAAAAATTGTTATATTGGGAATATACTTTCATTGCTCTATCTTCCATAATATCCTCCTTAGCTGACAGCAGTAAAATCATGCTGTTCTATATTAAGATATGCTTATTTTAACTTTTTTTTCTTTCTTTGTAAAGCATAATACAGATTGACAGCTTTCGCCATTTTCTCCTATAATTAGATTAAGATTTTACATAAGAGGGATAAACATGGAACAAACACAGGACAATACAATTACAACAACAGGGCATTTACACAGCACCGTTTTTTTTATTTTAGTAGTTCTATACTACGAGTTATTATTTCACGGATACCATTTCGGTTTATTCAATATGAATACCATTAATATCATTCTGTTTTCCATTGCTTTTGGTGGTGGATTGAGTATTCTGACCAATTTATTGCCGAAACGGGTAAATCAGATTTTAGCCATTGTTATTACCTTTCTTTTGGGCATTATTTTTATTATTCAATTTTTATATTATGCAGTTTTCGGCAACTACATGTCCTTTGTGGGAACCCTGCAATACACCAATCAGGCGGCAGATAACTTTGACACCGTTCTATTGAACATGCAGCAGAATATCCCTATGATGTTCCTGCTTTTATTGCCAATTATCCTTACTTCCGTACTGGTCTGGAGAATCGTTGACTTTGAACCACGGAAATGGAACATAAGTCTGGCACTTCTTGGTGGCTGCCTTGCCGTATACGGAATCAGCATCCTCGTTTTAAAAATACAGGATAACGATACTTACAGTGCTTTTCAAATGTACAGCAGATATATTTCCGTTGATATGACCGTAGAAAAACTGGGCGTATGTGAAACGTTGGAAGTCGATATTCGAAAAGGAATTGCCGGCAAACTTGGCAAAGAAGATTCCTTACAATTCCAGCAGGCTTCCAATAATGCTGCCACAAATGAGAATCCGAGTGACTTAGAGGGTGGCACCAAAACAACAAGTACCAATACCACACAGTCCACAACAGAAGAAGCAACAACCGAGGCTCCAATTGATACCTCTCCAAATGTAATGGACATTGATTTTGAACAAATTGCAGAAGAATCCGGCAATGCAAATGTGGCTTCATTATGTGAGTATTTTTCTTCTTTAGAGCCAACTAATAAAAATGAATACACCGGGATGTTTGAAGGCTATAATGTAATCTGGATTACCGCAGAGGGCTTTTCCGGTTACGCATTGGAATCGGATTTGTATCCAACCTTATCCATGATGGCTGAGGAAGGTTTTGTCTTTGAAAACTATTATTCTCCTCTCTGGTATGGTTCCACTTTAGGCGGCGAATATGCGAATTTAATGGGAAGCATGCCGAAAAATGGTGGCTATCTAAGCATGAGCCATGCGGCACACAACGGCAATGCATTTCCATTTACGCTAGGGAATCAGTTACAGGATTTAGGCTATCACACTTATGCGTTCCATAACAATTCCTATACCTACTATGACCGAAACATTTCTCATCCGGCGTTGGGATATACCTGGATTGCCAACGGTTCCGGTCTGGAGGAACAATGTAATGAATATGGCAGTGTCCTCTGGCCACAGTCCGATTTGGTTATGGTGCAGGATACCTTTGATACCTACACGGCAGAGGAACCATTCCATCTATATTATCTTACTGTAAGCGGGCATGTTATGTACAATTTTGGTGGCAATGCCATGGCAAAAAAGCATCAAGACCTTGTAGCAGACCTTCCATACAGCGAAACTACAAAAGCTTACCTCGCTTGCCAATATGAGTTGGAATTGGCAGTTTCCGAATTGATAAAGGACTTAAAAGCCAATGATATGTACGACAACACAGTCATCATTCTAGCCGGTGACCATGTTCCATATGATAGTATGGAAGTGTTAGATGAGTTGGCCGGCTATGAACTGGAGGATAATTTTGAGGCGTACAAAAGCAACTTAATTATCTGGTCCGGCTCCATGGAAGAACCGGTAAAAGTAGATAAGGTATGCAGCAGCATTGACATTCTTCCAACAGTATCGAATCTTCTCGGACTGGAATACGATTCCCGGTTAATCATAGGCCAGGATATCTTATCGGATAGCGACGGCTTAGTCATGTTTGCAAACCGCAGCTTTATTACAGATGATTTTTCCTATAATGCATATACCGGAGAAGCGATCAGCAGCAATGGAAAAACCATTTCGGATGAGACCATAAGCGATTGGAAATCTTATGTAGCAAATAAATTCATTGCCGCCGATGGCATAACGGAATATAATTATTATCAATACATAGAACGGGATTCGGAGAATCACTCTAACAATCATTCAAACACCAACTCCGAATCCGATTAACGAAAGGAGACCCCTATGTCAACACCAAAAAAAGAATTCTATGAAAAACAAGCAGCAACTATTATCAAGAACTTAGAAAAACGAAATATGGAAGGCTACTATTGTCCGGATGCAGCTTCTGCTGTGCAAAAAGCATTATCCCTAATGCCGGAACATTCTGTTATTAGCTGGGGCGGTTCCATGACCTTAAGTGAAATCGGACTAATGGACGCTTTGAAGCAGGAAAATTATACCTTAATTGACCGTGCAACTGCTACTACCATCGAAGAAAAGCGTGCACTTTTCTCCAAGACTGTACTTGCAGACTATTATTTGATGAGTACCAATGCAATCACCTTAGATGGACAACTGGTAAATATTGATGGTGCCGGCAATCGGCTTGCCTGTCTGATTCATGGACCGGAGCATGTCATTATCCTTGCCGGAATGAATAAGGTCGCTACCGATGTAGATGCTGCCATGAAACGTGTTCGTAACATCAGTGCTCCGCCTAATACTGTTCGTTTAAACTGCAAAACCCCTTGTGCAGTTACCGGTATTTGCGGTAATTGTCTGTCACCGGAAACCATTTGCTGCCAGGAGGTTGTGACTCGATATTCTCGAATTAAAGGTAGAATCAAGGTTATTTTAATCGGCGAAGAATACGGTTATTAATTTCCGATATTAAAAGGACTGACTGATATACGGTACCGCAAGATGTATATAGGTCATATCCTCTTCTTCATGATAGGTGATTGCAAGATTGACATTGATTTTCCTTCCATTTTGGTATATCACCCGGTCAAACTGGCTGGTATATCCATATATGCAGTAGAAATTCTCATTGTCAATCTCCTGCACCACCGATGCATGTAATTCTTCAAAGATAGAGTCCACCAACTCTTCCCGACGTTTTTCTGTAATCATTCCCGGTGTCTTCCCCTTCAGATATACATTCAACGATGGCTCCATGCCGATTTCTTCATAGATATCCTCTAACAATTCTTTACATTCCATGGCATACTCTAAATCATCATATACAGTAATGTCACACAGAATCATCTGCTTTGTAACGGTTTCCCGATTCTCATTTACAGTATCCATACTGACAATCTGTATCACTGTCTTTCCATATTTTCCATTCTTTGTTAATGTACTTTCCCGATATCCGGTTCCCTCCGATGCTGTCAGCTCATAACCGTCGGTAATCCCTAACTGTCTTGCCAGATTTCGCAGCATGGTATTCTTGGTATCACCTGCCAATTCCATCTCTCCAAAATCCCCATACGCACTGACGCAGGCTTCAACGGGTATAGCATCACTATTGCTAAATGCTTCTACCACATCACCGGAGCCTTGCAAATCATGATTAATAAGCAGTTGTACAATGAATGCCAGCCACACTAATGCAATAATTGATATTTTACCTGATATTTTCATACTAACCTCCTGTATTAACAAGACTTTCCGTTTGTACCAAGTATTGCCGGATTGAATCTAGTCTATACAAGCATCACTGCTTATTCTGTGCGCTTCGTGTTTTTCCTAATGATATACTTTTTATGTTTTTTCTATCTTATTTTTTAAAAGGGAGTTAAAGTTTTCTTGTTTTTCCATCTTATTTATGTTATTATCTTACCAAAGCATTTTTCTATATCAGTTTTGGTGCTTACATTTTATATTTATATACCATGTGGCACTATCTTATATTCAGATAATCAGGAACATCAATGCTTTTAATCTCAATTTACAAAAGCAGGAGGTTCCGTGAAAATCCTCCTGTCATATTCAATCAAAGGAGGATACTAAATGAAGAAACCGATTTATGTTAAGACACAGTACAAAGATACCCTGTTTCGCATGCTTTT
This sequence comes from Lachnospiraceae bacterium, assembly GCA_017623675.1. GTDB lineage: Bacteria > Bacillota > Clostridia > Lachnospirales > Lachnospiraceae > CAG-632. The sequence goes on from JAGAOO010000006.1 coordinate 27,970, forward strand.
TAGGGAGAAACAGAAGTTATTAGAGCTTTACAATGCCATTAACGGCACGGATTATAAGAATCCAAACGAGCTTGAAGTTGTCACATTAGAAAATGCAGTTTACATGAGCATCAAGAATGACGTTTCGTGTCGGTTAATTAAACTTCCAACGCCCAAATTTGTGGTCTTTTATAATGGTGCGGAAAAGCAACCGGAACGCAAAGAATTACATCTTTCCGATGCCTTTGAGGTACAGGAAGACTATCCGGCTCTTGACCTTCATGTGACACAGTTGAATATTAACCAAGGTTACAATGTAGCATTATTAGAAAAATGTCCAACACTATTCCAATATATGCAGTACGTTGAGCAGGTAAGAAAATACCGCCAGCAATTTTCCCTTGAGAAAGCGGTACAGTTCGCTGTTGACTATTGTATCAAAAATGGAATACTGAAAGACTTCTTATTAGAGAATAAAGCGGAGGTAATTAAAATGAGTATCTATGAGTATGATGAAGAATTACATAAGAAAACTCTGCATGACGAGGGCTATGAAGATGGGTTTAATGATGGATTCAATGATGGAGAATCAGCAAATCTAATTAAGCTAATCTGTCGTAAGCTCCAGAAGAATAAGACTCCTGATACAATTGCCGAAGAATTAGAGGAAGACTTGGATACAATCAGACATATCTGTGATGTTGCCAAGTCCTTTGCACCGGAATATGATGTGAATGAAATCATGAAGGAACTAAACAGCAGTTCCCATGCTCTCACATGAAAACTGCTGTTTTGTTCCACATTGTATTATTTCAATATGTTATATTCTTACATTATTTTGCAAGTCTTTGTCTGACAATTGCCCGCTTCAATGCAAGCTCTGCCCGATCCATATCGCCATCCTCATTCTTGATTCGGCGTTCCGCACGAATCTGAGCTTCCCTGGCACGGTTTACATCAATTTCCTCCGGCCATTCCACTGCTTCTGCAAGTATCATAACCTGATCTGCCAGAATTTCAGCAAAACCATCCAGCAAAGCGGCTTCCCTGATGTCACCTGACGGTGTATGAATCTTTATAACACCTGGTGCTACAATCGACGTTAGCGCAATATGTCCCGGATAGATACCGATATCACCTTCCGTAGTACGAAACTCAACAAAGGCTACGTCATCCTCATAGAAGATACGCTCCGGTGCTATAATCTTTAATCGAAATGTCTTATCTGCCATACTGCACCTACCTTCTTGCCTTACTTCTGTACACGAGCAAGAACATCTTCAATGCTTCCTGCATTTAGGAAATAGCTTTCCGGTATATCATCATGCTTGCCTTCCAGAATCTCCTTGAAGCCCTGAATGGTATCCTCAATCGGTACATACTTACCTTCCATACCGGTAAACTGTCCGGCTACGAAGAACGGCTGTGACAGGAATCTCTGTACCTTTCTGGCTCTGGATACAACCAGCTTATCTTCCTCGGATAATTCATCCATACCCAGAATTGCAATGATATCCTGTAATTCCTTATACTTCTGTAAGATTTCCTGCACGCCTCTGGCTACCTTATAATGTTCCTCACCAACAATACGTGGGTCCAAGATACGAGAGGTAGATTCCAATGGGTCAACCGCAGGATAAATACCCAATTCTACGATAGAACGGGAAAGAACTGTGGTTGCATCCAAGTGTGCAAATGTAGTTGCGGGAGCCGGGTCTGTCAAGTCATCCGCTGGCACATAAACTGCCTGTACGGAAGTAATAGAACCATTCTTGGTTGATGTAATACGTTCCTGTAACGCACCCATTTCTGTCTGTAAGGTTGGCTGATAACCTACCGCACTTGGCACACGTCCAAGCAAAGCAGATACCTCAGAACCAGCCTGAGTAAAACGGAAAATGTTATCAATGAATAACAATACATCCTTTCCGCCTTCATCACGGAAGTATTCTGCCATAGTCAAACCGGACAGACCAACACGCATTCTGGCTCCGGGTGGTTCGTTCATCTGACCGAACACCATGGTCGTCTTATTAATAACGCCGGATTCTGTCATTTCATGGTACAAGTCGTTACCTTCACGGGTACGCTCTCCAACACCGGTAAATACGGAATATCCACCATGCTCCGTTGCTATATTACGAATCAACTCCTGAATTAATACGGTCTTGCCTACACCGGCACCACCGAACAGACCAATCTTACCACCCTTCTGATATGGGCATAACAGGTCTACTACCTTAATACCGGTTTCTAACATTTCTGTTTCTGTCGCCTGCTCTGAAAATTGTGGAGCAGGTCTGTGAATCGGATAATGCTTCTCCACCTCCGGAGCCGGCTTATTATCAATCGGTTCACCCAATACATTGAACATTCTACCCAGTGTATTCTCTCCAACCGGCACCATAATCGGATTTCCGGTTGCAACAGCGTCCATACCACGAACCAGACCGTCTGTTGGTCCCATGGCAATACATCTTACTGTATCATCACCCATGTGCTGGGATACTTCAACAGTCAGAATTTCGCCGCTTTTTCGTGTAATCTGGATTGCATCATTAATCTCCGGAAGCTCACCCTCCGCAAATTGGATATCCAGTACGGCACCGATAATCTGGGTAATTTTACCTATATTCTTATCTGCCATTCCATTCTCCTTTTCTCATTTTATTAACTGATTGCCTCAGAACCGGCAATAATCTCTGTCAATTCCTGTGTAATAGAAGCCTGTCTTGCCCGGTTATATTTTAAGGACAAGTCTGCAATCATGTTATCTGCATTGGTAGTAGCAGAATCCATCGCCTGCATCCTGGCACCATTTTCACTTGCCAGTGCCTCTACAAATGCTCCGTATAACAGATTACCAATATATTTTGGAATCAAAATATCCAATGCTTCCTCTGCTTCCGGTTCATAATTCATCAATACCATATTGTCATCCTCTTCCTCAGCCGGAAGTTCATCAATATTCAGTGGAAGAAGCTTAATCAGCTTTGCTTCCTGGGATACCGTATTCTTGAAGTTGGTATATGCCATATAGATTTCCCCAACTTCACCCTTGGTATAGGATTCCAGTACCCGATTACTGATATCGATGGCATCTTTATATAATGGTTCGTTAATGGCTTCGGAATCATCTTCTACAATCTTGTAGCCTCTTCGTGCCAGCCCTTCTGCACCCTTTCGTCCAACTGCATAGATGTCCACATCGGAAGGTGTGAATCCGGTTGCGATTACCTCCTTGATTACATTGGAGTTATAACCACCAGCCAAACCCTTGTTAGAGGTAATGACTATCATTGCCTTCCGCTTGCTTCCATTTTCAATCAGATATGGATGCTCCATATGCTCTGTCTTGGAAAGAATGGAGCATATAGTCTTATATAACGCATTAAAATATGGCTTGTTCCGTTCTGCTCTTGCCTTCGCCTTCTGAAGCTTGACGGTGGCAACCAGTTTCATGGCTTTGGTTATCTGCTGCGTACTGGTGACGCTTTCTTTCCTTCGCTTTATGTCACGCATGGATGCCATAATTCGTCACCTCCATTATTTGAACTCAGCCTTAAATTCCGTAATTGCTTTTACCATCATTTCCTCTAAAGCATCATCCAGCTTCTTATTGGTACGAATGGTCTCAAAAATCTCAGGATACTTGGTATCAATGAAATCAAAGAGTTCTTTTTCGAATCTCTGAATCTCATCTACCTCGATATCCAACAGATACTTCTTGGTTGCAGCATAGATAATGACTACCTGACGTTCTACCGGCATTGGTGCGTACTGTGGCTGTTTTAACATTTCCTTGATACGTTCACCCTGTGCCAGCTTCTCCTTGGTATCTGCATCCAATTCGGAACCGAACTGGGAGAATGCTGCCAATTCCCGATACTGTGCCAATTCCACACGAATTGGTGCTGCAATTTTCTTCATAGCGCCAATCTGAGCCGAACCACCTACACGGGATACAGAAAGACCTGCATTTACCGCTGGACGGAAACCGGCATTGAACATCTCCGTTTCCAGATAAATCTGTCCGTCTGTGATGGAAATTACATTCGTAGGAATGTAAGCAGATACGTCACCTGCCTGTGTTTCAATAATCGGCAGTGCGGTCAGAGAACCGCCGCCTAATTCATCAGATAACCGGGCTGCACGCTCTAATAAACGGCTGTGCAGATAGAATACATCACCCGGATAAGCCTCACGGCCTGGTGGTCTACGAAGTAATAAGGAGAGTGTACGATATGCGGTTGCATGCTTGCTTAAATCATCATATACAACCAATACGTCCTTTCCTTCCTCCATCCATTCCTCACCAATCGCACAACCTGCGTATGGTGCAATATACTGTAATGGAGCCGGTTCTGATGCTGTCGATGCAACAATCGTTGTATAATCCATAGCACCATATTCCGTTAATGTCTTAACAATAGATGCAACCGTTGACGCCTTCTGTCCGATTGCAACATAAATACAATTTACACCCTGTCCCTTCTGATTGATAATGGTGTCAATTGCAATTGCGGTCTTACCGGTCTGACGGTCACCAATGATTAACTCACGCTGACCCCGTCCAATCGGAACCATGGCATCAATTGCCTTAATACCGGTCTGCAATGGCGTATCAACTGATTTACGGCTGATAACACCAGAAGCAACCCGTTCAATTTGTCTTGTTTTTGTGGTCTGAATCGGACCCTTGCCATCGATTGGCTGACCTAATGCATTTACAACACGTCCAAGCATAGCATCGCCAACCGGCACCTCAACTACTCGTCCGGTAGTCTTAACGGTGTCCCCTTCGTTAACATTGCTGGCATTACCAAGTAATACTGCACCAACATTGTCAACCTCTAAGTTCATGACCATTCCATATACATCATTCGGGAACGCCAGCAGTTCGCCCTGCATAGCATTTTCCAAACCATGAATACGAACAATACCATCTGCCACCTGAATAACCGTACCAACATCGGCGGTTTCCAAATGAACGGAATAATTCTTAATCTGTTCTTTGATGACAGAACTAATCTCCTCTGGTCTTAAATTCATGGAGCCTCGGCACCTTCTTTCTATCTTATTCTATCCTTGAGAGAGTGTAGCTGACATTCTCTCTAACTGTCGTTTGATACTGCTGTCCACTACCCGGTCAGCAATTCTTATAATTAATCCACCGATGATTGACGCATCCACAACATAATTAATTTCCATGGACTGATATTCGGTAGTGTCAATCAGCTTCTGTTCAATCTTGGCTTTCTGCTCCGGTTTCAACTCAATGGCTGAGGTTACAGAAGCAATACCAATCTTTTTATACTCTTTCATTTTGCCAATGACATATTCACATATACCCGGCAACTCACTGCTTCGGTCATTCTTAACCACAATCAGCAAGGTTCCCATAACAGCATCACTGACCCTGCCTTGGAAAATGTTCTGAATCATCTTCAGCTTATCCTCCTTCAACACCTCAGGATGGACTAATAACTGAACCAAATCCTCATTCTCATTTAACACCTGAAGCAAGGCGTTCAATTCTTCCAATATAGAATCTACCTGCTGTTGTTCCACTGCTAATTCAAAGAGTGCATCGCCATAAGTAGAATTTACCTGCTTAGCCATGTATCATCACCCATTTCCTTCAAGGTTTCTTCCAGTAAAGCATTCTGTTGCTCCTCACTTAAAGAAACTGTCACAATCTTAGCTGCCATAGCAGTTGCTACCTGAATGATTTCCTGACGAATCTCATCCTGTGCCTTTGCTTTTTCCAAATCGATTTCCTGACTGGCACGATTCTTGACTCTTGCAGCTTCTTCATTGGCTTCATTAATGATATCATTTTCCCGCTTCTTTGCTTTCTTTCTTGCTTCCGTTAAGATTTCCTGGACTTCGCTGTCTGCGGATGCAATCTTACTGTCATATTCTTCCTTCAGCTTTGCAGCTTCTTCCTTATCCTTTTGTGCACTTTCGATATCATTCTTAATTCGCTCTGAACGGTTATGCAATACTTTCTTTACCGGTTCAAACAGCACAAATGACAGAAATACAAACAACAGAAAAATTGCAATTCCCTGTATGAGAACATCTGCTGCCAGCTGAGCATCCAGACCGAATACTCGTCCTTCCAGTACCGCAACCATACCATTCATTCCAACACACAAATCTAACACCTCTTAGCCTCCTTTCTGCGTATTTCAGAAATAAATTCCGAATTACAGCTTCAGGAATTTGCTTAATAATGGATTTGCATACAGTAATAACAATGCAATAACCAAACCATACAAACCGGTTGTCTCGGCTACTGCCTGTCCTAATAACATCGTTGACATGATGTCACCCTTAGCACCCGGATTCCGTCCAACTGCAGATGCACCGTGTCCGGCTGCAATACCCTGACCAATACCGGGACCAACACCGGCAATCATGGCAATACCTGCACCAATTGCTGAACATGCTAAAATTAAACCTTCGTTCGTAATCTGATTCATTCTAAAATTCCTCCATTTTCTTTTATAATATTAGCCTTCCATTTTGTCGGTAATGAATACCATCGTCAACATGGTAAATACATACGCCTGAATCGCTCCTGAGAACACATCCAGATATGCATGAAGTGCTGCCGGAATACCAATGGTTGCTACTACCGGCATCAAAGTATAGTACAAACTAATCATTACCGTACCCGCCATTACATTACCAAAAAGACGTAACGATAACGAAATAATGTTTGCAAATTCACCAATCAGATTGATTGGGAACAAAATCGGTATCGGCTTAAATAAATTCGTAACCGCCCTGAACTTATTATGCTTGATATTGTTGTATTGTACCATTCCAACACTAATTAATGCCAAGCACAATGTGGTACCATAATCCGCTGTTGGTGCTCGAAGCCCCACCAGACCGGAAATATTACACAGCAGAATAAACAGCATAATGGTTCCAACATAATTTACATAACTCTTCTTTTCATGGCCGCTCATGGCTCCATGGACATATTTTTCCAATGTCTCTACCAGTAATTCTACTATGTTCTGAAATCCTCTCGGAACCGTTTCAGCATGCATAATCTTATGTCTTGCTACCAATGCAAATATCACAATTCCAATGATTATAAGCAGTTCACACACATGTGTTGTGGTAATATATACGGTTTGTCCGAAAAAGTTATACGGTATTAATTCATGTATAAAAAAATCAACCGACTTCTCACTGGATAATACTGCCTGCATCGCACCAACGCCTGTTTGTAATTCCAAGGCATTGGCTGCCACATTCACCATACGTTCACCTTCTTTCCTTAAAGATTTTTGAGGTAATGTATTTGCTTATCACCGGCTGTAGAAATGCCGAGATTTTCATGCCAAATATCATGATAATAACTGCCATAACACTAACCTTGGGCAACCATGCCACCAGCATCAGAATTATAACAAGAATCACATATCGCAGAATATTGTTTCGGGTACTGAATTTGGATGCACTGTCCGGGTCCATATCCAGTGCTTTTTCCAATGTCAGATACATATGACATACCATAAAAACAACACAGATATATCCTACCAGAATCCCCAAGCTGTAACTCAGCCGGTTCTCCACCAGTATCAGACCAATGATTTCTACGATAATCCCATATAACAAGGCACCTGTCAGTAAATCCCTAACGGTCGGATCCAGTCTTTTCAGCATCCTTCTGATCCTCCTTCTTTGCAATAAATTGTTTCACTAAGGAATAAACTGCCCGATAACCACCTGCCGCACCCAGAATCAAGAACACCGGAAATGTATGGATGCCAAAGCGGTTATCGATAAAATAACCAATTAGTCCACACAAAAAAATAGACGATAACATGGTTATTCCGATTTGGGAAATCAATGATATCATCTTAATTACTTGTCCGTGTTCCCTCATGGTTTTCTCACCTCATTGAAAATTATACTAAATTTCAATAAAAAAGTCTATTATAATTGTATAAATTCACAAATAATTTAATAATATATTTATAATTATTTGATATGAATCCTTCCCATTTCCCGACTATTCTATTCAAGCATGCTAATTCTCCGAACATGCCTTTCATCATTGGAAAAAGGTGTTTCTAAAAAGGTATCCACAATCTTTAAAGCAAGCCCCGGTCCAATCACTCTGGCTCCCATTGCCAGAATGTTGGCATTGTTATGTTCTCTGGTTGCCTGAGCACTGAAACAGTCGTGACACAATGCCGCTCGAACTCCCGGTACTTTATTCGCAGCAATGGAAATGCCGATACCGGTGCCACAGATAATAATACCCTGCTCGCATTCCCCCTTCGCTACCGCCTCTGCAACTGCCTTTCCATAAATCGGATAATCACAGGATTCCTCACTGTAACAGCCATAATCCTTATACTCGATTCCTTTTTCCTGCAAGTGCTTGATAACCTCCTGCTTCAGTCCGTATCCACCATGGTCGCTTCCTAATGCTATCATACTGTTTTTCCTCCAAATTCTTGTTCTTGATTATGCTTTTTATTATTATAAAAGTTTATACTTCTTAAACGCTTGGTGCCTGTATCACCCGATGTCCTGCCGCCTTAATCAAACGATTCATAATTGCAGTTCCCAAACTACTTCCGGCAAAGGATTCTGAATAAATATAGTCCACTCCCCGAGCGTCGAATTCCCGCAATGTCCGATACAAATTAGAAGAAATCATCAACTCATCCTTCTTGTCTCCAATGACAATAACCTCATCCGCTTCATATGCCATGGCATTATATCGGGTTGCCAGTACACCTACCTTACAGCCTGCCATCTGTCGTTCCTTCACCATACGGTTTATACAGCGAATGACAGAATTCGAAGACTCTCCTTCTACAATATACATAATTCCCTTTGGTGCGTAGTGAGTGTATTTCATACCCGGTGCTTTCGGTCTTACATGTGCAGCTTCTCCTAAAATTGCCGGATCCACTTCTACCGTTCCAATAACATCCTCCAACATTTCTCTGGTAATATATCCCGGTCTTAAAATCGTCGGCACTTCTCCGGTCATATCAATTATAGTAGATTCAATTCCATATCGACAGTCTCCGCCATCTATAATCATATCAATTTTGCCTTCCATATCCTCCCTTACATGAGAAGCCATGGTAGGGCTTGGTCTTCCGGAAGTATTGGCACTTGGTGCGGCAATCATGACTCCAGACCGTCGAATCAATTCATAAGCCACATTATGTGACGGCATCCGAACTGCCACTGTATCCAAACCACCGGTAGTACTATCCGGCACAATTGGTTTTTTATGAAAAATCATGGTCATAGGCCCCGGCCAGAATACATCCATCAGCTTGTATGCTGCTTCCGGTATATCTTTTGCAATTTTCTGTAAATCTGTTTCATCTGCAATATGCACAATTAACGGATTATCGGATGGTCGCCCTTTGGCTGAATAAATCTTTCTGGATGCATCCGGATTCAGTGCATCTCCTCCCAATCCATATACGGTTTCTGTTGGAAACGCTACCAATCCTCCCTTTTTCAGAATTTCGGACGCTAATTCCAAATCCTGATTCGGTTCCTCTTCTGTGATTCCGCTGTCTACAGCTGCGATAATTGTATTCATTTTTACTCTCTTATACCCCGCACATATATTAGTCGCTTATAGTCTAACTCCTTCTACAACTCCTTATAGAATGTCTGGCATACAAGTGCATGAAAATTATAACACAAGAATATACTATAACGACAGTTTTTTTAATAAAATTTGAGGTTTTTTATGAGAAAGCTTAGAAAGTGTGTGCTATTGGCTGTTTTTTTATTTTTAATTGCTGTTATTCTCTATTTTCATCTTCCGATAGCAGAAGTATTCCAGACCTCTCGGGAAGCAAAAATCATTGTCATTGATGTTGGTCACGGTGGCTTTGATCCGGGAAAAGTCTCTGCAGATGATTTGCTGGAAAAGGATATCAACCTCGCCATTGCATTACGCCTAAAGCCATATCTGGAAGCGCAGGACTGCCAGGTATATCTGACCCGGGAAGAGGATTGCAGTCTGTGTGACGAAGCTTCTTCTGATAAGAAGCAATCCGATATGCGGAATCGTGTTGCCTATGTGGAACAAATCAACCCGGATTTAATGATTAGCATTCATCAAAACAGTTTTTCTTCCTCTAAAGAACATGGTGCCCAGACATTTTATTATCATACCTCTGATAGCAGCCAGCTTTTGGCAGAATGTATTCAGTGTTCACTGGTTGAAATTGCCGACCCTGAGAATACCAGACTGGCGAAATCTAATGACTCTTACTATATTTTAAAAAATGTAAGCTGTCCCGCGGCGATTGTAGAATGTGGTTTTTTGTCAAATCCAACCGAATCTGCTCTATTGAATACTGAAATATATCAGGATAAAATTGCTTATGCTATCTCCATAGGTGTAAGAACCTACTTAAACCAAATCGAGTAGACTGACACCTACGATTTCGCTTGCCGGATTTTCGCAGCAAATGAAAAGCAGACACCAATGGGAAGGTGCCTGCTTCCTTGTCAGTCAGCATACAGACTGTTTGTGTGATATTACAAACGTGTAATTATCTTATTTTTAAATTGTAAATGTAGGCATCACCTTCTTTTATCTGCATTTGCTTGGACAAGCAACTATTGCCAGTCATTTTCTATACCGGTGCAAAGACTGTGAGACTTACTCGGCAGATGCATATTGCAGACATGAATTCTTTTGAATAATTTGAAATTAGAGACAGACCTTATGAAAACACATGATTCTCAAGATTAGAATCCCTTAGAATATCAGAATTGACCAGGATTCAAATATGAAACCTCCTTCCCGGATTATTTGGTTATCTCTGTGTTAGAGTATAACCAATTTTTTGACATAGTTCAATGTTTTTTTTATGAATTTCTAAAAAATTTACAAATTTACCGTATAAATCCTCTTTACATATGACTAAATTGTGATAAACTAAGAATACACCTATGCACAAAAGGATATTGTTACCGTATTATAACGAAAAGGAGATGATTCGATGAAAATTGAAAAATTAAATGAGAATCAAATTCGTTGTACTTTGAACAAATCAGATTTAGCAGATCATAATATACGCCTTACGGAGCTTGCATATGGTACTGACCGCGCAAAAGCGTTATTTCGTGATATGATGCAGCAGGCATCCGATGATGTAGGCTTTGAAGTAGGAGATATTCCTTTAATGATAGAAGCAATTCCCGTGAATCCTGACTGCTTAATATTAATTATAACAAAGGTAGAGGATCCTGAGGAATTAGATACCCGCTTTTCAAAGTTTACCAAACCCTCTTCTGACGATTATGATGATTACGATGATGAGGTTGACGAAGAGGATGAGGACGAAGATTTTGGGTCTTCTGCAAGTATCTTTGATGTTCTCGGCAACATTGTTGAGAACTTGGAAGCCGTTCGGAATGCTTCCTCTGACAAGAACGGATTTCATCCATTGTCTGCAACTGCCGAAAAAGTTGCCGTAGAAAAGGAACCAAAGAGCGGTTATGATATTTACCGTATTTTTGTTTTCTCTACATTAAGCAATGTAACTTCTGCTGCTGAACAGCTTCGAGGCTTATATAATGGTGATAATACATTATTTAAGAATCCAAAGGATTCACGCTATTATTTAATCCTAAACCGTTCCGAACATACCACCGATGAGTTTAATCTGGTTTGCAATACATTATGCGAATTTGGCTCTAAGTTAAAGACTTCCTACGCAATGCCGTATCATATGGCAGAGCATTTTCAGCCAATTATTAAGCGGACAGCTTTGCAGACATTAGGTGAGTTATAAAACTATAAAAGGAGTCTTCTCATTTGAGAGGGCTCCTTTTTCTTGCTTATAACTTATTAATTTAAACGCTTAAATTACACAAATCTCTTAAATCACTCCAAAATAACGCAATGCAGCCATTACCGCAATAATGACCAATACTGCAACCACAGCTATAATCAGAATTTTACCCACCTTTGATTCACTCTTTGACGGGTTCGATTTCTCGTAATTATACGCTGTATTGTAAACATTTGGCTCAACGCTACCTTTTAATACTCCTGTTTCCCCTGTTCGATTCGAATACAGAACACCTGTGCTTCCAATATCGTTCGGGTCCACGCCCTTCAGTATTGAAGTGCTGCCTTTCGCCAGATTAAAGCCTCCGTCGTTTTGACTTTCTCCCATTCTGTAACTCCTCCTTTTCCAATCGAAAACCGATACTATAATTGCATCATATCACAAAAGGGCAAAATTCACAAGATTTTTGCTCATTTTGCCCTTGGTTACTTTGTACAATTTAATTTGTTAAATATGACTAATTATTCTGTGCTTTTTTCTCCAGATAGTCATTAATCTGTACTAACACTTCATCTACGTTCATACCATGAACCGCACACGCTTCTTCCAATGCTTCTCCCTGAGATGCCGGACAGCCAATACAATGCATACCTGCTGCCATCAATATTGCCGCATTTCCCGGATCAATCGCCAAAATATCTGCAATAATCATATCCTTTGTTACCTGTGCCATGTTTATTCCTCCTTATATTTCACTGTCTCTGACTGTCAAATTACAGTTTTCAACAAATTAAACGAAACCATTTGTTTCTTCTATACTATAATACAGCCTGTTTTTTAACGCAAGTATAGAAATAATGTTTTTTAACTTCATAATTTACCATTCTTTTAACTGATTTCTTATAAATTTCCTGCTATATAATCCTTTAAAACAGCCAGAAATTCTCTGGTATAATTGGTCGGTATCAGCCACCAGACAGATTTAGCAGGATTAGCAGAAACCTTCTGATAACCACAACCTTTAGCAAGCTGCACCGCTCGAAAAATATGAAAATCCGTTGTGGTTATTACTACGGATTGCGTATCCACTTTGAAAAGCTCTGAAGCAAATAGCAGATTCTCTTTGGTGCTGGTAGACGACTCTTCCATTATAATACGGTCCGGTGCAATTCCCTGCGCCACCAGTTCATTATAAATGCATTGTGCTTCCGAAATTCTTTCATCTGTACCCTTGCCTCCACTGGCAATTACCATTGTATCCGGATTCTGTTTCAAATATTCCACTGCCGCATCAATCCGATATTTTAATATTAGAGAAGGCTGGGTTCCGTTTACTTTGGCTCCCAATACCAACAGATAATCCGCATTTTCCTCCGGCTTTCCTTTTCCATTGTGTATGATAATGGCTTCTATCACAATAAACAGCAGGAACCCGGCACCCACTATAAGCTCTACCGGTATCACTACCCATTTGGGTGGAATCTTCCCGTTTCCGGCATACTTACATATCAACAGTATCAAACCACTGCACAGAATTGCCAATAGCAGCCAAACATAATTAAAGGTACTCGCCGGTCCCAGCATCAGGAATATAAATATGAAATATATCAGACTACACCCGCCAATTACAGCCAGCAGGCCAATCCAAAACTTATATACTTTGCCCATTTTTTCATGCTCCTTTTTATCGATTTCATTATCCATTATTCTAAATCAATGCTATATCTTGTGGTGAAGCTGAAGTATCACCACAACCTAATGATACCTCATTTGGAGCCTTCATGCAAATTGCCAATATACTCCCATTTTACAAGGCTTTTCCTATAGGAATGTACTAAAAAAAGTACACAGATTTTACCTAAATTTGATTGACGTGTATACAATATGCATTTATAATGAAACCATAGAAATCGAAGGGAATTACCCTTTCATTTTATACTATATTTTTAAGGAGGATTTTACAAAATGGGTTCTGAATGGAATGAATTTGTAGGTGGCGAGTGGCAGAAAGTCGTTGACGTAAGAGACTTTATTCAAAAGAATTACACTCCATATGAGGGAGACGATGCTTTTCTTTGCGGACCTACACAGGCAACAAAAGACTTATGGGCACAGGTACTTGATTTATCTAAGAAGGAAAGAGAAGCCGGCGGTGTTTTGGATATGGATACCAAGGTTGTTTCTACTTTAACATCACATGGTCCTGGTTACCTTGACAAGGACAAGGAAAAGATTGTTGGTTTCCAGACTGATAAGCCTTTCAAGAGAGGTATGAATGTATACGGTGGTATCCGTATGGCTATGAAGGCTTGTGAAGATAATGGTTATAAGGTAGATCCTGAAATCGTTGAGTTCTTTACAACACACAGAAAGACACATAATGCCGGTGTATTCGATGTTTATGATGATGAAATCAGAAGATGCCGTACCAACCACATCATCACCGGTTTACCAGATGCTTATGGTCGTGGACGTATCATCGGTGACTACAGAAGAGTTGCTCTTTATGGTACAGACTTCTTAATTAAAGACAAGAAAGCACAGAAGGAATCATTTGGTAACGTTTATACTGATGATGTTATCCGTGGCAAGGAAGAAATCGCTGAGCAGATTCGTGCTTTACAGGAATTAACCAAGATGGCTGCATCTTATGGTTTTGATATTTCTAAGCCAGCTTCAAATGTACAGGAAGCAATTCAGTGGACATACTTCGGATACTTAGGAGCAGTTAAGGAGCAGAACGGTGCAGCAATGTCCTTAGGACGTACCGCTACTTTCTTAGATATCTATGCTGAGAGAGACTTAAAGAATGGTAAATTTACTGAAGAAGAAATTCAGGAAATGATTGACCATTTCGTAATGAAGTTAAGACTTGTTAAGTTTGCTCGTACTCCAGAGTACAACCAGATTTTCGCTGGTGACCCTGTATGGGTAACTGAATCATTAGGTGGTATGGGTGTTGACGGACGTACCTTAGTTTCTAAGATGAGCTTCCGTTACTTAAATACTTTGAATAACTTAGGTACCTCACCAGAGCCAAACATGACTGTATTATGGTCTACCAGACTTCCAATGGGTTGGAAGCAGTTCTGTGCAAAGATGTCTATCAAGTCTTCTTCTATCCAGTATGAGAACGATGACTTAATGAGACCTTTACATGGTGATGACTATGGTATCGCATGCTGCGTATCTTCTATGGTTATCGGTAAGGAAATGCAGTTCTTCGGTGCTAGAGCAAACCTTGCTAAGTGCTTACTGTATGCTATCAACGGTGGTGTTGATGAATGTACCGGTGTACAGGTTGGCCCTAAGTATCGTCCAGTTGAGGGTGATGTCCTTGACTATGATGATGTAATGGCTAAGTTCGATGATATGATGGAATGGTTAGCACGTGTATATGTAAGTGCTTTGAACATCATCCACTATATGCACGACAAGTATGCTTATGAGAGAATTCAGATGGCATTACATGACAGAGATGTTAAGAGATACTTTGCAACCGGTGTTGCAGGTCTTTCCGTAGTAGCTGACTCATTATCAGCAATCAAGTATGCAACTGTTAAGCCAATCCGTAACGAGCAGGGTATTGTTGTAAGCTATGAAACAACTGGCGACTTCCCTAAGTATGGTAATAACGATGACCGTGTTGACTCAATCGCAACTCAGATTGTAACAACCTTCATGGATAAGCTTCGTAAGCACCATGTATACAGAAATGGTATCCCAACACAGTCTATCTTAACCATTACTTCTAACGTAACATATGGTAAGAATACAGGTGATACTCCATGTGGTAGAAAGCACGGTGCACCATTTGCTCCAGGTGCTAACCCACTTCACCAGAGAGATACTCACGGTGCTGTCGCTTCTCTGTCTTCAGTAGCTAAGATTCCATTTAAGGATGCTCAGGATGGTATTTCTAATACCTTCACAATCATCCCAGGTGCTCTTGGTAAGGAAGATCAGATTTTCGCTGGCGACATCGATATCGATTTAAGCAAATAATTGGCTGACTTATAGTCCGCTATTTCAAACCAAGGAGGTTTTAATATGGGCGATAAATTAAGTACAGTCGATGACATTGTATCAATGTTAGACAATATGATGGGGAATGGCCACGGACATGTAAATGTGTCCGTGGAAGACCCAAACGGTTCCTTAGATAAAGCAGTTGAAACCTTGGGTTGCACAGATTGTGCAAAAGGAGATCTGGCTTGTCAGGTACCAACCTTAATGGAAGGTATGGATGAGGAACTAAAAAAGTAACAATCATATATTATTCAATTATATTAAAATTAGGAGGTAATTATTATGGCAGCAACACAGCAGGTTGATAACTTAGTAAACATGTTAGACGGATACGTTTCTAAAGGCGGATATCACTTAAATGTAAACGTATTGAACAGAGATACTTTACTTGATGCTCAGAAGCATCCAGAAAACTATCCACAGTTAACAATTCGTGTATCTGGATATGCAGTAAACTTCATCAAATTAACTCCAGAGCAGCAGAACGACGTTATCTCAAGAACATTCCACGAGGCTATGTAGTCTAGCTACAAGCCATGCAAAAATAGCAGCTATTGGTCAAAGAGTGTGCTTGCACACTCTTGACTGATGGCTGTTATTTTTATACGGCGACAGCCGTCTACCGAGTCGTAACGAAGTGAAGACGAGGTAGTGCATGGCTTGTAGCATGTGGGCGACAGCCGTCTACCGAGTCGTAACGAAGTGAAGGCGAGATAGGCATGGCTTGTAGCATGTGGGCGACAGCCGTCTACCGAGTCGTAACGAAGTGAAGACGAGGTAGTGCATGGCTTGTAGCAATCTTAGGAAGCATGCTTGCAACCAGTACCTAACAGTTGCCTTTCTCCCTTTAACAGGTGTATAATAAACATGGTTTAAAGTTGAATAAGATCATAATTAAAATATTTTACTTTAGGAGGAATTATTATGATTGGACATATACATTCTATTGAAACCTTTGGTACCGTAGATGGCCCTGGTACCCGATTCGTTGTATTTTTTAAGGGTTGTCCTATGCGGTGTGCCTACTGCCATAACCCTGACACTTGGGAATTAACTGGTGGCGAGGACAAAACCGTAGAAGAGATTTTAGATTATTATGACCAAAACAAAGAATTCTACATGAATGGTGGCGGTTTAACTGCTACCGGTGGGGAACCATTGGTTCAGATTGATTTTCTGATTGAATTATTCACACAAGCAAAAGCCAAAGGAATTCACACATGTCTGGACACTTCCGGTATTATGTTCCGCAGAAACGAGCCAGAGGTTCTTGCCAAATTTGATAGACTTTGCAAGGTAACCGATTTAGTCATGCTGGATATTAAGCACATTGATCCGGAAGGGCACAAGAAACTGACCAAACAGCCAAATGACAATATTCTTGACTTTGCCAAGTATCTGGCAGAACAGAATATTCCTATTTGGATTCGCCATGTCATTGTTCCGGGCATTACCGATCAGGAAGATGAATTAACCCGTTTAGGTTATTTTATCGGCGGTTTACCGAATTTAAAGGCATTAGACGTGCTTCCGTATCATACAATGGGAGAAGCAAAGTATAAAAAATTAGGAATTGATTACCCATTAGAGGGTGTGCCTGCATTAACCAGCAATGAAGCTATTATTGCCAAGTCACATATTATAGACGGAATCAAGAAACGCAGAAGTGAATTAGCAGCGAACTAGCATGTTGGCGAAATTTTGACATTTTTCCTAAAAGTTCTACTTGCTATAATGCATAAAAAGGCTTAAAATCAATTTATGATGATGAAAAAATAAGGAGGATTTACGTTATGGCATTCGTTATTTCTGACGCTTGTTTATCATGTGGTGCTTGTGCCGGCTCTTGTCCGGTTGGTGCTATCTCTGAAGGTGATGGACAGTTTGTAATCGATGCAGATACCTGCATCAGCTGTGGTTCTTGTGCTGGTTCTTGTCCGGCAGGAGCAATTTCAGAAGAGTAATATAAGCGTATTCATCAACTATAACCGCCGTCTTACACTGAACTGACTGACAAAGTAACAGTATAGGACGGCGGTTGTATTTTGTAAAAGGAAGAAGGATAATGATTTTTCTTAAAATTCTATGTGTACTAATAGGAATCATATTATGTTATATATTGTTTTTGATAGTTTCCAGCCTGTTTATTAATCCTAATATGGAATATGAAATTAACAGCCGATTTTATCGTTTTTTACTAAACAGCGCTACTGCCATTGCCTTCGTTGCCACGCGTCTTAAAGTCCATACCATCGGTATGGAACATTTACCAAAAGAAGGTCGGTTCCTGCTTGTTTGTAATCATCGTTCCAAATTTGATCCGATTATCACCTGGTATATTTTGCGAAAATATGACCTCGCTTTCATTTCTAAAGCAGAGAATTTTAATGTCCCGATTTTCGGACGATTCATTCGAAAATGCTGCTTTATGGCAATCGACCGGGAGAATCCAAAGAAGGCCATGGAAACAATTCAAAGAGCCGCAAAATTAATTGAAAGGGATGAGGTTTCTATTGGTGTATATCCGGAAGGAACACGAAGCAAAACCACGGAACTGCTTCCTTTTCATAATGGCGTCTTTAAGATTGCCCAAAAGGCTAAAGTCCCAATTGTTATCGTAGCAATACAAGGTACGGAGCAAATTAAATCCAACTATCCCTTGCATCGCTCTCATATCCAACTAAGCATCTTGGAAACCTTACCAACGGATTATGTAACCAGTCATAAAACAGCCGAAATCGGCGAGTACGTCCGTTTGAAAATGAATGAAGTTTTACAACAGGAGGAGGAACCGATATGAATTATGTTTTATTCAATCCCCTTTCCGGTAATAATACCGGAGAAGCAAAAGCGCAACAGCTTCACACGATTTTGGCCGATTCCCAGCTAGTGTTTCGAAATATTCTAGATATTACCAGCTATTCTGATTTCTTAAATACTCTTGCTTCCGAAGACCAGTTAATTCTCTGTGGTGGCGATGGTACTTTGAATTATTTTGCAAATGCGACGAAGGATATGGAAATTAAGAACACCATACTTTATTATGCAACCGGCAGCGGAAATGATTTTTTACATGATTTGGAGAAAGAGGAAGGTGTAGAACCATTCCCTATTAATGAGTATTTGAAAAACCTTCCTACCATTACAGCCAACGGCACCCAGAAGCTTTTTATTAACGGAATTGGCTATGGCATTGATGGATACTGTTGTGAAGTCGCAGATATACAAAAGGAGAAATCAAACAAGCCGGTAAATTACACTGCAATTGCAATTAAAGGTCTTTTGTTCCACTATCACCCTACCAATGCAAAAATCACCGTGGACGGTAAGGAATATACATACAACAAGGTATGGCTGGCTCCTACCATGAATGGGCGGTATTACGGTGGTGGCATGAAGGTAACTCCAAATCAAAACCGCCTGAATCATCAGACGGTTTCGGTTGCTGTTATGTATGGCTCCGGGAAATTAAAAACTCTGATGGTTTTTCCGGGCATTTTCAAGGGTGAACATGTCAAACACACAGAAATGGTTGAAATTCTTACAGGAAAAGATATCACCGTAGAATTCGACCGTCCAACTGCATTGCAGATTGACGGGGAAACTGTGCTCGGAGTCACCAAGTATCAGGTACAGGCGGGATTATAAAATCTCGCCTTTTCCAAGCAAGGTTGCCATAACTGCTTTTTCTGCATGACGGCGATTTTCTGCCTGGTCTAAAATATGCTCTAAATTCTTATCCACTACTTCCTGTGAAATCTCAAACCCAACATGCATTGGCATATCATGAAGAACAATCGCCTTACTGCCCTCTAAGAACTCATCATTAATCTGATACGGCATCATCATTTTCAAGGTTTTTTCCTTCTGCTCTGCATAGGCAGGATTGTTAAAGAACTCCATGTCTACCCAGGTGTCTGTATATAGTACATCCATATCCTTAACATATGACTTTGCTTCCTCCATGGACATGGCAGGATTTAACTCCACATAGTAGCCGGTTGCTTTCGCTTTTTCATAGAAATCAGCTTCCACTGCTGTATCATTTACCAATGGGGTTAATCCATATAAAGTTCCCATTTCCATCTTAGAAAAGAATTCCACTAAGGAATTAAATACATTGTTCTTTGCACCAATATATAAGAACTTCACATTTAAAGTGCCAAACTTTTCTAACAGAGTCAGTGCATCTGCTAATATCTGGCATGGATGATAGGTACTGTCACAACCATTGATAAATGGTACGGTAGTATTGGCACCAAACAATTCTACGGTTTCATTTTTAATTAAACGTGCCATGATAATATCTACATTTCTTCCTACATAACGAAGTTCTGACACCGGTTCTCCCAATACGAAATTCGAATCCTTCCACAACTGATTGTAATAGGTTCCGCCTAATTCTGTGATACCTGTGGTAAATGATAAGAAGGTTCTAGTAGAAGTCTTTTCAAATAAGGTATACAATTTCTTTCCCTCTAACACCTTAGAATACTTCTCCGGATTCTTCTTCATATCTAATGCAAGATTCAAAATCTGCATTAATTCCTCTTTACTATGTTCCTTAAAATTCAACATATTTTTCATATGATTTTCCCCTTATTCTTTCTTTGGTTTTTTATTGTTTATTGAAATCTTATGTTAGCACACTTCCCTTCGGTTTTCAAGACTGGTATGCGTTTAGATTATTTGATTATATATCTATTTTTTACATTTTTATAAAATATATTGATTTACTCATTGTATTATGATATGATGAATATACTTCGAAGTAAAAACGTAATAGTATCATTAAAATGATATTAAAACGTGTATTCTTTTGAACCATTTCGGTTCTACATTCCATATTTTTATATCCGTTTTGTTCTAACTATTGCAATATCCATAGAACGAATCAACATTTATCATTGCACTTATTTTACGAAAGGAGTATTTATGACTGAAACTTTACATACTGATATACCAGACAATACCATTCATCATATTTATGACAAAGTATTTAAGAAAATACTGACTCTTTCTTCCACTGCAGTTATAAATCTGATTAATGGACTCTTTGATACTGACTATCCAACCAACAGCACGA
This sequence comes from Lachnospiraceae bacterium, assembly GCA_017623675.1. GTDB lineage: Bacteria > Bacillota > Clostridia > Lachnospirales > Lachnospiraceae > CAG-632. The sequence continues at coordinate 48,883 of JAGAOO010000006.1, forward strand.
TTACCTATAATTGGACGGAATTCGAAGACGACCATCTGCGAAAAACACTGGCAGATACCATAATCACTATTAACGGATACCATAGCTACCACATGGAGGCTCAGACTACTCCGGATGATGAGATTATTTTTCGTGTGTTTGACTATGGCTACAGTCACGCAGAACGCAATCGGACGCATGTTGATGACGGATGTATACTGACATTTCCAGAACCCAAAATCATCTACCTGTACTCTGAAAAACCTGTACCTGAAGTATATACTCTTACTTTAGATTTTGGCTCACAGGGAACCTTTGAATACAAGGTCTCTACCTGTAACTATCAAGCGATTCCCATAGAAGAATTAAATCGCAGAAAAATGGTAATATTAATCCCCTTCTCCCTACTGCGTTTACGGGATGCAATTAAGCAGGAACGCACACCAGATCGATTATTGCAATTGAAAACATTAATTCAAGATGGTATAATCGGAAGTATCAATAAAAATCTGACTATAGGAAATATAACACAGAGTGATGCCAGAAGATTACGAAGCTTAACTCAGAAATTATATGACCACCTATATGCTCATTATGAAGAAATGGAGGAGTTGAATGATATGACCGATGAATCTCTTATACTGGAATATGATATAATTGAAAAGGAACATGAAACCGAATTAGCGCAAATGGATGCCATTATTTCTGAAAAAGAAACTACCATATCCAAGATGGATATCATTATCTCGGAAAAAGATAACATCATCTCAGAAAAGGACGATATCATCTCGGAGAAGGAAAACATCATCTCGGAGAAGGAAAACATCATCTCGGAGAAGGAAAACATCATCTCGGAGAAGGAAAACATCATCTCGGAAAAAGAGGAAGAAATTCTCCAACTCCGCCGACAATTAGAAGCATTAACAAAGTAATACTATTATAATGCCCAGAGTCAAACGGATTTGCATAGCATCTATTTGACCCTGGGCTATTATTTTTTATCGAAACAGATCTAATAGCTTCTGCCATCTTCAGTTTAGTACCCTAGGCTTTACTTTCGTCTTCTTTCCAAAAAGCTTCTTTTTCTTTTTGCGGCGGTTTTCTTCTAAAGTTGCCGCTGCTTCTGCATTTGCCTTTTGACGGCTTCGGATTGCTTCATCTAATTTGCGGAACCGTTCTTCCTCCCGTTCTTCATTTTCACGCATTACATAGTCCATTTGTTTTATTACCCGTTCTGATACTTTGTCTGACACTTCGTTGCTAATCGCACCTGTCAGAGAGCGATTGTTTGCTTCCAGAGCTTTTCCGATAATCTTTGTCATGATTTCCTGGAACTGTTCCATTTTTAATTCTGCTGACATGGTATCCACCGGTGCTTGACTGGATACATTGGCTAAAGCTTGTCTCATCTCAATCACCTTACTGCCACCATTCTCGTTTTCCTGCTTGTTATGCATTTCACCCGTACTCTTTTCTGAAACATACTTTTCTGTTGTTAATCCATTTGTCATCACTGCTGCCGCCTGATTCAACAGCTCACGCTGATCCAGTAATGCATTCCAATTAAAATCCTTATTCGCGTATATTTCAGGAAGCACCTGCTTGATTGCTTTCAGTTGAAATCCCTGATCCTTCATCTCACGAACCGCATGCAGAACCCGAATATCATCAGCCGTATAATAGCGATGTCCCATCTCATTTCGCTTAATTTTCATGCCCAACTCTTCCTCCCAATAACGAAGAACATGCGGTTCTACCTTTAACTGACGAGATGTATCGGATATCATATATCGTGTTTCGTTCATAAAAAATCCCCCTTAGTGTGTCATGTATTCGTTGCTAGATACATGATACACCAAGGAGGATTTCTTCCTCAATTTCTATCGTATGCGATTTTCTTATCCTTTTTGACATGATTCGGTTTCGACTGAGCCCTGTGTCCGAGCCAAAAAGCAGTGAAGTGAGATGCATGGCTTATGTCTCTTATACAATCTGGAAGCTGCCGGGTTCTCCATTTAGAAAAAAACGTCATATTTAAACATAACAAATCATTTGTAAATCATATGGTTCAGTTTCTGCAAATTCTTTTATTGGACAGTCTGTCAGTTCAGCTCCCATAGCTTCATAAAAAGCAATAGTTTCTTCAGATGAGCATGCTGAAATATACAAAGCCTCTGCTCCGGCCTTTCGGGCTTCTCCCTTTCCTGCATCAAACAGTCTCCTTCCAAATCCCAGTCTTCTGTATAAACACAGTCTACCAGAACATATTCTCCATTATGCTTACGATAAACGTTTTTACATCATGTTTTCTTTGGTAATTGTCCAAAGAATCTAGTTTAAAATTTTCTGTTGATAATAATTCAATTCTAATCAATTTTTTCTCTCCTAAAATACAAATCTAATCTGTTGTAATTCATTTATTATCTTTTAATAATTTTTTTGCTTTACACAAATGATGACTGCCATAATAATCATTGGAATCATGCTGATAATACCAATATATGCCGGCCCAAGAATTGCCTTATCTGCATACTCGGGTTTAGAAAGATAAGCAAATATGGTAAATGCATTGGTTGCACCATGCATCAGTGACGGAAGCCAGATGGTTTCTGTCTTTTCATACACATAATCAAACAAAATACCCATCATAACGGTACAGATACAGAATACAATCGGTCCGAGTACCGGTGCACCAATATATTCTTTCCCATACTCATAGCCGGCAAAAATCATAACCGGCCAGTGCCAAGCCCCCCAGATTGCACCACCCACGATACGTCCCTTGGTGACACCAAGTTTCTCTTTAAGATATGGATACAAAGCACCTCTCCAACCGACCTCTTCACCTAACGCAATAAACATATTAATAAATGGTACATATGTAACCGCCTGAATTGCAGAAATCAATAGATACATTGGAACCGTTAAGCCTTGTGCTTCTAACTGCTCAAGTGCGCCAGCCTCTTCTAAAAGTCCATGCAAAGTCAAAAATTCAGAATCAAACGCATCCGGGAAAATTGCAAAAAACAAAACACCACCAACAATGCTTAATAATGCAGGAACCCAAAGTGCAAAGAAAACATATCTAATTCTCCCTTTCAAATGCGGAACCCATCCCATGCCTTTTAGTGATATTCTTGCTATGAGCACTCCCAGGAAAGGCATATACATCGCAATCATTAAAATAACTTGAAATACCATTTGATTTCCTTTGTTGCTATAAATGCTTGCAATCATTTCCAAAATCCAGGCCAGGCCAAATGCCACTATCATATATATCGTAAATTGCTTTTTACTAATTATATTTTTTTCCATTATGAATTAACCCCTTTTCTATATACTTCAAGACTCCATATTCTTCTCTTACAACTAGGACAAGTTAACTTTCTCATTTTTGGAGTATGATTTCCAAATACTGCTTCCATTTTCTTAGGCCGAAACCTGGTATGGCATTCAGGACAAATATACTCTATCTGTTTATACCAATAGTCAAACATAAAAATAAGACAAATACTAACCACAGCCAAAGCTACAAAAAATGGTATCCATATTCCTTTTAGTATACCGATAACAAAAGTCACAATTTCTACAGTTTCTAGCGGAATTGCGATTACCACTATCTTTTTATACATTTTCTTTAATTTATCTTTTTCTTCCATAACCTGCGATATGTCATGAATTGTTTTTTGCGTTCCGTCCTTGAAAGAAGATAAGGCACTTCTTATACTTTTTATTTTTTCTAATTGTTCCGTTTTTCTCTTAACATCTTCCTGAATATTTTTCTCTTGTTCATCAAGCAAAAGTTCAATTACTTTTTTTGACTCATCGGATTCCAATAATTCAGCAATATCTTTAATGGAGATATCCAAGTCTCTTAAAAAACAAATTGTTTCCAATGTAACAACATCATCTTCAGAGAAAAGTCTTCTTCCTCCCTCTGTCAAATCCGTTGGAACAAGAATTCCTCTTTCATCATAGTACTGAACAGTTCTTACTGAAACACCACACTTCTTTGCAAGTTCTCCGGTTGTGTATAATGACATATCTCTGCCTCCTTTCAAAGGCTATATTAGTATATAACGCAGCGTGACAAGCAATATATCACGCTGCGTTATTTTTAGAATATATTATCGACCTTATCCCATTAAACTGGAATTTTCATAAATTGTTTATTATATCAGATTCAACCAATACAACACATAAGAAAGCAATATAAATAATGCAGGAATAGCTATCAGCAACAATATCCCAATTAAATGATTCTTTCTTTCAGTTCTCGATGCTGTCAATCCATATGGCTCTTTCCACAAATGTGTGATGGTCAAAAAGATGTATATAGCCCAATATGTACATGAGGGAATTGCAGCGTATCCTGTCCATTCTGAATCAGTTAATACAGTTCCTCTTTCAAATAATAAAAAGCTTACAATTGAAATAATGGGACAAATATAATGTAACAACAAATTGGCTTTCTTGGGTTCTAATCCTCCAAACAAATCTGTATGAGATTTACTTTTTCCGGATTTGAACCTTGGTGCTAAAAAAAAGGCAAAAACAAACATAGTAGCCGCAAGACCACACGTTGCCGTATATCGTAATCCTTTAATTAATTCAGGAACATTACCATATCCCAATAATTCTATAATAGCAAAACCACAGAATAAAATGCTTATAGCAAGAGCAATAAAATTCTGAAGAAAAGTATAGAACTTCAATATATTTAACTTGTTCTTTACTTTTAGAAAGGTTGCACCTTCTATTATAATAAGTAAAAAGTTAAACATTAAAGCCATAATTAATTGAACTGTTCTCATATATCTATCCTTCCGCAAATTCCTATTTTTCTCTACTCAACCACCTCGCCAAATTGGAAGTTGTCTATTTCTTGCAAATCAATTAAATATCAATTTTTTTAATTATTCTTTTTAATTTCTTCTATCAATTCATAGCAAAACTTTTTCCATTTATCCATGTCATCATCACTTGGGAACCATATTCTCCCACCTACGCTAAATTCTATAGATGAAGCGTCTAATGACTCAAAATATACTCGTGGTTCATATGGATGCCCCGACATACGATACTTAAAATTCTTTCCATCTATGATAGTTTCAAAAACGCCAAAGTGTTCTAAATTATAAAATTTGCATATACTATCTTGATATTTAATATCCATAACATTACCACCTTATTAATATGTAAATTGGAATTTGACACTTCACAACTTCGTACCTAAGTTTCATTTTAATAATTTATAGCATTTATTAATTCCAATAACGACTCCTGTCCATCATCCGAACCAAGCAACTAATAAGAATCACAATACTCATCATTAACTGCTTTTACTTCAAGAAATGGTTCCACTGTTAAGCCATTTATCAGCATTCTATATAATTCACTTCGTTCTTTTGTAAATCCATGTTCTTGAGCAAATCTACCAAATACCTCTTCGTGTTCACTCTGCTCAGTTTCATCCATACTATCAAGAAAATCTTTCTCGGTTTTCAAAATACTTACATCACAGTAATCAGAAACATACTTTCCAAACGCTATTATATTCATAAAATCGTCAATGCATTTTGCTACTATTCCACATTCACCTTCGGTACCTATATATCCAATCATTTCATCATTTATAACTACCCATAAAGCTCCCGATCCATCTCTTGCAAAAGGTTTCCTATCACTATAACTTGAAATACCTGGCCCCATAAGATCTTCCAACCAATTGTCATCATCTTCAAGATCTTTTACCCAATTTTCATCATATATTTCAACATCACAATCATAAAAAGCATCTAATAATTCATTATCATCAGTTATTTCTTCCATATACTTTTTAAGTTTATCAGGTAAACTTGTATTATCAAATTTCATTAATACTCTCCTTCATAAAATTAGAATTCACCATCCCTACAAATCCCGATTTGTATAAATTATGGTTTAACGTACCAAGTCGCCTTATCGGTTTCTGATGACAGATAGTTACCGCAGACACGCTTGCGCTCCGATCAGCACGTAATGGTACATAAGGCTGTAAAATACACAGCCTAAGTACCAACGTGCTTTTAAGGTCTGCTTGCAACTATCTATCACCAGAAACCGGTAGCCAACTGTACGAAATAACCCATAATTTATATGGGGAGCAAAGTACCGCTCCGCGCAAGGTATCAATGCCTACGAAAGCAATGATACCTTAATACTGACAATGCGTATAATTACGTAAACAATAACGTTTGTGGTAACGTTTAATCCTCGCGGAGCCATACTACTCTCTCCAATATAAATTATGGGTTTTACCAGAGTAGATGTTCGGCGGATGAATATATATGCTTGAATGCAGACTCTAAAAGTACGTCGGTACTTGGATTGCATCTTTTGCAATCCTATGTACCGTTACGTACTGACCGAAGTGCAAACGTGTCTGCATCAAGTATATATATTCGAAGCCGAACGCTAGTCAGTACGATAAACCATAATTTATCTCACGACCTTCTACTCTTCTCCAAATTCACGAACTTTGTATACTCTCCCTGCCAACCCAGCATCACAGTGCCGGTAGCACCATTTCTCTGCTTGGCAATGATGATTTCCGCCTTATTCTTATCCTCTTCCGGCAAATCATCCCGATATTTATCTTCTCTGTAAATGAACATAACAACGTCTGCATCCTGCTCGATAGAACCGGATTCACGCAGGTCCGAAAGCATTGGTCGGTGATCGGTTCTGGCTTCTACTGCACGGCTTAACTGAGAAAGTGCAATAATCGGCACATCTAATTCCTTTGCCAGCACTTTAAGCCCTCTGGAGATTTCCGAAACCTCCTGCTGACGGGAATCACTTCTTCCACTTCCACTCATCAACTGTAAGTAGTCAATGATGATTAAGCCTACATTATGACGTTGCTTTAATTTTCTACATTTATTCCGAATATCTCCAATGGTTACATTGGACTGGTCTTCAATAAATAATTTCGTTCCACCGATGATATTGGAGCTCTCATACAGCTTCATCCACTGGTCATCCTGTAAATTACCGGTACGAATATTCTGGGAATTTACCTGTGACTCCATGGCAATCATACGCTGTACTAACTGCTCCTTATTCATTTCGAAATTGAAAATAGCAACAGGGACATCCGTTTTCAGAATAACATATTCTGCAATATTCAATACAAATGCAGTTTTACCCATTGCCGGTCTGGCTGCCACCAGAATCAATTCGGAACCATGCAGTCCGGTCAGCATATCATCTAAGTCCATGAAACCTGTTGGAACACCGGTAATATTTCCCTGCTGTTTGGATGCCTCTCGAATGTTACGAAGAACATTGTCTACCACTTCCCGAATAGGAACAATATCATCGCCGGCATTTCCCTGCTGGGTCAGTTCTAATACTTCATTTTCAATGTTACTGAGTATGTTGGTGGATGTATCTTTCAGAGAATAACAATCATTGGCAGCGGTTTCCGCCAACTTAATCACCCGCCGCATATTGGCACGGTCTTTTACGATACCGGCATATTTTTTGGCATTTGCCGAAGTGGGCACCACGCTCATTAATTCCTGCATGGTTTCAATGCCATAGACATTTTCCGGCACACCTTTTTCCTTTAACCGTTCCATTAAGGTAATCAAATCAATGGCAGTTCCTTCATGATACAACTCTACCATTGCTTCAAATATCGCACCATACTGAGGCTGATAGAAATCCTCTTTTGTCAACATATCTGCTACATTGACAACTGCTTCCCGGCTCATCAGCATAGATGCAAGCACTGCCTGCTCTGATTCCACACTATTCGGTTGTGTCTTACGGATTACTGCTTCTTCCATTGCTTTCTTATTTAACCTTTACCTTCTGTAACTTTTACCTTCAATTCTGCTGTTACCTTTGGGTGCAGCTTGATTGGAACATTGTGTACACCAATTGACTTAATACTATCCTTTAACTGTATTTTCTTTTTATCAAGGTCTAAACTCAACTGGGTTTTTGCTGCTTCCGCAATTTCTTTTGAAGAAACGGAACCAAAGGTCTTTCCACCTTCTCCCACCTTCAGACTTAACACAACTTCCTTGTCCTTCAAGTCTTCTGCCAATGCCTTAGCTGCTGCCAAATGTTCAGCTGCAACCTTTTCTTCATTTGCTTTTTGAAGCTTCAAATCATTCATATTCTTGCTGTTTGCTTCCACACCTAATTTCTTAGGCAGAATAAAATTTCTGGCATAACCATCATTTACTTTTACAACCTGACCTTTTTTGCCAAGTGCTTTTACGTCCTGCAATAAAATTACTTCCATGTTAAATGTCTCCTTCCACTGTCATCTTTTCCAATACATCCTGCAATTGCAATTTACCTTCCTCTAAGGTACAGTCATGTAACTGAGCACCGGCAACAGTAGCATGACCACCGCCACCCATTCGCTCCATAATAACCTGTACATTCACCTCATCTATGGAACGGGCACTGATATATATGGTATCCTTTATCTGCGTCAGCATAAAGGAAGCCTTTACTCCATCAATATCCAGCAGTTCATTGGCTATCTGTGCCGCCAGAACCGTAGGACTGTCTACACCCTCGGATGGCAGAATTCCAATGGCATAATCATCCAGAAAGATTTCTGCATTTTCTACACCGGCAGCCTTCTGTTTATATACTTCCATTTCTGTCCGGAACATTTTCCGTACTCTCGTCACATCTGCACCACTTCTCTTTAAGAAGGAAGCTGCTTCAAAGGTTCGTACTCCGGTCTTCGTCACAAAGGTATCGGTATCCACCAGAATACCGGAATACATAGCATCTGCCTCGATTGGACGAAGCTTCGGCTTATCAATAATATACTGTAAAATCTCTGCTACCATTTCACAGGCAGAAGATGCGTATGGTTCAATATACGACAAAATAGCATTCTGAATAGAATCACTCATAGCTCTATGATGGTCAATTACCACGATAGATTTTGTCATATTCAACAATTCTTCACATTCCGTATAACTTGCACGATTCACATCAACAACAATTAAGGCGGTATTCTGGTCTACCAGATTCTTTGCCTGCTCGCTATCAATAAATAAATCCTCAGGATACAGATTGTTTCCAATAAAATTATTCATGACCGGTCGTATAGATACCGTCACATCATTAATTACGATATGGGCACGTCGTTCCATGGTGGCTGCAAGACGATAGATACCGATTGCCGCACCAAGGGAATCCACATCCGGCATCTTATGCCCCATAATGATTACCTGATCCTTTGTTTCCAGCACTTCTCGTAACGCATGTGCTTTCACTCTGGCTTTTACACGGGTATTCTTCTCAACTCCCTGCGACTTGCCGCCGTAGTAGTAAATCTGCTCGCCATCCTTCAATACTGCTTGGTCACCGCCCCGACCCAGAGCAAGGTCAATCGCCATTCGTGCAGCGTCATAGGCCTGAAGATAGGATGGAGCATTGACACCTAAGCCGATACTTAATGTAACCGCTATCTCGTTACCAATATTAATGGCTCTTACTTCATCCAAGAGAGCAAACTTAGCCGCCTGTAATTGCTGCAAATATTTCTGTTGAAATACCACCAGGAATTTATCCTTTTCTAACTTCTTCACAATGGCATCAATATTCTGCATATATTTGTTAATCTTTCGGTCAATTAATGCCGTTAACAACGGACGCCTTACATCCTCTACACCTTCTAAGGCTTCCTCGTAGTTATCAATATAAATTAATCCGGCAACTAATTTCTGATCCTTATTTTCCTGAATATATCGACGAAGCTCTGTTTCATCGAAAAGATACATGGCAATTAAGCCATCTTCCTTTTCAACCTCTACTTCTTCCGGGAGAATATCATTTACTACAACCCGACGAAGTTCAACCCGGTAATATCCATCTTCATACCGCATATCGAATTCGGTCATATTATTCTTCTGTGGAAATAATTCCTTGGTAATCTCCGGGAACAACTGGGTCACAGATTTCTTACTCGGCTTATCCGTACCGATAATTCCATAGAACAATGGATTTGCCCACAGAATCCTTCCATCCAAATCAATTAATGCGTATGGTATCGCCAAATCCTTAAGCAGTTCCTTCTGTACCTGACCCTGTTCGAAGGCAAAGCTGATTAGGCTGCTCATGATGTTCGGCTTGTTATGCACATAAATGAATGTAACTATTAAGGCATATGCGATTAACCCAATGGTGAAGAAGATACCGGTTTCTACATTTGCAATATAAATGAAACCATTGAAAATAACTAATGGTATCAACAAGAAAAATGGTATCCGCAAATAACGCTCTATTTGATTTTTCAACATCACCTTTTTCGGTTTTTCCGGTTTCTTTGAAACCTCAGTTTCCTGCTCTGTACTCATGTTATCTCCTATTCACTGCTTCGCTATAAATCCTCTGCTTCAATGGTAAGCAACTGTTCCTTATTCACTGCGCCAACCGTAACCAAACGATTTGCCTGCCGCTCAATCACCTGACTTAAATAATTACGAACATCTCTGGCATTACCAAAATTCTTATCCTTCTTGGCAATCATATCATTTAACACCTCATGCAGACGGAGTTTTCCTGCATCACTGATATGATAATCCTGTTCCTTACTCATAAATGTAAAGATAGAATACAAGTCCTCTGCATCATAATCCGGGAAATCAATGGTCTTATTAAATCGGGATTTCAAGCCGGGATTAGCATCAATAAAATCTTCCATCAAATCCGGATAACCGGCAACAATTACAATCAAATCATCCCGATAATCCTCCATGGCTTTATTCAAGGTGTCAATGGCTTCCTGACCAAAATCTCCTTCCGGTCCATGATTACTTAACGCATATGCTTCATCAATGAACAGCACGCCGCCCTTTGCCTTATCCACTACCTGTTTCACCTTCAGGGCAGTCTGACCCATATACCCGGCAACCATGCCGGAACGGTCAACCTCTACCAGATGTCCTTTGGATAATACACCCAATGCACAATATATCTTGGAAAGCAGTCTGGCAACCGTTGTCTTACCGGTTCCCGGATTTCCGGTGAATACAAAATGCTTTGCTACCGGTGCTTTTTTCAATCCATTCTGGGCACGCATCTCATTAATCTGAAGCAGATTAACAATATTCTTTACTTCCTTTTTCACACTTGCCAAGCCGATTAAATCATTCAGCTCATTCATCAAAGCATCTAAGTCATAGCCCTCCGGCGAAGCTTCCGTAATCGTACCTACAAATGCAATCTCCTCTTCCTCCTGATTCTGAGAAACCTCTTTTGTTCGGAACGGAAGGGTGTCCGGAACTTCTGTCCTATCATCACCGAATTTCTTATACCCGTTTATCTGACTTTCCAGCATTAAAAGATACCGGGTTAACGCCCGAATTTCTTTATCCTCTACCTTACGATTGCAGGCAATGAAATCCCGTCCCAGTTCCTGAAAGGTATGATAATAAAGACTACGGATATCATAATATTTGGACTGATATACCACATTGGGAATATTCTTGTCCTTTAAAAAATAATGTAACGAAAGAGGTGGAGTACTCAAAAAATCTTTATCTGCCACCTTATGCCTGCGAATACAATCCACTATGGTTTCTTGGTCAAATTCGTATTCCAACAGCTTATTAATATAACGAACCTCCTCCTTTTGTACCAGACCATCTGAAATAGCCAGATAACAAAAGAAATTCCGCAAATCCATTCTTAATTGTTCTTCTGCACTAAAATCTCCTTCCAGCAAGATACCATTTGCATCCATTTCCCGGGCGATTTTCTTACAAGTGCGGAAAAGTGTAAGGCTTTCCTGTTCCATTTCTTCTCTCCAAATCCGTATAATGTCTTATTTAAAATCAATCAATATATACTCCATATAAATATACTACTTTTCCATTAAATAAGCAACGAAAATCAGCAGATGGTGTTTTCATCTGCTGATTCGTTCGTATCTCGTTTTTTTACTCGCTGCTTCTACTTCTGAACTGCATCAATTGGTCTTAGCTTTGCAGCCCATTTTGCCGGAAAGAACCCTGCCAATACGCCCAGAATAACCGCAAAAAAGAATGCAGATACTGCCAGCCACCATGGAATAATTGCCAATTGGGTTTCCTTCGGCAATTCCATCAGCTTTACTGCCAATTTGTTCACAAATAATTCTGTAATTCCATATGATACCAGAATTCCAATCAAGCCCCCAATTCCTCCCAGAATCCCTGATTCTAAAAGAAATAAATATAACAATTCCTCCGGGTCAGAGCCCAATACCTTCAGTATTCCGATTTCATTAATCCGGTCATAGACTGCAGTTGTCATGGTATTGCCAATACCAATTACTGCCACAATCAGGGCAATCATGCCGATTCCCCCGAGGACAATCTGGATGATTTTTACCGTTCTTTGTACATAGTCCACCATTTCCTTGTTGCTTTCCACCTGATAGCCCATATCCTGCAAATCCTTGACCAAACCATCTACAGAATCCATATTCTCCGCATCAATAATAATGCTGCTGTAAATCCATTCATTATAGTTTTCGTTATTTTCATTGACCGGCTGCCCCGGTATTGTTCCCCCATCTGCCATCTGCTTCAAATATTGCTTTAACAAATCAATATCACAATAAATGTAATAAGAATCATCCTTGGTCATATTCCCGATTGTCAATCGACCGGAAGGGCTGTTCTCCTCCCATCCAAACTGTACTTCCACTGTATCCCCGGTAAAATCCCAGTCCTCCCCTTCATGCAATTCAGCATAGGTGTTGTCCGTAACACTATTGTATAAAAAATACCCTGTCTGATTGCCTACCAGTAATTCCGGTTTTCTCTGACTGATTTCCTCCTGAGCTTCATGTCTCACAGGAATCCCCTCCAGATACTCCCTCGGTACTCCCATAATACTCCAATAGCCAATATAATTCTCATAGGTAACATAGGTATCCAAAGAAATGACCGGGTATACTGCTTTTACGCCTTCCAAATCTGTGAACGCCTGTAATTTACGGTCTGTCAACATCCGGTCTTTACGCTTTCCATCTGTAACTCCTAACACCCGAATTTCCGTTACACTGCCCTCAATGCCGGCCATGTTCAGCAATTCTTCTTTTACGCCCAGACCAATAGCAAGCAATGATACAATGGAAATAATACCAATTACCACTCCAAGAATGGTAAGCCCTGTTCGTATTCCTCTTTGTTTCATATTCGCCAGACATAAATGCCATATCCATCCCATAGGCTAAAACTCCTCAAGAATCTTCTTTTTTCGCTGGTAACGCCGTATCATCAACCAAAGGATTATTGCCAATACTGCTATTATTGCAACAATGATCAAAATGGTCTTAACTACATTCCCGGTATTCGTTTCTTCCTTTACCTTTTCCAGATTTTCATAAACAGGCTGAGCAACACTGACACCAATGGAAAAGGTTTCCTCCTGTACATTTCCCTTACGGTCCTCATAGGTGATAATCATTTCATTCACATCACCGAATTCTTTGGATACAGCAGTTGCCTTCGACAGCACATCAACGGTGCCACTTTTCCCGGATTCAATATTACCAATATAGCTTTCTGCCTCTGTAATATTACTGCCCTGCACTCTGGCAGTTACATTATATAATGTTCCATCTCCCAGATTATTTACTTTTGCACTGATTTCCACGGTATCGCCTAATTCTATGTAGGATTCCGGAATAAATACATCGGTAACAGATAGTCTCTGTTCCAAGCCAACAGGAATGAATACTGCCTCATCCACCGTATACTCTATTCCATTACCATCCTCATATTCTGTCTTCAGAGACAGCTTATAAGACTTTTCCTCCAACCCTTCCACTGCCATCATGGAAAAAGTAAATTCTGTTTCCGTATTCCCATCAATTTTCGTAGCATAAGCCGTTCCTGCTCCCTCAACCGGCAACAGTTCTCCCTGCTCCGTAGTGATGGTAAGTTTCACATTCCTTACCGCTTTTGCTGCGGTATTCTTCAAGGTTATATGAAGGGTAAATGCTTCTCCTGCCAATACCTCTCCCTCTTCAACGGAATAATCGGATACCATTACTCTGGGATTCGCCGCCTGCACCGTCTGCACACCTGACGCGGATATAGCAATATACATACAGATGATAAATGACAGAATTCCTATCATCCTTCTTGCTTTTTGTTTCATGATGGTTCCTCCTCTCACGCTTCTACAATTTCCCCGTCTGCAATCTTGATAATACGGTCTGCTTCTCTTGCCAAATCAATGTTGTGGGTAATTAATACTAAGGTTTGATTCAACTGCTTGACGGAATTCTGTAACAAAGCAATTACCTCACTACCATTCTTGGAATCCAATGCTCCTGTAGGCTCATCCGCAAGAATCAGAGAAGGACGGTTTGCCAGGGCTCTTGCAATGGCAGTCCGTTGCTGCTGTCCACCGGAAAGCTGATTCGGCAAATGCTTTCTCCGGTCCTGTAAGCCTAACATCTCCATGATATGTTCTACATATTCCTTATCCGGTTTTCTATGATCCAGCAAAATTGGCATTGTGATGTTTTCTTCTACTGACAACACAGGTATTAAATGATATGCCTGAAAGACAAAACCGATTTTTCTTCTACGGAATACCGCCATCTGTTCATCATTTAACTTGGTAATATCTTTCCCATCTACCACAATTTTTCCACTGGTCGGTGCATCCACCCCACCCATCACATGGAGCAGAGTCGACTTCCCGGAACCGGAGGCTCCTACCACCGATACGATTTCTCCCTGCTGAATGGTCAGGCTGACATCATGTAAGCCCCAGACCCTTGTATCATTCTCACCATATACTTTGGTTACATGTTCCATTGTTACAATATCCATAATCCGTTCCTCCTGATTTCCTAACTTTCCTCTATGCCATCCTTCTTCTATCCATATCCTTCTAATATTTATATCTTTCAATTATTCATGTTTCTCTCTAACATAGCTCCCTCGTTTCCATCAGTCTCCTCCGGTTGTCAAATCCTCTACCATACTCTGACTTAATTTCCGCATCGGTACATAGATGGCACCACACAGCAATAAGAATGAACCAATGATACAACCAAGGCTCGCCAGCCATGGAAAATGAAATTCCAATTTATTTATCAAATTAACAAAATAGAACACGTAGATACATAAACCGGTACCCAATAATATTCCCAAAATATTGGCAATCACTGTTGTGATTACACCCTCTAATAATACCATTTTCACCAATCGCTCCTTGGATGTTCCGATCACTCGAAGCTGAGCGAATTCTCTTCTTCTCAAATGCAGATTGCTGGCTGTAGCATTGATGAAATTCAGTGATGCCATCAACACTACAAAGATTACAATTAAAAGTACAAAAAATATTACCTTCTTCATGTTCATCAGTTCATCTATCATCCAGACATACTCTGAATAATCCAAGCCATTGTATTCAATCTCAGAATTGATATCCATATCTCCCCACAGAATTTCATTGCATATCACCGACAGATTCTTATCCATCGGGATTTTGTCAAAATGAAACTGCATTCCCGTATTCATGGTTTCATCCGTACCGGTCATTGCAAAATACTGTTCCAACGGAAGAATGATACGAAAATAGCTTCCGCTCCGGTTCACATCTGCATTTACGATACCTTCAATGGTATAGGTTTCATAATCCCCTTGTGAAATCAGCTCCTGCCAGCAATTATATCTGGCTATCTTTTTTTCAAGATAGATTTCTTTTTCCAATTCCTCAACCTGTTGATTGAATTCCTGTTCATTTCCAGCCAATTCCTTCCGTAGCTGTTCCTCCCGTTCCTCTGCTTCTTTGTCCAATCGTTCCCATTCCGTTTGTACCATATCACCAAATCGCTCCATGTTCACAATCTGAATGGTATCACCAACATGATAATCGGTAATGGCAACCTGCACATACTCAATTCCCAAGGTTTCTGTTAACTCCTCAGCCTTTTCCATTTTTCCCTGATTCACAATTACTATGCCATGGTCACTGATATCCAACGTCCCTTCCACCAGAGCAGATTCATATCTTGCATAATCGGTTTCATCGTATCCATAGCACTCAATCGCTGCCAAAGCATCTAACCTTCTGGCTTTGCCTTCTATCTCACTTGCACTCTGATAGGCTTCATGTATTCTTGCCATGGCATCGCCACCATATGTAGTTGTAAGGAATTCCTCCGTATAATGCTGGTAATAATCTTCCGTATCCGCCAGCCAGATATCGCAACTATAGATTCGTTTTGCTTCTGTCACTTCCTCTAATTGCGTCAAACGTTCCAATTGCTTTGCGGACGGCAATGTAGCTTGTACTTCCTCAATGCTTTTACCCGGTCCCAGTCTATGTTCAAAATAAATCTGGTAATATCGATACTCAGCAAGCTTCTCCTTAATAATCTCATTGATGGAGTGAACAGCTCCGGCAATTCCGATAAACATGGCAATTCCAAATACCATAGCCGCAACGGTCCGGAAAAACCGCTTCCGGTTCCGCATTAGACTCTTATATGCATAATCACCGTCAACTCCAAATATTTTCCCAAACAAATTATGCTCCCGCAGCTTAATTTTTTCTTTCTTAATCCGGTATTCTCCCCGAATGGCACTGAGGGGTGACATACCGGTAATCAGCTTACTGTTTTCGCCCATGGTGAAATATAAATCGCCCATGAAAACAATCAGTATTAAAATAACGCCAATCAAATGGAAGCCTATCTCCATATGGAACACTGCCCCAACTATGTAACTTACAATAGTTCCCAGCACGACACCGATTCCAATACCAATTAACTCCAAAATCGCCCCTTGGAAATAAATGATACTCTTTAACTGCCCTTTGGAGGCACCAATACACCGTAAATTTCCATAATCCCGAATGTTTTCTAAGGCACATAACTGAATCGCATTCCTTACAATTCCTACACCGAATATGGCAAAGATATAGGCAACCAGCAACACGAATAATGCTGCTGCCACCATACCTTCTTCATCTGTTCCCTGAAAATAAAGGTTTGCCAGATATTCATTAATTTCACCCTCTACGCCATAATTTTGGCAAATATCATTAAAAATTGCATTGATGCGATAAGGCTGGGTGACATTCACATACAGGGTATTTGCATGTACTAATTCTTCATTTTGTGTGTTATAGGACCATTCATAATAAGGACCAATATAAGCACTTTTCACCCGGCGGTCACTTAGAATCTGCTCTCCCTGTTCCTCTGATTGCAGGAAGAATACCATCTCGTAATCTTCCTCTTCCCGTTCTCTTTTTCGTTCATTTTCCAAAAGACCACACATTACATTTAAAAATGTGAATAAGATTACCGTTGTAACTATCACCCCAAAAATAGCAATAGCACTTCGTCTTTTATTCATATTCAAGTAACGAATGGCAAGTTTTCTGTAATTATCCATAGTTTCCTCCCCAATTGTTCTTCTTATCACATAAAAATAGGTATAGCCTTTCAACTATACCCATTATAATTCTTCCATATTACAGTTCGGTGACAGATTATCTTACAATTTTGTAAGAAAAGATTCTTAGCTTATTTCACAAACGTAAGCATAAACCATGTATATTCCCCTACCTCGCTCTTAACATGAATACTGCCACCCATGCCTTCAATAATGGACTTCGTAAGGGAGAGACCAATACCCACGCTATTCGGGTTCACCTCCTGATGCACCCGATAGAACCGTTTGAATATATTCGGTATTTCCGCCTCGGGAATACCCGGTCCTTCGTCTTTTACATAGATACGGGTATACACCTTTGTCTGTTCCACCTCCAGTCGAATGGGCTTCCCCACCCCTGAATAATCGGACGCATTTTTCAATAAATTAATGACAGCTTCTACCAGCCAATCACCATCACAAAACAACATACTATCCTCCGGACAGTCCAGTGTAACGTTTTGGTTCCGTTCCTTTGTCAGATATTCCACACCCTGTACAGCTTCCGACAGCAATGGGAGCAATGGGGTTTCTTTTCGCTCAAACTGAATGGCACCTGCCTCGATACGGGCAAGCTTCAGCATGGACAGTACCATCCACTCCATTCGGTTTAATTGGTTTTGTGCTTCCCGAAGCATCTGTTTTCGCTTGGCCTCGTCTTCTACCTTATCCTCCACTAATAAATCTACAAACACATTTAAGGAAGCTAACGGCGTTTTTAACTGATGCGAAATATCGGAAATAATATCCCGCAGGAAAATTTTCTCCTCCATTTCCCGGTTCCTGCTGTCCTTTAATGCATATACCATTTTATAAAAGTTACTGTATAAGACTCCAATGGTTCCTTCCTTATACTCCTCGGTTGGGGGTTCGATGCCCTTTTCCATAATATCTGACATGATGCCGGATATATTCTCCATATTTTTATAGGCAGAATTCAACATGCGATATACAATGATGTAAATAGTTGTCAGGAATACCACAGCAATACCTAAGACACCTGCCACTTCCCATGAGAATGCTCCCCATGCCCAGACACACCATAATCCAAGTACTGCCAGAAACAGGACAGATACTATTCCATATATTACTCGAAATCTGTTTCGCTCATAATTACTTTTCATACGTCAACCTTCTCATGTTCTATCATTATCCTTGTCTTAATTACCACTACTCTTTTCGAAACCGATAACCGATACCCCGAACCGTCTCAATTCGTTCTGCATCTTCTCCCAGCTTATCTCTCAACCGCTTCATATAAACAGACAAGGTATTATCGTCTACAAAATTCTCCCCGGTATCGTACAATCGTTCCAACAATTGGTTGCGTGTCAGCACCAATCCTTCATTCTGAATCAGTTCCTTCAATAGGCGCAGTTCACTTGGAGTCAGCTCTACCACTTGCCCTTTGTATAACAGTCGGAGCTCCTTCATCAAAAAGCAGTGTCTGCCAAAACTATAGCTATCCGACTTGCTTTGACTTACAATACCTGCACGTCTCAGATTCGCAGAGATTCGGGATAATAGTTCCTTTACCCGATAAGGCTTTGTAACATAGTCATCGGCTCCAAGTTCTAAGCCCTGAACGATGTTAACCTCTTCTCCTACCGCGGTCAGGAATATAATCGGAATCAATTGATTGGTACTGCGAATCTCACGGCAAAGGTCAAATCCACTTCCATCCGGCAGCATAACATCTAACAGGATTAAATCCGGTTGTTTTTTGTCTTTCCAATCTCCATCTGCCGATATTCCGGCATATTTCCTTGCTTCATCTAGATTAACCGCATGCAGCACTTCGTATCCTTCTGCTTCTAAAGCGTATTCAGTTCCCATGGCGAGAGCAAAATCGTCCTCTACCAGTAAAATTGTTCCTGCCATATTCTCCCTCACTGAAATTATTCTTATTACAAATTCTAACGAACCTTGACATAAATGTAAAGACCTTAACTTGTATGCACAACTTTATTTTACATATTGTATATATCTGTGTATAGTGTTAGAATAGATTTGTGGGAACGGTTGTCCCCTTGAGAAAGGGGGGATGCCTATGTATGTTACATATGATGAGCTGATTCAGCTTGGAATATTTATAGTCGCATTAATAGGTCTTGTTTACAAGATAAAATCCGATAAAAAGGACAAAAAATAAACCGCCCCTCTGCAAAGTGTGCGGTTTATTTTTTAACTAATCCATTGCAAGGGGTACAACTTAGTACCACCTTTATCATTATACTATCATCCCAATACTGGAAAATCAAGTGCTTTTATAATGTTCTAAAATTACTGCTCTAAACGGGCCTTTAACTTCTCACGTTCTTCCTCATAGCCCGGCTTACCAAGCAATGCAAACATGTTCTTCTTGTAGCTTTCTACACCCGGCTGGTTAAATGGATTAACACCCAATACATAACCACTGACACCACATGCGAACTCGAAGAAGTAGAACAATTCACCCAAGCAGTACTCATCCATTTGTGGAATGGTAATCTTCAAGTTTGGAATCTGACCGTCTACATGAGCTAAGATTGTACCGTTCATAGCCTGACGATTAATGAAATCAACGGTTCTTCCTGCAAGATAATTCATGCCATCCAAATCGTTATCTTCCTTCTCCATGATAATCTTTCTTCTAGGATTCTGTACATCCAGTACTGTTTCAATATGATTCTTGGTACCATCCTGAATGAACTGACCTAAGGAATGCAAGTCTGTTGTGAAATCTACGGCTGTTGGGAACAGACCCATTCCGTCCTTACCTTCAGACTCACCAAATAACTGCTTCCACCACTCACCAATATAGTGTACGGAAGGGGTATAGTTTGCAAGAATTTCCATTGTCTTGCCCTTCTCTAAGAGAATATTACGCATTGCAACATACTGTAATGCATAGTTTGTATCAAAATCATTTTCCAAACAATACTTTCTGGAATATGCAGCACCTTCCATCAATTTATCAATATCAGCTCCGGAAACTGCAATCGGAAGAAGACCAACTGCTGTTAATACAGAGAAACGTCCTCCTACATCATCCGGAACTACAAATGTCTCATAACCTTCTGAATCTGCCAGACTCTTCAATGCTCCCTTTTCCTTATCCGTGGTAGCATAAATTCTCTTAGCTGCTTCCTTCTCGCCATATTTCTCAATTAACAGACGCTTGAACAGACGGAATGCGATTGCCGGCTCTGTGGTAGTGCCGGACTTTGATATTACATTAATAGAGAAATCGCGGTCTCCAACTACTTCTAACAAATGCTCCAAATATGTCGAACTGATATTATTACCTGCGAAAAAAATCTGTGGAGTCTTTCGCATATCCTTATCAATTACATTATAGAAACTGTGTCTTAATGCTTCGATTGCAGCTCTTGCACCCAGGTAAGAACCACCAATACCAATTACGATAAGAATCTCTGAATCACTCTGAATCTTCTTTGCCGCCTTCTTGATTCTTGCAAACTCTTCCTTGTCATAGTTTACCGGAAGATCTAACCAACCAAGGAAGTCATTGCCGGCACCGGTCCGACTTAACAGTACATCCTTTGCGTCCAAAACTCGCTTGCTCATAGCCTTCAAATTGTCATCTGATACCATAAACTTTGCATTACTGTAATCAAAGCTAATATTGTAGTCCATTGCTTTCTCTCCTTATCTGTTTATCGTTTTATATTTTTCTGTATATACTCTTTCTCCGCAACCCTTAGTGTAACAAATGATATGTGGAAATTCAAGCATTATTTAGAAATGACAAAACTCATCCACTGTTCCGAACCGATATCCGGCTTCCCGTAAATTGGTGATTAATTGCGGAAGTGCTTCCGTATTGGCACCGGAAACATTATGCAGCAGCGGAACCGCACCCGGATGACAATATTTATCAAAATGCTGCAACACATAATCTACGGTTGGCTGATTATCCACTTCATAATCCAGATATGCCATACTCCAGAATATGGTGCAATATCCCAAATCCTCACTTAATTGTAACGTCCGCTCACTATACTCCCCCTTAGGCGGACGAATAAAGGGATCCATATCATAACCGGTAACTTCCTTCATATAAGAGGCACACCCCAGAATCTCTTCTTTTAATTCGTCGATGGATTTGCCCGGCATACTTGGATGCGTAATCGTATGATTTCCTACCAGATGACCTTCTTCCTTCATTCGGGTTACCAGTTCCGGGTTATCCCGAATATAGGTTTGCGTCACGAAAAATACAGCCTTAACATTCTGTTCTTTTAGTGTGTCCAGAATATCGGCTGTATATCCATTTTCATAGCCACAGTCAAAGGTCAAATAAATGACATTATCCTCCGCCTCTTTGTTCACATAATATGCGTGATACTGACTAATGTCAAAATCCTCCTGACAGCCGGAAGGCAAATGCTGGTCATTCCGTTTAAACCACCATGCTTCCAACTGATTACTGATAGCATCATATTCACTTGTCTCCCGATTCACGATTTCTGTAGAAGGTGCTGTTGCAATTTCTTCTTCTATTTCCGAAGTATTGCTTCCTTCTTCACTCTGGTCATTTTCACTTCCTATCTCCTCATCACTTCCTGCCTGTTCAGAAGTGATTTCTGTCTCATGGTTCATGTCCACAACCTTAATCTCCTTGCATCCGGTCATACCTAATAGCAGGATTCCCAGATTCAATACCAAAATACCTTGATGTATTCTTCGTTTCACAACACTCGCCCTTTCTTCATTTTAACTTGAGAAGAAATTTCTTAAGACCTGTGCTACAACCTCTGCCTCCTGACCGGCGGCTATTTCCCGTTCTGACACCTCCCGTTCTGATATTTCCCGCATTTTATATTCCGGTATATCATCATTTGAAGAAGAGATTTTCTCCTCTTCGGGGCGGGTGTCTGCCCGCCCTTCTGAGAGTGTTTCTCCGGAATCCTCCGTTGTAGCTGCCGCCTGCCGCTGGCTGCGGGCCTGCCTGCTTACCAATGGACGCCCTAGCCGATTTCTTAGATTATTCTCCAAATAATCTTCAATATTTGCCTGCAACCGGTCATAAGAATTCTCTATTCGAAATATATTCTCCACGCTAAGCAAACATGCACAGGAAATAATCATAGCAAATAGAATACTAAATACCACTTCTTCTCCATAATTCTGGTGAATTGCATTGATAATTCCGATTCCACCCGTAGCAACAGTCAATAGTGCTGCTTCTATGGTCATACTGTCCCATATTCGTATGGGTAGTCCACAAAACCTTAGTTTCAGTAGGTGCTTGTCCACAAACGCCTGTATGTTATGTACCTGTAAATCCATATGCAGACTGTTTTCGTAGTGATTTCTCAGCGTCCGCATTTGCCGATGGGTCGTAGATGCCATATTTTCAGATGCCTTTAAGAGGCGGTGTAATTTCCCACGCACTAACAGTTTACTCAACACCCCAAAGAAGCATACACCTGCAATTACATATACAAAAAGACTCTGTTGTTGTAATATCGTCCATAATTCCTTCATCATTCATTCCCCCTGAATTCTCTTACTTGAAATTATGTTTGCCCGGATTACACCAAACAAACCGGAACAGTTCTGCTGCGCTCAGTTCTGTTCCTGTCTAGTATTGCACTTATGCAGTTTTTAATGCAACTTGAGAAGGTCGACAAATGCATCCATAGAATGACAAATTATCCCTTAAATTTAACCTGAAACTTTTCTACCTTTTCATATATGCTTTCCGGCTCCTCACCTACAAAAAACCGACCATCTTCATAAAGAATCTTACCGGCTATCATTGTCAACTTCACATTCTGCTTCGAACCGCTATAAACCAGATTCTTTATGATATTATGCTCCGGCTGCATATTCGGCTGATGTAAATCTATCACAATCAAATCCGCCTGTTTTCCCTTTTCAATACAATCACAATCCTCTAATCCCATCGCCCTTGCACCGCCTACAGTTGCCATTGCAAGTACTACATCTGCCGGACAAGCCGACGCGTCCTGCTCTCGTAATTTTGACAGCGCTGTAACCAGAAACATCTCCCGAAACATATCCAGGCAGTTATTGCTTGCCGGACCGTCCGTACCAATAGCAAGGGGAATCTCTTTTTTCAGCATCGTGGCAATCGGCGCAATACCGCTTGCCAGTTTGGCGTTACTTGCCGGATTTGTCACTACATACAAACCCTTTTCTTTTATAATATCCATGTCCGCTTCCGACACATGAACACAGTGGAAGCCACCGCCACCATAGTCCCACATGCCCATATCCGTCAAAAACTCTACCGGACTTTTTCCATACCTCTGATAACAATCCTTTACCTCTTGCTCTGTTTCTGACAAATGAGTATAAACCGGTGCCTGAACCTGATGAGCTAAGTCAGCCACGTCTCTTAACAAACCTTCCGACGTAGTATATTCTGCATGAAATCCTAACTGATAGCGAATCAAAGGATGGTATTGATTATATTTCTTATAGAATCCTTCCAATTCCGGAATGGTATCCTTAAAATCATTAATCGTTCCGCACAAAACAGTCCGAAATCCCATATCAACATTCGCTCCGACATTGGCTTCCGGTTCCACATACATATCAAAGCTGGCAGTAATACCACTGGTCAGATATTCTAATATGGCTAACCGGGTGAATTCATAAATCATCTCCGGTGTCAGCTTGGCTTCCATAGGGAACACCTGCTGATGTAGCCATTCCTGCAAAGGAAGGTCATCTGCGTAAGAACGCAGAAAAGTCATAGGGGAATGCGTGTGGGCATTTTTAAATCCGGGCATCAGAAGATTTCCATTTAGGTCTATCTCCCGTTCAAAGATTACCTTTGGGATTTCTTCATAACTCTCTATATCGTTCCTTTTCGATTTCTCCTCAAGCCCTCTCTTCGAATTCAGCGGAGGACCTACATAAAGAATCTTGTCCTCTTCTACCCATACTTCATAATCCGTATGAATCTCCATATCCTGATTCACGGTAAGCACCTTACCATTATAAAAACGAAGCATAATGTCCCTCCTTTCTGCCATAAACCCAGCCTGTACATCTGGTTTTCAACGTTGCCTTTTTCTTTATTATTTATTCCGGGTATACCAATCGTTCCGCAGAAATACAATATAGCACTTCATCTAAAAACTTCTTTGCCAGATATTTTGCCATTGGCAGATTCATATCCAAATAATTTCCGCAATCCTTTGCTGCTGCTCCCGGAACCTCTCCCTGAAAATCTGCCATGAATTCATATAAACGGGTCAGCAACGGAATAATATCATTAGAATCCCAATCTCCTGCCAACAACAGATAAAATCCGGTGCGGCAACCCATTGGTCCAAAGTAAACAATCCGCTCACCAAATTCTGTATCATTTCTTAAAAAAGTTGCTGCTAAATGTTCAATCGTGTGCACTTCTGCCGTATTCATAACCGGTTCAAAGTTCGGTCTCGTCATGCGAATATCAAAGGTTGTAACTGTCTCTGTCCCAATATGATCTTTTCTGGAAACATAAACTCCCGGTAATAATTTCAAATGATCAATTGTAAAGCTTGCTATTTTCTCCATTATACGTTCACCACCATTTCCATAATTAATTTCACTGAATTCTTAATTGCCATAGCCTCAAAGGTCGGGTAATCCATACCGGCACTATCATCTGCCTTATCGGAAATTGCCCGAATAATCACAAATGGTATCTGATTCAAGTATGCTGCCTGAGCAATTGCTGCCCCTTCCATCTCACAGCAACATGCATCAAATTCCTTTAGAATTGCATCTTTTCGTTCCTTCTTTGCTATAAATTCATCGCCACTGGCAACTCTGCCTTGAAATACACCGATTTCAGGAATTACTTTTTTACAGCATTGAACTGCCAGTTCAACCAACTGACTGTCTGCATGAAATGCCAAGGTATCCATTCTTGGAATCTGTCCCAAAGGATATCCAAATGCAACTGCATCCATATCATGCTGTACTGCATCCGTTGAAACCACAATATCACCAATGTTGATTTCAGCTCTTAATGAGCCTGCAATCCCTGTATTTACAATTCCGTCAACCCCATAATCATCCGCTAAAATCTGCGCACAGATTCCGGCATTCACCTTACCGATTCCAGAGCGAACTACCACTACTTCCTTACCGCCTATGACACCTCGATAAAAATCCATGGATGCTTTCGTTCGGACCTCCACCTGCTCCATATTTTCCTTCAGCTTTGCAACCTCTTCGTCCATTGCTCCTATTATTCCAAGCATAACTTCCTCCTGTACGTTAACATTATTATGATTTTTATTCATTACAAATTATTATATCAAATCCGTTAGTCTTTGAAAACAAAAAAGAGACTACCGCTCCACGATTAACAAATCGCAAAAGCGGCAGTCTCTACCCCATCTTACGTTTACATATATGCAAACCAGTCAAATGCCCCTAGTAAAAACAAATGACCTTGTTCAGTATAGCATTATGCTTCCATTTATTACCGTTTTTGTCATAAACGGCGGTTTTTCAGTCTTGAACGTAGGTATTTGACATGAATTACGCATTAATATGACGATTCATACCCAACGCATTCTTATATGAATGAAATCAATATCCTACGTTATGACATATAAAATAGAGAAAATGAAAAAGGAGCTGCCGACAAGCTCCTTTTCCATCTTTCTCTCCCATGTTAACAACTTCAATGTTACTCCCAAACATACTTAACCATTATTTCTTTTCCTTTAAGGAAGCAGGAACCTTTGGCTCATAGAAAAACCAAGGGATGCTCTTCCCAACCGATTCCTGTGCTACACGCTCGCCAAGCTTTGCTGTTGCCTTCTTTAAATCAATCTTCTTCATCTGATTTCTCCTCCTTTTCCACCAATATTAACATGCTGATAACTTCTATAAGCATAGCCGTTAAAATCATGTTCATGATGTCAGTTCTTCCCCACAGAATGCCTGACACATATGCCGCTCCAAACAAAAAAAACATAACCAGAATTGCTCCGATACGTTTTCTTTTGAGAACGCTTATATTCTGGATTGGATTATTTCTAGTGGTTTGTGGTGCATATCGAACAATTGTCCAGATGATGATTCCTGCCATAACGAATATGACCGGAACCGGAATATCAATCTTCGAAACAAACAATCCGGCCAACCATACACCAATCATACTTAAGGTACATCCGATACTGCCATGGCAATGTACGCCACCACAAAAATTCCTTAACAGCACCAGACTGCCAACTATAATGATGGTTTCTGTCAGAGTATGCGTTAATAATGCAACTATCAGTAAGACAAGTAACTTATATGCATTTTCTAACAATAATACATATCCGTACACCAGGATTTCCTCCTGCTCGCTGCCTAATTCGCTCTGATTACTGCAACTCCAATGTACAATTTTGTTTGCTAGTTTTTCGATGATTTTCTCCACGTTCCTTTATTTTCCTTCCAAAATATGATATAATTTTAACAATCCTAATACAATAATTTTTATTTTGACATAAAAGGAACGGATTGATACATTACTGCAATTTAGCAAAGGAGAATTGACGAATTATGACTTTTTTCGAATTCAGTTATTTAGCATTTGGAGTCTTAGATTTATATATTGTATTAATTTGTCCTATTCTTGACTTTTTATCAAATAAAAAGAAAGTTATTACTGCTATTATTCTAGTCGTATCTTCTATATTGACCCGGTGTTTTTTCCCCGTTCTTTCAACCTATATTATTTTAATATTATTATTTACATTAATTTTCTTTTTCACAGGCAAGAAGCTGATTGCAGTTTGTCTTTCTTTATTCAATTATCTTCTATCCATTGTATTAAGCTACTTTACGCTATTTGTTATGGAACATTTATTTAAAATAACAGAAGTCGAAGCACTCGTAGATTACTATATTCCTTACTACATCTTTTTAACCATACTTTTTGTAACATCTTCTTATGCCATTCGAATTATATATAGTTCTGCAATTGACAAACATTTGATACTCCCTAAAAGTACCAGTGCCTTACTTTTAATTTATCTGGCTATCTGTGCCATATTATTTATTTACAATTATAGTTATGAAGCAGCTCTTGGATTTCCACAGGAAGTAGTCCGAGTGAATACTATTTTATTTTTAATCTTCTTCCTATTTACCAGTATTTTCATTGTAATTATGATGTACATTTTAAGAAGGGATGCAAAATTGCAGGCACAAAATGTTCAATATGAGAGTCTTCAACGCTATACAGAACAGGTTGAAGAACTCTATCAAAATATTCGAGGTTTTAAGCACGACTATATCAACATCCTATCTACCATGCAGTTATATATGGAACAAGAGGACTGGGTTAATTTGAAAACATACTTCAATACAGAGATTCTTCCAACCGGTGCCACCTTTCAGGATTCATCACAAACATTGGGTCAATTAAGTAATTTGCAAATTCCGGAATTAAAAAGTATACTATATAATAAATTGGTAAAAGCCATTGAATTAGGACTAAAGGTTCAGTTGGAAATTCGAAAGCCAATCACAAAGATTGCAGTAAAGAATGTGGATATTGCACGAGTCATTGGTATTTATCTGGACAATGCCATTGAGGCTTTGCTGGAACTGGACTCCGAGTGTCCACGCCAGTTATCTGTTGCGCTTATTGATATGAAAGATTCCGTTGTCATTATCATACAAAATAATTGTAAGGAACTATCTTTGAATTTACATAAGCTGGGCACTCTAAGCTACACGACAAAAGGAAAAAACCGTGGTATGGGGCTTTATCTTGCTGCCAAAACGCTTCGTTCATACAGGAACATACAGAAAGAAACAACTTACGAAAACCATACATTTACTCAAACATTAAAAATATTCAATTGTTAAGGAGATACTGTTTTGCTATCCATTTACATATGCGAGGATAATCCAATTCAATTAAACCATTATAGGACTATTGTTGAAAATATTATTCTGATGGAAGAACTTGATATGAAAATACAAGCTGCTGTTACTAATCCGGATGAACTGTTGACAATAGCGAAGCAAACTCAACAGAATCAGGAAAATGGCGGTGCATTCTATCTCTTAGATATTGACTTGAATGCAAATAAGGATGGTTTCGATGTGGCTCAGGCAATCCGTGAATTTGATTCCCGTGGTTTTATTGCTTTTATTACAACCCACTCTGAAATGGCAATGCTTACCTTTAAGTACCAAGTGGAAGCAATGGATTTTATTCTCAAAGACGATATCTGGAGCATTGGCACTCATATCCGCAGTTGTTTGGAAGTTGCCAAAAAAAGATATATTACTTATTCACAAGTGCCTATGCTAGCATTCAAAACCGGTGACCAGACCATTTATATAGAGCAGGACCGTATTCAATATATTGCAACTTCCTCTACGCCTCATAAGGTTACTGTTGTCACAGAAAACAGCATCACAGAATTTTATGGAAGTTTAAAAAAGTGCTCTGAAGTATTACCACAAAATTTCATTCGTTGTCATAAAGCCTATATTGTAAATGTAAATCACATCACTTCTGTCGACAGGAAAACATTTGCTATTACCTTTGCAAATAATCATACCTGCTTTGCTTCTACCAGAGGAATCACCCGGGTGTTACGTGCAATCAAAATGATGAATTAGCGTCTTGCAAATTTTGAAAACATTGTTATAATTTTTTCTAAATATAGACAACTCAAGGAGGATATACTAATGACATATAAAACACAGGGCGTATGCTCTTCTCAAATTACATTTGATATTGTAGATAATAAAGTATACAATGTTAAATTCACCGGTGGCTGTAACGGCAATACACAGGGTGTTGCTGCTCTAGTGGAAGGAATGGATGTTGATGAAGTAATCAAACGTACCGAAGGAATTCGATGCGGATTCCGTCCTACCTCTTGCCCGGATCAGTTGGCAACTGCATTGAAACAAGCCATTGCACAAAAATAAATACCAGTCAGGAGGCAGAGTATGAAACGAATTATCCTTACCGGTGGCGGAACTGCCGGACATGTTACTCCGAATATTGCATTAATCCCTTATTTACAGGAAGCCGGATATGATATTCACTATATTGGCTCCTATACCGGCATTGAAAAGAAATTAATTGAAGATATGAAGATTCCTTATCATGGAATCTCCTCCGGTAAACTACGGCGATACTTTGATGTAAAGAATTTTTCCGATCCCTTTCGTGTTATAAAAGGATATGGCGAAGCCTCCCGTCTGATTAAAAGCCTGAAACCGGATGTGGTATTCAGTAAGGGTGGATTTGTCTCTGTTCCTGTTGTTATGGCAGCAAAGAATCATAAGGTACCTGCTATTATTCACGAATCAGATATGACACCGGGACTTGCCAATAAGTTGTGTATACCATGTGCTGCCAAAATATGCTGCAATTTCCCTGAAGCTATGGAGCATTTACCAAAAGACAAGGCGGTATTAACCGGCACACCTATCCGACAGGAATTATTCAAAGGCGACCCGGTTGAGGCAGTTCAATTTACCGGACTGGATGCCAATAAACCGACCATACTGGTAGTTGGCGGCAGTACCGGAAGCGTAAAGGTGAATGAAGCAGTTCGAGGCTGTTTAGACGAGCTGTTACAGACCTATCAGGTTATTCATTTATGTGGAAAAGATAAAGTTGATTCTGAATATGAAAATCGTGCCGGATATGTACAGTATGAGTACATTAAAAAGGAACTAAGTTCTTTACTGGCATTTGCAGATATTGTAATTTCCAGAGCCGGTGCCAATGCTATCTGTGAACTGCAGGCTTTGGCAAAACCGAATATCCTGATTCCTCTTGGTTCTAATGCCAGCCGGGGCGACCAGATTCTTAACGCCGAATCCTTTGAAAAACAAGGCTTCAGTTATGTTCTTATGGAGGAAAACCTTTCGAAGGAAGCTTTGTTAGAAGCTGTCAACTATGTGTATGAGCATCGCAGTGAATATAAAAAGACCATGGAAGCCAGCCAGATGACCAATGCCATTGAAAAAATAATGAAATTGATTAATCGAGCTGCAAATCAATAACTATTCTAGTATAAAAATGCGTCCAAGTTCTGTTATACAACAGAGTGGACGCATTTTTGCTTTACTATATCATTTCACTGGCAGATGCTATATGAGATATCGGTTCCAAATATCGAAGAACCATTCCATTCCTGCCATTCCCAGAGAAAACAACGTAATTATAAATACCAGAAATATTCCCCAGCCATCATATGTTGCCTGTTCACTCCAAAATGTACTAACCAACACCTCAACTCCAAGCGAAATCATGGCACATGGCCACAGATGCCAGATTGTATTGTAGGTCAAGGTTGGAACAAAAATGTGTGCGAGAAATATACATCCGAAAAATAACAATATCAGTCCTAATGTAATTGTTCCCACCTTATGTGTACGACGTTTTTTTACAGGTACCTGTTCCTGTTCCATTTCCATCTTTCATCACCTCTCCTCTTCATTCTCTTTTGATTGGTCCGGCTGTGGTTGCTGCGGTGCCGGAAGTTCCTGTCTGCTCAACTCCGCTGCCTGTGCTTCCAGGCTTTCTTTCTTACCTGCTATCATTTTGATACCAATAATAATTAATACAATTGCAACTGCCAGTCTTGAAATCAAATTCGTTGGAATCAGATTCCAGATTGCATCCGGTAACATTCGCATTGTTAAATCACCAAGCATAATTACACCCATGAAAATCAACAAACCAGCCACAATTCTGCGAAGTGTCTTGGACATGCCTTTTTCTCCTACAAATGGAAGCATATATGTATCCTCCATTTTCATAAATTCCTCCTCTGGTATTCCTCCCAGATTATTCGCATGGAAAAAGCTGTATATCCATATGATTGCCGTTACAAATAGTAATTGGTCGATGCCTGTTAAACTTGCAATACCCATTGTTCCAAAGAAACCTATCAGCAACGAAAGTCCCATTTTCATAAATCCCAGATACATTTCTCCTGCTCCCGGTAACAAGGAGCATAAAAATACTAAAAAACGATTCTTTTTTTGTTTCATTCTTTTTTCCTCCAAATCATTCTTATATTCTTTTATTCCTCAACTCTATTCTTCCTTCATCGGTCCCTGCTTTTGGTTATCATTTTCCAGAACATCCTGTTTTTTCGGCAGATTCCACACCCGATCCGTTATTATGTTGACATGTTCCATAATTCCTTCTGTTACTTTGTTCAAACCGGAAGTTGCACTCTGTTCCTGCTGAGCGTAATATTCTTCTTTTGTCATATTTTGCTGGTTCTGTGCGGATATAGGCATTAGGAATAATATGATAAGTGCTGCAGCAATACCGCTGATAGTTTTGATTTCATATAAAATCATCTGCTTTCGGATATGATGTCTGACATTCTTCACAGCTGTCGTTTTTTGTGACTGCTCCATCTGCCGGATTTCCTGAAGCATTTGCTGTTTTAAATAACCCGGAGCCTTTAACATTGCATGCTCCTCAACATCCTCAATCAGGTTCAATAGTTCTTGGTCTGTTATGTATCCTTGTTCCATTTCGGCTCCTCCTTTCGATAAAGTGCCTGCAACATACTTCTTGCTCTGTAAATCTGAGTTTGTACGGTTTTCAGCTTTCTATGTAGCTTGATTGCAATTTCTTCCGGACTGTTTTCCTCATGAAAATACAAAACTGCCACTTCTCCATAAGGACTCTTTAATGACTGACAATAGGTAAGCAAGGTATTGCGTACTACTTTTTCGTAGGCCTCCTGCTCGGGTAATCCTTCCTTACTCTGCAGCTCCGGCATGTCTGCTATATCCATTGGTTCCTGTCTACGCTTTGCAGATTTTAGATAATCTGTACATTTATTAACTGCAATTCTGCACAGCCATGCTTTTTCATTTTCTCCGTCAAAGGTATCCAGACTTCGATAAGCAGATAAAAAAGTATCCTGCGTCAAGTCCTCCGCGGCGAAATAATCTCCGATTGTCCGATAGCATATGGAAAATATTAAATTTTGATATTGGTCAATCAGCGCTGATATATTGACTTTCAAAGACCACTTCACCTGCCTCTTTTCCCTGCTCTATTTATTATAACGAATCTCTCACCCTTTTTTCTTCAAAAATTGAAAAATGCGCCAGAAATTTCTGACGCATTTTTCTAAAGAGCTACTTTTCAGTTGCTAAAATCATTGTTTATTCAATTGCGATGTAGTTCTTTTGTTCTACTTCCTTCGTATTCTTCTTAGGAATTGTCAACTGCAGGATACCGTCCTCAAACTTTGCCTTAATCTCTTCCTGAGTAACATCCTCGCCAACATAAAAGCTACGGCTCATACTGCCCACATAACGCTCCTGACGGATGTACTTACCGGTCTTCTTATCCTTTTCATCCTTATCCAGACTCTTGGCTGCCGAAATGGTAATGTAACCATCCTTCAATTCAGCGTTAACCTCGTCCTTCTTAAAGCCAGGCAAGTCAATATCGACCTCATAATGGTCATCCATATCCTTAACATCTGTCTTCATTAAGTTCTTCGCATGTTTGCCATACAATTGACGTTTTGCAGGTGCCAATTCCTTTTGAAATTCCCGTTCGAATTCCTTGTCAAATGAATCCATCCAGTCATCAAATAAGCTTTCTCCAAAAATACTAGGTAACATAAGTCATTTCTCCTTTCATACGTGAACCCTTTGTTCACAAAACCGTTTTGGCACGATCAGAGAAATCTGAGGTGTCGAGTTCTAACATTGGAATTATGGAACCATTCTCTTTTATTTGTTCCCTTTCCTTTGTTCTAGTTGTACTATAACACCTATTATTAGCACTGTCAAGCGTTGAGTGCTAATTTCACAAAATATTCACATTTGAGGTTAGCAATACCGAATTACTACATTTAATGCCTCATTAACCCTAGCCGCCTGCTCGATTGCCTGTGGCAGTTCTTCCCATGGATACTCATGTGTAATTATGGTTTCAATATTCCACCGACCGCTTTCCATGATTGCCATAACATCTCTTACATCCTCCGGCATATAGCCACCGGAGCCAATCAAAGCGTGTTGGGCATAGGTCATAGCAAGAATATCCACCGGGCGTTTTCCTGCAAGAACAGCGACTACCACCATTCGGCTTTCAATTTTACCCATACTCTGATATGTTTCCAAAATTGATTCCGCCCCTGCTGCATCAATATATATGTCTACGTTTGCAGTTGCATCGGATATAGATGGTGCAACGCCAAAATAATTCATTGCTTTCTGTCGTAAATCTTCCTTGCTGTTATTGCATACTGCAAAGCCCAATTCCTCCGCTATATTCAATCGATATTCTGAATAATCACACAGCATCACTTTATCACAGCTAAAATATTGTAAAGTAATAGCGGCAGCAATACCAATAGTACCGGCACCGAATACAATGGCATTCTCACCTTTTTTTGGTGTAGCCCGTCTTGCCGCCCGACAACCTACCGTGAAAGGTTCTATCAAGGCGGCAGTCTTTGTGGCAATCCCGACCGGCACCAGATATACCTGTTCATTCAGTTTGGCATTGGGTATTAATATAAACTCTGAAAATGCCCCCACCGTACCCGCACGCTTCGGGTCACCTTTTGCCAATCTAGGATACGGATACACCCGGTCACCTACATGGATATCTGTCACATATTTTCCAACCTGAACTACCTGTGAAACCATTTCATGTCCGAACTCGCCACCCACTGTAACTTTATGTCCGGTATTGGGTCCATGCATATAGACGGCTACATCTGTTCCGCATATACTGGCGTACAGATTCCGTACTACAATGTCATAATCACCGGCTATGGGTGTTTCCAATTCGGCCAGAGTAATCGATTTTTCTCCATTATAAATTGCTGCTCGCATGTTCAAACCTACTTTCTAATCAATTCTTCGCTCAAGTTCATAATTTCATCTGCATATTTTTTCTTTCGGCTACTTGTAATCCAAAAATAAACCGGATATGCCAATGCTGCTACAATCAATCCCGGAATGCCAAGAATGAGTCCAATAGTCATGTTTTCCCATACCATTACAAAGGACATTCCTGTCCCCATGACCAACGCGCCAACAACACCTATTATGGTTCCAACTATTTTCCCCGGTGCCTTAACCTTGCTGTCCAATTTCTTTAATTGTTCAATCTTATTATCCTCACGACTGATATACTGACGACGGATTTGTTCTGCCTGTTTCTGTTCCTGTTCATTTGCATTATAATTACTCATTTTAACTTCCTCCTGTTTTCACAAATATGTATTATTTAGTCTTCTGTTATGTTTAAAACTTCTTGATTTACCTGTTCTGCATCGTCTAGTAATTGTTGATGTACCGTATCGGCACTATCCATCAAGTTCTGATTCATCTCTTCACCCTGTTCTAACAATTCTGCACCTTCCTGTTTCATTTCCTCCCAGGACATACAGCCGGAGCAAAGTAAAATCATTAAAATACCAATTAAAAATACAACACCTTTCCGATTTCTCTTTTTCATCTGTTCTCCTCCTCGTTTTTTGTAAACTTTGTTAATATAGTTCCTATGATGTACTTAATTAGGATGGATCCTAACAATATTCCCATCACTACCGCACTAATTAATTTCTTCACAGCCGTGTCTCCTGTTGCAATCGTTTCTTGGCTTCTTCTACCGTTTCACCTTCCTTCGTTAAATAATTGTCTACAAACTTATCCTCGATTTTTTTGTATCCGTTAACAACACCTTCTTCAATTTTTTTATAACCGCCAACTACACTTTCCTCGATTTTCTTGTAACCTTCAACAACACCTTCCGCTATTTTTTCGTTTGCTTTTACTAGTTTTGATTTTGCCATGTTCTCATTCTCCTTACATTGTTTTTTCCCCTTTGATGAAATAAAAATATCATGTAAATATTTGTACAGCGTTTGATTTTTGTTTCTGTTTTATTAAATACAAAATTTTTAATAGAAAAGGCTCTGATTCCTATTCATCAATAGAAATCAGAGCCTATCGCCCTTTGAACAGCCTGCGCACATCTATCCCTGCTGTGAACATATTATATTCGTTACTCTTTCCAATAATCAATCGTTTCCTGTGGCGTTGTATCAACGCCAAATAATAACCACATGAAATCTTCTTTTTCATTGTATATATTAATAATTCTTATGCAATCGTTCTCTATGCTGTAAAACACATAATTTCTCGACACAAACATATATCGGTAATCAGAAGCTACTCCAAACATTCTCTCTACCGATGGACCTTTCTGTTCGTTATCTACAAGTCCTCGAATCGCATCCGTAATGCTACCAACAACTTCTTTCGCTACCTTACTGCCATATTGCAATATTATTGCTCTGTTGATAGTACGAATCTTATCCGCAGCATCAGGGGTATATTTTATTTTCTTCAATCTAGTACCCCCAATTCCCTTTCAAGGTCATCAGCATCAATCCAACCTTCTTTATCTGCACGTTTCTCTGCTCTTTTTAAGTCCATCATAAGCATAGTAATCGCCTGTTCTCTAAGTGCATCCTTACTATTTTTTGTAACCAAGAAAGGCAACCCTTCAACATTGATAGATTGTTGAATAAAGGTATTAAATGCATCTGTCAAAGTCATTCCGGTTCTAGCATAAATCTCTTCAACTGTCTTTTTTATCTCTGAATTAATTCTCACCTGAAAAGTAGAATCCTTTGGTGCTGTTGCTACATTTAAAACTTCTGCCATAGTAATCATCTCCTTCTTCTTCAATATATCATCGCTTATCCTGTATAGTAGCACTCCGTCTACACGTTGTCAACACATTGTAATGACGCGATTTAATATGCCACAAATTGTATTTCTCTTATAACCTTTCTCTTATAACAGGTCATGCCCTTTCTCACATAACTCATAAATCTTTGAATAGGTTTCCTCAATTAACGGTTGTACTTTATCTTCTTTTTTCTGCCTTACTTTCTTATAAATAAAAACCGGTGCTATCCATCCGGCAAAAGCAGGAATTGCCAAGAATACACAAAGCCAGATAATCGGTGGCTCATGGGTGACTGCAAAGACAGAGCCTGCCATAAAGGCTGTCCCCAGAATTCCTACTGTTATCGACCAGATAATTGCAGTCTGGTGCTTCGAATACTCCAGCATATCCAGTTCATGCATACATGCTTCAAAATTCCGCTGTAAGCGGGTCAATTCCATACGATTCATTCTCTTTCGATTTCGTTTTAATCGAATGGTAATCATATGTAAATCCCTTGTCATCGACAGATTAGAATCTATTTCCCACCCAAAATTCTCATAGCAGTCAATATACATAGATGCCTTTTCAGCAGGAACACGGATTTCCTTGTATTCATAACCAACAAATGGCTGATTTTTCATTTCTGAACTCATATTTCGATATCCTCCTTACTGCCTGCTGCCGATATCTGAACCGTAAATGTGGTTCCCTCTCCCACCTTACTTTTTACTGTAACGGTTCCATCTGATAATTGAAGAATTCGCTTCACCAGTGCCAGTCCCAGGCCGTTTCCTTCTGTGGAATGAGAGGTGTCGCCTTGATAGAATTTATCAAATATATGCTGCATGGTTTCTTCGTCCATACCGCAACCGGTATCTGAAACCGATACAATAATTTTATCAGCTTCTGATACCTGAGTCAGTGTTACTTTTCCATCCTCCGGTGTAAACTTCAAAGCATTGGAAAGCAGATTCGTCCAAACCAGATGAAGCAATTCCTGATCTGCCTGAATCAAAGCCCGTTCTTCCAAATCTGCCTCGAACTCAATATTCTTTTCTTCCCAAATGGTTTCAAATTGTAATGCACAATCACACAACTGTCCGCAAACATCATATACCTCTGTCTCCGGCTGGATTGCCTGCTTTTCCAGCTTATTCAGCTTCAGCATATTAGCAATCAGATTCGACAGTCGCTTCGTGGCATGAAGAATTGTTTCTATACACTCTTTCTCCTGCTCTTCTGAAAGATTCCCTTTGTTCAATAACTCTGCATGATTCTGTATGACTGCAAGGGGTGTCTTTATTTCATGAGAAACATTGGAGAAGAAGTCAGTTTTTAGTGTTTCAATACTTCCAAGCTCCTCCACCATTTTATTAAAATCCAAAAACATAGCATCCAGATAAGTTAATTTATCTGATGTGTGATGGGGTGCCAGATACACAGAAAAGTCACCGGATGCAACCTTCTGTGCAGCTTCCGCAAATTCCTCAATGGGCTGCTGATACCGCTTGCGAATCTGATAATTGGTAATCAGTGTAAATGCTGCTGCTGCCAAAAACCAGATAGCAAAAATAGCAATCATATTAATTATGGGAATACTCCTGTAATCAATTGCCATTCCGATTACTTTCATTTGTATCGTGGTAAAAATAGCAAATACTACACAACATATAAGAAATGTATATATAGGAAAAATCTTCTGCTTTACCCGCTCGTCATGATAGCTTTCTTTCTTTTTCATAGTAACACCGCCTTATAGCCCAGTCCTCGTACCGTCTTGATTTCAAATCCATCACACCGGGAAAATTTATCCCTCAGCTTGGTAATATATACGTCTACTGCCCGAAGAGAAGTCTCACTTTCAATTCCCCAGAATTCATCCATCAACTGTGCCCGGGAAATGGTTTTTTTCGGATAAGACAACAATTTATACAGAATATTGAATTCCCTTGTTGTCACCGGAATCTCTTCTCCGTCTACCGTTGCAGTCATAGCATCCGCATCCATTTCCAGATTGCCCACTACTAATCTGCGTTCCATTTCAATATTTGCCCGTCGAAGCAATGCCCGTATCCGTAGCAAAAGCTCATCCAGTTCAATGGGTTTTACCATATAATCATCGATTCCAAGCTGAAATCCTTTCTGCTTGGACGGAAGGTCATCCTTCGCCGACATAAACAGAATCGGTATCTGCTTGTTAACCCGACGTACAGTTTCAGCGAATTCAAAACCGTCAATTTCCGGCATCATGATATCGGAAATGATTAACTCATACAAATTGTTATACATTTCCTCATAAGCTGCATTTGCGTTCAGACATCCCTTTGCATGAAACCCGGAATCATTCAAATAAGTACACACGATTTGATTTAACTTTATATCATCTTCCACTACCAGAATATTTACCATCTTCTTTTCTTCCTTTCTCTCTTTTGAAATATTTTTTCAGGCTCCAGTTATGTTCTATAGCTGTAATTCGCAAAATCATATAAACTCCAATCAGTGTTGCTACACCACCCATGATGATACCCATCAATCCATTTGCTTTTGCATGGGTGGGTAGGTCTGATGCAAAGGAAAGAATTGCTGTCTGGGTCAGCACCAGGCAAATCAATGATGAAGACAAATTAATCATTTTGATTGCATGAATCAATGGAGCATTATTTTTCCGTTCCACAATTACCCCCCTTATATTCAAACCAATTTCCGTAAAGGTAAAGGTTGCTATTGCAAGTGCTATGTACATATGATATACCGTCTCCTTCGGATGGATAAACAGACGGATGGAATATATCATATATAAAACACTGGAAACTATCATGATACAGCCGGCACATTTGTAATACCGGTGCTGCTCTCTGGAATCCTCCATTTTTACAAATCCCACTAATGCCACAAGCTTTGCTGCTACCATGCCAAAGGTATACAAAGCGCTTGCACAGGTAAAGAAGGACATGGATAACACTCCCATTACCAGCTTGCCAAGCCCTAACAGCGTATTTCCCACGCAGGAGGCACCTGTTAAATGCAAGGACCATCCATGTTTTTTACCGGCCCGGTTCATAATAATATGACTTGTCTGCATAATTGTCTGCTTCAGACCTTTTTTCTCCATAATACAAATCCTCCCCAATTATGGTTATCATAATTAAGGAGGATTTAAGAAATGTTTGAGTTTTGTTTCAGTTTTGTTAAATATGCAGATTTATCTCTCTATCCTACCACCACACTGGTATCACCCTGCTCCTTCATCTTCTGCTTCATCTCATACATTTCTCCATCTGCCCGATGGAAAACACTATCGTAATCCGGGTCACTATCACAGACTGCAGAACCGATTGCTGCTGAGACCTTGATATTTCCAACCGTATTTCCCTGCTTTTCAACAAATGCATGAATCAGCTCCCTGCACATCTGTGCATCTACATCTTTCATAATCACTGCAAATTCATCTCCACCAATACGGTAAACATGTTCATTCTGAAACAGCTCTACTAACAGAGTTGCAGTTGCGATAATCAAGTCATTTCCACAACCATGTCCATAGGTATCATTAATCTGTTTCAACCCGTTAATATCAACTACAAATACTGCAAATTTTTCTTCCTTCTCTTTCAATGTGTCATTGATTACCATTACATCATGCAGGTACGCTGTATTATTCTTTACACCGGTTAATTTATCTATATAAGCAAGACTTCTGATATATTCGATTTTAATTTTTAATTGCTTCGCTGTTTCTTTTAAGCTATCTGAAAGAATACCCACCTCATCCTTTGATTTGCAGTCAAAGGAAATATCTAAATTACCATTTGCAATTTCATTCGCTGCAACTGTCAGTTCTTTTAATGGTCTTACTATAGTTTTAGCAATTACTGTGGTAATCACTATGAAAATCAGCATAATAAGAATTGTTAAAACAATAATGCTTACAACCAGATAATTGGAAGTACGATTGATTTCTGAAATAGGTGCCGTCACTGCCAGATGCATGCCATTTCGAAGTGGCTGCTCTGAAATTTTTACCTCATCTGTACTTACTATTGCACCCTCTATATCGTATTTGCTGTAAATAATATTGGAATTCTCGTCTGTTAGGAATGCGTAGCCGGTATCATAGACCTGTATACTGTCCACTTCTCCCATAATATAGTTAAAATCAATGTCCATCCCTACAATTCCTATAAGTGTATCATCTTTATAAACCGGAATCACATAGGAAATCATGTAAACATCAATATTCTCATTGTAATATGGTGGCAACCACAAAGCTTTTCCGCTTTGAATGGGGGTGTAATACCAGCCAACATGCTCTATATCTTCACTGTCATATTTATCAAAATCTGTTAATTCCGTCTCAACAAATCTTCCGCTTTTTTTATCCTTTACCCAAAAGAATCCGGATTTAGAAGTAGTGATATCCGGATTAAACCGTACATAAATTGCAACTGCCCCCTGGGTTTCCTTTGCAATGGTCAATCCCAAATCACTAAGGTCTTGTGTATATTCTTCCCGATATTCCTCGTCATTCATAAGTTTCGATACGCTATTCAGGTTATTTATGGTATATTCTGATAGGATTTCCACCGACTGCTCCATCCGTCCAAGAATACCATTCAATTCCTGTGCTTTTTCACCGCAGGTCAGGTTCATAATCGTAGCAGAATCCCGATTCATCGCCCGTTGAACCCATATGGTTCCAATGCCACCAATTAGAACTGTAGATACAATAATCCCCATAATGACTAATGAGACTATTTTCGTTTGAATTGATTTCATACTAATACCGCCTTGTATAATAGCTTTATTTCTCGCATACAGCCTTATCTATTATAACATAAAACGTATAATAACGTGCATGTTTTCTCAAAATTCATTAAAAGAGCGAAAGACCTTGGAAATACTATCATCTCCAAGGTCTCTTCTACACACGCTATTTCATTCTTCATTTATGAAGGAGGAGCCGCTACTCCTCCGGTCCTCTGAAAATTAAATGATACGGATTTCTGGCATCGCTTAAGCTTAAGAAAGCTTCCTCCTTTTCTTTTACAATGTCAATAGAATCCGCAATCTCCGGAATTGCCTTTAATTCCTCCTCATACCGCTTGATATTCGGATAATCAAAGGTCTTTGCAAAATTCAGCTTATATATGTAATAATAAATATAATCCAGTCGAAGCAAGGTCTGATACAGCAGCTTATCTGCTTCTGTAATCTTTTCACCAAGAAGATACTTTCTTGTTGCCAGTCGTTCATTAATATTGTTCAAGGTATCCCGAACCTGATACGCCCAGCGTTCATATTCGTTCTGATAGGTAGCTTCCCCTGCCCTTTGAATTGGCCGAATCAGATATTCTTCAATATACGTTTTTTCCGCTTCTGCATCCTGATGGGCAAATTGAGGACGTTCTTCTTTTTCATACCGGAATTTGTGCTCCGGGTCTTTTGATAACTGCTCTCTGCCGATCAGCTGCTCCCATTTACCGGAATCAATTCCAATACCACAGATACCATAGACATTCCCCAGCTTTGCTCTCATATGAGGAGACAATTGATAGTGTTTCTTAATCCACTCCAATTTTGTATACTCCCGAAAGCCTTCCGTCTGATATAAGTCTCTTGTATAGCCCCAGAGGTTTGGATAGTCTTCCAGACGCTTTTTATTCACACCGAATACCAGATGATAATTCACTTCAAATCTTACCAGTGCAACATACAGATGAATATCTGACAAAGTAATATAATCCCCGTTAATGAACCTCTGATGTTCCAATCGGGCCTCCAATTGATCTAACGCAGCAAAATAACTTGCAAATCCCCTGTCAAATGCTTCTTGATTTCTGGCAAAACCACATCGATAGGCATTTACCTCTTTGTTGATAAAATCGCTGATTTCATCTATCTCCTCCCGAAGTTCTTCCGGATACAGGTCAGGTGCATTCTCTTTATGAAACACCTTCCAATCTCTTGCAAAATATTTCGGAATATTCCAAGGATCATTATTTACAGCCTTCCCTGTCGTTTCATCTGCGATTAGCGGAACTGTAGACCTTCCCGTAAAATCAGGGTCCGTTGCCAGATACACATCATCCAGATAATGTACCTTCAAAACCGGGTCTACCTCATCCAAATCCTCACTGAATACCCAGCCTCTCGGGTCTCTGAGGATGCCGGCTTCCCCGACACTAATTACCCGGTCCAAGCCAAGCAGTCTTAAAGTAATCACCGCCTTATTGGAATGAGGACAACCCGGCATCCAAATTAACCGATACCGATTAGCAACAATAGGCCACTGGTCTTCCCCGTCACCAAAGGTCTTATCAAAAACAAATTTCCTATCCTCTACATTTCCTGTGGTTTTATTAATCTGATGCCGAAATGTATTTTCAAACAATTCAATGGATTCAAATGGTTTAATATA
Organism: Lachnospiraceae bacterium; assembly: GCA_017623675.1. GTDB lineage: Bacteria > Bacillota > Clostridia > Lachnospirales > Lachnospiraceae > CAG-632. The sequence continues at coordinate 91,451 of JAGAOO010000006.1, forward strand.
GGTCATTTCCTTATCTCCCTTCTTAGATGCTGTATATTATAACTACATAGCTTTTCCCGCCTATCACTGATAGGTTCTGGTATCTCTGCCATGTGGTGTCAGCCACAATTCTTCTTCCGGTCCCAGAGGAAGAATCTGGTGAGGATTGGTCACCAGACAGCAGAGATGATAATGCTTCTTAATAGCATCAAAATCTGTTGTCTCGCCGAACCCCGGCTGTTGGTACAAATCTCTTGCATACGCCCAAAGATTTGGATAATCCTTTAACATTTTTTTATTCACACGGAATCCGTTAAAATATGCACAATCAAATCTTGCCAGTGTTACATACAGACGGACATCGGATTCCGTAATCTTATCCCCGAACAGATATCTGCTGTGATTTAGTCTTTTTTCCAATTCATCCAAGCGATGAAATACTAGATTACAAGCATCTTCATAGGCTTCCTGACTTCTTGCAAAGCCTGCCTTATACACGCCGTTATTCACATCATGAAACAAAATATCATTGAGTTTATCTATCTCATCTCTTAACTCTTCCGGATATAAATCAGGAGCATCCGGCTTATGGAATTCCTTCCATTCTGTCTCCCAGTAACGGGTCAGGTTAAAATAATCGTTATTAACCACCTTCCCTGTCTGCAAATCTACCACCGCCGGTACGGTAAACCGACCCTGATAATCGGGATCTGCTTTCAGGTATGCTTCACTTAAATAATGGATTCCAAGCACCGGATCCACATTACCCTCATCTAAAGTAAATGCCCAGTCACTTGGGGTCTTATCCGGGCGTATTGGGTCTAAGGTTCCAACACTGATTACATCTTCCAAACCAAGCAGCTTTCGTACAATAATGGAACGGTGTGCCCACGGGCATACCGGAGCCCATAAAATTCGATATCGATTTGCTTCTACAGGAAGCTGACCTTCCGCTTTTCCAAAAGGTGTTGTAAAACGATTCTTCTGTCTTACAAATGCTCCCTCTGCCGAGATTTCATTGGTCAATTCCGTTGTTGCTACCTTTCCAAAACTCATAATTTTCCTCCTGCATCAATTTCTACAAAGTATATCGCTTTACTGTGAATTAGGCAAATATATAAAATGAATTGCCGGTTATAGGTTATGCTTATATCAAAAAAGAGCCTTGCTTCACAGATTTTATCTGTTTTGCAAAGACTCCTTTTGACCTCTTTCTCTACTTATAATTTTGTCATTCCTTAATCTTACATTCCATCCGAATATATCAATCTACAATCGCTACTTCTTGGAATTTCTTCTTTAGCTTAATTATAACCATGATTGACGCAACAGCAACCACAGTCAGGAAGCTGTAAATCATTACATACGAAACATTGGTTGATATCACATTTCCAAAATACTCCGTTGCCAATCCACTTATAATCGGCGACACAAAATCCACTGTGGTATGGCAGACAAGACAAATAAGCACTCCCTGCCAGCTCTTCTGCTTACTAACGTAATAGCATACCAAAAGGCTCATTGCCAAGTGAAAAATTATTGTTAAAATACGTTCATATCCTGCTAACAGAAAAAGTCCCGGTGCAGTCGTCACCAACTGTTCCTGTAGTGCTACCAATTGCGATACATCCACACCTGTTGCTTTTGTTTGCTCAATAACAATTGCAAAACTACCTGTATTTATCATAATCGCGTATATTAAGTTATTAAGATACGCCATTCCTATAAGCAACATTGCTTCAATTCCGCCATGTCCCAGACCTGCTGCCACGCCACGTTCAAAGGTCATTTTCTTTTTTAAAATCCTGGCAACAATATATCTTCCTGCCACTTCAAACAGTGCGGCGGTGAAAGCAAGTATCAGACAATAAAGCACATACTGATTCACAGCAAATGACTGAAAGCCTTGATTCAATGTCAGAACATTCAATATCGGTATCCGGATGCAAAGCTGAAATACTACAAAACCTGCTGCCCCCAGCAGCCATGCCGTCCAGACGCCTTTCCCTTTATTCCTGATGCCATAAATCACATACAATGCTATCGGCAGTAGTAATGAAATACACAAGGTAATACAAATCGTAATAATGCTTCCAATTCCAACCATAATGCTATCCTCTCATATCTTTCATACATCTTTTCCTTAGTACATCATTTCTTCCAGTACCCAATGGCCATTCTCATATACTGCTGCACCTTCTGAATAGTATTCTTCCAAAATCGGCTCGTCCGCCGGTTCTTCTATGGTTCCCTTTACTAAAAACGTGCATCTGTCTTCATCGATGGTTTTAATTCGTACTTCGAAATCTGTCCAGTCCACGTAGTAACCTTTTCCTCCACTCAACGCCATATTAATACAAAGTACTCCATCCTGTTCTAAGTACTTGGATTGGTCTTCATATGGATATTGATATAGTAACCGGTCTGCCTCTTCCTTCGTATACACGGTAAGAAGATACTCCTCTAAATCAGCAAGGCTTTGAAATTCATCATCTGTCACCCGATAAATCATATCTCCATCCATCGGCTCTTCTTCATGTGACAAATCACCCAATTCAAATATATACAGCATACAGTTTAGATTCTCTTCAAATAACCGGCTAAGCTCTGCCTCGGTAATCGCCTCTTTCTGTCCTGATTCGCTACCGGCTTCTGTTGATACATCCCCGTCATTCCCTTGATTGGTTTGCTCTTGTGTGGCAATTTCTGTTTCACTGTCGGAATCCGATGGGTTTCCTTCTGTTTGAGAATTTCCGTTTGTATTACATCCACATAACATAACACTGCAAATTGCCAATCCCATCATCGCACTTCTTAATTTCATCCATTGATTCTTTTTCATAATGATGTCCTCCTTGCTTGGCATGAGGTGTCACCGAAGGTGACGGAGTCCTGATGCCTTATTCTTCATATTTGACTTTACATTATCTATCTACATTTTACATGTCTGCCAGTTCCTCTGCCAAAACTTGAATCTGCTGTACCATTGCAGCAATATTCTCAGTTCCCGCTGTGTTTTCCTGGGTCGCCGCTGTCACATGCTCAATACTTCCATAACTTTCCTGCATGTTTTGACTTACCTGTTTCATGCTTGCTGCAACTTCCCGGCTACGTTCACGCACCAACTCTGCGATTTCATCCATACTTAAAATCTGTGCGGTCATCTCACAATTGGAAGTCGTAATGACGGCTGCTGAACTCTCCGCTTCACGGATTGTCTTCATACCGTCTTGTGTCAGGCTTGCACTTTGTTCCATGGCTGCTTTCGTCTGTTCCGTATCCTGCACTACCTGATGAATAATTGTTGCAATTTCTTCCACAGCCGCTTTCGTCTGCTCAGACAGTTTTTGAATCTCTGCTGCAACCACCGCAAACCCCTTGCCATGCTCTCCGGCTCTTGCCGCTTCAATAGACGCATTCAGTGCAAGGATGTTCGTTCTGGCGGAAATCCCTGTTATTACCTGTATGATGCCCAGTATTTCCGTTGATTCCTGTCCCAGCTTATGCATCTGCTGTTTACAGTCTTCTGTACTGTCATGAATCTGCTGCATACTCTGGGTTGCCGACAACATTTTATCTTGATTTTCTTTTGTCTTACTATTTACTTGTTCTGCAAGCGAGGCAATCTGGTGATTCATGGTACTCAGTTCTGCAAGCTGTGTTGAAATATCCTGTATACTGATATTCGTTTTTTCTAATTGCTGCGTGTTATCTGCAAAACCAAGCATCATCCGTTCCGTTTCCTGGGCAATCTGCTCATTTGCTTTGATGGAAGAATCTGTAATGGTTGAAAGTTCTTCTACCATATGACTCAGATTTCCGGCGGAAGCTGTGGATTGTTCTTTCATCTGTTTCATTTGCTCCAGCACCTGACGCTGCTCTTCCGCACCCATCAGATTGCCAAGCATACTGGCTGTCCTTTGGCACAGCATAATAAAAATCGCCGCTATCGCAATCAATATTAATGCTCTAGGTACCACACCATAAATAAGTACAGATTTTAACACTGTTAAATTCTTATCCGGTAACGTCTGCAAATAGAATGCAGCTACCTGTCCGATGGATACGCCAAAAACAGAAAGTACAGTGACAAAAATATTTAATTGCCTTGAAAAATACAAACTTGCTATGGCAATTGCATAGATATAAAGTACAACAACATGATAAGTTAATGTGGTAACAGCCATCGTCACAAAGAAGACGGCACAAAGTACATTGACATATTTCACCCATTCCCCCTGCTGCTTGCACAGATTCACTAATATGGTTGGGAGCCACAGGAATACAGAACCTACTCCATACGCCAATGTCATGATTTTCATATCTACAACGAATATTCCGAATACATTTAATAAATACACGATTGTGAAAATGATAAATGTAATTCGCATTACCTTCGCCACAACCTTATTTGCCTGCTTTTCATTCTCTATTAATACCGGATTTGTCATTTGCACTCACCTCTTTTACTTATTCATACTCTTATTTATTACTATAATCCTTATACTTCCCGGATTTTATCAGCATTAAGGTACTTTGAAACTCTATACTCAACATGGAAGAAACCTCTTCACCGGTAAAGAAGCATACTTTACCTGCCAGCAACACGCATATGCCAAAGGTAAACAGCCATACCTGCTGAAATAATAATTCTGCCTGCTCTCTTGATAACTCATAATCCTTTTGTATGAATTCCAGACAAACTTCAACCGTATCTCCCAGCTCTTTTATCATATCTGTATATGTTTGGATGCTATCCTTCTCCTGCATATACAATAATTGAAACAGCTTGGGTTCCTCAATGGAAAACTGAACCATTTTCATTCCGAATTCCTTAAAAACAGGTGGATGATTTACCGCATCATGGACATAAGCTTCAAATTCCTTCATTGCCATTCTGCGAACTTCTTGTTGTAATTCCTCCATATTCTTAAATGCTGTAAAAATAGGTGATGCGGAGGTTCCCAACTTCTTTCCTAATTCTCTTGCAACAACTGACTGGATTCCTCCTTCCCTTGTCATTTCAAATGCGGCATTCACAATTTCTTCTCTTGTGTATTTGGGCTTTGGTGGCATACGATATCTCTCCTTTATAAAACGCACGTTATAAAACATATGTTGTGTAACATAAGTTCTATTATATCATATGAATACCGGTTGTCAATTTTCTAAAAATTAAGATTTACTGACTAATTTCTGAAATGTTTTATCTACATCATAGGTTCCTTCAACTAAACCCGGAATCTCCTTGTATGCCTTACAAATGCTTACACTAATTTCTGTAAAAATACTCCTAATCTCATCATCCGTATATGTACATCCTCCGGTTACCAAAAGGGTTGCCAGACTATGCGCAACTAACCATAAATCCCTGAAATAATGATCAGCAGCCACGGCATTCATGTTATAAATGCTTTGCAAAGACTCTCTAACGAGATCCTGAGTATATGCCAACTCATCCATTGCAAAATGGCTCTCTTTTGCATCTTCTGTATTATCACTCAAAAATAAAAGTCGATATAACTCCGGCTCATTTTTTGCAAACTGAATGTATTGCATGCCTACCCCTCGGAATGGTATTGCCTCAGCAAGTCCTTGGTGAATATAATCCCGATAAATATTCCGGGCCAAACCGCGAACCGCTTTCTTCAATTCATCCATGGTAGGATAGTGCACAAAAATTGGTGCAACCGTTGTCCCCAGATGTTTTGCAAGCTCCCGGGTGGTCAGACACTCCATTCCCTGTTTCCGCACAATATCCAACCCGTACTCCGCAATTTCTTCTTTTGTAAATTGTGGCTTTCGTGGCATATGTATCCTCCTTTTATTTTTATATTTCCTTTATCAATCATCCGTTATCTAACACTTGTTATATTATATAACAAAAAAAATCCATTGTCAAATTAGGAGCAGATTCATTGGTATCATCCGCTCCTCTCCGTATTGGTATTCAGTGCATTTGGTTTGATGTTCCACACATAATTATTTTGTTGTCTCCCGTCGAATGAGTATCGGTGTAACCACTTTATGAATTGGTGTCTCCAGCGGAACCGGTCTTCTTTTTTTCTTTTCATTCATCTGCATGACAAGTAACTCCATTGCCTGATAGGCAATTTTATCAATCTGCTGCCCCACAGTGCTAATCGGTATAATGGCTTCACTTGAAATAGGAGAACCGTCAAATCCCACAATCTGATAATCCCCCGGAAGTGTTCCGTACTTTCTCACCAACAAATTTAAAAAGACATTTGCCAATGTGTCATTGGATAGAAAAACGCCCTTTTTCCTATTCTTATATTTTTCTTCGATTTCGTCTAAAACAGGGGCAATTCTTTCCATGTTCTTTTTATAGGTATTTCCCCAGTCTCTCAAAATCAATTCATGCTCCAACCCATGTTCATTACAAATATCGATAAATCCCTGAATACGTCCATAGGAGGGAATTCGTTCATTGACATCTGCATTTACATGAATAAGAACATCACATCCGTTTTTGTACAGCAGACTTGTGGCCTGAACCGCACCCATATAATTGTCAGAATTCACACTGCATATATATTCATCTTCTCTTTCTATGGCAACAATGGGAATATCGTAGGACGCAAGTTCCTTGGATGTAATCGTATGACTAAGCACAATCATTCCTTCAATCTTATAAGAAAGAAGTTCCTGAAAGTATTTTCGTTCAATATCTTCTTTGTCATCTCCAACAAATACGAGAAACTTGTATCCGAAAGTTTCATATGTAGGAAGAATTTCATTTAAAATCTGAGCATAGTAATGCATGTACAGATTAGGAATAATTATACCTACAAACTCTGTCTTACCACTTGCCAGAATACGTGCAACCTTACTTTCCTTATAATCCAGTGCCACTAATGCATCTGCAATTTTTTGTTGGTTCTCTAAAGTCAGAGAATCCGGACGTTATGTAGTAGATGCTAAATCCGTTCTTGGCATTTTCAGTGTGGATTTATCAAAAGCACTGATTGTCAGTATTGATAATCCAACACCCGAAAACAAGGAACTGCTTCGCCGGTTTATGATTTGATAATAGAATGGGAGCATCGTAATATAAGTGTTATAATCATATGTCTTATAGAACGAGCTCCCCTTTCACTATTGTAACCGATTCTACTCCTCCGTACCATAGAACATAAGCAAAGCGTTCTTTATTGATGGCTTAAACACAGTATCATGTCCATATCCTTCTATCACTTCATATGTAAGATTCAAGCCTTCATAACCACGTTTCTCAACCGAATTGTAGAAAATCTCAGCTGCCTCTATAAAATTGTTTGGTTCCTCATCTCCTAACGTCACATACACATTTGCATTTAACGTCTGCGTTCTTCCGTAATACTCTTCCTCATAGTTCTTCATATACATCGTCCCTGTATGTGCCTGCATAGACGGACTTCCGATATAATAGTTTTCAAACGTATTCTTACCAATCGTGTCACTATGGAATAATGCATAATATGCCCAATAGCCACCATAAGAATGTCCGGTCAGAGTTGTATTGTCCGGCGAAATAGAATATATTTCCGAAAGATATGGAATCAAATTATCAACAAGGAATTGAAGATATGCTTCCGGTTCGTCTACCAAATCTCGTTCCCGGATTTCCATATAGTCATAGTCATTTGGATATCCCACGCTTACCAGAATCACCGGTTCCATTTCTCCGGTTGTCATTAATGGCCGAAGCTCCGGATGATCACTTAATCTCCATACGCCATCTGTCATCAGCACCAGCGGATATTCCTGTGTTTCATCATATCCTGGTGGCAGTGAAATGTGCACGACAAAGGTATCATCAATTTCCTTGTCATAAATCGTTAATTCCTCAATATAATCCGCACAAGCCGGGTCTAATGCCACAACCTCATTGTAATAAATATGCTCCGGGGACAATTTTCCTAACACAATGCTTTCCCGTTCCTCCGGCAGTAATGGATCCACCTCTTCCTCCATAGCCTGCTGATTCGTACAGCCAAACAGTAACATGCTGCAACTAATCATCATAATCCCACTAAGAATTCTGTTTCTTATTTTCATCATCATATCCTCCTTTTACGTTCTGACAGAATAAAACTGCCCGTTTTCTTAAGGATATCAGAATTCCACACAGGTCTCCTGTCCGTTTTAGCTATGATTTGTCTTCTTTTATTGGCATATATAAATATCGTTCATTTTTTCCATTTCTGCAAAAACTGACTTCCAATGTTTCATTATCCATTATGCGATAAGAAGAGCACGGCAAGAATTCAGAATATATTCTGTACCATAGCTTCTGCATTCCCTCTTTTGACGGCGTATCACAACGAAATTTCAACCATTTCTTTGCCGGAATTTCTTTTAGAATGTATGGTTCAGCAATCTCTTCCAACTTACTATCTACACCAAAAGCATACCATAACGTTCCCTCTATATCATAACGATACCCCAAAACGGCATCTGCGAATTCACCTCCTGCGGCAAACTCACAGATACCATCAAAATCCGAATCACAACACTGCTGAATAAATTCCGGTATTCTTTGATTATTTTCTTCGAAATCATTATTCGGAAATGCCTTCTGATACCCCACCAGACGAATTTCTTTGGTCTGCTCAACACTGTAATCCAACACACTTCCACCTACTGCCTGAATCTTCAAAATAACCCTCGTAAAGGTTTTCAAGCCCTGTCTGTTCTTCCGCACGTAAGAAGGTGACACACCATGAAATCTTATAAAGGCTTTGGTGAAACTCTCGGCTGTATCGTATCCATATTTTACTGCAATATCCAAGACGGTAGCCTTGGTATTAATCAGTTCTTCTCCGGCAAGGGAAAGCCTGCGGTTACGGATATACTCTCCCAATGCATATCCTGTAATCACACGAAAAACCGTACGAAAATTATACTCAGAGGAAAACACCTGATTCGAAACATTTTCTCCCGTTATCAACTCATCTTCTAATAAATGTTCCTCTATATAATCAATTGCTGTTTGAAGACTTTCTAACCAATTCATACGTCATCCCCTATCCTACTATGTATGGATTTCATCAATATGCTTTCTCTTTTTCGGTTTTATGCAATTGAAGAAATGGTTTGATAATAAACCACGCTACTTCTCTGTTTGGAAATTAGCATGGTTTTAAATCTTGACGATGCTTTGGATTGTGACTAATAATAGTAGTTATACATTACCGTTTCCCACAGGTCCTGAACCGTATCATATGCAGGATATTCCACTGATATATAATGCAGCAGTCCATCCTCCCCATCAAAAACAAAGGTGATTAGGTACATATCGTCCGCAGGATAATAAACAACTTTTTTATATCCGTAGATACCGTTAATTTCTTCCGTCGATACCTGAATAGAACTCTGGTCTACATCTGCACTGGAACGAGAGTATTCTTCCAACGACTTCGCAAATTCATAAGCGGTAGTACTTGTTGGTGCGGAACACAGACCTACAACAGAAAAACCATAGGAATACTGGACCACATTTGTAAAGGCATGTCCGCCCGATTCGTGAAATTCATAATAATTATCCGGCACGATGGTATAACCAACCTCTGCCGAACCAATTACTTTTGTTGTATAATCCGGCACATATCCGGTATTGTTAATTACAACATCTGCCACCTGCTCCCCTTCAAACTCTGTCAAATCCTCTGGCATAACAGACTCCGCAGTGCTTTCTAAATCGTTGTTTATATATTCTGTAACAGGTTCGTTATAATCATCATAATAATCCTCATAGCCACAATCGTCATAATAGCTGTTATCTCGCTCCTTAACTGCCGAAGCTACACATATTGCAACAATTACAGAAATAAGTAACCCCAGAACAACAGACAGACAGGTTCCTATAATGCCAGTTATCATGCCCGCCTTAGCCCTTGTATTTACAGACCTGTTTTTATAACCGAATACAATTGCCAGGACGCCGGGAATCACACCAAAGCAACTGGCCGAAAACACAATTGAGACTATTCCTAATATTAGACTTGCCGTATCAGTAGGTTTCTTTTCTACTGTCTGTACAGACGATGCCTGTGCATAATTTGATTCCATTTTTTAATTTCTCCTTTCCTGCAAAAAAGTATTTTTATATTTATAATACATCACGTCGCCTGTGGGCTCCATGCAGTTTTTCTCCTTATGGCGATGTCCGTAAACGCACATCGCCGTAACGCTCATTATATCATGTTTTTACGAAGGTGTCTATGACACAGAGTAACTCCTTCATACCTTCTCAAACACCACAGTCACCCACATCTCCCCATCTCTTTTTTCTGCATAAATTTCACCGTCCATTTTCTGCATAAGCTGGCGGCAGATATACAAGCCTAATCCGCTCCCCTTACTGTTGCCTGCATTTGACCCTCGCCAAAAGCTATCAAAGATATGGGGAAGTTCTATCTCCGGTAAGGTACAGCCACTATTCTTAACCGTAAGGAGCCGGCAGTTTTCTTCTTCTGAATATAAGAGTTCTATGGTATGACCATCTCCATACTTAATAGCATTTTCGATGATATTTTGTAATACTTCTACACTTCTATCTAGATCGCCTTTGAGAATGCAATCGGAGTATGCACCCACTCTGAAATCAATCTTGATTAGCTCCAATTTTTCTTTATAATATCCAGATATCTGATGAATTAATTCTGAAAGGTAGAATTCCCCGTTGTTTACTTCTAATTTTAAAAAGTCCTCACTGGACGCCTTCACAATCTGTGATACAAAGCCTTCTATTTCATCTGCCTTTGTATTGATATGTTCAGCAATTTCTCCTTGCTTTTCCTTATCGCTGTACAGTCCTTTCGACAGAGCTTGGGCATATAATTTGATTGCTGAAAGAGGAGTCTTAATGTCGTGAGAAATAGACAATAACAGGGTTGATTTTTCCTTTTGCAACTCCAACTCCCGTACCTTCTGTTCCTCCATATGCTCCCGCAACAGGTCTACACCCCATACAAATCTTCCGAAATATCGGCTCTTATTTTCTTGTATCGGGACATTAAGATTGCCTTTCGAAAGCTGATAAGGCACTTCCCGAAGGGTTTCAAATGGTTTTAAAATACTTCTGCGTATATATAGCAAAATTCCAAGCATAACCAGAAGACAAATTCCCAACATAAGATTCATTATCATTCTGATTTGAGACAAGGATTCCCATGTATATCTGTATTCCAAGCGATAAAGTTCTCCATCAATTTGGTGGATTACATAGTCACTATCCGTTTCTTCAAAGAATGCCGTTTCATTTCCAGAATATAATTCTACATTGGTTATATATTCATATTCCGATAAATCAATGTTCTCTATTCTCTGCTCCTCAATGGCATGAACCAATCGGCTGATTTCTACCCGGTATGGTCTTCCGGTTTTCCCTTGTTCCATCCACGAAATATATGCATTGCTTCCAATTAACATTGCAAGAAAGAGGATTATAATAACGATTAGGATTTTATAAAAGCTTCTCATATGAATTGATACCCCACACCCCAGACCGTCTGAATCCGTTTTGGCTTCTGCGGGTCTTCTTCAATCTTTTTTCGTAACCATTTGATATGGACAGTCAGGGTTTGGGGTTCGGAACAACTGTCACTCCCCCAGATGCGGTTGAATATGTATTCCTTTTTCAAAACCTTCCCCTTATTTTCCATAAGCAGCAGTAATAAGTCAAATTCCTTTGCCGTCATTTCCAGTGGCTCATCCTTTCGAAATACCGTCCGGTTAATTCGATTTAACCGTAAATCTCCGTCCACCACTTCATCAAGAGAGTATCTGCGTTTAAAAATGCCCCGTATCTTGGCAAGCATAATGTCAATATCATAAGGCTTTTCTATATAGTCATCTGCCCCTAACAGCAGCCCGTTCAACTTGTCATCTTTTTCCGTTTTGGCACTTACAATTAAAATGGGTGTATTACTCTGATTGCGAATCTGTTCACATACTGCAAAGCCATCCATCCCAGGCAGCATGATATCCAGTATCACCAGCTTAGCTCCATAAGCTTCATATAATCGCAATGCTTTTTCCCCATCTTCTGCAAGACTGACGGTATAATTCTCTGCCCGCAGGAAATCCCGCAACAGTCCTGCCAGCTCCATATTATCTTCTACAATTAAAATGTCTGCCATAGTATTTCCTTCTCTTATTACCAGCCCATTTCCAGTAGCCAATTATTCAACTGACGTTCCCGCTCTCTTAACCGGACAGCAGCTGTATATGGTTCTAAATTATACTCGCCTTTTATATTTCCATCAACTATGTATAACACTCTGGAACACTTTGCCGCCACTTTCACATCATGGGTCACCAACAGAATGGTTGTACCCTCTGCGTTAATCTTAGTAAGTTCCTCCATAACCTCATCAGACGCTGCCCGATTCAAAGCTCCGGTTGGCTCATCTGCAAATATCATCTTTGGCTTATTTATCATACTTCGGCAAATACAGGCTCTCTGTAACTGACCGCCGGAAACTTCGTTGATATCATTATCTGCAATATCTATGATATCTAACTTCCGCATCAGGTCCTGTCCCCTCTGCAGAGTTTCTTTCCGGCTTTCCTGTATCTTATCTGACTGACAGGCTGGAAGAATAATATTATCCAACACTGTAAGATTTTTTAACATATACATTTGCTGGAAAATAAATCCCATTTCATTGAGACGTAAATCTGCCAATTCCTTTGCATTTAAATCCTGTATCGTTCTTCCGCAAAATTCTACCCTTCCTGCGGTAAGCGAATCCATACCGGATACGGTGTAGAGCAGAGTTGATTTTCCGGAACCGGAAGGTCCCATAACCGCTACCATTTCTCCTTCTGAAATGGAAAAATTCACATTCTTTAATACATTGTTCTGACGCTTGTTTATAATATAGGTTTTACATAAATCTTTTACTTCTAATACTTCGTTCATGAATGCTCCTCCTATTCAATACTTGATGCTTCTGACGCTACAATTGCTCTTGTGTAAAGTGCGGTCAACCCTGCACTTATTATAGTGATTGCCAGCACAATTAACGGATAAATGACATAGACCTCTAACGGTACAATCCGGTACTTAATTCCGAAAGCTGCACCCATCATTTTAAATACCGGTGTGATTGCCAAATCCGTCAGTGGATAACTAAGCACCAAAGAGATTATGGTTGAAATCACACTAACTATTCCTAAACGTATAGTATGCCATTTTATAATTGTACGGTTCTTAAAGCCCATCGCCTTTAAGATTGCAATTTCTCCTCTCTCCTTTGTAATAAAGGAACGCTCCATCAGTACCGTTACCAGTGCAATAATCACTAATACAATGGAAAGCACTAGTATTCGAACTCCATCAATGGTATCCGCTACACCAATTAACTGCTCAATATATTCATCAGCCGTATATACCTCATCTGTATGAAAGATTTCTTTTAGTTTCTCAACTCTGTTTTGAATTTCAGCTTCCTTCGGATGATCCGTAAAGTTAATCTGGAATCCCAAGGAGCCGGAGGTCTGTAAGAAATCGATATCAACATCCTCATGCAAACGTACACCTTCTCCCAGATTATTCATATTCTGAAATAGTGCTGTTACAACATAATCCTTTTCTCCCGATGGCAGACATATGGTAACGGTATCACCGATACTCACATTCAGCTTCTTTGCGGTCAAAGGTGTAAGAGCAATCTCGTCTTCATTTTGAGGCGGTGTCCCCTCATAATATTCATACATATCCATTGTTGTCCGAATTCCCTGCATCCCCATTGCCTTACATCCATTATCACCATGGGTCAGAGAAACATTTACCATAATTTCATATAAGCATTCCCCCGGCATTCCGTTTTCAGCAAGGGTATCTTCTATCTCATCCAGTTTATCCTCTAACAACTCTCTGCCACCCTCAACCATATAGCTCATTTGAATATCACCATTACAATAGTAAACATCACTTTCTGTCATTCCAAAGGAGGAAGCAAGACTTCCGCTTTTTAATGTATTCACTGTATTTACCAATATCAGTACCAGTGATAAGCAGATGACATAGGTAAGAATCACTGTGCCAAATCTTCTCGGACTGCTTAACACATCATTGGCTGCCATGAAGGCAGCAGGCTTCATTTTACTTCTGCTTATTCGCAACTTTCCTTTTTTCTTAAATCGTTCTCCTGTGATTCCACTACGGATAGCATCCACCGGAGTGAACTTCTTCACCCTGCTTGTACATCCAAAGCAAAACAGCAAAATAATAGCAACCACTCCCACAGAGCAGCACAGATTAATCAACAGGGAGCTGTCATTTCCCAAAACCATTGACTGGGAAACACTTTCTAATAACATAGTTCCAAATGGAATACTTGAGAAGAATCCCACCCCTGCACCAACGACGGCAAGCATGAAATACTTCACCATATATAGTCCGCGAATTTTTATATTGGGAATACCGATTGCTTTCATGACTCCGATTTCACGAAATTCCTCTGTCAGGGTAAAAGCGATTGTAAATCGTAAAACCACAAATGAAATCAAAATCAAACATACACTTACTACCATCAAAACGCCTGCTATAACCATGTCCATAACATAGAACATTTTCATCCGATTGATACCGGCAAGAAAGATAATACTGGAATCCTGTTCGCTTAGTGTTTTTTCAACCAGGTTTATATCACCTGTATTTATGTAACACAAGCTTCCCCCGTACAAATCCAGTGTCTCCCGGTCTGATTTGAATTTCTCAAAATCATTCTCATTTATAATGAATTTTATCATACCCATCATCCCCGAGCCCAAGGCTGCATCTTTACACCCTCCTGCGATTTTGAGGGGTACTGTAATACCATTTAATGTTATCTCCAGTGTATCTCCAACCTTCATATCGTTTTCAAGGATACATTTATTGGAAATTACAACCGTACCTTCTTCCACAGCTTCAATAACATTATCATCCTCATCAAAATAGTTTAAGTCTGCATCCTCATAGGCAAGCAACAGGGAGGTACTCAATTTATTCAGCTTTTCATCTTCATAAATGAGATTTTCGGAATTCAAATAAAGAATGTGTTCGATACCATAGCTGTTGATTTCCTCAATACTGTCAAGTACATCGGTAATTGGTGTAACCTCAGCCTTTGTCATGGTAGCTGCAAATAAATCAGACATATTTGCTTTTTCAAAATAATAATTCAATCCATTTGCTACTGTTACGATATTATTGACACTGCTGGACACAAACGTGGATGCCAGAATAATAAATATCAACAGTATTACATTCATAGTCTTTTTTCGTTTCAGGTCTTTCTTTAAGATTCGAAAATACATATGTTAACTCCTTTCTCTGTTATGGTGAAAGGATAACAGAGAAATTATTAAATAATCCTTAAATTATGGTTTGATAAATTATGGTTTAGTGTACTGACTAGTGTTCGGCTTCGAATATATATACTTGATGCAGACGCGCTTCCGCTTCGGTCAGTACGTAGCGGTACGTAGGATTGCAAAAGACGCAATCCAAGTACCGACGTACTTTTAGAGTCTGCATTC
>JAGAOO010000007.1 GCA_017623675.1 Lachnospiraceae bacterium
AGTATGGTTGTTGACTTTCAGAGGCTGATGACGGTTTCCACAATTATGGAAGCCGAATCTATTTCATACTCCTGGGTAGGAGGAATGTGAATGGAAAAAGATGTAGTAATAAAAAGCTTGCTGGAAATGAATGATGTATTTTCAGACATTGTGAATGTAAACATATTTCATGGGAAACCGGTATTGAAGGCTGATATGCTGCGGGCAATGCCAACAGAAGGACATTATACAGATTTGAAATGGAAAGATTTACAGGGTGCAAAGGGACAGAAAGAGGATGGAATACAGAAAAAGCACCATTCTTTGTTCCGGGATGTGCTGAAGGAAGTGGATGATTTAGATGGTTGTTGTTTTGCAGTTATTGGACAGGAAAGCCAGACAGGTATCAGCAATACCATGCCGGTTCGAGTGATGGGATATAATTATGTGGAATACAAGCGGCAGATTCAGAAATTGATGGCTGAAAATCGGGGAAATAACCACTCGGCTTATACAAAAGAAATTCATGATAACCAGAAGTTATGCCCTGTCATAACCATTGTATTGTACTTTGGTTTGGAAGAATGGACAAAACCTTTGACACTGCTGGATATGTTGCGGCTGCCGGATGACAACCAGACCATATGGAAAGAATTAATTGGTGATTATTCTATTCGGCTGATTCCTATGCGGAATCAGCCGGAAGAAATCAGGAATCTGTATCAATCGGATTACCGACTGATAGCAGAATACTTAGCTTGTTGTAATGATAAAAAAGAACTGGATAAAGCCATTCAAAAATATGGCAGGAATTTATTACATATGGAAGAAGTTCTTGATATGCTGGAAGTTTTTAGCGGAGACAGGCATTATGAAAAATTAAAAGAAATATGTTATGAGCAGGCAAAAAAAACAGGAGAGAAGGTGCAGGATATGTGTTTGTTATTGGATATGTATTGGAATGATGGAGTTGAACATGGTATAAAACAGGGAATGGAGTGTGGAATGGAGCGTGGAATGGAGCGTGGCATCGAAGTCTTCATACAGACTTTTCAGGAATTAAAGAGAACCATGGAGGATACAAGACAACTGATTATAGAGAAATTTTCTTTGAGTCCGGAGCAGGCAGATGAATATATGAAGAAGTATTGGTAAGAGGGGAAATACAATGTGCGAGGTGGGTCGATGAATCTAAAGATAGCGGTCTGTGATGATGAACTTCTTTTTCGAACACGAATTGCAAAGGCATTGACAGACAATCTTAACGAACAAGGAATCTTTGATTATCAAATGGAGCTATTCCAAAGTGGACGTGAATTATGTGAATTAAAAGAAGAACTAAGGCAATTTGATGCACTATTCCTTGATATCAGTATGCCGGATGAAAATGGAATGCAGGTAGCTGAATATGTGCGAAATATACACCCCAATATTGCATTGATATTTATTACTTCATATAATCAGGTAGGAAACCATAAAGTGCATCTGAGTAATGGTGAGGAGCTTCCAATCCCGAGAGAACGATTCTGTCAGGTGAAAGAGCAGTATTACGAATTGCGAGGTGGTCTGCAATGATTTATGTAATTCGGACATTGGCGTTGACACTGGTAGAAGTACTGTGCTTTCAAATGTTCCTAGATACTTTTTTAGAGAGAAGAAAAATGAAATTCAAGCTGAATTATATTTTACTAATCCTTCTCTGGGGGCTTGGATTTGGTATGGCTTGTATTTCAAATTTGTTATTACGAGTAGTCATAGTCATTGGTACTTCTTTTGTGTTTATGCGCATCTTATATCGAGGGACTTCGGTTCAAATTCTTTTTCTGATAATTGCAGAATATGCATTAGGTATAATTGTTGACTCAATAGTGTTTTTGAGTATTCAATATTTATTACAGATTAGGATTAACGATTTTTGGCCATATAGTATTATGGTTCCGATACTATGCAAAGTAATTTTGCTGATAATTAATATGATTTTTTATAATATATTTAATCAAAATCAAAGAATTGGTGTTATTGAAAAACACGAGTGGTTGCGCTTCATTTTATTTCCGTTGCTTTCAATTGTGCTAATCGTTTGTATGATGAGAATTGAAAGTGATATAGCAATGATGCTTAATGCGATAGGGTTACTAATTATTGATTTTTTGTTTTTTTATCTGGTGCAGGACGTAATAAAAAGAGAGAATATGTTACGTGAAAAACACATACTTGAGATACAAATGAGAAACCAGATACAGCTATATCAGTCGATGGAAGACAGTTATGGGGAACAGCAAAAGAAAGTACATGATTTTAGAAATCATATGTCTTGCATGCAAGGCTTATTGGAGGATGGAAAGCAAGATAAGGCATTAGATTATATAAGGAATCTGTATGGGACATGGAATCAGAAAAACATTGGATTAAATACTAATCATGCCATTGTGAATAGTATTCTTCGTCAGAAGTATCAATTCGCAAAGCAGTCGGATGTACATATGATTCTGAATGTAGGAGATTTGCAAAACCTTTCTATGGAAGATGAAGATGTTGTGATTCTTTTAACAAATCTGTTGGATAATGGAATCGAAGGATGTAAGCGGTTAGAAGAGAAGCCAAAAGAATTGAAATGCAGCATCCGTATTGAAAGAGGTAAACTGGAAATTACTACACAGAATCCGGTAGAGAAAGAAATTCAGAAAATGAAAGGCTTTTTGACATTGAAGAGTAACAAAAGAGAGCATGGTATTGGTATGAAAAATATAGAGAATGTAGTAGAAAAATATCATGGAGAGGATATTGTGCAGTGTAACAATGGGTTGTTTACACATACAGTTATAATTGGAATACAATAGAAACGATATGAAAGACGGCGATGACTGATGGTAGATTATCGCCGCTTTTTAGTGGAATACCGCCGATTTTTGCCATTTACCGCCGTTTTGTGCTATCAGTATTGAAAAGCGTTGACAATGTTCTAAAATGAAAGCGGGGAGGGTAATATATGCATGGTTTAGCAGTGAAATTGACAGATTATCATATAAGGAGGCAATCATGAAGAAAAAGATTTGTGTTTTACTAATGGCGGCGTTATGCATGGCAGGTTGTGGAACAACGGGCGAATTGCAAAATGTTGGAACCGAGGAAACAGATTTGAATTATTCCAATGACTTATATTGGAGCAAGTGTGAAGGTGTAAGTGGAACTGTCATTTCGGACAGATATACATATCAGGGAAATCGTATTACAGCAGATATCGAATTGACTGCACCGGATCAGGTGGTATTCTTTGCGGGAACTGCTGAAAGAATGCAGGGCCCGGGAAGTGAGGAGTTATCCTACCAGTTTATACCGGAGGAAGGGCGTATCGTTGAGTATAGCAATAAGCATGGTTATGTGGGACTGGAACAAAATGATGTAACAATTAAAACATTCTCATGGACAGATAGCGGTACCTTTTCAACGCACGATGGAAACTATTCCTATATAGATAATTGTCTTGTTACGGAGAAACGCAGTGATGATTACAATCTGAATCGCTTTACGGAAAAGCTGGACTTTTCCTTTGGCACAAGTGAGGAAGCACTCGAAGAGGTTCTGATGACTCTTTCAGGGTATGGAATGCAATTGGGTGATAATTATACAGTTGATACATACTATTTGTCACACGAAATTATGGCTGAGGAAGAGAATCATGAAGGGATGGATGGGATGGACCATCCGGAGGAGTATAGAGATTGGACTTCGGAGGATGATTTGTATTTGTTCTATATTCATCAGACCTATTGTGGACTGGAAGATTACCATGGGGGAGGAGATATCATTTTTAGAGTAGAGGACAGCACTGCTCCGATTACTGTGTTCTATGGTGCTGAGGGGATTGTAAGGATTGAATATGGTTTATTATATCAATACGACATGTCGGATGAAGTTGTAGAGTTGCTACCTTTTGAGGAAGCCATACAGCCGGTAATTGAACGATATGAGAATACCGTAAGTGACCATCAGACTGAAATCATATCTGCAGAGTTATACTGTGACATGAGCGGAATATACAGTGATCAAAAGAGAAAGCTGATTCCGGCCTGGGCAATTGGAATCTTAGAACACTATGAGGGATATGATGTAACCTCTGAGATACGGATTAATGCAGAAACGGGGATGATTATGAAATGAGTAAGGATATAGTCAATTACCTGCACGTTGATTTACGACGTGCCTTTTTGTCATGGAGATTTCTGGCTTCCGTATGCCTAATTCTATTTTTATTTTATTTTACAACTATACAGCACGGCGATATGTGTGCGGTGTACATGGTGAGTTTGCTTCCGGCTGGTGGAATTGGAGGTATGATTCTTTGGAGTGCAGCAGTATTACCTTATGGCACGGTATACATTGATGAAAAGGAATATGGTTACATAAAGAATGTCTTGATTCGGGGGACAAAACAGAGCTATTTAACAAGTAAGATAATTACAGTATTTTTATCGTCATTTGTTGCCATGTTCTTAGGATTTGGTTGTTTTATTATACTAAAGTCACTGAGTAATTCTTTTTTGGATTCGACGACGCAGGAAGAACTTGTAAGGATGAATTTTGGCAACGGTTATTGCTTTGTGATAGAGGCTGGTATTCGAATCAGCCTGCTTGCAGGAGTTTTGTCTGTAATAGCGTTATATGTATCCTTGTTCACGAAAAAGAGGATGTTGGTTTGGGCAATGCCGGTTGTGTTTGTCTATCTGGAAGATATGGTAGTATATCGGTTGTTGGGAGCACAACTTGGAAAGTATCTGTCACTATTTGAGAGTATGTTTAATTCACTGTCATCATTTTTTAGTGACAGAACAAGGATAAGTGCGTATGTTCTGGTAGGTGCGGTATTCATTTTAACGAGTGAATTATGCAGAGTAAGATTTGGGAGGATGATAGTAAATGACTGATAGAATATTATCCGGATTAAGATGTATTGGAACGGAATGTAGAAAACGTATTATTACCCGTCAGTTTTTATTTGTTGCGATTTTTATACTAACAATAGAATATGGCATGACAAGAGGTGTGATACAGTTCATTCAGGATTATGATTTGAAGATAAATTTCAGCATGGCTCCTCATTTCTTTTCGATTTTTTTGTTTGTGACCTACTATGGATTTATTGTTTGTTATATGTTCTCAGACGCTCCGTTCATGAATCGTTCAGAAGTGTATAAGGTGGTAAGAGAAGGAAGAATTCGTTGGTTGTTAAGTAAAGTTGTTGCGATTATTGTTCAATCCATCGCACTCACAGCATTTTCCTTTCTTGGTGGAATACTTGTATTCTTGCCCAATGTAGATTTTTCAAATAAATGGGGAGAAGTGGTATACACCATGGCATATTCCAGTGATATGATTATAGGCTATAATACGGTGGGAGTTGCGGTGGCTCCTATTATTGAACGGTATACACCGATACAAGCATTCATTTTTTCGTTTTTTATGACAAGTCTGATTACGACATTAATTGGTCTTTTGATTTTCGCAGTTAGTTTATATTCGAATAGAGTTGTTGCGTTGATGGTTGGTTTGGGATTGGCGAATATGCAGCTTGTATTGAATTATTTTCCGAACTTGATGTGGTGTTACTATTGTTCACCATATACGTGGATTATGATTGGTGCATATGGTGTTCGTTCTTTTATGGGAACCTATTACCCAAGGTTGCCCTATTGTCTTTGTATGTCGTTTGCGATTATAGCAGCACTTTTGGTATTGATTTTTTTGAAGGCGAGAAAAATGGAATTTCACTGGTATAAGGAGGATTAAGGATATGGAAATGAATCGAAATGAACAGGAAAAAACGATTATTTCGGAGCGTGGACAAGACGTCATTCGCATAGAAAAGGCATGCAAATCATTTGGTCAGCAACAGGTATTGAAGGATGTAAGTCTATTTGTGCCGGAGGGAGCAATCTACGGAATTGTTGGACATAACGGTTCGGGCAAAACAGTGTTATTTAAGTGTATTTGTGGGCTGTTGTATTTAGACAGTGGAAGCATTTACATTCAAGATAAAGAAATGCATAAAGATATTGATATGCTGAACGAGGCCGGGGTCATCATTGAGGAACCTGCTTTTTTGGGAAATGAAAGTGGATTCAAAAACCTGGACTACTTATATGGAATTCGCAATAAGAGAAACAGGGAACATATTAAGACTGTGCTGGAACAGGTGGGCTTGGATCCGAACTCTCGCAAACGAGTAAAGAACTATTCCATGGGAATGCGCCAGAGACTGGCAATTGCACAGGCAATCATGGAAGACCAGAAGATATTGATTCTGGATGAACCAATGAATGGACTGGACAAGCACGGAGTAGAAGATATGCGTAAGCTGTTCCTTGAACTAAAAGAACGAGGAAGAACAATTGTGCTTGCCAGTCATAATAAAGAGGATATTGATGTGCTTTGTGACCATGTATATGAAATGGAGATGGGAGTTTTAAGTCAAATACGATAATAAACACATATATCGAAGCTAGGTCTAAGCCGGTTCAATCCATTACTCCACCGTATTTACGATGCCCATAAAGACCGGCAATCCGGTTTCTGTATCAATAATAGCATAGGCAGAGAGAACGGATTCCGGAGAAATCAGAATGTTTTCGCCTGTTGTACTATTCTGTACACTTTGGCGGAATAATTCGATGGAGAAATCTGCCGTTGATGCAATAAATGCATCGTCAGCAGCCTGACCTGAAATTGCCTCTGCGTGAATTGGGTTTGTCAAATTGTTTTGTGATGCCGGTGACGGAACGGAACGATTGTTGCAGGCGCAGAGGGAAAGGGTTAGCCCACTGATTAAGGAAATAGATGCAATGCGTTTTAATTTGGTTTTGAATAATGACTTCATATATATCCTCCTATCATGTTTACTTTGTTGAATTAGATTATTCCTTTCATAAAAGGTGTATATAATAGTAGTGTAACGCAAATGGCTGTTTGTTGCATGAAAAATTAGGAATATGGAAAAATATATATAAAATTTCATGGAAACAAAATTGCTATAATTGAAAAAAGATGTTAGGATAGAATTAGATTGTCAAATAATGGCGATACCTATTATAGGAGGATTAGGAAATGAAGCGGATAGGTGCATATGATTTATTAGAACAGGAAGCAATTCCGGAGCTTTCTGCAACCGGATATATCTTCCGGCATCGGAAGACCAAGGCAAGAGTAGTAGTAATCAGCAATGATGATACCAACAAAGTTTTTACCATTGGTTTTCGGACGCCACCGAGTGATGATACCGGTGTGCCTCATATTATGGAACATTCTGTGCTGTGTGGCTCCAGAAAATTCCCTGCCAAAGACCCATTTGTGGAATTGGCAAAGGGCTCTTTGAATACATTTTTAAATGCTATGACTTATTCGGATAAGACAGTATATCCTATTGCCAGCTACAATGACAAGGATTTTCAAAATCTGATGGATGTTTATTTGGATGCGGTATTTCATCCGAATATTTATATACATGAGGAGATATTAAAGCAGGAGGGCTGGCATTACGAGCTGGAGGACTTAAATGATGAAATCACCTATAATGGTGTTGTTTATAATGAGATGAAGGGGGTTTATTCTGACCCGAATCAGCAGCTTGCTCGTCTGATTCAGTTATCTCTGTTGCCGGGTACCACTTATGCTTGTGAATCCGGTGGTGAACCCTCTGCCATTCCGCAACTGACCTATGAACAGTTTTTGGACTTCCACAAGAAGTATTACCATCCGTCCAACAGCTACATTTATCTTTATGGAGATATGGATGTAGAGGAGAAGTTACGGTTTATAGATGAGGAGTACTTATGCCATTATGATTATCAGAAGGTAGATTCTCGTATTTCTATGGAACTGGATTATCCGGGACCGGTCACCCAGACCTATTCCTATTCCTTAGCGGAATCGGAAGAACCGGAGGATAACACCTATCTTTCTTATAATGTAGTCATTGGCACCAGCCTGGATCCGGAATTGTATATGGCATTCCAGTTATTACAGTCTGTACTGCTGGATATGCCGGGAGCACCGTTAAAACAGGCATTAATTAAGGCAGGAATCGGACAGGATATTGAATCTTCTTATGATAATTCCATTCAACAACCGATTTTTTCTATTATTGCTCATAATGCCAATGAATCAGACACAGAAGAATTCTGTCGGGTGATTCGGGATACTTTGGAGGATATCTGTGAACATGGATTGTCAAAAAAGGCAATGCAGGCAGCTATTAACCATTTGGAATTCCAGCTGCGGGAATCAGACTTTGGACGGTATCCAAAGGGCTTGATGTATGGATTAAAGTCCTTTGACAGTTGGCTATATGACGATAAAGCACCATTTATTCATATTAAGGTAGAAGAAACCTTGGAATTTATGAAGCGGGGATTGGAAAATGGTTATTTTGAACGGACCATTCGTACCTATCTGTTAGAAAATACCCATCGCAGCATGGTGATTCTGAAACCGGAGCGTGGTTTAAATGAGAAAAAGGATGCACAGACAAAGGCACAGCTGGCTGCTTACAAGGAATCTTTATCCAGACAACAGTTGGAAGCCATTATAGAGGATACCAGGGCACTGAAGGAATATCAGGCAACTCCGTCCGGTGAGGCGGATATTCGCAAGATTCCGTTATTGGAAATTGGGGATATTGAGCCGAAGATTCAGAAACAGGAAAATGAAGAACGGGAAATGTTAGGCATACCGGTAGTGGTACACCCAATCTTCACCAATGGTATTGCATATATTCATCTGTGTTTCAAGCTGGATAAATTACCATTAGAGTTGCTTCCTTATGCCAATCTCCTGGCAAGAGTATTAGGTATGATTGATACCAGCCATTACACTTATAATGAACTGGCAAGTGAGATTCGGTTAAAATCAGGCAGTATTCAAAGCAGTTTTGAGATACGCAGTGACTTGAATCCGGATCATTATCTTCCTACCTTCGATATAAAAGCAAAGATGCTGTACAGTCAGATTAGTGACAGCTTCAAACTGATGGAGGAATTATTACTCCATAGTAAACTGTCTGATACAGAACGCCTGCGGGAAATTGTTGCGGAAATCAAAGCATCCATGAAACCGGACTTAGTGAGCCGGGGACATTCTACCACTGCTTCCCGGGCAATGTCTTATGTTTCCGTCAATAATTATGTCAAGGAACTGGCAAAGGGAATTGACTATTATGAGTTTATAGATAACCTGAACCGGAATTTTGAGGAGGAAAAGGAAAATCTGGTGAAGAAGCTGAAGACAGTCCTTGAAGAGATTCTCCATAAGGATAATCTGGTCATTTCCTATACAGGGGATAATGATGTAGAAGAAGCCATTGGTATGAATGTCACACTGTTTTCTGTATATTTATCCACCAGAAAGGTGGATAAACCGGAGGAATCCATAGAATTAACGGTTAAGAATGAAGCCTTTAAAACTGCCAGTCAGGTACAGTATGTGGCAACGGCTGGTAATTATAAGAAGGCAGGCTTTGAAACAACCGGTGCTTTACGGGTGTTGGAAACTATATTTGCTTACGATTATCTCTGGGTAAATGTCCGGGTACAGGGTGGAGCCTATGGCAGTATGTGTGCTTTTGGCGATAACGGAACCGGTTATCTGACCTCCTATCGGGACCCGAATCTTATGGAAACCTATGATGTGTACCGGCAGGCAGCAGAGTATGTGGCGAATTTCCAGGCGGATGACAGGGATATGACCAAGTATATTATTGGAACCATTGGTAGTGCAGACATTCCTTTGAATGCCTATGACAGAGGAGAACGGGACTTTAATCTGTACCTCATGGGAATCAGTGATGAATATCGTCAGGCGAGAAGGGATGAACTGCTGGCAACCAATCAGGCAACCATACGGGGGCTGGCACAGCTTGTGAAGTCTGTGGTGTCTGCCGATACCATCTGTGTCATTGGAAATGAGAAGAAGATAGAAAAAGAAGCAGAGCATTTCAAGGCAATACGAACGGTATTTTGATGTAGCGTAAGATAGATAGTGTCAAATCTAATATGGAAAAGCGGCATCAGGACTCCGTCACCTGCGGTGACACCTCATGCCATGAGATAAAGAGAGGCAGAAGAATGAATAAGAATTATAAATCGGGCTTTGTTACCATTATTGGAAGACCCAATGTAGGAAAGTCTACGTTGATGAATCATCTGATTGGACAAAAGATTGCTATTACCAGTAACAAAGCACAAACCACCAGAAACCGGATTCAGACTGTATATACCTGTGAGGAAGGGCAGATTATCTTTCTGGATACACCGGGTATTAACCGGGCGAAGAATAAACTGGGTGAATATATGATGAGTGCGGTAGATTCCGCCTTAAGTGAGATGGATGTGGTGCTGTGGCTGGTGGAACCGACGACTTATATTGGAAAAGGGGAACAGGCAATTATTGAACGGCTGAAAAAGGTACACACACCTGTATTGTTGATTATCAATAAGATTGATACGGTGGAGGAATCGGAGGTTGTAAAGGCAATCGAAGCCTATCAGAAGGAATATGATTTTGATGCGATTATTCCGGTTTCTGCATTGCGTGACCGGAATACGAAAGAAGTTTTAAAGACGATTCTTCGATATCTGCCGGAGGGACCTCAATATTATGATGAAGATACCATTACTGACCAGCCGGAGCGACAGATTGTTGCTGAGATTATTCGGGAAAAAGCACTTCGGTGCCTGGACCATGAGATTCCACATGGCATTGCAGTGGTGATTGATTCTATGAAAGACCGTCCAAAGGGAAATATCGTAGATATTGATGCGACGATTATTTGTGAACGGGATTCCCATAAGGGAATCATTATCGGCAAACAGGGAGCCATGCTGAAGAAAATCGGTACCCAGGCTCGAATGGATATGGAAAAACTTTTAGATACAAAGGTGAATCTGAAAATCTGGGTAAAGATTAAGAAGGATTGGCGGGACAGTGATTATTTGCTGAAGAACTTTGGATTTGAACAGAGAGAGTAACAGTAGGACAGGTAGGTGAGATACATGCAGATAGAAGTAACCGGAATGGTGCTGATGGCAAGTCAGGTGGGGGATTATGACCGCCGAATTGTAATATTGACGAAGGAACGGGGAAAATTGTCTGCATTTGCGAGAGGTGCCAGACGGACAGGAAGTCCACTGACGGCTGCATGCCAGCCTTTTACTTATGGAACATTTACATTATTTGCAGGGCGGGATGCCTATCGGGTGCAGGGAGTAGAAGTCCGGAATTATTTTGATGAACTCAAAACAGACTTGGACGGAATCACCTATGGCACCTATTTTTGTGAAATGGCAGATTATCTGAGCCATGAGAATCTGGACGACAGAGAGCAGTTGAAGCTGCTTTATATGACCTTGCGTGCCTTGGTGAAGAAAAAGGTGCCGGAATCCTTGATACGGCGCATTTATGAAATTCGTGCCCTGGCATTAGACGGAGAAGAAATGCAGGTGTTTTCCTGTGTAAAGTGTGGAAATCAGGGAACCGGTTATGTGTTTCGGGCAAGGCAGGGAGGACTGGTTTGTGTAGACCATTGCCAGATTGATTACGATATTGCGGAACTTCTGAATCCTTCAACGGTGTATGCGTTACAGTTTATATTGAGTTCGCCTTTGGAAAAGCTATATTCTTTTAGCGTTTCTTCAGAGGTACAGGGAGAATTGGATGGGATTTGTAATTCTTTTTTGGAAGAATATGTGGATAAAAAGTTTAATTCTTCTGAATTTCTTGATTCTCTATCTTGCAATCTGACAGATTAAACGATACAATGAATAAGTTATTAGTCGATGAGGAGGGCGTAAAGATGAAACAAAAGCACTTGCTGGCAGGACTGGTATTGGGAACAATTCTCCTGACCGGATGTGGAAGCAGCTTTGATTCAGTTACAGGCAATACCATGACTATCGGAAAAGACGGAACAATTTCTGATGTTTCCGTAGAGGACTTTTCTGAGGGAAATTATGATATGGCAGATTTGGAAGCCTTTGTAAATGCAGAGATTGCAGATTATAATTCAGAAGCCGGAGAAGACAGTATTGTCTTAGATGCAATTGATACGGAGAATAAGCTGGTGAAATTGCAGTTAACATATTCCGGTATGGATGATTATAATGCCTTTAATAATACGGAATATCAGTTGGAGGGTTTTGAAGATGTAAAGCTTTCCGGTGAGTTTACTTCTGTGGCAGATGGAACCAAGGTAAGTGTTGGAGATATGACAGATTCCGGCATGAAGGTCCTCAAGGTAGAAGATGCCATGAATATTATCTGTAAAGGTAAAGTATTATACTATAATGACAATGTTACAGAAGACAATGGTACATATATTGCTTCCGGTGATGGAGAAGCAATTATTGTATTTAAATAATGGAGAATGAGTGAGGTTTGAAAAATGGAAAAGACAATGGACAAAATTGTTGCATTAGCAAAAGCAAGAGGATTTGTTTATCCCGGTTCTGAAATCTATGGAGGACTTGCAAATACCTGGGACTACGGTAATCTTGGTGTAGAATTAAAGAATAACGTAAAACGTGCATGGTGGAAAAAGTTCATTCAGGAAAATCCATATAACGTAGGTGTGGATTGTGCCATTTTAATGAATCCGCAGACATGGGTAGCTTCCGGTCATTTGGCTGGTTTTGCAGACCCATTGATGGATTGTAAGGAATGTCATGAACGGTTTCGTGCAGATAAGTTGATTGAAGACTATGCAGCAGAGCATGGGATTGCATTAGATGGTTCTATAGATGGCTG
Source organism: Lachnospiraceae bacterium (assembly GCA_017623675.1). Taxonomy (GTDB): domain Bacteria; phylum Bacillota; class Clostridia; order Lachnospirales; family Lachnospiraceae; genus CAG-632. The sequence goes on from JAGAOO010000007.1 coordinate 12,772, forward strand.
GTCACAGGATCAGATGATGAATTTCGTAACAGAGAATCAGGTGCCATGTCCAACCTGTGGTAAGCATAATTTTACAGATATTCGTCAGTTCAATCTGATGTTCAAGACCTTCCAGGGTGTTACTGAGGATGCAAAGAATACGGTTTACTTAAGACCGGAAACGGCACAGGGTATCTTTGTAAACTTTAAGAATGTACAGAGAACCTCACGGAAGAAGATTCCATTTGGTATCGGTCAGATTGGTAAATCTTTTAGAAATGAGATTACACCGGGTAACTTTACCTTCCGTACCAGAGAGTTTGAACAAATGGAGCTGGAGTTCTTCTGTGAACCGGGTACAGACTTGGAGTGGTTTGCATATTGGAGACAGTTCTGTATTGACTGGTTGAAGAATCTGGGCATGAAGGAAGAAGAAATGCGTGCCAGAGACCATTCTCCGGAAGAATTATGCTTCTATAGTAAGGGTACTACGGATATTGAATTCCTTTTCCCATTTGGCTGGGGTGAGTTATGGGGAATTGCAGACCGTACCGATTATGATTTGACACAGCATCAGAATACCTCCGGTGAGCCGATGGAATACTTTGATGATGAGAAGAAAGAAAAATACATTCCTTATGTTATTGAACCTTCTTTGGGTGCAGACCGTGTAACCTTAGCATTCCTTTGCAGTGCGTATGATGAAGAGGAATTGGAAGGCGGTGATGTAAGAACCGTATTACATTTCCATCCTGCATTGGCACCGGTTAAGATTGGTGTATTGCCATTATCTAAGAAGTTGGCAGAAGGTGCAGAGAAGATATACACAGAATTGTCAAAGTACTATAACTGTGAATATGACGACAGAGGAAATATTGGTAAGCGGTATCGGAGACAGGATGAAATCGGTACTCCGTTCTGTATTACTTATGATTTTGAGTCAGAAACCGATGGTGCAGTGACGGTTCGTGACCGGGATACTATGGAACAGGAACGGGTTAAGATTGAGGACTTAAAGGCATACTTTGAGGAAAAGTTTGCGTACTAAAGGGAGAATATACAGTGTGATAGCTGGTATAGATTCTTAAGAACAATAAAGGGAAAATAATAACGAGGAGCATTTCAATTATGAAATGCTCCTCGTTGTCTGTGGTGTTCAATATAAAAGAAGACTTAGTTCTTCGATGATTCTTCCATTTCTTCTATCACTGTAGTTAATGACTTTAAGGAAGATTTGATTGACTTATTAATCTCACCGGAATTCACTGCTAATTTACCGAATTCCGTTGCAACAACGGCAAATCCACGTCCGAATTCTCCTGCACGGGCAGCTTCGATGGAAGCATTCAATGAAAGAATCTTTTGCTTGCTTTCAATCTTATCTAATGCCTGAGACTTTTCGTTAATCTCCTCGATTAAATTGGCAGCCTGAGAAATGTCATCTTCCAAAGTTGTAACAAGGTTATTGCTGGAGGCTTTTCTGTATTCAAAGTTAACAATCAGATTAATCATGTCTCCTAACAATTTGGCAGCAGCACGAATGGAGGCTTCGGTTTTTACCGGTACTTTTCGGAGTGCATCAATATACAAATCCGGATCAATACCCAGTTCAGAAGCAATACTGCGGAACTTGTCCTCATCCGGTTCACCCGGAAGTACCTGACCGCCAATAATCTTACCAAGATAGGTATCTCCAACCATAATGTCGATACTGAAATCCATCAGACCTGCATGACAGAAATAGGTACCGGTACAGGTATTATCGCATTTTGTACAACGACGTAAACCTTCGGCACTGCCACGTGTGTGTTTCATACAAAAATCAGTAAAACCGATTTCCTTTGTAATATAATTACCTTCATTATCCACGGCAATTGTAGCCATTCCGGTAGCTTTTGACCAATCTTCCATTATCTGTTCTAATAATGAAAGTTCTAAAAAATCACTAATATGCATATTTGGAACCCCCGTATTTCATAAAATATGTACAGAATCTATATCTAATTATATCGTAAAAACATATTTTTGCAATAATTTAACTAAAAAAAGTAAAAAAAAGGGCGAATACTTGTTGACATAAATTATTTGCTTTGCTAAAATACAAATGTAACAAGTTGTAACAATTTTGTAATAATTACGAAAAGCTGAGGTAATATATGAAAAAGGCAATTATCGGAGCCGCTGTTATGATTACAGTTGGAACAGGATTGATTTTCAGTACAAAAGCAATAACACCAAAGACCAATTTGGATGTACAGGCTGTGGCAACGGAAGAAACAGTTGTAATGCAGATTTCCGATACAGATGTAACATTGAAGATGAATAGTAGTGAGACTGGAGATGTAGTTGCAGACAACTCTGAGGTGACAGAGGAGGTTGCTGATACAACGGAAGCTGATACAACGGAAGAAGCTGAGTCGGAACCGGAATGTGAATATCCGGAATGGCAGAATTCTGTAGTAGCCAATGTGGAAGGCAGTTTGCGTGTTCGTGCAGAAGCGAATACGGATTCGGAAATTGTTGGTAAATTATATCCATATTCCGTGGCAACTATAATAGAACCGGGTGAGGAATGGACCAAGATTGAATCAGGAAATGTTACCGGATATGTTTCAAATGAGTTTTTGATGTTCGGTGATGAAGCAGGCGGATATATTACAGAGAATTATAAATATTGTGCCACTGTAGAAGTACCGGCTCTGAATGTTCGAAAAGAACAGAGCATTGAAAGTGAATGCATCGGTTCGGTAAATGGTGGAAGAGAGTTAGATGTCATTAGTGAAAGTGAAGAATGGATAGAAATTCAGTATAAAGAAGATGTAGTTGGATACGTTTCCAGTGAATATGTAAAGGTTGGATGGAACTATCCGGTTGCTATGACCATTGAGGAAGAGCAGGAAATGATATCTGCTATGTTGGCAACTCGGGCATCAGTAAGTGCTCCTTCGGGAACAGGTTCTGCTGTTGTTCCACCGGTGCAGACATCAGCGGAAGGTTTGGCACTTGGACAGGAAATTGCAAATTATGCATGTCAGTTCGTTGGAAATCCTTATGTATATGGTGGAAGTAGTTTGACAAATGGTACGGATTGCAGTGGATTTACCATGGCGGTTTATGCACAGTTTGGTTATTCATTAAGTCATGCATCCAGTGTGCAGATGACACAAGGAACACCGGTTTCATTAGATGCTGTACAGCCGGGGGATATTATCTGCTATTATGGTCATGTGGGTCTTTATATTGGTGGTGGTCAGATTGTACATGCAAGTACTGAATCAACAGGAATCATTATTTCAAATATGTATTATACATCACCAATTGGTGCAAGAAGAATTGTTCAATAAGTAAAATGTGTGTGGTTACACTTCAGGGCCGGTGCCGTTAAGGTGCCGGTCTTTTTGTCGGGAATATACATGAAAGAAAAAACTGGGTAAAATTTAAAATATTTATAAAAATGACTTCAAAAATGATGAAAATATGGTATAATGTTATGCAGTGACTGTACAATTTGTACAGGCTAGAATAATCAAATACTTAGGAGGTAAGTAACAAATGGCAAACAAGTGGGTTTATACCTTCAAAGAAGGAAACATGTCCATGAGAAACCTTCTCGGTGGTAAGGGTGCCAACCTTGCTGAGATGACAGAAATCGGTCTTCCAGTACCACAGGGATTCACAATCACAACAGAGGCTTGTACTCAGTATTATGAGGACGGTCGTAAGATTAATGATGAAATCATGGCTCAGGCAATGGAAGGTGTTGCTTGGATGGAAGAAGTGAATGGCAAGAAGTTCGGAGATCTTAAGAATCCTCTTCTTGTATCAGTTCGTTCAGGTGCTAGAGCATCAATGCCTGGTATGATGGATACAATTTTGAACCTTGGCTTAAATGACGAGGTAGTAGCTGCTATGATCGCCGGTAATCCGGATCCTGCATTCGAGCGTTTCGTATATGACTCTTACAGAAGATTCATCCAGATGTTCTCTGATGTAGTTATGGAAGTTGGTAAGAAGTATTTCGAGCAGTTAATCGATGAGATGAAGGAAAAGAAGGGTGTTAAGTATGATGTTGACTTAACAGCAGCAGACCTTAAGGAATTAGCAGGTCAGTTCAAGGCTGAGTACAAGAAGCAGTTAGGACAGGACTTCCCTTCAGATCCGGTAGAGCAGTTGAAGTTAGCCATCGAGGCTGTATTTAAGTCATGGGATAACCCACGTGCTAACGTATACCGTCGTGATAATGATATCCCTTATTCTTGGGGTACAGCTGTTAACGTAATGCCTATGGTATTCGGTAACTTAAATGATCAGTCTGGTACAGGTGTTGCATTTACCCGTGACCCTGCAACAGGTGAGAATAAGTTGATGGGTGAGTTCCTTATCAATGCACAGGGCGAGGACGTAGTTGCCGGTGTTCGTACACCAATGCCTATCGCAGAGATGGAGAAGCAGTTCCCAGAAGCATATGCTGAGTTCATCAAGGTATGTGAGATTCTTGAGAATCACTACCATGATATGCAGGATATGGAATTCACAGTAGAAAATAAGAAGTTATATATGTTACAGTGTCGTAATGGTAAGAGAACAGCTCCGGCTGCTCTTAAGATTGCTTGTGACCTTGTTGATGAAGGACATAAGACAGAGGCAGAAGCAGTTGCTATGATTGATCCTCGTAACTTGGATACATTGCTTCACCCACAGTTCGATGCTGCTGCACTTAAGGCTGCTACTCCACTTGGAAAGGGTCTTGGAGCATCTCCGGGAGCTGCTTGTGGTAAGGTTGTATTTACAGCAGATGATGCTGTAGCTTGGGCTGAAAGAGGCGAGAAGGTTGTTCTTGTTCGTCTTGAGACTTCACCGGAAGATATTACAGGTATGAAGGCTGCACAGGGTATCTTAACAGTTCGTGGTGGTATGACATCACACGCTGCCGTAGTTGCTCGTGGTATGGGTACCTGCTGTGTATCTGGTTGTGGCGATATCGCTATGGACGAAGAGAACAAGAAGTTCACACTTGCCGGTCAGACATTTACAGAGGGTTCTGAAATCTCTATCGATGGTACAACAGGTAACATCTATGCAGGTCTTATCCCAACAGTTGATGCTCAGATTGCCGGTGAGTTCGGTCGTGTTATGGCTTGGGCTGACAAGTTCAGAAAGTTAAAGGTTCGTACAAATGCTGATACACCTGCAGATGCTAAGAAGGCTCGTGAGTTAGGTGCTGAAGGTATTGGTCTTTGCCGTACAGAGCATATGTTCTTCGAGGAAGACAGAATTGCTGCATTCCGTGAGATGATTTGTGCAGATACAGTAGAAGAGAGAGAAGCTGCATTGGAGAAGATTCTTCCATATCAGCAGGGCGACTTCAAGGCTCTTTACGAAGCTTTGGAAGGTAATCCGGTTACTATCCGTTTCTTAGACCCACCTCTTCATGAGTTCGTTCCTACAGAGGAAGCTGATATTAAGAAGTTAGCTGATGCTCAGGGCAAGTCAGTAGAAGATATTAAGAACATTATTGCTTCACTTCATGAGTTCAACCCAATGATGGGTCACAGAGGATGCCGTCTTGCAGTTACTTATCCGGAAATTGCTAAGATGCAGACCAAGGCTGTTATTCGTGCAGCTATCGAAGTTAAGGCAGCTCATCCGGATTGGAATGTTAAGCCTGAAATCATGATTCCATTGGTATGTGAAATCAAGGAATTAAAGTATGTTAAGAAGGTTGTAGTTGAGACAGCTGATGCTGAAATCGCTGCTGCCGGTGTTAACTTAGAATATGAAGTTGGTACAATGATTGAGATTCCAAGAGCTGCATTAACAGCTGATGAAATCGCAACAGAAGCTGATTTCTTCTGCTTCGGTACTAACGACTTAACTCAGATGACATTTGGTTTCTCTCGTGATGATGCAGGTAAGTTCTTAGATGCTTACTATGATACAAAGATCTTCGAGAATGACCCATTTGCTAAGTTAGATCAGACCGGTGTTGGTAAGTTAATGGAGATGGCTATCAAGTTAGGTAAGCCGGTTAATCCAAAGCTCCATGTTGGTATCTGTGGTGAGCACGGTGGAGATCCTTCATCTGTTGAGTTCTGCCACAAGATTGGTTTGGATTATGTATCATGTTCTCCATTCCGTGTACCAATCGCAAGATTAGCTGCTGCACAGGCTGCTATTGCAGAGATGTAATATTAAAGTCTAAGCACATTGTGCTTTCTATGGTCAGCCCCGGGAAACTGGGGCTGATTTATTGGTTTATTCTGTTTTTCATCCCTAATTCAGGGAGTATTATTCATTGCATGTGGAATTGATTTTAGAGTTTTTTTTAGGTTGTCTTCGGCATATGTTGCGATTTCAAGTGTGTAGAGTTCCATGAAAGAGTGGTTTCAAGTGTGTAGAGTTCCATGCAAGTGTGGTTTCAAGCGTGTAGAGTTCCATGCAAGTGTGGTTTCAAGCGTGTAGTATTTCATGCGTGTTGTATCACTTTGCTAGTAAATTCTGGATTACCTATTTTATATGAGTTGATAGGTGATTTGATGGGTAAAGTGGCTTATTATTTCATTGATTTCTAGGAAGTTACCCACCATACATGTATGTTTGGATGGAGTGGTGGGTAAAGCAAGGCGGTTTAGGCAAAGAAAGGCAGGAAATTACCTACTAAGAAGGTGAATGCAGGAGAGGATGATGGGTAAAACAAGGCGGTTCAGGCAAAGAAAGGCAGGAAATTACCTACTAAAGAGGTGGAAGCAGGAAGGATGATGGGTAAAACAAGGCGGTTCAGGCAAAGAAAGGCAGGAAATTACCTACTAAGAAGGTGAATGCAGAAAGTAGTTGGGTAAAGCAAACTAGGAGGTGGACACTATAGATATTATAGAAATTGAAAAGGAAATAATGCATGTTAATAAACTATTGGATATAGCAAAAAGAGATGTAAGCCGGGCACCCAAAGGTAGATTAAGAATTGCGCATAATCATGGGACAGAACAATATTATCATGTTTCAGAAGAGTCGAATATGTTGGGCAGATATATTAGTAAGAAGAACTATGATTTTATTCATTCTCTTGCTCAAAAGGATTATGCAAGGCAGATGATAGAATATTTAGAGAAAAAGAAGAAAGAATTGGAGCGTATGAGAGAAATCATACGAGGGTTTGATGACAATATGGTATATCTCAAATTAAATGATAACAGGAAAAATCTGATTTCACCATACTATATTTCTGACAGAGAATATATAGAAGATTGGAGTGCTGAGTTATTTGAGACTAAACCATTTCAAGAAGAACAGCCTGAAATATTTACTGAGCGGGGAGAGAGAGTTCGTTCAAAATCGGAAAAGATGATTGCTGATAAATTATTAATGCTTGGTGTTCCATATAAGTATGAACATCCGCTATATTTGTCAGAAGTGGGAATAGTATATCCGGATTTTACCTTACTGAATATTAAGAAGAGAGAGGAAGTACTATTAGAGCATTTTGGAATGATGGATAACACTAACTATTGTGAAAATGCAATAAGGAAGATAAATATATATCAGAAAAACGGATTCATTCCTGGTTCAAATATTATATTTACCTTTGAAATAGGGCTACCGCAATCCCACTGGCTTTAGACGGTGGGTTAAGGTAGCCAAAAGTGGTAGCTTGTGCTATGCTTGCGTTATGGGAACATGGAAATCAAAAAACAGACACAAGTATTTGTTACAGTATCATATTATTTTTGTATGCAAGTATAGAAAGAAATTGCTGATGTCAAAACAAATATCAGATGATATAAAACAGTTTTGTTATACAACATATCATATTTGGGAAAGATATCCGAATTATTTACGAAAACATTTCTGGAAAGAGCATACCTTTTGGACGGACGGATATTTTGCCTGCAGTGTAGGAAATGTTTCGGAAGAAATGCTGCGTAAATACATAGAAAACCAGGGATAGAAGGCGGTGACAGTAAGTGTTAAAAGCATATAA
>JAGAOO010000039.1 GCA_017623675.1 Lachnospiraceae bacterium
ATAAGTGTTATCTGAAAATCGTTTTATGCATTCCATTGCTTAATACCATATTACCACATTAAAACGAGAAAAACGAGAAAGTTGAATTTTTTTCAAATCTTTTTTCAGTGCTCATTGAGATAATTGTTTATCAGCTTTTGGGGATAGGTTCTGTTATAGTTTAACAATTTTCCTATTTTCTCCCACTTGTACCCGTCTATAAAGCGGTACTGCATTATCATTCTTACGCGGCTGTCTTCTACGGAGTTGATATACTCCATAATCTTAAGCTCTGCTGCTTCTGCTTTTTTCTTTCTGTCATTTAAAAGAATTTCCTTTCTGTCCAGCAGTGCCTCCCTTCTTTCCTCTGCTGCCATATTGTATCCTGATATCTGCTTAAAGCCGTTTATGTACGGATATTCTTTTCCTGATGCCCTCACTTTATCCGCTGCTGTTCCGGATTTCTGCTGCCGGAGTCGTTTTATTGCGGCTTCCAGCTCTGCAATCTCTTTATGCAGGTCATTCAATTGTTCCAGTTCCTCTATTTTCATTTCTGTGCCACCCTTCCAAGTTTAATATTCAAACTGCTTCTACAAAGTTATGAAATATCTGTTCGATATATCTGTCACCTTTGTATATATAATGCTTTCCTGTTACATTTTTCGGAGCGTGTCCAAGATACTCCCCTGCTGCATCTTCGCTGCCCCCACGCTTGCAAATGTTTGTTGCAGTGGTTTTTCGGAATAAATGCGGATAGACGCGTCTGTCCATACCTGCCCTGCCTGCTATATCCTTTATACTTGCATAGATTCCTTCTGCATCAAGCACCTGTGTTTTATCCCCCCGAAGATGTGTGAATAACGGCTCCCTGCTTGCCTCTGATACCCCTCTGTCCTGCAGATACTCCTTTATGTAATGGATTGCCACATCATCAAGGAAGACCGTTCTGTACTTCTGTGTTTTTTCTCCAAAAATCACAAGCTTTCCTGTTCTAAAGTCTATATCATTTATTTTTACTAATGGTATTTCTCCCCTCCTCATAGCTGTTGAGCGCATAAACTCTATGATAGCCCTGTCGCGTTTGTGGGTGCATCCCTTCTTAAGCATTTCAACCTCTGCTGCCTCCATATGGTCAATCGGCTTTTCAATAATACTGTATGCTTCCACACTGTCACAGGGATTTTCATTAATTATTTTTTCCCTGCGCATCCATGTAAAGAATGCAGACAGATTCCGCCTTAGATTATTCAGGGATGTGTTCGTGTTGCCTGATTTCTTTTTCAACAGATAGTACTCAATATCTGATTCAGTAATCTTATTCAGCGGCTTATTAATCAGGGCAGCAAACTCATTTACAGTATTTATATAGTATTTAACTGTATTTTTACTAAGTTTTGGCGCTTTCTTTGTTATAAATAATTCCATGATATAGCTGTTTGTATTATCTGCTGTAGCAGGACGCGTTTCCAATTCTTCCATTTCCACATTTTGGATAGCTTTTATTATAACTGCATCCAATATACCCATTGTACAGTTGTCCAAATGCATTCTCATCCCGACAAGAATATCATTTTTCACTCTTTCCTTTGTATTCATCATATATCAATCCTCCTGCTGCCCTATAAAATTTGTTATTGCCTAAGGACTGATATCATGATATACTATCCTTAGACTTTTGAGTTTTAAGTGGTAGTGTACTTTGGTCGGTTGCTACCACTTATTTTTCAGTTTAGCTGGATAATTCCTCTAACTTTTGCTCGGCTTCGGCTTGTGTGAGGAATACAGTTTTGCCAAACTCCGAAATGTCTGGTTCAATTTCGTCTAAACATTCACTTGGGCAATCCCCAATCGGTGCAGAATATGAACTACACCGATATGTAAGGTCTTTATCTATTACGATACAATCCACTTCATATGGCAAAATTCCAAATTCGCTACAATAGGCATATACCGTATCTCCCACCTTGCACGGAAGTTTCAACAGCAAGCCTTGTTCCTCTAAATCCTCATGTTCTTTCAGTTTAAGTATCGCTTTGTATAAATCACATGTCATATCCTTTTCTGGTTTGCAAAAATCTATATTTTCACAACCGAGGCAAGGACTTCTAAATTCTTTATCTCCATTCTTGATAAGCAAATCTCCGCATTTTTCTATG
>JAGAOO010000040.1 GCA_017623675.1 Lachnospiraceae bacterium
ATCATAAGCAGTGAGTTCCAGACATTTATCAATCATGGCACGAGTTTTTGTCTCTACCACCTTTATTACGAGCTTGTTTCTCACATCCTCCGGCAAAGCCTGATGGAGTCCTGTGAAGAAACATCGCTCTGTAGCTTCTGTGTCCGTAACAATTAAATAGTAACCTAATTCCGGCACCTTAAATTGCTTTCTCTGCTCACGAGTTTTTCTGTTACCTGTTCTGTCCTTTTTCGCCATCCTAATCCTCCTTAAAAATATCAATACTCTTTAAGGTAGGAATTGCACCATACTTTCCTATCAGATAATTTTTCTCATAGCTTTCGTCCTTACGGATACGAGTACCATCCTCGTCTACGAAATCTGCCAATGAGTACAGTGTAGAAACACCCTCTTCATCCTTCTCCACAAACCATATTTCATCACGTCGTAGCAACTGATTAGATAACTGCCAAGTGTCATGTGTTGTGAATACAAGTTGTGCATGATTAATGTTAATTTGTGGATTTAAGAATGTAAGCAAGAAGTTTCTTACAAGTAACGGATGCAAACGGGCATTTAATTCATCAATAAAGAACACACTCCCCTTTTCCAATACTTCCTGCAATTCTGGATATAATGCAAACATCTTCAATGTACCTGCTGATTCTAACTCCAACGGAATCTCCGCCATTTCATCCGACCCAATCATTTTATGAAGAGCGTTAATCTTATACTTTTCCTCTTTGGAATCTCCCTCCTGAGGAACCTTCTCAATTCGGAAGTCTCTGATATGCTCATCAAAGGATGCAAAATATTCTACAACCTTCTGCTGAACATTTTTGTCGCTCACAAATCCCTTAGGCAATCTGCGGGACATAAAGAAGTTTGTAAATGGGTCACCAAAATCCGCAAACTCATTTGAAAGAAACCAATCTCTGATTGCCTTACACTTACCAATCTTTAGCTTTGCTCCCAAAGACACAATGAGTACCTGCTTTTCCAAAGCCACCTGAATATTATCTCTGCTGTTTTTCGGAAATCCAGACAAATCTAACTCATCTGCATTACGGTAAAAAACTGTACTGTACTTTCTTGCAGTCTTTGCCTTAGAATTTAACCATTCTTCTGTTACACCTTCTTTATCAATACAGAACCCATAATTATAAGTCTTTTCAGCCTTATCTCCCGGCAATGTAAAATACACTTCAAAACTAGACTCTGCATTTGCTGATGTGGAATCAAACAAAAATGGAGTCGGTCTGAAATTCTCGAACTTTTCCTCTTCATCACCGTACTTAAATGAATCTGCAACATAATCAGACATATATCCAAAAGCGTTGTATATATTAGACTTTCCGCTTGCGTTTGCACCATAAATAGCAGCAACCGGCAAAATCTTCTCGCTACCAATAGACACAACCCTGTCTGAAAACTCTGTCATCTTTGCTGCAGACAAATCCAAAGTAACCTCTTCTCTAAAGGATTTGAAATTTTTAAAATTAAACTGAATTAACATGATTGCTACCTCACCTTCTTTTCTACTTTCTATTATATGCAGTTTCTGAAATAAATCAACCTTTAAATGTGATTTTTTCTCACTTCAATGCATTTTTTATGTTGAGATATTAAAAAATCACTCAACTTGCACTTTGTACAAACCAAGTGATTCCTCATTGTTTAATCCGTATCATTATTTTCAATTCTTTATTCAAAGCTTCCCTCCTTCCTTAGTCGCTTCTGCATCTTTTCAAAATAATTCCGATAATTCTTTTCTTGATGATACAGCCTCACCTTGGAAAAGGCAATATTTTCGATTCAAAAAAATTCCGCTTACATATTTCGGGCCTTTCTTTCACTTATCACTTCGTAAACCTTATTCACTTCTACATTCAGCTTTCTCATATATGACACCAACTGTTCCTTATCCGTCTCTGAATATAAACCGGAATTACTATTATCTACAATCTAGTTAATATTTGTACCAATATGATTTACTTCATTGATAAGCTCCCTCAATAAAATCCTCATTTCCGGATAATCCGTAGGTTTCCGCGAAATCATAAACCTCAGATACTCGGACTCGGTCATATTCATCTTCTCTGCTTTTTCTGACAGTTCTGCGGCTTCATCCGGACTCAAACGAAACTTCTTTACCTGACTGAATCTGCCTTGGGACATACCATTGCCTCCCTTTAGTTCTGTTCAAATTCATATTGAAAATTTCTCATGGTATCTTCTGCAAGATACGCATTTTGTGTCCACAAGCCATTTTCATGCATCTTGTTAGGGGAATCCCCTAAAACCCCTGATATTTTTATAGGTGTGTCACTTTTTGACACACCTCTTATTAAAATATTAGCACCTTAGATATTTGCCTCTTTATTTATTATATAAAGATTCCTCTGCCACCATCAATGTATCGTGTTCTAATACATCTTCAGATGTAAACGGTTGATTTAATATACCTGCATTGGTATCTTTTCTTGCGGCTATCACCTGTTTTGTGACCTTTACTTTTTCATCTGTATATATTACAACATCTTGTATTGCAAGTTTTATAATTGCAGATATAAAGTCATTCATAAAATCAAGATCAATTTTACCGTTTGCTTTTGGTAGTAAAATATATTTATCCTTCACTACATTCCATCCGCCAAGCTTGTTTTTATATGAATATATAGGCAAATCCGTTACTTTGTTAATACACATAACCATAAACAAATACTGATTTCTTGTTAATTTACAATCATCATATATCCAATCTATTGCATAGGCATCAGACAAAACAGTAAAATCTTTAGGCTGATAATAAGCGCGATACACATCACTGTTTTGCGGTATCGTAATTACATTCTTCAAAACAGTAGCTCCGTCTATAGGCACATAATAATTCAAGCCTTGATTTTGGAAACTGGATGTTAAGCAAGGTAATATATTCTTACCTGTTGGAGAAGTTGGCAATTTTTTTGCTTTATAAGGAAGCTTATTTGTTTTTAGCTTATCAAACAAATCACCTATTCTATATTCATCCCATGAAATCGTTTTTAAATTCTCAAGAGCCCTGAGCTCTTGAACCGACAATTCATAATTGTTGAATCCGTTTACTTTTAAGTAAGCGGATAACTCCGCCACACGCTCCGCTTCTAACTCCGCTATAAATGATTCCATAAAATCAAAATCAATTTTACCTTCTTTACATGGAAGTTTAATAACGCATTGTTTTGCTATTTTCCAATGCCGAGCATATCCAAGATTAGGTATTTGCTTTTGCCAAGCAGTAATAATCCATAACAAGCAACGAAGATTCTGAATAGTTGGTAACAATACCTTAACATTATCTAAAACTGAAAAACTTTTGGTAGCAATATTCAAAGTTCTTGTATGGTCCCCAAAGGTTACAAAAATAGGGTGTTCTTCATCACATATAAATTCTGGTGAGTCTGTATATCCTATAATTCCGTTATTAGTTGATTCGGAAGAATATGCTGGAAAACAAAACTCATCTGATAAATCTTCCTTGGATAACATTTTAGTAACTTTTTGTACTTTGAACAATTTGCTTATTTCATATTCGCCCCACTTAACTTCTTGTAATTTTCTATTAAGTGAGGCATTTATTTTCCCAGGCGATCTTCCTCCCCGTTTTGTCCTTTTAATAAATTAGACACTTCCCATGCCAAGTAATCATTTATTGTTTTCTTAAAATCATCAAGCGTAGGTTTAGTATCAATTGGAGCAGTTTGATTCCAATCTGCACCATTTTCTATATCTATTGTACCTTCATAATATTCTTTTTCTGTAAAAATATTAAGCTTTGTTTTCCCAAAACGAACCAAATCTACAAGTTCTTTATATCTTTCCTTTGCTCTATCAGCATCCTTCAAATTACAACTTGACTTTCTTCGGTCACTTCTTGCATACCCATCATTTGAAAAATCAATAAATTTAACAACATCATCATTTTGGTGCGCTTCTCCGATTCTAAAAACATATATATTTGTCTGCACACTTGATTTTCCTACAAATAAATCTAATGGCATTTTTATACTTGCTAATAACGTACTGTGTTTCAAGATATTCCTATTATATGTTATTGCTTTTCCTGAACCCGCAGAATTTTGAATAATAATTGCAGCATATCCTTTTTCCATCATTGACAATGCTTTTTCTACGAATATCATACCATTACCAGGTGCAGAATATGGCGGATTAAGAACAAATGCATCTGCCGGGAATTTTTTATCTGTATTTCCAAATCCATAATTACCTTTAAAATCTCTTAAAGAATCTTTATTAAGAATATTCGAACTTCCATCTCCCATCAAAATCATATTCAAAATAGCAAGCATATAAACACTTGGTAAAATTTCCAAACCTAGCAATTGATTTGCCTTTATTTCTGCTGATTTAATAGCAAGTTGTTCTGGCGAATTAATTTTGTTCTTTGCATCAATAAGCATTTCGTTCATAGCCGCCACAAGTAATCCCGCAGAACCAGTAGCAAAATCCCACACATATGAATCTTTATTTACACGAGCAAGTTTTACAAGTAAATTTGCTACGTATGATGGTGTAAGCACTACATCATTCAATTTGTCCTGAGTAAAGCCAAGCCAACTATACATTTCATTAAAGAGTTTTCCTGTAAAATCTGTTGATAATCCAATTTTATAGTAAATGCCTAAATCGTCTACAATTTTAGTAAATACACGCTTTAATTGGCTCTCTCCATTTTCAACCTTGTTAATATTCTCAGTTGTAAGTGTATTTTGTAATGTTCGAATAATAAGTTCCTTTTTCTCTCTTGGCAACTTTTTTTCATTAAGAAATGCTTTTATTTTTCTTACAATAATATCACCATCAGTATTTCCTTCTTCTACAGAAGATTTCAAATCCGTCTTTTCAAGTGGAGCAACCTTTCCAGGTACACCTATTGTTGCAATAATAGATGCTGCAACAAGATAAACTCGATCATTTTCTCCCAAACCCTTTTCATTCTGGTAAATATCATTATTAAGTCGCACTAAACTCGCATCGATTTCACGCTCACGCTTTTCTTTGAGTTTATCAATTTCATCTTGGGATAACTGCAAATTTTTCACCTTCTCAATAAAGGCATCAAAATTCTCTTTTTTTAAAAAAGAGAAATCCGTATATTCATCAACTTTCTGTCCGATACCAAAATTACTTTTCGAAACATAATATACACCAATAGAGTGTTGTATATTTCCGTTTTCATCCTTATATCCTGTCATACCTATAGAAATAATATCCGTATAACTTGTATAATGTAACAGAGCATTTGCGTAATGAACAGCACCATTTACAGCATAAGCATTTATATTCTTCAATATAGGCTCATTCTTTGCTGTGCGATTTTCAACCTGCCCATTAGCATCAAGTTTTACAAGTTTATCTTTATACCCCTTATATTCAATAAGTATTGGATAAAAATTCAGACTCTTATCCTGTAATAAAATCTTAGCATCTGGTCGATTTCCGCCTTTACCGCCACTTTTTGAAAAATATTCATTCAAAGCAGTATCTATTTCTGTATTCAAAGATTCCTGCTCCAGTTTATAATCTAGTTTATATGCTTTCAGCCAACCATTTGCCAAATCAGCAATTAAAGGTTCTATTGATTGTGTTGTAGATTTAGCCATTTTTGTTCTCCTTTGTCTATAAATGTTTATTTAAATCATCCCAAAATGCTCCAGCGCATCCTTAATCGCCTTTTCCTTCTCCGCCGGACATTGTGGCTGTCTGTTATCTTCCGACTTAGGCAAATTATATTTCTCCCCAACCTCTAGTCCACATTTTCTTTTTACCTGTGAAATATACAGATTAGAAACCTTCACCCCATGCTTCTCCAATACATAATCCTTAATCTCCGCATAAGTCGCCTTACTCTCCGCACTCGTCACATCAAGCTCATCCAGTTCCAACTTCACCTCAACATATTCATCCGTTTTCTTGTTTGGATAAGAGAACGATACTTTCTATATTCGCTGTCCAAGGAAACATATCCACGCAACACGCCTTTTCCACCTGATACCCTTCCGCCTGCAGGGTCACCAAATCCCTTGCCAGACTGGTCGGCTTACAGGAAATATACACCATTCGTTTTACGCCATAACCGATAATCTTATTCAATGCCTTCGGATGTATTCCATCCCGTGGTGGGTCTAATACAATCATATCCGGCAGTTCCGTCAAATCATCCAATACCTTCAGCACATCTCCGGCAATGAATTCACAGTTATCCAATCCGTTCAGCACTGCATTTTCCTTCGCAGACTCCACTGCTTCTTCTACAATTTCCACGCCTACAACCTTCTTTGCCACCGGTGCCAACATCTGTGCAATGGTTCCGGTTCCACTATACAAGTCAAATACCACCTGATTGCTGGTGTCTCCCACATAGCTTCTGGCTTTTTCGTACAACACCTCTGCTCCCAACGAATTGGTCTGGAAGAAAGAAAATGGGGTAATCCGAAACTTCAACCCTAATATTTCCTCATAGATAGAATCCTGTCCATAGAGCAAATAAGTGGCATCGCTTTGTACCACATCTGCCAAACTGTCATTCACCGTTAACAACACACCTGCAATGGAACCATGAAGCTCCAACGCCTTCAACTGCTCCAACCATACATTAATACCTAAATATGCATATAGTTCCTCTATATTTTCAGCAATTTTTACCACTTTACAATTAGTTTCTGATTTACCCGCTGCCGTTGCATTTGCTCTCGTTTCTAATTCCTGCTCCTCATTCTTTCCGTTTCCCACCTGACTGCTGACCACCAGATTAATCAAAATATCCTTGCTCTTGGCTGTCTGCCGTACCACCAGATGGCGAAGACTTCCTTCATGGCTCATCTTCTTGAAATACGGTATCTTTCGTTCCGCAAAATGCTGCAAGGTACAAGCCACAATCCGGTTATAATCCGAATCCACGATTTTACAATCCTCCATGGTAACCAAATCATAAAAGCTACCCTTACGGTGAAGCCCCAATGCAAGAGGACCGTCCTTATACTCATCGCCAAAGGAAAACTCCATTTTGTTGCGGTAGCCTTCCACAACAGGGCTTCCGATAATTCCTTCCCAAGTATAATTCCGGCTAATATTGTCTTTGCAAACACTGTCTAACAGGTCACGTACCTGCCGTTCCTTGATTTCTAATTGCTTTTCATAGGTATAAGTCTGATAGGTACAACCACCACATTGTCCAAAATGAGTACACATTGGCGTTGCTGTCTCGTCACCGGACTTTTCCAGCACCTCTAATAATCTGCCTTCCCCTTTGCCATTTTTCGCCTTAGTAATCCGAATCCGTACCTTTTGCCCCAGAAAGGCACCCTTCACAGTTACTTTTCGAGCATCCACAAATGCAATTCCCTTATTAGGAAACTCATATCCGGTTATTACCACTTCATATTCATTGCCTTTTTTCATTTTGCCACTCCTGTATCTGTACTGAATTGTAACAAACGATTGTCTGTTACTCACATAGAATTCTATTCAAATAATCTGTCTAACCAGTTCTTTTTCTTCTTATTCTCTTCCTCTAGCTCCTGCCAATGGAATTCCATATTGCCCTGCTCGTCCAACTCCATAAGCATAAAAGTTCTGGCTCTCCCCTCTTGTCTTGGATATGCCAGACTTCCCGGGTTCAGCAAAATAATATCCTCCCCTCGGTCTAAATGAGGATAATGGGTATGTCCATACATGACAATATCCATCTGGTTCATGGTTCCAAACAGTCCCAGACGTTTCAAATCATAATTCACACCATATCTGTGTCCATGGGTGAGAAATATCTTCTTACCACACAGCTCCAGATTCAGATGATCCGGCAATCCCAGACCATAATCATTATTACCGGTTACAATATAAGACGGACAGTCCACAAAGGAACGAAGCTCCTCTACATCATCCTCCACATCTCCCAGATGAATCAATGCATCAATAGCTCCGCCTTTCTTTGTCTGTTCTACTGCCTGCTTAACATAATCATTTCTTCCGTGAGAATCACTGACAATTAATATCCGCATTCTGTTCTCCCTCTCTTTTTTATCCTATTGCAGGGACTAGGATTCCTCCAGTTCCTTCCGCATTAACCGCAGTGCCTTCCCCCGATGACTAATGGCATTCTTATCTTCCGGTGACAGTTCCGCACTGGTACAGCCATACTCCGGCAGATAAAAAATCGGATCATAACCAAATCCATTAGCACCTGCTTCCTGATATCCTATAATTCCTTCCATTGCTGCTTCCTTCACGATTTCCTTCCCGTCCGGAAATACTGCTGCAATGGCACAGACAAAGCGTGCTGTCCGCTGTTCATCCGGCACTCCGGCAAGACGGTCAATAATCATCTGATTCTTAATGGAATATGGTGTATCTTCTCCACCGAACCGATGGGAGAACACACCCGGTTGCTTGTCCATATAATCCACTTCCAAACCGGAATCATCTGCCAACACTAATTCATGGCAAATCTGATTGATTGCCCTTGCCTTAATCAAAGCATTTTCCTGAAATGTAGTTCCATTTTCTTCTATCTCAATATCAATACCGGCTTCCTTCATGGAAAGTATTTCATAATCCAGTCCTTCCATAATTGCTCGAATCTCCCTTAACTTATCCTGATTACCGGTTGCAAAAACCAAACGCTTCATATCATTATCTCCTTTCATTTGTAAACGCCTTTAAGCATAGATTACATTCCTGCTGTTCCTCTGTATTTACCCATTTATTTCCGTAAAGACTAATATATCCTTCTCCATCTGAAATGTCGAATTCCTTCGTCCGTTCATCCGCATCATACTCAATTGCAACGGGATGAATGGAACCCGGGGTCCGGATATACACCACCACTGCGAATTTCTCATTATCCGGCAGGCTTACCGGCGTATCCAACCGTACGGTATAATAACCAGACGATTGAAAAGAACCTTCTGCCACCAGTGTCCTGTCGTTCAAATCCTCCGAATCTTCAAAGTCCTTTACCACAAAGACCTGATAACTGGTATCCACATCCGTAGCATAAAAAGAAACTGCTGCCAATTCTTCATTCTCTCCCGCTTTATAGACATTGGCAAAATATGCAGATTCCCGTTCATAACCAAGCTGACCCGTCCAGCCAAGCAAATCTGACTGATAGATATTATCAAAATTATCAACATCACCCAGCTTTGAATACACAACATTGGTGGTTCCAATATTAGCATCTTCGTAAGAAACATAGAAATATCCTTCCTCACCGAAGGCAGTCCCCCAACTATTCTTACAGATAAATGCTCCATCATTTTCCGGCTGTATGGTGAAATATTCCTTTGGAAAATTATCATCCCAACCTACAATGATAATATCATGATTACACGGTTGCTCCACATTATAGTAATAAGTTGCCCGTTCCCGGTTATAATACATGGACCAGCTATCCGCAGTGGTCATCTGAGTATATATAGAAGTTTCAACCGCTCCGTATTTATAAACGGCTTCCTTAATCGCCGTATAGTCCTTGGATTCAAGAATCAATGCTTCCTCTAAATGCTTTCTGGCCTCCAGTGTTTCATCGGTTTCTCCGTCTCCATACGGGTCATCGGATTCATACACCGGCCCCTGCCAGCTTGCCAGATAGGCAATCGCCATCGTATATTCGCCACCTTCATTTTGCCCAAGGCTAAAACTGTTACACAGACTCATATGATCCGGTGAGAATACCAATTGCTCCTTCGGCGTTAATGTGGTTTCCAATGCCGCCAGCGAAGCAAATGCCCAACAGGTTCCGTATAATCCCTGATCCCGCACCGGCGACACCCTGTCTAACTCCCGCATATCATATCGCGCCGGAAGCTGTACTTCTTCTGCAATCTGTAACAATGTAACAGATGCCTCTTTGAAATCCATCGAAAATTCATAATTAATATATGGTGCAATATCTCCCAAAGGGACATACAATTTATCATCTATCTTCTGCACCTTATCCGACAATTCCACTGATGTTTCATTAATCTTAGCGGATGCACTGTTGATATATAAGCTGATAGAGTTAGCACCCTTTTCAATCAAAATATTTCCATTGTCATACAACTGAGTAGAACAATTAAAGGTATCTGTCAACTGGGAAACAGGAAACATCAAGCTTCCTTTCGCGCTTAAAAACGGCTTTTCCTCCACAAAAGACAGTTCTTCCTCTTCAATCGAAACCGTGATGCCTTTACGATTATTCATATCTGCCAAATCACTTAAGAACTGTTCAGAATAAGTCTTGGCATCCTCACATTGCTTTACCTGTACATCCGTATGGGATGAAAGTGCCAATACTATAAAAACCGCACATATAATTACTATTATTGCACTTATCAGTTTTTTCAAAATGTATTCTCCTTTTTCTACTGTATATCATTTCTCGGCTGTTTTGGGGGTCTTGGCCCCATATACTGATAAAAATATGCCTTTATCATACCATTATAAATCTTACGATTCTTATCCGCCTTTTTTCCAAGATACTTTTCTGCCTCATCATAGGAGGTAATAATGTACTTAGACCATGTATCCAGCTTATCAAAGCTTCTTGCAATCATCCGGTATAAATCCGGCAGTTCTTCCTTATCTTCCAGTCGTTCTCCATAAGGCGGATTGGTAATAATAAAACCGTACTTTTTTGGATGACTTAATTCCGCCACACTTCTCTGTTGAAAATGAATATGCTGTTCCACACCTGCAGCCTTCGCATTCTCCATGGCACATTTTACAATGCTGTTATCAATATCATAGCCCTGAATATTCATTTTTACATCCCGCAGAATCATGTCCTCTGCTTCTTCTACCGCCTCCAGCCAGTTTTGCTGTGGCACCAGATTCTTCCACTTCTGGGCAGTAAATGTTCGATTCATGCCCGGTGCAATTCTTGCCCCAATCATTGCTGCCTCAATTGGAAATGTACCGCTTCCGCAAAAAGGGTCTACTAGAATTCGGTCTTTATTCCAAGGTGTCAGCATGATTAACGCAGAAGCAAGAGTTTCAGAAATCGGTGCTTTTCCAACTAATTGCCGATATCCTCTCTTGTGAAGGGAAACTCCCGATGCATCTATCCCAATACTAACCATATCCTTGTTAATAAACACACGAATCGGGTATTCGGCTCCGGTTTCTTCAAACCAATTCACATGGTAAACCGTCTTTAATTTTTCAACTATTGCCTTCTTTACAATGGATTGAATATCAGAACCACTGAACAAAGCACTATTTTTTGTAGACGCCTTAGATACCCAGAATTTTCCATCCTGTGGAATATATTCCTGCCACGGCAATGCCTTGGTTCCTTCAAATAACTGGTCAAATGTCTTTGCAGGAAAGCTTCCTACCTTTACCATAATCCGCTCTGCTGTCCGAATAAATACATTTGCTCTGGCAATTGCCATTTCGTCACCAAAAAATGTAATTCGTCCATCCTCAACTTGTACAATTTCATATCCTAAATCGGTTATTTCCCGCTTCAAAACGGATTCCAGTCCAAAATGACAAGGTGCGATTAATTCTATCTTCATTCTAATTCTCCAACATTTCTTTATGGTCTGAAATACTGCTGTTTCGCGAATATCTTATCGCCTAGTACCTCTAGCTTATTGTACGTTTCCCGTTACAAACTGTCAACTCAAAAACGCAACAAGCCGGCATTACTGCCGGCTTACTGTTAATTCCTTATCATATTGTTGAATTCCACCAACTGCATTCATTGTTCTATATCCATACCCAGCCAGAATACGGGCTGCTTTCAAACTGTTTGCACCACTATCACAATAAAGAATCAAGGTTCTCCCTCTTGGGAAATTCACCCTTCCGTTCTGAATCTCTGTCAACGGCACATTTATCGCCATGGGAATATGTCCCTGCCAGAATTCCTCTCGGTTTCTCACATCTATGATAATCGCATTTTCAGCAACTGCCTTCTGAATAATATGGCGGATATTAATGTTCTCGATGGTTGGTCTCATACAATCACCACCAAAATGCTCCTTATACTCTATGGTATTCGGAGCATTTCATAGGTGTGCGTGTTCTATTCGTAATCGTTGGTTGACTGACTACTGTTAGATGTCTTATTGCTGCTCTTGTTGTTTGCATTTGAAGCCTTGTTAGAAGACTTATTGTTTGCATTATTTGCATTGTTTGTTGAATTCTTGCTGTTTGCATCGTTTGAATAATTGTTGTTAGACATGTCCATGTCCTCCTTTTTTAATGTAGTGCAACTTTCATGTTACATACACATTATTCTCCATACAGCTATTATTTATTCATATATTCTTTTGTTTTTTCTGTCTCTGCTAGTTTTTCCTGTTTCTGTTGTGTTTTGTCTGTTTCTGTTGTGTTTTGTCTGTTTCTGCAATACCCATTGAAAATTGTAGAAGTTTGTGTCAAAATTGTATAATAAAGGTAAGGGAGAAAAATCATGAAAAAAATAATTTCAATTATTATACTGTTCAGCTTAGTAATAACCTGTACTGCTTGTAATATTTTTAGCAGAAATACCCATTCAAATCAAACCGGGAATTCCGCTGCCACCCCCATCAGTAGTAATATAAAGCAAGACACGGAACAGACATCTTCTGAATGGACGGAATATTCTCAGGATTCCATTTCCTACAAAGTAGATTCATCCTGGGTACCATTTTCTGATGAAGAAGGTGTATTCATTACTACTGATCAAAAAACAGTCTATATGGTACAGGGAATTTCTCCATTGGGTTCATATACGCCGGATGAATTTTATCAATCTCTTATAAACAGGTATACAAGTCAATACAATCTCATCTATTTGGATGCTTCATTAAGCTATTTTACTGCTGATGACAATACCGATTGTGCAATGGCTACCATGAAATTAGAGGAAAATGACGTCTATTATCTGATTGACTTGATTATTGCCAAGGATAAAAACATCGTTGTAACGTTTGCCTCACAATGTGCATCAGATGACGATGCCCGTTTAGAGCCTATTCATTCTGTCAGCCAATCCATCACTTATAATATTGGCAATACGGACTATATAAGTGGCAACACATTTATTAATACGGACGGTTCAGAACTATGTTTGAATTCAGATGGTACTTTTAACTACTATCGATATGAAGGAGATCACGAAAATCAATATTACACTGGAACCTATGAAGTATATTATGGTCAGCCTGCCATTGATAAAATAGCCTCAATGACGGAATATGGTCTGACCAAAGAAGAACTAGAAGATACTCTCTCTGCAAATATGAAAGGTTATATTCCAGGCAATAACACCTTGGATTATTTATACAGCGATTCTTCCACTGAATACTATCAGGTCTGCAAAGATACTTTTTACTGCTTAATATTGCATCATGAAGAATTGGTAAACTCGCCTGATGATCGCTCGCCACTGAGTCATAGCACTTTGTATTTTGGCTTCTATATTCCCGAATTACAAATGGCAGATATGTTGAATGCAAATTCGGCTACTCAATTTCAGTTCACATTAAAAACAAATACACCTAGTCCTAAAAAGTAACGAAAAAGCTGTCGCGCAAGGTTGTTGATTGTGCGACAGCTTTTACTCTGCAAATGGAAGCTCTATACTTTTGTTAATACCTTTTTATAGTATTTATGTGCTCCACAATGAGGACATACTAATTTATGCTTTGTAATAGTATGAGGACCCATAACATTAGACTTCATATCAGGAACAAATCTATTCTTCTGATAATCCTTCTCAGAAACTCTTTCTCCAGATAGAAGTTCATTATTTTTCAGAATGTTACTTTTGCGTATATCCTTTTCATTTTAATTTCACACCCACGGAACGTAGAAGATGGTGAATTTGTGCGGATTCTACGCTCCGTAGATAAAGTGGATAAATTTCGGTTTAGGCATGAGCCATGCGTGATAAAGTTGAATTGGCTGCTGGGAGCTTGCTCACAAGCAGACATATTCATACTTTGTCACATAGGGCGAAACTTGTCGCAAGGAGGGACCCACGGAGTGGGAGGATTCCTTACGACCTACGTGCACATCAGTGCACTACCCGTTACGCACGAAGTGCGTAATGCCCTGCGACCGAGCCGAAACGTAGTGAAGGCGAGGTACGCATGGCTCAGGCTACTAACGAGCATTCTGCATAAATATATTCTTGATGTAGATCCGCTCAATTATCAAATACCCACTAATCTTCACATTTTCGTACATTTAGTGAGTAATTCCCCTGTTTTTCTTTTCTTACAGGTACGCATTTACCTACTAGACGCTTTCATAATGTATAACTAGTAGGTAAATTATAAAGAAACTCTTCTCATTGTAAGCATTTTTACCCACTAAACATGCTTACTAAACTGATTTAGTGGGTATTTCACTTGCAATCAGATAAAATTGCAAGTCATTTTACCTACCGAACCAATGATAACGAATCATCTGGTAGGTAAGTGTGAGAAAGCTTCATTATATCAACACATATCCAGTCATGATTAGCCAGTTCCTTGCAACGAAAGTCATAATCTATGTAACCTCGTTTTAAATACATTTTCTTTCCGGATAATGATGCGTGCAATTCTATTTCTGAATATTGTCTAAATATTTCTTGTTCCGCAAAATCCATAAGGGCAGTACCATACCCCTTATGCTGATGAGCGGGCAATATAAACAAACGACTAATTTCTGTTTTATTGATGGTAATTGTTCCTACACAGTCATTATCACAAATTGCCAGATATGTGTTAGAGTTTTTTATATCCGTCTGAATATTATCAATACTGTGAAGTTCCAAGAAAAAATTCACTACTCCACTGGGATAATAATGTGGATATATCTCACGTATTGTTTGATGTGTAATATCTCTGACCGTTTCTAAATCATTGCCGGTTGCCAATTTGATTTCCATTTTCTCGCTTCGCCTCCACAAGTCCCTTGTAATCAAAATAATTCGTATCTACCATATGATGTACCCTACATTAATCCTTATTTATCTTACCCTGAAGCTTCTTTCTTCCTCGTCAAGGGCAAGTTTCTTCATATCCATATCCTGAATATCAATATAGCGGTCTTGCTGCAAAGTCTGAATCAAACGGTCAATCATATCCTCTTCTCCTTGTATCTCCATCCTGACGGTTCCATCATACTCGTTATGAACAAAACCCGTCAGTCCAAGTGCTTCTGCCATGTACCCTGCTTTGTATTGAAATCCAACACCCTGTACGCGTCCGTAAAATTTAATCTGTTTTCGAATCATTTTGTATGTCTTCCTCCAATTCATCCAAAAACGCCTTATACTTTTCTATCGGTGTATCATAACAAAACGGGCTTGTCTGATCCAGCCATCTGTCGCTGATATTTCTTCCCTCAATCTGATAAGCAAGAGAACTTCCCTCAACCTCAAACGCTCCACAACCATCATCAGATTGATATAACTCATTAAATCGGATAACCATGTTCTGGAGTTTTTGTGCTGTTGAATCCGTATTCTCCAACACAAGACATGGATTCCAAGATGATTCCATATCTTCACATTTATCTTCATTGTTTATTACAAGCTGTTCCTGCTTTATACAATAAACCAATGCTTTTTGTGCATAATTATCCCGATAAATCCAATCTCCACTCTCCAGTGGATATGCATATGCCAAAAAACGAATTTCCTCATTTTCTTTATCTTGTAATATCACTGCCGGACACTTTAATTCACGTTGTGCCTCCACTTCTCCGTCTGTATGACTGATATAAGTAAATTCCTCCACGATTTCAAAATCTCTTTTATAGTCCTCTTCCATACAAGCTAATATCTGACTGCTGTCAGGTCTGCTTATCCAAACGCAAACACATATCATCAACAAAATGATAATAGCAACAATCATAATTATGACCACACTTATTCCCCATTTTGATTTTTCAGATTTCACAATCTACCACTCCTTTATTTTTGTCGCTCGTCATCTATACCTTCTTGTAAAGATGCTTTCCATTTTATTTGCATCCATCACACAACATAATATACCTTGCACCCATATAGGATTTCACCACCATGA
Organism: Lachnospiraceae bacterium; assembly: GCA_017623675.1. Lineage (GTDB taxonomy): Bacteria > Bacillota > Clostridia > Lachnospirales > Lachnospiraceae > CAG-632. Next base: position 16,038 of record JAGAOO010000040.1, read on the forward strand.
CCGAATCTCCTCTCATTATGACAGGGTGTGCTTTCGTTGGCTGGATTATTTTATTCGTTATGCTTTTATGAATATCTTCAAAGTAAATATTAAATCTATATCCACGATATTTTCCCCCTACGGGAATCTTCTTGGAAACTCTTCCATGACGAATCCCACGGGGTGTCCCGGCAAAGCGGAATACCCAGCCGCCAATAAAAGCTGTTACATATACCAGCAAAGTAATCAGGCACCAGATAAAAGGCACGGGAAATTTCGAAAAAATCTCTATGCAATATATAATATAAATCGGAATCAACAGAAAGAAAAATATCACACGAATACACAGACTTTTTCTGCCATGTTGCCGATATTGTGCCAGTTCGTGCTCTGTCAGTTCCAGATATTCTATATTATCCTTTCTTCTTTGCATTCCTTTTACTCCAATCCATTCTATTGCCTCCACAACACAAGGGAATCAAAATCACATAATACATTATAACACAATACAAACGGACTATTTGAACGAATTGAATTCCTCCCTAATATTTTATCCTATACTCTCTTTCCTTGGGTAATTCAAGAGTAACATCATATCCACGATTAATCTTTTCCTTCAATGTAATCACATAATCCGTGATATCATTGATTTGTACAATCCAATCCTCTACATATTGTTCAACATATTTTCCTCGAATTCCAAGTTGGATAGAACGATACTCTAGAGGATTCCCATATATATCCCTTTCCGGATCCCATTGTATCCGAATATCCGATTTTCTTATTCGCTCTTTCCATTCTTCTTTTGATAGATTCGCTTCCGGTTCATATTTTGAATACATAGCATTTTTTACAAGAAAATCAAAGGCTTCTCTTTTTATATCAATTGCCAATACTCTTTCCTGACCGTCTTTTTGTGCCCATCCGCATCTGTACATCATCCATAGAAATGATGGCTTAATCCACGTCATTCTATCCAACTTAAAATGCGAACCAAATGTTCCTTTTTGAATCGCCTGCTTTGCAATTGCAACATTATATGCCTGATATACTCTTATTGTTTCATCATCATATACTGCTCTAATTTCATGTTCATTCACTTCATTCATTCCTTTCAAACATATTGCTCTGAACGATTATTCTCCTTCATGATTTTAAAACCTTTCATTTAATACTATTTAACCCATTCCAAGAGCATAAGTAATAATTTCAAAGTGGTCAAATGCTAAATCTTCTTTTTTTAAGGATTTAACATCTACCCAACTTGCATAAAGAGCATCACTATTTGCAAGTGGCTTTATTATGTCTTCATCAACAATCACTTTATACGCAACACTTATTATCCATCCACGCGGATCCCTATCCTTCGTAGAGGTTATCTTCACTAAGTTTTTCTCAGTAATATCTATAGAAACAGAAGTTTCTTCAAGAAGTTCTCTGGATGCTGTGCACTCTAAAGTATTATCTGTCTGCAAATAAAATCCACCCGGGAGAGCCAGTTTATTCACATATGGATGGTCCGCTCTGTTTATAAGAAGAATCTTTGATTGATCTTTATTAAAAACAAGCAAATCAACAGCTACGGATGGGGCATTATACGCTTTTCTATCATACTTCTCCAGATAAATGTCCTCCCCTTTTTTATCATTAAGCCACTTATTCGACATATCAAACATTTCTTTTATACTTCTTTCACTATAAAAGAGTGGAATGATTCCATAAAGATGAGCAGCTCCATAATCAGTTAGCATAAATGTATCTTCATCCACAAATTGCATAAGATAATTATCTTCCAGAAATTTTATCTGCCCTTTATAAATTTCTCTAAAATCCTCATTAAATCTGTTTTTATATGCTTTCATAGAGATAAATCCGAAATAAAACATTACGGAAATTGCTTTTGCTCTTACTTCTGAAATCGGCATATCCGCAATATCATTGATTGGCAAAATTCCTCTATCAATAAAATCAAAATACTTTTCTAATTTGTGATCTGCGCAGCCTAAATTATAGGCAAGATAATTACCGACAAATGACTGAGCCCCGAGTCCGAAACCAATATAAGAGGTAGCATCAATCACACGCTTTGTCAAATATGAAGATGTACCCATATCTCCCGGAATTTTACTAAATGTATTTTTTCCGTTATTTGCAATATACCCAGCCTCTTTCAAAAGCTTATAGGCAATATCATACTGACGATTCACTTTATAAAGCGTTACACCCTGTGATTCAGCTTCTAGCTTTGTTCCCTTATATCTGTTTCTGTATAAAGTAATAAATTCAGGTTGAAGTGCAATGGTGTATTTAATCGTATTGGCAAAATCTTCATCAGACTGATTCAAGAAGCCATACATCAAATCAATATTTAATCTATCAAATCCGGCTTTTCTAATATTTTCTACAGCTTTTTCATAAATGAATTTGGAGCCTTCTCGACCAAGTGATTCCAAAAGTGTTTCTGAAACAGTTTGAAATCCCATTGAAATTCTATTATATCCCAATTCTCGTATCGCTTTCATTTTCTCAAAATCATTCGCTGCTATTACCGGTGTCGTTTCAATACTAAGATACATATTTTCTTTAAGGTTAAACTGTTTGATAGCAGATGTGATTCTTTCAAGGTTTTCGACAGATAAATATGCAGGTGTTCCTCCACCCAGATCATAACCAACAATCGGTTTATCTTTAATGATTTCCCTATACATCTCAATTTCTTTCAAAAGGTGTTCAACATATTTATTGGGGGCATCATCTGTCGGCTTATCCAAGACCACGTATTCACAAAATTTACATCTTGCCTGACAAAACGGTACATGTACATAAAGGCACAATTCTTTCTGCTGTTCAATATTTCCCTTTACAACATTATATACGTCTTCCGTATTATGAACCTCATACTGAGCTAATGAATTTGGTCTTAATGGATATGCTGTGTTGCAATAGTGGTGAAACTTAATTCCTCTTTCAAATATTTCTCTGTATTCCATAATCATTCCTCCCTTTGAAATTTCATGAACATCCCTATTTCTTATATCTGAAAAGCCTTGAAGGACGATGCCCTGCATTCCCGGTCATCTTCCCGGTATCCTCAAGCTTATCTGAAATTGTTCTTCGAAATGCAGGTGCCAGAAGCTTTTCGCCAAGTATCTTTTCATACACCTGCTGCAATTCGCTGATTGTAAACTCCTCCGGCATCATATGAAACACAATATCCGTATAATTGATTTTTCCACGCAGGCGTTTAATTGCCTCCTCAATGATATTGCCATGGTCAAATGCCATCCGAAGCTCTTTTATACAATCCAGATTCATCCATATGGCATTTTTAATTTTTGCCTTTTGGGTATCCAGCAACGAAATGTATGCACAACTGATTACCCGCATTCTTGGATCTCTGTCTACTTCTCCAAATGTATACAACTGTTCGCTATAAACGTTCGTCAGTCCGGTTTTACTCTTTAATGTTCTCCGCAAAGAATCCTCCAATGTTTCTCCTTCCAGAACGAATCCTCCCGGCAGGCTATAACAATCCTTGTATGGATAATCATCCCGCTTAACAAGTAGTACTTTTATTGACTGCTCATCCAATTTGCGATAATTATCTACATTATCTTTTTCGATTCCAAATATAACTGCATCTACAGTTACTGCAATCGGTGAAAACTGACTTGGATTATATTCACGCAAGAAATCCTGTTCTTCTTTGCAACAAGGTTTATATTTTTCCATTTGAATGTTCCCTTCTTTTTCTTATTAACATATTGTTAATATCAAAATACTATAAAGAGAGTTTCTTGTCAACCACAAAATCTTTTTAGCAATCTTCATACTTAAAGTTGTATAAATTAATGAATAAAATCAGTTTTTTTTGAGATACTGATAACATATTAAGCATAAACTACGGAGGTTAACAGTTATGGCAAAAGCCGGACACAAAAAAGCAAAACCAATGTAACCGGTTTTGCTTTTTTATGTGTAGGATATTATTATCTAATCAGCGAAATATTCAAAATTAATATCATATGCATTTCTATGGCCTATTTTACTGACTTTCAACATTTCATTACCGATATGATTCATGTAATTTCTCACAGTCGGTACACTCACCTCTAATATTTTGGCTATATCTTCTACCGTCAAGCCCTCCTCGCCAAACAGGCTATTTTGCATCAGTATATATAGAACATCCCTGGTCTTTTCCTCTTTTACAGCTTTAAGAATTCCTTTATGATAAAATTGCATCTGCTCAATTTTATTGGCTAATACAGTATTCAAATTATCCACTGCCTGCTGAATAAATCCAAGAAATATGATAACAAAAGGTGTTATATCCCCCTTATTCTTTTTATCATTTGTCATCTTAAAAGCTTTGTAATACATATTAATCTGCTTTTTTATTGTATAAGATAAACTGTAACCCACAAGTGGATGCAATTCCTTCGACAGCAAATAACTGCTAATAAATCGGTCAAGTCTTCCATTCCCATCATAAAATGGATGAATATATCCAATAAAATAGTGTATGGCAGCTATCGTTACCAGATTATTTATGTTATCATCATGAATCAATTTCAGGCATTCATCCATATAAGAAATAATCTTTTCCTCCGGATTTACACCATTATGAATGATTCTCAAATCACTACCCTGCACACTAACACCGCTTTTTCTGAAAAAAACTCCGTCCGGCTCATTTCTCTTGTCCTCCTGCACTACTTCCTGTAGAACCAAATCGTTATAGATATCCCTAATATCCTTACATGAATCTATACGAATCTCTTCCTCCTGTGACAACATATAGTATTTTTGTACCAAACCAAATAACCTTTTCCGATACCTCTCTTTCGCCTCCGGTTTCAGCATCTCACTGATTTCTTTTCTTGTACTATATACGCCTTCTATATCATTCGATAATTTAATCTCATCAATAAGACATTTCTTGGTAAACTGTTCAAGGGCAATGCCCGGCAACGCATAAATCCTTCTGTTTAACAACTTATCCGCCTTATATATGTTAGTAATTAACTGTATTACTTCCACAGGATAAGTAATAAAGGCTTCATTTCCGTTTACAGAAATCGGAATATGCAATGTGGATTCTCCTTGGTATCTTTCCAGATATAACCTCTCATAATTCTCTTTATCTTTATAAAATTCTTTCGATAACTGTATATACTTCATAAAACACGCTCCTTTTGTGTAAGTATATCACAATTTTATAAAAATATACAGTAATTATTCATTAAATTTAATAATTGGTAATTTTTCAGATTTAATGCAACGCTTCTGTTGCATTTACCTTGAAAAGTTCATATCGTTGCATTTACTTTGAAAAAAAACTCTGTTTAGAAATCCAAACAAAAACTTTTGCAATAAAGGATTGGGGATAGAGTATTACCATCCTATTTCCAAAAAAAAAGAAGCGCATACCAAATGGCATACGCTTCTTTTCTAACAAAAGTCAAAATCATTGCGTTACGAAGACCTCATCATAATACAATAAAGCATCTTTTTGAGAGAGGTCAAATCTTTCCATAATTTTCTTAATGATTTCAGCCTTATCCAACCCACAGTCATCATATGACACAATCGAAGAAATGATGGCTTCTTTCTTGGCGTATCTTTCAATCTTATCACACATTTTCTCAACCTCCTCTTTGTCATGTTTAAGACTATGAAATTTTTTGTAAGTATTAGGAAATCTACCTTTGTCGATTTCATCAAGTTCTTTCTTGTGAAACATATCCATCAGGTCGGATATTTTACTTCCGTCCTTAACCTCGGTATTCACATATATCTCCTTTAGACCATTATCAATAACCTGACCATTTTCCTGAATGGTGCTCTGTACATGATATATTGTCCGACCATAATGAAATATATCCTTTTCGGATATATATATCACACACAACTCTTGAACATCTTCAAATTTATCTCCGGGTTCAGAGTTGTTTGCAGTAATTACAGATGCATTATACCGCACTCTTTTAACATGATTGCAGTTGTTGGAACGCTGAATCTCGATGTTAAACACCTCATCTTCCATTCCCTCAAAATATGCATCCATCCGAATGGAACGACCTTTAAGATTTCTAATACTCTTTTGAGCGACTACTGTTTCTTCCTTGATGCGTAATTTCGAATTGCCTAATATTGTTTGAATCATTTCTTCGAGCACTTTTGGTTCCTCACACATAGCTTCAAACATTGCGTCATCCATCATCACCAAGTCTAAAACAATTTGCTGCTTTTCTTCGTCCGTTTTTCTTTCTTTTTTCTGACTCATTTTCTTCCTCCTTTATTACTTTTATTTATATCAAGAGAGCATAAAGGAGAAAAAACATTCTTCTTCCCGTGGCTCCCTAAATACCCATTTAGAAAGCCAGCGCCTTCTTATTTGTCTCGCAAACCTGCAAGACCATTCTTTCCTTTTGTATTATCTTACAGTTATATTATACTCTACCTTACCAAAAAAAATCAACACCAACGCTTTTCTTCATAATCAAATATATTATAATTACTATCAAATATCCCACTGTCGAAACGATAGTCGTGTTTTCTTATTTTTGTCATCAGTTCTATTCTCTTATCTTTATCTATCACACCACTGTAATATAAACAAATTACAAATGTAATATCCATCATTTTGAAATCTACTGGTATATTTTTATTCTGAGTAAAGTTGTTCGGTTGCCAATGATATCCTTGGGACAAATGCCTTGAAAATCCTACCATCGCCGTTTCATACAGAATTTCGGTGCATTCTTTTTGCATATCTTCGTCGTCTTCAAACAAATAAGATGGCCGTTTTTCACACGTCTCAGCCAGAACCGGAATGGTGGATGCAAGGATTTCATTCTTGCCATTTTCATATTTGCTGATACAATACTTGCTTTTTCCAATGGTTGCACCCAGGTCTTTCTGTGAGATGTTTTTTCTCCTGCGCATCTTTCTAAGCCGTTTTCCTATTTTCTTTCTGATTGCATGAAATCGGTATTCTTCGTGCTCATCCATTTTTTTATTACCTCCTACACAGCAAAATCATACAAGATAGTAGATTCTGCGTCAACTTATTTACACAGAACAGAGAATTTAATATCATCTCATTTTCAATATGCAATCTGAATTGTATAATCAAAGAAGATAACGAAAAAGAGCACGGATACTTGTAAGTTTGGCGACCGAAAGTATCAATGCTCATCCCAAGGTGTTTGCACACCGAATATTTTGTTTATGATTCTATTTTAGTCATCTGACTTCAATCTGTCAAGATATTTATGCAAACACCCTTGTTTCGTATTCCATTTTTTACGGAAAGGATGATTGTATGAAGAAACCCAAGAAACAAAAAACACCCAAAAAGCATCTTTCTTATGATGAAAGAGTGATTATTGAAACAATGCTGAATGATGCAGAATCCATCAGCAGCATCGCCAGAAAACTCCAACGACCTAAGTCAACCATATCGCGTGAAATTCACAGAAATGCAATTACAAGCAAAGCTACAGTCAATAACTGTGTACACAGACGCGAATGTATTTACCTGCACATATGCGGAAATGAAGCATGTACCAAGCATTGCAGTTCCTGTGCCAGATGTGTGAAATACTGTTCTGAATATGAGCCTGAACTTTGCAAAAAACTGGTGTCTTTAGGAATTTGTAATTCATGCAAGAAAAAAGGATATTGTACATTTGTCAAAAGAGTTTACAAGGCATCAGAAGCTGAAAAACACTATCGTAACACACTGATTGGACGGAGAAGCGGATTCGACCTTACATACGAGGAGATTGCACATATTGATGCAATCGTATCTCCTCGAATCCAGAATGGACAGTCTCCATATCACATTGTTCAAAGTGAAGGAGACTCGCTCGGAATCAGCGAGTCAACGCTGCGCAGGCTAATTGCCGGATGTGAATTAGACGCCAGAGATATTGACTTAAAAGAAAAGGTTCGGCGTAAACCCAGAAAAACTACAAATCGGACAATGAAAAAGGAATTTTTGTCAAAGGAAAAAGCTGGTCACAAATACGAGGATTATTTGGAGTTTATATCTGAAAATGACTGTTCAGTTGTAGAAATGGACTGCGTAGAAGGAACAAAAGATGATACTTCTGTGCTTTTAACCTTATATTTTAGAGCTGCAAAATTCCAACTTGCATTTATTATGCGTGAACACACTTCGTCCAGCGTAGTTGATACACTTGATAAGATTGAAACCATACTTGGAAGTGAATTGTTTTCTCAGATGTTTCCGGCAATCCTTACGGATAACGGACATGAGTTTCTGGATATTCATGGCATGGAACGCTCCATCAATGGAGATACCCGAACGAAGATATTCTTCTGTGAACCAAACCGTTCTGACGAAAAAGGCGGTTGCGAAAACAACCACAAACGCATCCGGGATATTATCCCAAAAGGAACATCTCTGGAGCAGTTTAATCAGTTTGACATCAATAAAATGATGAACCATATAAACAGTTACAAAAGAAAAAGCTTGTACGGAAAGACACCTTATGAAGTGGCAGTTAATATCTTTCCGGAAGATTTCTTCATTCTGCTCGGTATAGAGCAGATTCCCGCAGATAAAGTAATTATGAGCCCTAAGCTATTGAAATAAGGTGCTTCCAAGTTAAAAGCAACGGCAGAATAAACCGTTGCTTTTAACTTGACACATTTCAATCTAGGTCTTTTTAGTGTGCACTTTTTTAGGTTTTCACTATCTCCCACCCCGCATAAATTCGTTATTTTTTGCGTTGTCATCCGTTCAAAAAGTGACGAAATCACGAGGTTTTATCTAATGCAACACCACCGTTGCATTTACCTTGAAAATTTTGCAAATTTAATAATTTTCTCTATTTTTTATCATGTTTTATAAATATATTGCTATCCTAAAAATTCCCATAATGTTCTCCCTTCCGCATTCAATTTCTTAGCCACAACTACTATTTATGCAGGCACATCAAATTTGGGCATTGCATCAATCACATCTTGAAGTGGTGACCATGACATAGGATCGAAGTCCTCAACTGAATCTTCTTCCTTTTCAAAGTTACCATTCTCTTTTACATTCTTCTTTTTCTCTAGCTCCGCTTCTGTATTTGGAAGTCTTTGATACTTAGGAGTAGCCTTATACTCATCAGCCACCTTATACATAGCAGCCAGAACATACTCCTTATATGGATCTTTATTTGAAACGCTTGCAGTCGTGGCCATAATAATATGGTTGGCTTGTTGCTTTGTTTTAGCATGCTTTAACTGTTCAGCCATAGCCTCTGCTCTAGCCCTAATCCGCAAATATTGGATATACATCTGTGGATTCGTTTCTTTTAAAAACTGCTCCTCTTTTTTTGTTAATTTCTTTCCAGCCTTTAATTTTTGTAGAATCTTTGCACTCATTTTTGCTTTATCTTCTTCGGTCATTTCATCACTCACCTTATTCTGCACTTTTTCTAAAATGTACTTAACAATTTGAGCTTTCGAAAAAGAATCTATCGTTTCCTTTTCTTGATTTTGTTGAACAAACAAATTAATTTTCATAGTTTCTCATCCTTCATAAATATTATGCTACAACATCTTTTTGAAAAACAATTCTCAAAACGCTTTTATTGTAATATCTTCAACCGGTGTTAGTTCTTTGGTTTCGTTTATATATTTTGCCCACTGGGCTTTTTCCTGATCAATATGCATTTCATTTTCATTGCCAATTCCGTAATTAGGCATTCCATTATTTGTTGCTTTAAGAAATGATTTGAATTCCGCTTCATTTATGTCCCCATTTAAGTAATCCTGCCAAAAATAATTGTGTGAAGCGAAGAGAAAATTATTCATATGTTCTCCCGCCCATTCCATAAAAGCTTTCGCCTTTTTATACTGTCCTTCATCTGCAAATTCTATTTCCCATTCATACTTTGATGCATTGGGCTTAGCACAACGAATTCCCCTCTCGTCTATAGCTATAATGTATATACCATCCATATTTTCATCCTCATAATTTATTTCGCGGGGAAACCGTGCTTGATATGTATCCGAAACAAGCATATCCATTTTTATTCTTAATGCCTCTTTCTCTTCTTCTTCCATCTTCTTTTCAATTTCATCTTCAATAAGCTGCTTTAATACATCTTCCGCTTCATCAAAGTGTTCAAGAAGTTCATCCCACTCTTTCAATGTAAATGTCTGATTACCAATCGCAAAAGTAGGTTCGGTATCACCATTTTTAACTTTAATAATACCTTCTTCAATATATTTATTAAGAAGCTGCACGTAATCTTTTTTTTCTTCATTTGTTACATGTGCATCGGAATTATCTAATTTCTGTGAATCTACTTTTTCATCGCTGTCCGTATCATTTTCATTGACGCCCAATTCCTCTTGAGTCTCAATCCATGCCGTCCATATTTCCCGAGGAATACCCTTTAATTCACTAACTAAGGTTGTCTCTGAAGTTCTATCTTTCCAATCTATCTTAGCAAAATCCATAACCGAGTTTTCTGAAATTGTCTCATTCAAACTATCACTGTATGGAATCGTGGCTAAACCTGTTGGTTTCTCATCTGCTTTTGACTGTGATTTTTCTATTGCGCTCGATAATCCACTACAAAATGTATCTGCTTTTGCCACTCCTGTTGATTCATATCCACGATAACCAACTTGATAAGAATTCGTTATTGCTCCTATTCCCATAATTACTCCTTCCCGCAGTTGTTCTGTCAGTCACAACTGCACCGTTCTCCAGAAAGGTCCAAACGGCTATTATAATATAAAAAAGCGTACCATCCAACAAATTCAATCCGTTGAATAAATACGCTTTCCTTAGCTTAATTATTTTATCGACATTATATATATAAATCTTTAGTTATAATTTAGTGCTTATCCCTTGAAATCAAAGTTTTGTCCAACTGTCTTTTCTTCCTCTGTCATAACCGTTTTCGCAGAATTGTCATAAGCATATTTTGAAACCTGGCTAATCAAATCTTCTATTGAATCCGCTTTGATTTCAATATACTCTTTATTTTCAGATTCGCTAATGACATCATCATCTTTATCAGTATGATTCTTAAGCTCCTCTTGTTTCGCTCTTTGTTCTTCGCGGGATTTCTCAAGTCTCTCTTCTTTAGCCTTCTTCTCCGCCTGTTTCTTTTCCTTTGCTTTTGCTGCTTTCTTTTCTGCCTGCTTCTTCTCAATTCTTTTTGCCTGATCCTTCGTTGATTTCTCTAATGTAGCAAAAAAGCTGGTAGAACCATCCGAATTTACAGACATACCAAAGTTTTTGATACTCGCTCCGCTACTTGCTAAACTATTTTTTGCATTTGCAAGCTGGCTTTGTGACATAGCTATGATGCCCTCATATTTCTTTCGGTAAGATTCATCATTCGCCATCTGTTCCAGTTTTGCATCATCGATTAACACAACCTGCTTATTCGCATTTCCATAAGCAGCTACATTAGCCTGCACCTGTGATTTCATATCCTGACTGACTGCGATGAACTCCATATTACCAAACTTAGCTTTCAATTTGCTGTAATACTCTTTTGCTTTGTCAGATAACTGTATATCACCAATTGACATACCAACTCCATCTTTATAAGATGGCACAAGTGGACTGCCGGTGCTAATCGGACTCCATGTGGATATTTTAATTTCCTTATCTGTTTTTGAAATCGCCTCACCAGAAGAATTAGAAGCTGATTGATTCTTAGACACTTCTTCCTTCTTCTTTGTAGATTGATTCCGTGTTTGATTTGTCTGCTGATATGCAGATACTCCATATAAATTTGCCATGTGATTACCTCCTTGTACACATAATAGAAATCCTTTTCTATTTTACTCTGTAGCCGTACCTTCCATGGATGCCACAGCAGCTGCCATAGTATCCTCTACAGCAACTATTTCCGGACCAGCTGCAAATGCTTCCTGTCCTTCTGCTTCTTCCATCGCATCTACCTGTTCCTTTTTCTCCTCATCTTCCCATAGCGATTCGTGTTTCTTTCTGTCTTTTTCTCTAATCTGAGCCATCATTTGAGCATTTTTTGCCATCTGATACAAATCACTATCATATTCCATTAATTTCTTTTCATCGGATTGCGGAACTATATCTCCATGCATCAAACGTCTGGCAACCGTCATAATCCTGGCCAAATCTTCAAAACCTTCTTTTTCTGCTTCCACCTTTTGCTGCGTTGCAATCTCGTTAAACTTCGTATCCCACTGCTCCATCAACTGATCCATATAATTCTGATATTCATTTTGTTTCTCGGCAACAGCGTTATATGTTAATTCTAAAGCGGCAGCTTCATTCGCAAAAACAACCGAACCATTTTCCGTTGTTTTTATCTTCATATCCAAATCTGACTTCTGTTGCGCTAACTTGCATTTCTGGATATTATATGATTTCAACTGCATACTATAAGCTTGGCGTGCTTCTCCAACTGTCATACGCGTTCCTCCTTATCCACTTGCTAAGAATCATTCATTTTTAAATACTTGGGAAATTTCAGAAAACTCTGTAAGAAATGAAATAGAATAAGCATAATCGAGTAGGCTGACTCCTACTCGACGTGCAATCAATGGCATCTCACTCCTTGAGAATTACAATCCGAAATCCTTTTCTTCTTATAAAATGTTATAATTATGCTTATCTAAATCATGTATCGGCAGGTGGCTGGTAATACTTTAGTTATTAATGAGATAATCTATATATAATTCTGATGTTGTAATATATCTTTAATACTAAAAACGTCTAGAGCAATATCAAAATTTGCCCTAGACGTTTCAATCAAGAATCTGTTTGTTTTTTACAATGTCATACTTCATTAAAAAAATACAATTTAACATTTACTACTGACAGTAAATTTCAATTGCTTTAGCAGTAAACTTAGCAGTTCCTTCTCCGCCATAACTGTTAATATTCTCAGTAAATTCTCCACCACTTGCATACATCTTTCCAAGTCCTGACAAAATTTCCTTCGAGCATTTATAAAAATGTTCTGATATAAAATCCTGCAATTTTTTAACCTGTAATTGAACTATATCACTTGCAGCCTCCTGATCCTTCAGTTTTCCAAATTCCGCAAAAATTAACATTAAATTGTTAATCACATCTTTTTGCTGGACATCCGTCATATTCTTAGACCTTTCTTCATATTCGTGATATTCGGAAGTCTCTCCCCATTGCTCTTTTGCACGTTTTGAATATTCATCAATCTTTTTTTTGTCAAATACTGTAAAATCCATTTTCTTCACTCCTATCGTTTTGATTCTTCGAGCAAAATCAATCAGATGCTCTAGATGCTCTTTTTTCAAGGTCAATAACTCTATCTGTTGTTCAAGTGCCTTTTCCCTGTCAAAATTAGGTGCATCAACAATCTCCTTAATTTCTTTTAAAGAAAATTCCAATTCCTTAAACAGTAAAATCTGTTGCAACCGTTCCAATGCTGTATCGTCATACAACCTGTATCCAGACTCAGTGTATTTACTTGGCTTTAAGAGTCCAATGGTATCATAATATTGCAGAGTGCGTATACTCACTCCAGTCAATTTACTAACTTCATTTACTATCATCATTGGCATTTCCTCCTCTCGATAAACATACTCTAAACTATTACGCAACGTAGGAGTCAATAGTTTTTATACACATTTCAAAATAATTTTCTTCCTTCTTATCCTCCTAATAACACAATTTTACAATTACAGTAGGGAGTATAGCAACCTCATCTTTCATTATAATCAAGGTTGTTCCACTTAAAATGCGAACTTACCATTTTGTCATATACCGATTTATCAACATAAATGCTTTTCAATAATAATAATTGATAATAGTAATATGAGGTCTAACTAATTTAGCTAAAGGGTCATATTTTTCTCGTATATTATCAATCACTTCCATATTGTAAAAATCCGGGAATATCATTATCGTTCTTAAGTTCATTGTCTGCCTCCATAAAATTCCGATTTGTTGAGCGGTTCCATTCGCATTTCGCTGCACTTCATGCTATCGAAAAAATTCTCTGTAAAAGCATCTGATGATTTATGGGTCTATTCAACTCTTGCTAATTCGTAAACTGCAAACCGAATAATACAGCATTACCAGCCCGGCACTTAATAAAGCACCGCCAATAATATCTGTAAGCCAATGTACCCCTGATATCAATCTTCCCCCTACCATAAATACGGTAAATGCAATCATGATCCATGCTATACACCTTCTAAGCCCGTTCCTTTGGATACGGTTATGGAACTGCATAACTGCCGTTGGCATCACGCACATAACAAGCATTGTTGTTGATGAAGGATAGGAAGCTTCCAGATATCCTTCTATCAATACAGGTCTATAATTAATAACAAACAGTTCGAAGAACACATACGCTGCCATTACAATCAGATAGAATCCGCCATGCACCAGAATGTCAAAATCCACTTTCAAGAAACTCTTCCTCCGGATTAACTGAATCAATCCCAGAACTGCAAATCCGAATACAAAGCCAAACGGCACCAAGCCTAACCAATCTGTGATTGTATATAACTGCATATTCACTCCTGTAAGATTGTGAAAGAATCCATTCAAGGTTGCAAATCCCACTGACGAACCTTTCGGTCCGATTGCCTGTACATCCAGATAACGAATTGCTACCGTCCACAGTATAAATGCTACAAGCAAACAGATTGTAATACAGAAATTCCTTTGATTTTTCTTCTTCATTTTTCATCCATCCTTTTATATTGTATTTGGCTTTCGCCTGAATACACTTTAATAAAATGAAAAAATGAATGAAAGAATTGAGCCGTCACATCTATGACACGAATCGTATCATGTCCATTTTATCAGCATCAAAGCCTTTATTATTAAGAATATAAATGTAAACATTGCTGCATACGGTTGCAGACTTATCATGAAAAAGAGAGCACCAACTGCACTTAATCCTAATGAAACTTTATCCTTACTTCGTAACCAGAACGTGGATTTACTATTTTGCAATGCAAGGATAAGGATTCCCCATATTACCATCCAAAAAACCACAATCAAATATGGTATTTTCACATAAGGCTCTATTTCAGTTAGTGAGAGTAATGTAACTTCCTGAATAACGCCATCCACTCTTTGGCCAAATAAAGGCAGGAAAAAGAACATTGCCACACTACAATCAAGCAAGCCGAAAACCATATCACGAAAATGCTTTTCTTTTTGCTTATTGCTTTCTTCCGCAATTGTCAGCACCTCATCACTGGATAGCAGGTCATCTAATGACACCGAAAAATAACTTGATATAGCTTTCAGTGAATCAATATTCGGATATCCTCTGCCGGATTCCCACTTTGAAATGGCAGTACGGGATACATATAGCACCTCTGCCAGTTCTTCCTGTGTAAGACCTTTTTGTTTTCTTAATTCCTGTAATTTTTCATTGAATTCCATAAGCCTATTTCCTATATTTCTTCTCAATCACTAATACATAAATCACCATAAACGCAATCACTTCGAGCATAACCCCTACAACCGAAAGCATTATGTATGGTGAATTCTCTCCTGCAAGCAAAGGCAATCCCAGCAAATCAAATACAACTCCAAAGATGCACCACATGATTCCCATGGTACGGTTATATCTTCTTGTATCTGACACTTGAAACATCTCTGCATTTGCCCAAAAGCCCATTGGTTTCTTAGAAAAGAAAGCCAATACTCCTAGCCCTACAAATACTAAACCTACTATTGCCCATATAATAAAAGCCATCATGGTATGAACATTCACCTCCAAAACTTACACTTCTATAACCATGTCCTACCTGCATATCAATTATCCAAATTTTTTCATTTCTTCAAACATATCTGCACTAATATAACTGCCTGCCTTCAAGTATTCCGTTACATTTATGGCACAATCAAATACTCCTATCATTCCATCAATAGACTGTACCAAACCATTCCACTCTGTTCCATAAACCATCCGCAACCGCTTCCAATCAGTATACATGCGGACTGCCGGTCTGTCATATTTTCCTTCCATAGTAGGAAGTTTGATGCCAGCACCTTGTTTCAGAACGGTTTCACCATTTTCATCCCCTTTCGGAAGCTCACTATCACTCTGCACAGGGATTAAAAATTTTGCCTTTACCATCTCTTTCGACATAAATCTATAATACAATGTGTAGACCAATTCTGCATCTGCGCCCTCCGGTTTGCTCAGTTGTCCCAATAACAGTATCCAGCGAACCAAGGCAGGATTCGTAACCGGAATATCCTGTGGTCTTGCATTACTATAATCCGGTGGCGGAACAAGCATACCTGCCACAATTGTAGTCTGTTCGGAAATAATACTGGCACCACAAGCTCCATTTAAATAAAATGTACTTCCCAGAAAATTATAAATACCGTCCTTTGATTCTCCATTTTCAATTTTTTTAATTTCGAATTGTTCCTCCGAGAATCGTTTCTCCATCATTCTTTTATCAGCTTCAGCAAAAATCAAAATATTCGGCGGGGTACACAGATACCCTTCGTCATTTTGCTTGACCGTTTGGGAAAACATATATGGTTCTCCGGTGTCTTTACTGTACACGCAATAAATCGCATCTGCTTCTAAAATCTTTTTAGAAAGTGCTGCACCTAAAATGTCTAATTTTCGTTTATTTTCCTGTTTTGTTTCTTCACTTTCTGTCTGATCTTTTTTTGAATGCAACACGGAAAACATACGCCAGATTTCTACACAATCGGTGATACTCAATTCCTCGATATCATTATCAGACA
This sequence comes from Lachnospiraceae bacterium, assembly GCA_017623675.1. Lineage (GTDB taxonomy): Bacteria > Bacillota > Clostridia > Lachnospirales > Lachnospiraceae > CAG-632. Next base: position 32,770 of record JAGAOO010000040.1, read on the forward strand.
ACTCTAAATTCTGTCTCTTTGCATAAATGAAGCCTACTGTTTTGGCATATTCATCATATACATCTGCGACAGTAGCAACTTTTGAAAAAAGAACCATTCCCCTTTTAATATTTTGCAATTTCCCTTTTTCCAAACGTAGTGTTGCATAACAATCGGATGCCTTTTGTACTACTTCATGAGGTGACGTCCTAATTTCCACAATAGTGTTTGAAATTACAGTATCATTATCCTGCCCCGGGTTTGCCAAATACACCGTATCTCTAGCATAAATTGTTCCTTTTATCCATCCTGTTACTACCAGATCATCCGAATTTGGCAACGAAAAGGTATCCCATATACCGAATACATAGCCAGATGTACTTTCCGGTTTATTGCTTGCTTCTTCTATTTCTGCGTAACTTGCTGGTTTTTTCTCTCCTTTACGGGAAAATATGTCCTTTAACCCCATTGTTTTTCTCCTAATATTTCATGATATATAATAATTATAACATACTTTAGTAACAACGGGCAAAAGAAAGGTCTGAGAAATTATTAGGGTGTGTATTCGACAAGCTCCGAATCTTCCATTTCTCCATTTGTCCATGTTGTTCGAATCACATCTACAGATATTACATTTTCCGTATCCACTAACCGATTAAATACCATTTTATAATATGTTTCAAACATAAGCGGCTCATGTCCTGTGTTATCCAATTGGTTTTCTCGATCAAATATCGTATAAGAAGTTCCATCCGCATAATTCACTATCACAGAAGAAATAATGGTATCGCTCGTTTCTGACACAATATTCGGCACTTTAATGTCTATTGCAGATAGTTCTAAGCATTCACCATCCTGATTATAGAATTGCTTTATATCCAATGGTTTTGCCGTAGTTAATAGATACTTTTCAAAATGATACTCACTTACATCCTCCGGCAATTCCTCCGGCAAATCTGCATACACAAGGTAAATAACAGGATTTTCAACATCATTTAATTCATCAAACACCATATAGCTACAGCAATACCATTTTTCATCTGTACTTCTGCTCTCATCAAGCCAGATATGCTCTGATACCTTCCCACCTCTTTCATCTATAAAATATGGTTCATTCTCATTGAGATACACACTAAAGAAGACTTCTCCGGTTCCCCCAATTCCAAACTTCTCATTGCAATTGGGATACTCATTCGTAAACATCGTAACTCCTCCCTCTTTCTCAACAGTGAAAACCATTACACCTCCATTTCTATCATAGATGAATCCCTCAATCGTAATAAGATGCTCTCCTACCTCAATCTGCAAGTTTTCTGTACTTATCGACTCTCCCAAAACCGACTCAGCCCACTCTAAGTCAATCTCCACAAAATCTCTTGCCGGAAGGGAGATTGTATCCTGAACTACAGCTTCAATATCATCTTTTCCGGAATTACCAAATAATCGTTCCAGAATATCCTGATGAGCGGAAAATGCATGAACTGATACGGAACCTAGTGCCATAACACCTAGGATTGAAGCTGCAATTGCCCAGCCTCTCCACTTTGAACCTGTTCGTTTACCATTCTTGGATGACCGTTTTGTAATATACTCCAACACTCTTTTCTTCTCATCATCAGACAAATCCACCCTTGTAAGATTATCATCTAATTCGCAAGCCTCATTACAATAATCATATATATTATTCATACTGTTCACACTCCTTCTTAAACTGTTTTCGCAACTGTCTTTTCCCCCGGGAAACATGATTATAAATTGCTGACCTGGGCATGCCTAAATCATTGCTGATTTGTTCATAATCCTGTTCGTTCCAAAATAATCTCATAAAAATTTCCTGATCTACAGAGCTAAGGTTCTGTAATAACTGACGGAATTCCATTTCCTCTTCCTGTTCGAACTGCAACTGTATGTCCCGCTCCCCAATCACATGGCAATCCTCTATATCTTCATACAGTATTTTTTGTCTCTCTGCCCGCATGTAGTTCAATAATCGATATCTGGTAACCGCAGCTACCCATGTGGTAAATGCCGCCCGTTTAGAATCATATCGCTCTACATTCTCCCAAATCGCAAGAAACACGTCATTCATACATTCTTCCTGTGCCTGTGCATCTCCACTTAACTTTTGGGAAATTAGTGACTTCACAATCCAACCATCATGTTCTATGAAATAGCGAAGGGCTTGTTCATTCTTTTTCTTCAATTGCGAAATATAATTCTCCTCTGTAATTTTCACCTTGTTCCTCCCTTTCTATTTTTACTTAAGAACGCTCTCATAAATATATGGTCAATGAATCTTAAATTTCTATCCAAATTCCAATTATATTTCCACACTTATACCTTATCCTATTTTCTGATACATTGCTTTAACTATAACAAAAACCTTCCCCTGTATTTCCGATAGGGAAGGTTTTTATTATATAAGAACTGCTCTGTGATATCAACTTTTTATTATATCATGCCTTTTACCACTTTATCTCATATGCCGGATATACATGGTCAAAATGATACCCCAGCTTCTCTGCCAAAGCGACTGACCATAAGTTCTGTGCATCCCAGCTTGGATACCACCCACGTTCCAAACACTCCAGAATCAACTTTGCTCCGCAGATATAGGCAAGACCTTTTCTCCGTTCAGTCTCCTTGGTATCAATTTGGATTTCAATACCGCCCTGATAACCGGAATAAGAGGAAGCCCCGGACACAATATCTCCATTCCTCAGGATAACTACTCCCAAGCCATATTTTTGATACATTTCATAATCCGCATATAGCGACACCCAATCCCTGCACCAGTCGATTTTCTTACATTCATAAAATAATGTCTCATTCATCATGGTAAGTTCATATTCCGGCGGTAAGTCCTCCACAATCTTCTGTAATTTTTCTTTGTCGAACACTCCCGGTTCTTTTTTGATTGCATATCGCTCTACCTTCTTTGCCCGGTCGCCATATACCTGTTCAATCAAAGCTGCCCAACTTTCATCCCCCGGAACCATAATCACGAAGTTCTGCTGACACCAGTCCGGTTTGTAAGCCACCAGTTCTTCATTGGGCTCTCCGGTGAACAAGCAAAAATCTCCCTGCAAAGCCATAGCACAATTTGGGTGTTCCTCCGAATCTGCGTATAAATGTCCCATAATATTTTGCAAGCAGGACCAAATTAAGGTTTCCTGCCAGCCGGCAAATAATGCTTCTATCCGTTTATTGCTTTTTACCTCAAAAATCATATGGTTCGCCCTGCTCTCTATTCCGATACTCGTGCTTCTCATAATAACCAATCAGTTCGCCCTGTTCGTCCCGAAGTGCAACCATATACACATCTTTATTTTCCTTTTCATTATAAAAGGTATACATACGATTATGTTCCTTACTTTCTTTAAACCATCCAACCACTTTATTTATCATAACAACCGATTGAGAATTATGGCAATCCAATAGATTTTTGCCAATTAAGTCAAGCCCGCCACGTTTTGCATACCGTCCACCTGCCGACGGATTCATATAGATAATCTCATGCTCCAGGTTACAAATCACCACTGCACAAGGGTCTTCATCAATGATACTCTTAAAAAATTGTGTTAGTTCCATCCTTTGTCTTCTCCTATCACTTTAGTGCAATTTGCTATTCCTCCATTTTGTAAAATCTGCTTTTGAATCTCAGACACATATAATTCGCCCTCTTTTTCCAATTCTCTGGTAGCAGTGTTAAGAGCAGATTCAAAGTTCGATACCATCTCATCAAAATGGTTCATAGCTATACCTTTTCCCAAACCAACCTTTTGTGCTTCCTTGGCAAAGTTTTCCCGCTTAATTTCTCTTAAATTATAGAGTCCTCCAATTGACACAGACATATTTTCGGAACTACTTTCATATATCACCGTACTAATAATATCATAAGCAGGTGCAAGACAAACCGTTCTCAAATCCTTACTATATAGTAATGATAAGTTCTTAATATGATTATCCGTATTTCCTATTAGATAATTAAAAATCACAATATCCCACAGTTTCAACTGATCTGCAATTGGGTCTAAGGAATACTTTCGAAGCAGTGCAAACATCTGTTGCAAATATCCCTGTTCGTTATTTTCATATTTATCCTCAGCCGGAATTCCCAAAGCCTGAGAAAAATCCTCTTGATGCAAACGAAATGGTACTTTTAATCCATTTAGTTTTTTACATTCATCATCAATTATTCTATCATAACGTTTTGTAACAAATAGTACCGCTTCATCACTTGATGATTCAGTCTTAAAGATAAAACTTTCCGGAACATCAATGCCTAATTTTTTTGCTGTCAATAAACAAAGTTGCTCATTTGCAACAATTTTTTTGAGCCTGACATGACTCTGCTTAACAATATGCGTACTTGAAGCAGTCCCAACCGGCAGATACCACTGTACCTTTTTCTGATCATAATATAAACCAACCTTTCCTGATGCACCAGTCAGTGACAGGTGTGCTTTTGTAACAAGCTGTACGGATTCTGTTACCCCTTCCTCTGCCAAGCACCTCACTTCCTGTTCCGTCAATCGTGTGTAACCTACCTGATTACTTGATTTAGCTTCAGGTATAATCTTAATTGCACCCAAACATTCACTACCCAAAACAGACAAAATAGACAAATAATCCTTTTCATCTGCCTGCAAATACTTTGCAACACATTTTCTTGTAAAGCCTTCCGGGAGAAGTCCTTCAAAATATGTCCTCGTTTGTTTCACACTAAATGATTGCTCTGTTAATGGTAAACTAATCGAAATTGGTTGACAATTTTTTCTATTTAGATATTCATCTGCATATGAAAATACCGTATCCTCTGCATTCGTCCCTGATAGCATTCCAACGTAAATATCACTTCCGTCCATTTCTATATATACAGACAACTTTACAGACATATTATCCCCTCACTTCCACAAGTAAATCCAATCCTAAAACATGCATAAGTCTTAATGTTTTTTCAAATTCAACTGTCGGTTTTCCATTTTCCACATCAGAAATAAAACTGACACTAAAACCTGTAAATTCAGATAAATATGCCTGTGTATATTGTAATTCCTTTCTACGTTCTCGAATCCGTTTCCCCAAATCCTTTGAATCTAATATCTTCATCAATACCTCCAAATTAGTCGTTCGGCTATATTTAAGAAAAAAACCAAAAATTAAGCCGAACGACTTAGTTATCATAACTTTATTATAATCTTCGTCGTTCGGCTATGTCAATACAATCTTTATGTGATTTCTTCTTGTATCCATTACAACCAGACTAATTTAATAATCAACCATATTAACAGCAGTCAAATACCCTAATACAGGAATAAAATCCGGTATCAATTCAATTGTTGCAACCGTTCCTCAACCTGAGCCAACATCTGTGTATACTTTTCCAGCTTTGCTTTTTCCTCTGCAATCTTTGCTTCCGGTGCCTTCTCTACGAACTTTGGATTATTCAACATGCCGGTAGCTCGCTTGATTTCACCCTGTAGCTTACCCTGCTCTTTCGTGAGACGTTCGATTTCCTTCTCAACGTCAACCAATTCTGCAAATGGCATATACATGGCGGCATCATGAATCAATACAGAAACTGCATCCTCCGCAATTCCTGACTTGTCAGCCTGTACGAATACCTCGCTGGCATATCCTAAGGTTGCAAAGAACACCTTACTGTCTTCGAATATCTTACGAATTTCCGCCTTTTCCGAAACTACATAAACAGTTGCTTTCTTACTTGGTGCAACATTCATTTCGGTACGAATATTACGGATACCACGTACTGCTGCCTTAATGGTATCAACGGCTGCTTCATCAGCTGCAAAGTTCCATTCTTCCTTGAACTCCGGCCACTTAGAAATCATAATGGATTCTTCCTCATCCTGTAAGTTACAAAAGATTTCTTCTGTAATAAATGGCATATATGGATGAAGCAATTTCAAAGACTGAATCAATACAGTCTTTAATGTCCAGATGGCTGCTGCCTTTGTCTCATCCTCATCATTCCACAAACGAGGTTTTACCATTTCAATGTACCAGTCGCAGAATTCTTCCCAAATAAAGTTATTCAGTTTATCGGCTGCAATACCCATTTCGTACTTTTCTAAATTATCAGTCACTTCTTTCGTCAGTGCATTTACCTTAGAAAGAATCCAACGGTCAGCCTGTGTCAGTTTACTTAAGTCTACTGCTTCCGTATCTGCCTTTTCCATGTTCATCATGATGAAACGGGAAGCATTCCAAATCTTATTTGCAAAATTCCGGCTTGCCTCCACACGTTCCCAGTAAAATCGCATGTCATTACCAGGTGCATTACCGGTAATCAAAGTCAGACGCAAAGCGTCAGCACCATATTTATCAATAACCTCTAATGGGTCAATACCATTTCCAAGGGATTTGCTCATCTTTCGTCCCTGATCGTCCCGTACCAAACCATGGAACAATACATGGTCAAATGGCAGTTGCTTGGTCTGTTCCAAGCCGGAAAATACCATACGGATAACCCAGAAGAAAATAATGTCATATCCGGTTACCAGTACATTAGTCGGATAGAAATATTCTAATTCCGGTGTCTGCTCCGGCCAACCCAAGGTTGAGAATGGCCATAATGCAGAAGAAAACCAAGTATCCAAGGTATCCTCATCCTGCTTCATATTCTTGCTTCCGCATTTTGGGCAGGTACAAGCCGCTTCCCGGCTTACCGTTACCTCTCCGCAATCCTGACAATAATATGCAGGAATTCGGTGTCCCCACCATAACTGTCTGGAAATACACCAGTCACGGATATTCTCTAACCAGTTATAGTAAGTCTTATCCATACGATCCGGTACTAATTTTAATTCCCCATTCTTTACTGCCTCTAATGCCGGCTTTGCCATTTCATCCATTTTTACAAACCATTGTGGCTTTACCAATGGTTCTACCGTTGTCTTACAACGATCATGAATACCAACATTATGAAGATGAGGTTCCACCTTAACCAATAATCCCAATTCGTCCAATTCTTTTACGATTGCTTTTCTTGCTTCATAACGGTCCATACCTGCATATTTTCCGCCATTTGCATTAATGGTGGCATTATCATTCATTATATTAATTTCCGGTAAATTATGACGTTTCCCTACCTCAAAATCATTTGGGTCATGAGCCGGTGTAATCTTAACAACACCGGTACCAAATTCTTTATCCACATAGGAATCGGCAATAACCGGAATTTCCTTATTTATAATCGGAAGGATTACCATCTTACCAATAATGTCTTGATATCTCTCATCCTCCGGATGTACAGCCACGGCGCTATCACCTAACAAAGTCTCCGGACGTGTGGTTGCAATCTCAACAAACTTTCCTTCTTCACCTGCAATTGGGTATTTAATGTGCCAGAAATGACCTTCCTGTTCCTCATGGATAACCTCTGCATCAGAAATAGACGTCTGACAAACCGGACACCAGTTACCGATACGTGAGCCTTTATAAATGTATCCCTTTTCATATAAATTACAGAATACCTCAGTTACCGCTTTATTGTTTCCTTCGTCCATGGTAAACCGTTCTCTGTCCCAGTCCGCAGATACACCTAACCTCTTTAACTGATTTACAATTCTTCCGCCATATTCTGCCTTCCATTCCCAAGCCTTCTCTAAGAATCCCTCTCTGCCTAAGTCATCCTTTTCAATCCCCTGCTGCTTTAAGGATTCAATAATCTTTACTTCTGTTGCAATAGCTGCATGGTCGGTTCCCGGTTGCCACAATGCATTATATCCCTGCATACGCTTAAACCGAATTAAAATATCCTGCATAGTATTATCCAGCGCATGTCCCATATGAAGCTGACCGGTAATATTTGGTGGTGGCATTACAATGGTAAATGGCTTTTTACTGCGGTCTACCTCCGCATGAAAATACTTCTTCTCCAGCCATTTATTGTATAAACGTCCTTCAATTTCTTGAGGATTATAGTTTTTTTCCAATTCCTTCTGCATATTTGTTCCTCCTAAATGTATGGTAAGAATTCCCTTCGTTGTAGAATTCTTGAATTTCACCTTATCTGTTTAATACTACCCCTAAGTACCAATAAAATCAAGTAGTTTCTACTTGTTGGTGCTTTTTTTCATCCGAAACTAAATGAAATATCTTTTAGAGCAAATCCTTAACCTGTTCCACAGTCAAGCCCGTTTAAAATCGGCAGACCTACCAGAATTTATCGAAATAGACAAGAAAAGCCATATGAAGATTCCTTTCACAACCCTCATATGGCTTTCTACACACTTATATGTTGTTACTATAAATTACTGTTTCTTCTTAGATTTTACTACCAGGAATATTACCAATCCTGCAGCAACTACTACAGCTCCAATCACTATCCACAAGAATGCCATATTCTTATGTTCTGCATAGGTGAATTGAATGGTCTGGCTATTATCATTGCCGGCTTCATCTATGGTAAGTACCACAACCTCATAGTCACCGAAGGTATCAAAGCTTATATCATAAGAAGACTGACCTTCTGTCAATTCGTATGGCTCTCCGTTTATCAGAATTTCAACAATTGTATCATTCTCATTTTCCAGAGAAAGATTTAATCTTACTGCTTCTGTGTAAGTCTTCTTGTCCTCTACGCCTGCGAAAATAATCTTAGGTGCAGTCTTATCAATTACGAACTCAACGCTCTTTGTTGAACTCAAGCCAACTTCATCTACTACTTCGATTACTAAGGTATACTTTCCGTCCTCTGTAATCTCATGTCCATCATATGCTTCTCCATTTAATGTCATTTTAACTGTTGGTACGGAAAGTTCGGAAATCAAATCCTCCAGACTTTCCTTCAATTCGAAGCTGGACAAATACTTTCCATCATATTGGCTTAAATCACCGATAACAGGTGCTTCCGTATCAATGGTAAAGTGAATGGTCTGTTGCTTATTATTTCCTGCCTTATCCGTTGCTGAAATGGTAATTGTGTAGTAACCGTCTTCCATAAATTCATTGGATAAGGAACTGCTGATTCCGGTATTACTCCATCCACTGATATTTATCGCTTCTGTTTTTCCATTTGCCAGTCTCCGACTGCCTCGAATCTGTACCTGATTGGTTTCAAAGTAAGCTTCTTTTACTAAGAAATCCAATGTTACAGGCTGATTTGTTACAAAATAATCCTTGGTTCCTGTCAATGTTACTGACGGTGCGGTACAGTCAACAGTAAAGGATAGGGTCTGAGGGGTTGCTTCATTACCTGCCCGGTCAACGGCCGTCATTGTAATGGTATAATCACCATCCTCTGTAAATGTGTTTGCCAAGTTAGAAGTCTTCCCTGTGTTATTAAATGTAAGAGTTCTTTCATAGGTAGAACCTTCAATTTTTCTTTCAACCGTAATCTTTACATTATTTGTATCAAAGAACGATTCAACAGACTGGAAGGTAACCGTAACCGGATTACTGCTATATGCACCTTCCTTTACACCGGACATACTGATAACCGGAGCTGTTCTATCAATCGTAAATGAAATGGTCTTTGTATCCGTATTACCGGCTGCATCTACCGCCTTAACCGTAACATTGTAAATACCGTCTTCAGAAAATGCTTTACTCATAACATGATTTGCAGAATCTACGGTATAAGAACCCAAATCAATATTGGTTGTGTTTCCATCAATGGTTTTTGTCGCTGTGACACTTACCGGTTGCAGCTTCTGCCAAATGTTATCATTGGTAGTAATCTGCAGGGAACGGGCGGAATTATAAGTAGTTCCCTCTGTTACACCACCCAGGGTAACGGTTGGTGACTGCTTATCAATGAAGACATAAATATTATTTCTTGTTTCAAGGCCAGCGTTATTGATTACCTTCACAACCACCTCTGTTCCTGCAGGTGAAGATGATACTTTGTCTACATCAAAAGTAAACGAATACTTATGCGGATCTTCAAAAGCAGTAATCGTTTCTTTTTCAACACCATCTACATAATAAATAATCTTTGCGATTGAGGTTTTCTGATTTTCAACCACAAATGATACCGGAACATTCTGATTGGTCCACTCCTGATTTGCATTTAAGGTAATTATTGCTGCATTCTTACTATATTGGATTGGACTAATATCCTTATTCTGAACATGGGGGAAGATTGAGACACCTGTGTCGTCATAACAAACTGCCTTCACATATCCATCAAATCCATTCGAAAATTCTTCAATCGGAAATGCACATGTTGCAACATTTGAAGCCGCATCAATCGTTTTAATCGCTTCATATCCACTGGCATTGTCATGGAAGATGAAATCTACTTTCTTTAATCCGGAAACCGACTGGTCCACACTTACCTTTACCTCAACGTTTCCATAAAATGCTGTAGGCGTATCCCAACCACCTACTGTCAACTTAATACCGCTCAATCCAACAGTGTCTATCTTAACTGTTTTTATATCCGATACAAAGATATTTCCTGCATTATCAGAAACTGCGATTTTAAACTTATTTTCCTTGCTGTCACTTAACGTAAATTCATACTTTCCGCCATTTGATGTTACGGAAATAGGTGTTCCATCCTCATAGGTAACTGCTACCGGATTAGTCGCCAATCCAGATTCAGTTTCACCAGCTGGTGCTGTTGCCTCATTCGGTGTCACTATAACCTTAATGCTCTTTGTCTGCCAATTTGCAAGTTCTGACTCTTGAATCGCAGTTCCAGTTGGTGTTCCGTCTAGTACATAGTAGTCTACATCAAACGTCGGAGCTAATAAATCGAACTTAATATTACTAATATCTATATATTGGCTACCATTTGTCTCGTTTCCCACGTTATCGGATATATAATAATAAATTTTATCACTCTTATTCTCAAATTTGTATAAAATATCACATGTATTACCTAAAAAGCTTTCCGTATTCCAATTTATATTGTCAAATGAATAATGCAATTCCTTTAATCCGCTCTCATTATCTCTTGCAGTTATTCGAATCTTCACCTGATTCTCATCATCCTGTTTTTTATTAACAGTATAATCCAAAGTTCCTTGGGCATCACCATTAATCAACAGCACTGCACTGTCATCACTAGGTGCTGTATAATCAAATTTTATTTCATTAGAACTTACACTTTCTGATACAATTGAATTTTTCTTGTATCTAACATATACCTTCTTAATTCCTATATTTGTATCATATCCTACAGTCTTGGTGAATATCATATTCGTCCCCTCAACTGTTCCGTACGCATTATTCCAATCCGCTTCTTCTAGTGCATCATTATTGTTCTTTACCGCCATTTGCACTGTACAGCCTGTTGGAATATTTGACGTTGGAATTGTATATGTCACTGCTACAGAATCACTTTTTCCATAGTATGGATTGAAAGTTGAAAAAGTTCCATTCGGCGTAGGTAAATTTGACGATTCTGCTACAACCCTACCCGCATTGGTACTATTAATCACAAATGTTCCTCCTGTAGCTGTACTCAAATAATCTGTTCCACCTACCGTAAATGTTGTTAGTTCATAATTCGTAACCGGTGTTATTGTCAAAGAGAAATTTTCAGCATCTGACAATGGCTTATAAAAATTAGTACCGTCTTTTTTACAAAATGCATCATCAGGTATTGTTACGGTTGTATTCGTTGCTACAACGCTATATGAATCAACATCCTTTGTTGTTATTACCACTGCGGGTGTTGGCACCTCGTCAGATACCATCTTAACAATATCGGAAGCCTTTATTGTAATGGTTGCATATCGCTTTCCACTTTCGAACGAATACACTGGCATAGCAGATGGGGTCACAGTATCTATCTGTTTAGACTTATCCAATTCTACTTTAATTTTAACCTCTGTATTTGCATTTGTGTCTGCACTAATTTTGTAATTTGATCCGTCTTTAGTGGCTCCATCCACATTTTTTATAGTTGAATCACCTGTAGTGACGGAAAAAGATGTATCGGATTTTACAACTGTATAAATAGTTTCTGAAATATCAATATCTCCAACCATAATACTGGTTTCAGAAACGCCAAATTTTGTATCACTTATACCCTCTCTAAAGGTCGGTTGAATTGCATATGTACCCGCACTTACACTTGAAAATGCAAATTTATAATATTCTCCAGGAATTCCCACAATAGCATCTCCTGAAGAAGGCTGCAAACTCAATCCAGTAATATATTCATCAGCCGTTATTGTAACAGTTGCACCTGCCGCATACACGCTCACCTCCGGCAACACATTCCCAATTGGCATCAGTGTCATCATCAGTGCCATACCAAAGGCCATTATGCTTTTTATACTTTGTTTTAGTTTCATCTTCATCTCGTCTCTCCTCCCTTACGAAATCTCATCATCTGTATGGGTTATTATAAAGTCTAATACCTTTGCTACGGTTCCCGGCTGGGTAAATATTTCATTTGGCAATTGTATTACGCCGGCAACATTGCTTTCTGCCAATATGGTTGTTGATTCTTCTGACGGATGCATATCTTCTCCTCCAGTATCTTTTGTTTTATTACTTAATACGGTTGTTCCTTCTTCTTCCGAAGTTTGGTTCAATACCGATGCTTCCTCTTCTTTCGGCGTCTGACTTAGTACCGTTGTTTCCTCTTCCTCCGGCGACTGACTCAGTACTGATGTTTCCTCTTCCTCCGGTGGCTGACTCAGTACTGATGTTTCTTCTTCCTCCGGCGTCTGACTCAGTACTGATGTTTCCTCTTCCTCCGATGCCTGGCTTAACACTGTCGTTTCTTCCTCATTCGGAGCAGCCTGATTCAATACGGTAGTTTCCTCTTCCGGATTGAATTCCTCCGACTGGTATACATGGAAAACGGTATTCGTGACATCTTCCTTTGTTGCCGCTGATTCCCGATTGATATTTTTATTTACTTCTGTAGTGCCATTGCTTCTTCCCGCTATCTTTCCAGAGGCTCCGTTTCGTCCTCCAATCAATGCATCCGTATTGGTTTGCCGTACCCTAATTTTTCCGGTATCCGTCGATGCTTTAATGGAAGTCTGCTTGGAAGCATTAGCTTCATATCCTTCTTTTCGAATTTTCTCTATGGTCTTCTTTTCCGTTCGTCCGGATATATCACCGAACACCTTCGGAATGTCCCATTTTACAAATAATATGATTGCAAATACAAGGCAGATGACAGCCAGTGCCATACCGCCGTAAGCCATTATGGTAAATACTGTAGCCATCTGTTATTCCTCCTTTGTTGCATCTTCACTGCTGTCTTGTGTATCTGTATTCGTATCTATCAGCGTCTCGCCTTCTACCGGTCCACCGGAACCTCCTTGGGATTCCTCTGTGGCATCTCCCTCATTTCCTGACTCATCCTGAGGGGAACGATTTAAAAATGGCTGAAGACTGTTGGTCAAAGCCTTCCATTCAAAATTATCACTAATTCCGGGTATCTGGCTTCCTGCATTATAAACCTCCAGAATGTCCGGTGCATCCCAGGAAGATACATCCGGATTCTTAGCCTTGTACTGATTATACAAGAACCTCAAATGGCTGACATAAACGGCCTGACCGGAAGCTCCCATAAGACTTTCTGCTTCCTGATACATGGCAACTGCCTCATCCGTTTCACCCAACGCACTGTAGATTTCCGCCTTATCAATGAGTACATCTTCATATATGGTAGGATTCTCTTCCTTATCAATCTGTGAAAGTACGTTGTCACAACAGGTCAACGCTTCATAATAATACATCTCTGCATTCTGCTGTGTTTCATCTGCATTTGCCGCCAAACTTTGATAGGCGCTAATCAGATATAAATTATAGTAGTAATAGTAATTAGAACTATTACTAATCGATGTGCCATTTTTATTCAAATCTGTAATGGCAGCCGTCAATACCCGTACTGCCGATTCATCTGCACCCTCGATATTCCCAATATTTCTGGTATACACCATTCCCAGAATCTTATAATTCATAAATTTCGCTTCGCTGATTGCCATTCCTGCATTATTGGATTCGAATTCTGCCAAATCTGTAGCCAACTCCTGATAATTCGGATTTGGTTCTGACATAATCATTGCCATGGCAATATAATGCTGTGCATTTTCTCCATATTCATCCGATCTCTCATCAATCATACGAAAATACTTCAAAGATGCATCGTAACTTTGCAAATCAAAATATGTAAGTCCCATCTGATATAACAAACGGTTATTTTTTGAAAGGTTCTTGCTGCTGTTGATGTAAGAAGCGATGGTTTCCAAACCTTTTTCCGGATCATTCAGATTATTTACATAAACATTCAGAATCTTAATGTACGCTTCTTCATTCTTTGGACTCACCTGTATAGCATCCTGATATTCCAGAATCGCCTGCTCATAATTTCCTGCGTAACGGTAGTCGTCGCCAACGCTGATAATATTCATATAATTCTGGTTAATCAGATTGCGCTGTCCGGCAAATCCCATCAAAGATATACCGGTAAAAACCAATGTCATTGCGGCAGCTGCCACAAACATTCCAAATTTCTTTTTGGACTGTTTCTTAAACTGCTCGTCCAACTCATCATAGTGGTCTAAGGCATATAACAATTCCGAACATGATTGATATCTGTCATTGGGATTCGGTTGGGTACATTTCACCAGAATCTTTTCCAAACCACTGGACAATGCCGGATTCCATTGACGAATCGGCTTAATCTCATACGGAGGTTCACAAGGATTCATTCCTGTGACAATATGATACAAAGTTGCTCCAAGACAGTAAATATCCGTTCTGGCATCTGTATTATAGATTCCTCGTCCCTGTGCATCACCGAACTGCTCCGGAGCCGCATAACCTCTGGTTCCAAGAGCTGTCGTATCAGCATTATTTTCAATCTTATATTCTTTTGCAGTACCGAAGTCAATCAGCTTCACATTTCCATCCGGCTTCAACATGACATTGGACGGCTTCATATCACGATAAATAATAGGCGGATCCATGGAATGAAGGTAATCCAAAGCACTACTTAATTGCTTTGCCCACTCAATCACCTTTTCCTGTGGTTGTGCCCCCTCTTCTTTCAAAATCTCACTAATTGGGCGACCTTCCACATAATCCATGACAACATAAACCTTGTTATCCTTTTGAATAATGTCAACGATTCGAGGCAATACCGGATGGTCTACCTTTTTCAGAATATTTGCTTCTCTCTCTAAACCCTTCAAAAGAGTCTGGGTATCCTTGGAACCATCATCCTTAATCTCTTTAATCGCCCACTGCTTATTCAGGCGTAAATCCATAGCCACATAAACTACAGACATACCGCCTCTGCCGATTTCCTTCAATATTTCGTATTTTCCGTCTAGTACTGTACCCTTATCTGTCATTTTATTCTCCCTGATTTAATATGATTTCAACAGAACCATGGAAATATTATCCTGCTCTTTTCTTTGCTTCACTAAATCTGTTAAATAAATACAATTCTGACGCATTACAGTTGGATTCACACATGCTTGCGGTCCCAACTGTTCTAGCATCTCCTGCTTGCTGATTTCATGGCAGAAACCATCCGAGCAGATTAAATATGCGGTGTTTGGTGCAGCAGTGCCCTGATAAAATGCAGGTTCTACTACTGGTGATGCTCCTATACATTGTAACAGAATACTTCTTCTTGGATCACGCAACGCTTCCTCCGGTGTCAAACGTCCCAATGCCACCTCTCTGGCAACAACAGACTGATCCTCTGTCATTTGCCGTACTTCTGAATCCGTCAATTCATAGATGCGGCTGTCTCCTACATGTATAATCAAATACTGATTTTGATATAATAACAACGCTGACAAGGTAGTACCCAATCCTGCATTATTCTGAATTCCATACTTTCCAAGCTTTGTATTTTCCTCCAAAGCCAATGCTTTCCAGTCATTAATTACCGTATTAGAATCAAATGCTCCGGTAGCTGCCATGGTAGCAAATGTAGTATCAAACCAATTACAAAATGCATGTATTACCTCTTTACTTGCCAATTCACCTTCTGACAATCCACCCATCCCATCACATACAATAGCAAATACTGCCCTTCCTTTTGGTGTATCAAGCATTTTAATTGCAATGGAATCCTGATTGGTGTGTTTTCTCAAACCCACATCCGTATTATATGCTACAAAATAGTTCATTTGCTCTCTCCTTTGGTTGGTTCCTGTCTACCACAAACTATAAATGAATTCTTCATCTCCCAAGAATATTTTACAGTTGTTCAACAATAACTTTTCTGTTCCCGGTGTCACCTGTTCTCCATTCACATAAGTACAATTCGTAGATCTTTCATCTCTGACATAATATGCACCATTTCGCTTAATAATTGTACAATGAACACGGCTAACCGCTGAATTATCCGCCACGGTATAATTCACTCCATTGACTGACTTTCCAATTACGAACTCCTCATCTGTCAAAGGAATATTTTCTCCGGTCTTCACCCGAACCAAATGAGGATTTGGTACTTTTGTTTGTTGCAAGCCTGCATCCTGTGGTGTGATTCGAGGTTGTGGATTCACTGGTGCTGTTGGCTGTACCGGCTGTATCGGTGGTACTGGCGCCGTTGGCTGTACCGGCTGCGGCTCTACAGGCTGTACCGGTGGCACTGGTGCCGTTGGCTGTACCGGCTGTGGCTCTACCGGTGTTGGTTGCACTGCAGATGTTGCTTCATTCATTCGCTCGATTTTAGCATTCATTTCCTCCGGCATTGGTTCAAACTCTATATCATCCTCCGGTATCACACCCATTACTGGTGTAGCCGGGGTTGCCGGTTCTGCTACCACCGGTTCTACGACCGGAGCTACTGGAACTACCGGTTCTGCTACCACCGGTTCTACGACCGGAGCTACTGGGGTTACCGGCTCTGCTACCACCGGTTCTACGACCGGAGCTGCTGGAGCTACCGGTTCTGCTACTACCGGTTCCTCTATTTTCTCTTCAACAATTTCGATACCTGCATCCCTCATTAACCCATGAATCAAACGCAAGAACGATTTCAATTCAAATTCGCTGTTAACTGCTGTCAGCAGCTTTGCAACATAATTTCCATCATCACTATTCAAATAAACTGCATTTGCCAATATATTACGGAAGAAGTTTGGCAGTTCATCCTCTTCCATTGTCGCCTTCTTACCCGGCATACAGATGATTCTTGCCTTCTTTGCTTCAGCATCCATATAGATGCATTCTACATTCATTACTGCGTATGCCAGATTAATTTCCTGCTCCTCCATACGAACCAACGTACTTACTATATTTTCAAATGAATTCAGAATCAGTTCCTCTGTTACAACATCCTTCAATTGTTCTGCCAGAGTCTCTTTCTTATCTATGTATGCATACATATAATTATGTCCATTTTCATATGCTGCACCCATTAGCAAAACGCCGGGAATCTTGCCTTCTTTGCACTGCTTCAATACCAGGCCATCCATCATTTCTCCATCTTGAATCTGATACTCCAAAACTGCTCTGTTATCCCGAAGGGAATGCTTCAGTAATTCTGCTTTCATCGTTCTACCTCCCACTTTTTTCTTATATTTCTTCCTCCAAATGAGTATACGTCACTATTTCCATCATATGTTACCAATTTGTAAATGTCAACATTTTTTACCATTTTTTCATATATTTTACATCGATTATATATATGTACCATCTATTCTTTTACACATCCATTATGTATAATATCTACCGATTTTTTTCTTGCACTTTTTTGTTTTTCATGCAACACTTTTTGTAGTTTATAACACTATTAGATTAGAAATGCATTTCAGAGAGGGGTGACCAAATGGACACACAAGAAGAGTTATTGGTTCAGCGCGCCTGCCATCAAGATACAGAGGCTTTTGCCGAACTATACCGGACCGTATATAAAGATTTATACCGTTTTGCTCTTTATACGCTGGGAAATCCGGAGGATGCTGAGGATGTAGTCAGTGATACTGTGGCTGATGCATTTACATCCATACATAAGCTTCGCAAGACCGCCGCCTTTCGTCCATGGATTTTCAAAATATTAACCAATAAATGTAAAATGATGCTTAAAAGCTATACCCAACGCACGTTGGAATTAGATACCGATATCCATATGCCGGATAGAAATTATGCAGAGATACAAGATGTTCGCAATGCATTTGCAAAATTAAACGCAAATGAACGTCTAATCCTGTCTCTCACTGTATTTGCCGGCTACAGTAACGAAGAAGCTGCCAGTTTGATGCACATGAAATCAGGAACTCTTCGTTCTGTCAAAAGCAGGGCAATGGATAAGATGGAAACAGAATTACATCCAGTTTGAAAGGAGGCTGTTCAAAATGAACGAACAGGATTTTAATCAGTGGCTGCGGGAAAAGACAGATTCAACCCCTATCCCGGAAGCCCTTTCACCAGAGCACATAAAAGAACAATTAAAGAATTCATCCCAACACAAAAAATGGTATCAGCACCCATGGCTGAACGCCGCAGCAGGTTTCCTATTATTGGGCATTATAACTTCTGCTGTGTGGGTTATCAATACGGGTACTCGCAAGATGGAAAACAGCTCCGATATACAACAAGCCGATTCTGCAATGGAAAATACCGTTAAGGAAGAAGCCTACACCGAGACCACCAAGAATCTAACTAACATTCAGTCACCAGCCAGCTACCAGGAGCTATACAACCTAATCTGCCAGATTGATGAGGAAATCAAATATGCTACTGACGACGAACTGATACAGAGTTCAGCAGAGAATGCTATGGACCTTGACAGTACAACTACCAACGGCTCCAGCAGTAATAACAACCGTTCAGAACAAGAATATTATGATACTAATTCCCAAGTGGATCAGGTAGCCGAAGCGGATATTGTAAAAACAGATGGTGTTTATATTTATTCCTGCTACCAACAACGGGATTATATCACAAATGCAGTTGCAATTGCCAAAGCAGACAACGGAAACCTATCTGCCTGTAGTGTCATTTCCGCAGAACAGATTGCTTCAGATATTTCATGTGATGATTTTATAATTCAGGAAATGTATATTCTGAACAACAAGCTAATCTTACTTTGCGATGGCAGACAACCATCTCAACAAGCACTTGCGAATTCGGCAGATGAAGATATAATTGGAGAAGTGGCTTCCATAGCATGTGGGGTTTCCTATTATAATGCCACCTACATTCTGACTTACGATGTCAGTAATCCAGAACAGCCGAAGCTTCTTGCTTCTCTGGTTCAGGACGGAAGTTATAACACCTCTCGTTTGACAAACGGATATCTGTATACCTTCTCCGAAAAATATGCTTATCATCCGGTCGATTACGAGGAATACAATATGTATGTACCATATATAGATGAACAGCCTTTACGCTGCGAGGACATATTCCTGCCGGAATGCCCGGAGTCTTCCTCTTATCAGGTTATGACAGGAATATCCATTGCACAGCCAGACCAATTCATTAGTTCCAAAGCAGTTTTGTCCGGTGGGGGCACCTATTATGTCAGCAGCGAAAATATTTATTTTGCCCAATATTCCTGGTTCAGCAAAGGAACTCCGCAAACCGAGATATTAAAGTTCCATTACAACGAAGGCAGTATTCAGCCGGAAGGAAGTGTTAAAATTGACGGTTATCTGTTAAATCAGTTCTCTATGGATGAGTATGAGGGCTATTTAAGAATTGCTGTCACCATTCCTCCAATCAATAATTATGCACTTTATGGTGGTGTCATCGACGGTGAGGCTGTCGATGATGTGGCAAAGGCTTCTGAAAGCAACCTACAGACCAATGCTTTGTACATTATGAACTCCGATATGGACATTGTAGGTTATATTGATAACTTAGCACCGGAAGAACGCATCTACTCCGTACGTTTCATGGGTGAAACCGGATATTTTGTCACCTATCGGGAAACGGACCCATTATTTTCCGTGGATTTATCAGACCCGGAACATCCACAGATTATGGATGCCCTTAAGATACCCGGTTTTTCTAACTACCTGCATTTTTATTCTGAGGATTTACTATTCGGATTGGGAGAAGAAATCGACCCTTCTACCGGAGTATTTATGGGACTGAAGTTATCCATGTTCGATATATCTGACCCATATAATATTACAGAGCTGGACAAAACAGTGATACCTGATGTTTACTATTCGACCGCACAATACAATCATAAAGCCCTGATGATTGATCCGGAACGAAATCTGATTGGATTTTACACAGAATGTTATAATAACAGAAATTATGAATACAAAGAAGCCTATGTTATTTATTCTTACACATCGGAAGAAGGTTTCCACGAAGAATTCACCTGCATTCTCTCAGACGACCTTATCTTCTCTCAAGGCACCACAGAATATGGTATGGATTTTTATAACATTCGCGGCTTATATATTGATGACTATTTTTATCTGGTGGATGGCAATCGATTTTCTTCCTACTCACTGGATACCTATGAACATATAGAAGGATTACTGGTAAAAGAAGACGGAAAACACATTCATGTAGAGGGATAAGAAAAAAGCGTTTGCTTGCATAAATTGTAGGCAAACGCTTTTGTAGTTTAATTACTGTGTATTCACATGTTCTTCATAGGTTTCCGTAAAAATATGGCTACCGGTTTCTTCATTATCTACATGATAATATAGATAATTATGCTCCGCAGGATACAATACTGCATTTAAGGAGACCTCGCCCGGATTACAGATAGGTCCAACCGGGAGGCCAGTATTCTTATAAGTGTTATATGGTGATTCCACTTCCAAATCATCATAAGTCACTTCACTCTTATCATAAATACCATTGGTAATCGGGTACAAAACAGTAGGACACATCTGGAGCATCATTCCCTGTTCTAATCGGTTATTAATTACTCCGGCAATCATCGGACGTTCTTCATCTATTTTTGCTTCTCGTTCTACTATTGCAGCTCTGTTCACCACTTCAAAAGCTGTATAGTTCATAGCCTCTGCCTGTGCCCGCATTTGTTCGTTGTACACCTGGTCAAACTTCTGCAACATCATATCAACCAAATCATGTGCAGTCGTGTCTTCATAGATATCATATGTGGCTGGGAATAAGAATCCCTGTAACCGATAGTTCACAGTGATACCATCCGGAATGCTATTCAAGATGTCATAATTATAGGTGTTTTCCTGTACTGCATCTAAAAATTCTTCCTCTGTGAACAAACCTTGCTCTTCTACTCTTGCCGCAATCTGCTCAACAGAAAATCCTTCCGGTATTGTTAAGGTTGCCATGACTGTTCTGGTTGGTGCCACATAACCCAGAATCTCTATCATTTCCCAGGTATTCATTCCTGTATTCAAGGTAAATTCGCCCGGCTGTAAAACACCACGATATTCTGATTCTTTTACCCGTTTTACAAATGCAGACGGATATTGAATCAATCCATTCTCCTTTAAAATCTGTGCAATCTGCTTGGTTGTTGCTCCTTCCGGAATCACAACTACCACATCCTCACCCTGTGTGGATTCAGTTCCCTGATATTCATCTTGATAAATTTTATATTGACTATATCCATAAATCAGACTCGCCAAAATAATAATCAGGATTACGGATATTATAATTAATGGTTTTGGATTCTTCATTCGTACCACCTTTACAAACTATTGCAATAATTACATTACTCTGTGACTGCTACATTTTTTCCGGTTCCGGATAATCCACACCGAAGGTTTCTACTGTTACCGTTTTCATTCTCTGATCTTCTAACGGACGGTCGTTATAATCGGTACGGGTTTCTGCAATTTTATTTACTACATCCATTCCTTCAATAATCTTACCAAATGCTGCATAAGAGCCATCCAGATGTGGAGAAGTTTTATGCATAATAAAGAACTGGGAACCGCCGGAGTTAGGATTCATGGCACGTGCCATAGATAATACACCCTCGGTATGTTTCAAATCATTTGGCATACCGTTCATAGCAAACTCACCCTTGATGCTATATCCCGGACCACCCATACCGGTTCCTTCCGGGCAGCCGCCCTGAATCATAAAGCCACTGATAACACGATGGAAAATCAGCCCATCATAATAACCTTTCTTAATTAATGAAATAAAATTGTTAACAGAAATCGGTGCAATATCCGGATATAATTCCGCTTTCATTACATCACCATTTTCCATTGTGATTGTTACAATTGGATTAGACATATTCTTACCTCCTATTATTCCCAGAATCCTTCCAGTGTTGCAAAATAATCTTCCGGTGTTTCAGCACGACGAATCATTTTTGCTGTGCCATCCTCCTGCAGCAATATTTCTGCTGATTTCAACTTGCCATTATAATTATATCCCATTGCAAAGCCATGAGCTCCTGTATCGTGAATCACAAGCAAATCACCCATGTCAATCTTTGGAAGCTTCCGGTCTACTGCAAACTTGTCATTGTTCTCGCATAAGGAACCGGTAATATCGTATACATGGTCGCATGGCTCATTTTCTTTTCCCATAACTGTAATGTGATGATATGCACCATACATAGCCGGGCGCATGAGATTCACTGCACAAGCATCTACACCAATATACTCCTTATATGTGTGTTTTTCGTGAATTGCTTTTACCACCAGATGTCCATATGGAGCCAGCATAAAACGTCCAAGCTCGGTAAATATCTTCACATCTCCCATGCCGGCAGGAACCAAAACTTCATCATATACCTTGTGAACACCTTCACCAATTGCCAGAATATCATTTGGCTCCTTATCCGGTGTATATGGAATTCCAACGCCTCCGGACAAATTGATAAAGCTTAGTTGAACACCCGTCTGTTCCTTAATTTCAACTGCTAATTCAAAAAGAATTTTCGCCAATGTTGGATAGTATTCATTAGTCACTGTATTGCTGGCTAAAAATGCATGCATACCAAAGGTTTCAACACCCAATTCCTTTAATCTGGTATAGGCTTCCATCAATTGTGGTTTTGTCATACCATATTTGGCATCTCCCGGATTATCCATAATATCCGTCCCTAATTCAAAGACTCCTCCCGGATTAAAGCGGCAACTAATCTTTTTAGGAATTCCAGCATGCTCCTTTAGAAAATCAATATGTGTAATATCATCCAAATTAATGGTTGCATCTAATTCTCTTGCCTTTACGAATTCCTCCGCCGGTGTATCATTGGAAGAAAACATAATTTCATCTCCATGAAAACCTAAGCGTTCCGACATCATCAATTCCGTTAAGGAAGAGCAGTCTGTACCACAGCCTTCCTCCTTCAAAATCCGTAAAATTGTAGGATTTGGAGTTGCCTTAACTGCAAAATATTCTTTAAATCCCGGATTCCATGCAAACGCCTGCTTTAATTTTCGGGCATTTTCCCGAATCCCCTTTTCATCATATAAATGGAAAGGTGTAGGATACTGCTTTACAATTTCTACTAATTGTTCCTTTGTCACAAAGGGTTTCTTATTCATGATTATTCATCTCCCGCTTTATATAATTAGACATACCGTTAAAATTATACTGTATTTATTTTAAAATATCAACGAAAAGATAAGGTATCCCTAACGAATACTTCCGCCATTGGATACCTTGTTCATTTCTGATTCTATTTTCTATTTTACATTTCGGAATCAACTTTTGTTTCTTCGTCTTTCATTTCCACGTCATTTTCCGATTCCTCGTCATTTTCCGATTCCATGTCTCTTTCTGATTCCAAAACAACTTCCGATTCTGAATTACGATCGTACAGCTCATCAAAATCAACTTCTACATCAAAATCATAATCATCATTCTGAACCTTACCGTCATCTTCTGCAATATATCCACTTTTTTTGAATAGTCGTTCAAAGTTATATACCAGAAGATACCCTATCACTCCTGTACCAAATAACACCATAGCAGTTATCGCCAACCAGGAGATGGAGCACACATATACCACACCAAAGAACAAAACAATTGTAGCTACCGTAAATGGAAGGTGACTAATTGCCAACAAAAAGGCATTTTGAATCGTTTTGCCAATTGTATTTTCAAATCGGGTTTGAAGTGGAAATACAAACATAAACGTCATCAACCAAATCACAGTCAGAATTCCACTCACAATTAACATTGGAAGTGCAATTTTCATTTGTGCATTCGTCAACCAGCAAATTATATTCAAACCGCAGATAGCTCCCAAGCCCAACATTATCAACCAGATTAATGTGCCCTTCTTAAAATTTCTGGCAAAGCTTGAGAAATAACGCTTGAAAATATAACCGTCTTCCTTTCGTAACGAATCCATTGCCGTGTAGTAAAACGCACATATGGATGCACCTATCGTAACAATTGGAATACATGTAATAATAAACAAAATCCCCAAAAGCATCATATCCGCAAATCGGCTGATTGCTTTCCAAACCGGATTATTTTCTCCAAACGTACCATAATTAGACATTTCTATTCTCCATTCTATATCAAAATCAACAGATTTTTGTATTTTTATCTGTTATATATCCTTGTATATCATAGAGTAATATGCTTGGAAATTCAAGTTAAATTATTCTAAACTAATTCTTCTGCTTGAGGGATTTTAATTCTTCTAAAACCAACTGGTACTGCTTTTCTTTTTCTTCTAATTTTTCCTGTACTTCAGACAATTCATGTTGTGTGTCTGTTAATTTCGTTTTTGTTTCTACCAATTCACTCTTTGTTTCTGTCAATTTACCTTCGGTTTCTGTCAGCTTGCCTTCGGTTTCTGTCAGCTTGCCTTCGGTCTCTGTCAGCTTGCCTTCGGTCTCTGTCAGCTTGCCTTCGGTTTCTGTCAGCTTGCCTTCGGTTTCAAGTATTTCTTGATTTAGCTCCTGTACTTTCTTTGTTTTCTTCTCTAAATCCTCCTGCATTTCATCCATTATGCATTCGATCATATTTTTATCCATTTCTAACAATTCTTTCGAAAACATTGCCATCACCCCGTCAACATTCCTGCAAATATCATATATCTGCTCATACAAAGGCTTAAACTCCGGATATTCCTCAATTAATTCAATGATTCGTTCTGGTTCATCCGCACTTAAGAATGTCAGCCAAGCCTCCAATTTAGTTTCTATAGACTTATATTGCAATCTTTCTCTGCAAATGTCAAGTGGTATAAAAAAATATTTCTGTAATAAATCCATTTTTAAACCAGAATCTGATTTTTGTTCGAAATAGTGTACATATGTTGCCGGATACTTATGAAACTCTCCTATACTACGTTCAAAGAAAACAATAGTATAAACATCTTTTATATCACGGTAGTGGAATTTCTTTCCACGTTCACTCCGTACAAGCTTATATTGCCGCAATAACAAATCAGAAGAATAGCATGCACTTCGTTCTCCGGGGAAATCATAACCGATTCGTTGCACTTCAACATTTACTATACTTCCATCCTCTAAGCGTACGACAATATCCATAATCAACAAATGACTTTCATCTGCAATACGGCTTCCATCATTCATTAATATCTGGATTATTTTCACTTCTCTACCCATAATAACAGTCAAAAATTCTTCTAAACGTTCCGGTGTCACTTCCGGGTTCATTATTTCCTTAAAGAAAGCATCATATAGTATTTTAATCCCCTTCATCCCTGTACAGCAATCCAAAAAATACTCCTGCTGCACCTTATTCCACTGTTGAAACCGAAAGGCCAAACTTGCATTTCGGTTAATCTCCTGCAACAATTCATTCCGTTCCCAAATCAGTGGGAAATACTGTTTTAGTTTAGTCATAAATTTCCTCCATTTGTTTAATATGTATCGCCTATAATGGGACATAGTCTTACTTTTCTGTGCGATATATTGTCATATAACTATCAAATTGTTTCTTGGGTAATATTAATATTTTTCTGAATTACTACTTCATGAGTTTTATAAATACAAAGAATTAAATTCATTAAGAACCCTAGACATTATAAAAATACAAATTCTTTTTGCTTCTCCCATATGTACTCCTTTCTCAGGGAAAAGCATAGTAATCATTCGTCAGCCAACTTAGCTTGAACCTCTTCCCTGCTATGTTAAAAATGGATTATTCGCAAGGATTTGAAATAGATTCTTTCAGAATACTAAGATTGGCATCGCCAAGATAAAATTCGCTTGCTTGATTTAAGTGTAAATGATTCATTATCAATTGTCAAGTTGTTTTTGACATATTTTTATAGATAAATAGATTTATAGACGCAAAAAGATGTAACCGATATGTTTCAGCTACATATTATCTTCTTCAATGTTATGACCGTATTCGAAATGCTGTTTCACCTTCAATCTCCAATTGGTCGGAAACGGATTTATTCTCAATCCGAATCCAGTTCGTGCCAGCTCCCAGATTCTGTACAAATCGTTCCACTGCATCCGAATCCCCCTGGACTTCCATTTCCACAGCACCACTATATAAATTTCTTACCCAACCGGTCAGATGATTCTCCAGTGCCAGATTCATGGCATGATAGCGGAATCCAACGCCTTGTACCCGACCGGTAACATGAATGTGTTTGCGGGACATAATATTCTCCTTTGGAATCAATACCACAATTTCATAATCGTCATCTTTTCACTTATTCTTTTCGTATTAAACAACGAATCACATCTGTAGTTTCTGACTTAATAACCTGTACATTATTCTGCTTTGCCAATTCATAAAAAGTCTTTTCACGAAAGAAATTAATATGTTCATGGATATAAGCCACTTCTGCATTTTCCATATAACGTTCAATTGGCACCTCTATATATAAAATTGTGTTTTCAGTCATATAGGAAACAAGCTGAGAAAAATATTCCTGAATATCGGATAAATGTTCCATAACCATGTTACAAAAAATTACATCCCAATTATACCTTAACAGTTCATTGCAATCTGTAATTAGATGAATACCGTCTAACACATAACTCCCTGAGATTTCATATACAAACTTTTCAGAATTCTTAAATTCTGGTGGAATAAATTGTCCTTTATCTCCACCAAAATCCAGAATAAAACTATTTGCCTCAAAATCTACAAATTCTTTCATAAAACGAATCATTCCATCCATTCTAGATTTTCCACCATCCTGAGGTTCAAATAAACTTTCGTTAAACTCTTTTGTGTATGCACTTTCATACTTTTCTCTCTGTTGTTGATATATTTCATCGCGATATCCCGAATAAAGCCTTCCCATTTCTTCATCAGAAGGTCTGTAATAGGAATAATACATTCCACACTTTGGACAATGCATCATAAGTGTTGGTTTTTCCTTCCCCAAAAACATTCTTTCCACTAAAAAAGGAACAAAAAGAGCATTGCTTGAAAAAGTCAACATATTATTACATGCAATACACGGAGATTTTCTTGGTAACCAGGTAGTATTCATGAAAATATGCTCTGGCATTATGTATTCATATACTTTATCATAAATTGCTTGCCACTCTGTCTCTGTAATTAGCACATTTGCATCCTGAATTTCTTGCAACTGTTCAAGTGACAAAATAGGCCTTCCCAGTATCTCTCCACCTCCTTGCTCAGCAACAAATCCATCAAATGGTATTTTCATGTCTTCATAATATCCACCAATTACTAATGCATGCAACCCATCACCATAAATGTAATTCTTTCCATCTTTTAATTCCCTATTTATATCATATAATCTCATCTTTGTCCCGCTTTCTTCTTAATTTTAAAAATTCTATAAGCTTTTAGTGTTATCTATTGTACTTTTCTTCCAGTTTCTAACAAACTGTATTTTTCAATTTTTTCTCAATTTCCTGAAAGTTAATGGATCCTATAGGTATTCCCTTCTCCACCAAGTACTCTGCCAGTTTATTTTCTGTCTCGAGTTTTACTCTTTCTGAAGAATCCATTTTGTCTTCCAGAGGATGTTTATTTAGCCAATTAAAAAAGATTTGATTTATTACTTGTTTACATTGTTTAAATGATTGTACTGGCATGTATCGTTCTATTACTTTTTCATTATTCTCATGAAGTTCCATACAAATTTCCCGCCATGTAAACTCTTGTTCAAATGCATTTGAACGATGAAAGTATGCAATATATAGTAAATAATATGCCTTCTGCATCCTTTCATACATCATCATAAGAAACAATTCATCGTTCAAATCCAACATTCTATCTAGCAGTTCAATGCTAGAATTCTGTTGTTCAATTCGACTCTTTGGCCACATATAACTCAAAATGCTTCCATCATCTGATTCATCCGGATCATCTGCAGAATACCATAGCAAGATACCACTTTGATATACATCTGTATGTTGACATGCAAGCATCGCAAACACAATATGAGCATAATACTCTAAAAATATATTTCCTCTCAAACCATCGAACTTTTCAAACGCTACTTCATTTTTTAGTTGGTCCATCTGATATGTAATTCCTGTAATATAATTTAGATTGATTGCACAACCTAGTGCATCTTCTCCACAAGAAAAACATGTCTCATTCTCCTCCAAAAAATTAAAACCTCTTCCACAACAAATTATTACTCCATCATTAACATGCATTTTTAGATACTTCAAATATTCTGGCAAATGTTCTATAATCATCATATCCTCGTCACTAGACAACACAGCAAATTTCCCTCTTGCCAAGCTAAGTACTTGTCTAATATTTGATGCATAACCTTGGTTCTCTTCAAACTCATAATAATGTATTCTAAAATCTTCCATTCTTTTAATTTCACAATATCCCTCTTGATTCATTGTTGAACCATTATTTGAGATTACAATTTCTATCTCAACATCAAACTTTGATTGCAAAATTCTTCTCACAGCACGAAGTGCTTTCTCTCCTCTATTATAACTCGGAATACAAATAGAAAGTAACGGACGAATATTCTTTAATTTTTCATTTTTCAAACGACTATTATGGGCATCCTCAATTAGTTGCTGATATTTCTCTACCTCTTTTGCTACAATTTTTCTTGGAAGAGAAACATTTAAGTTATTCTCAAAATATTCTATCATTTCCTGTATCTGACTAAATACTATTACTTTTTCCAAAAAATTTGTTTGAAATCCTGGAAGCTTACAAAAAGAGTACAGCATCTGTGCAACATTTTCCGTCAACAAAAAAATTTGACTTACTTCCTGTAAATACGGAAGCATTTTTCGAATATCTCCTATATCCGCAATCAAAACGCTATCTTCATATGGATTAAAAGATATATGCAGATTTTGTATATCAACAGAATCTAAAAAACACTTTTTCTTCTTATCAAAAACATAAAACTTATAATCTGTAACCGGAATAAAGTCTAATGATGTTTCTTCATATGGAATTACACTATCTGTTCCACCATTAATCTTAAAATTCAATTGAAACTCATCCTCATTTGGAATCACATAACAATTATAAATATCATTCAAAATTTCATTTTCATAGCCACCTTCGTTATAAGCATTTATAAAATTCTGCAAAGCTTCTTCATAGTGTCCGCTTTCAAACAAAGTCCGTCCCAATAAATAATATACTTCTGCAATTTCATTCATCTTCCTTATTTCCTCTCATCTTTTTTATTTTCTGCTCTGCAACGTAAAAATCTTCTATTGTATCAATATCAATCGAATCTTCTCTTGTCATAAAATACGGATATTGATTATCATTTAAACTGGTGTTCTTATTGAATTTTTCATCAATCCGATTCATATAAATTGAACCATTAACTTTATACACTGGTGGAAAATCCTGACGCCTAACTGTACTTCTACAAGACAAAATAGATTTCAATTCCCCTTCTTCTCCCAATGTCCGCATTAAAATCGGATGTTCCTCCACCGGACAAACACTCACTAATGAAGCTAATTTTTTATCAATAACCATCTCAATTACTTCTGATAGTTGCTGGGGAGTTCGAAACGGTTGGGTTGGTTGCAACAACATCAGATAATCAAATTCCTCTCCTATTTGTTTGAGAGTCTCTATTCCATGCAACAACACATCTATAGTTTTTGCTTCATCCGTAGCATACTCTGCTGGTCTCAAAAAAGGAACCTTTGCGCCATAATCCTTTCCACATTTTGCAATTTCTTCTGAATCTGTAGACACCAAAACGTAATCGATATATGAGCATTGCAATGCTACTTCGATTGAATATGCCAACAATGGTTTTCCACACAAAAATTTTATATTCTTTCCTTTAATTCCTTTGCTGCCACCACGGGCAGGAATCATTGCCAGAATCCGTTTCCCTTTATACATAAATATTCCTCACTAAAACCCAACCTCTACAAACTGTTTCTGAATCTGTCGTTCCCATATATTCGAATCATGAATAATATTGTTAAAAATCTCTGCACTATTCCCTTTCCCAAAATCAGAGCTTGGTTTTAATTCCAATTTCTCTGCTTTATTAATTGCAAGCACTATTTCTTCGGCATTCTCAACTGTATGTAAAATATGTTCATTATCTTCCTTACGATATCTCCCATTTTGACGAGTTCCAATATCAATGGCTGGTATACCGTAAACACACGCTTCTCGTATCCCGGAGCTGGAATTGCCAATAATAAAATCTGCTTGTTTTAATAAAGTCAAAAAAAATTCAAAACGCATGGAAGGAATAATTCTAAAATTAGGATTTCCCTTTAGTCGCTCTAATTCTTTAATTATAACATCCGTGCCATGGTCGTTATTCGGAAAAATCACCACATATTTCTGACCTGACTCAATCAGTCCGTCTACTACCTGCCCTATTTTATCAGGCAAAGCATCAATCTCTGTTGTTACCGGATGATACATAAATATGCCGTATTGTTCATATGGAATTTCATAGTACTCCTTCACCTGCTCAATGGATGGTAAATCATCAGAAAGCATAACATCAATATCTGGAGAGCCAAATACAAAAATATTCTCTTCCGGCTCACCGAGTTGAATGATTCGTTTCTTTGCCTTTTCATTCGAAACCAAATGATAATGTGCAAACTTTGTAATTGCATGACGAATGGATTCATCAATAGTTCCTGAAATTTCTCCACCTTCAATATGAAATACCTTAATGTTATTAAAAGCACCAACAATGGCACCTGCCAATGCCTCTAACCGATCTCCATGAACAATAATTGCATCCGGTTTCAGTTCCGCAATATAATTTCCAAATCCCAGAATCGTGTTACTTAATATAATATCCATACTCATTTGTCCACTTTGATTAATATAAGTATAAATACTTTGATATCCATCCTTTATAATTTCTTTATATGTGCTTCCGTATCTGGACAACATATGCATACCCGTCGCAAAAATAAACGCTTCAAACTTCTCAGATTCTTCTACAATTCGAATTAACGATTTAATTTTTCCATAATCAGCTCTTGTACCAGTCAAAAAAACTATCTTCTTTTTCATATGCTCTTATTGGATATCCTCCCATCGCAATTGTGTACCTTTCTTCAAAGACCTACTGGCTTTTTTTCCAAGAATACTGTCAAAATCCACTGCCTTAATCTCGCCAGTACCAGGTCTTTTTACCCATACATTCTTCATTGTGTATTCTTCTCCCTCTGCTATATCATCAATTGTAACTACCGTAGCAAAGGCAAAATCAATAGTCACTTGTTCCTCTTCTAATGCCTGTTTCTTTCCACCCCGCATCATGAATATTTCTTTACTACTTTGAATCAAGGACGCCAACTCTACTCCGTCCATAGAACATATAATGTCTGGTCCAGGACGATACTTACTGTCTGTAAAATGACGTTCCAAAATGCTGGCACCTAAAGCAGTCGCCGCCAAACATGCATTATTATTCAAGCTATGATCTGACAAACCAATCACTGCATTTGGAAAAGCCTGTTGCAATTGCGTCATAGCTCCCAAACGTTCATATTCCGGCTTTGTTGGATAAATATTGGTACAATGTAGCAGTGCATATGGGATGCAATATCTTTCTAAAATCGCAACTGCTTTTTTTACACTCTCCACATCATTCATACCCGTTGATAAGATAACAGGTTTGCCAAACTTAGCAATATGTTCAATTAACGGATAGTTATTACATTCACCAGAACCAATCTTATATGCAGCCACTCCCATTCGCTCTAATCGGTCTGCAGCCGCTCTTGAAAATGGTGTGCTGATAAAAATCATACCCTTTTCTTCGACATAGTTTTTTAATTCGATTTCCTCTTCCTCCGTTAATGCACACCGCTCCATAATTTCATATATTGAAACATCTGCATTGCCCGGTATTACTTTCTTTGCAGCATCTGCCATCTCATCTTCTACGATATGGGTCTGATGTTTAACCACTTCTGCCCCTGCTTTAGCAGCCGCATCCACCATCTGTTTTGCTGTTTTCAGACTACCTTCGTGATTAATTCCTATCTCGGCAATGACAAGAGGTGGATAATCCGGCCCAACTCTTCTATCTCCAATCGTAATATACATCATATCATCTTCCCCTTTTCTCCATTCATTTGACGTACTCTTAATGTACTTTCAGTATAGCATGCACCCGTCATTGAAACAAACTTTATTTATTCATCCAAGTAATCCCGTAGTCTCATATTTTGAAACCCTTCTTTTTTGGCACCTCCTTCTGTAGCATCGATAATCGGCATATCAACATCTTCCCGACAGATTCTTCGTTCCATCCAATTCTTATAATTTACAAATGACTGGCTGGTATTTAACATGTTACCATCGATTCCCTCTACTTTTTGATATTCAAAGCCACCATAAAACTCTTTTCCTGTACCTATTGCATGGGACCGATTTCCATCAAATGCAAGATCTAACCCAACAAAAGCAATAGAGGTAGCTTTCATCCGAATCGCAACATCCAATGCTAATGTCGCAACAGAGCCACCGCTTTCGTAGCATTGATATCCATGTTTCACTGCATAGTTTGCTGCCATCTCATAGCCCTTTTGACAAATCAAATACGTTGAACCTTTATAATTAGCACTCACTCTTCGATCTGCAGTCGCCAGAATCAAAATTGGAACTTGCATATCTTCCAATCCCTTAATTTGTTCATAAATTGCACAATCTGATACAATGACATAATCGATAGGAATTTCTTGCTGTAATAAAAGCTTGAATACCGTTCCAACCGCTAAAATTATAACATCCTGCGGCTTCTTTTTCAGCAATTGAATATTCTTGTCCAAAGACGGACCGCCAGCGACAATAATCACCCGCTTTCCTTCCAATTTGGGGCGTATAACATCTATATATTGAGTACAACTTCGAATATTTCCCCTAGCATTCTGATAAAAAATATGTTCATGATAATCAATGCCATCTTTTCTAGCTGCAATATTTAGTAGTTGCTTCTTTATTTCATCGTTCTGAATACGAGACAGTTCCGGTAGAAAGAGTATCATTTCTCTGTTTTCTTGCAACAGTTTATCAAAATCTTCCCATTGGGGATCCCAGACAATCGAAACTTGCTCTAACTCTGCATGCCAATCACCATATGTAAATGCATAATAAAGAATAGCCAAATCCGGTTCCACGACAATTAAATTCATTTCTGAATAAAGATTTAATAGTTCACGAACAATATAACCCATTCCCCATCCGATAAGTAAATATCGCTCCTGTTCCAAACGATATACGCGATTTGCAAAACTTCTAGCTTCTTCAACCGGATTACGATTACTATGCAGATACCAGTGTCTTCCATTTTCCTCCAATGCCATAGTATAATAACCAACCGTTGTAGGTTCTATCAAATATTTTGTCTGTGAATAATTGATTTCTCTTTTCTCCTGATCAAAGCTCAGTAAAGCTTGGTATAATGAATCATTCTTTTTCTTTATGATTTCAAGATTTTTCTCTAGCCATACACTATTTACCAAAGGAATTCCAAGATTTCGAATTGCATTCTGTATATCTTGCAAAATAGGTATCATCAACAGTTCATACAAATCTCCCATTAAAATCCCATCCTGCATACTTTGTGCCTCTTCAATCTGAGATAATACAGAATAAAAGTATTCCACATTCCAAGGCAATCCTACTTCCTGAAGAATATCATAGTATGTCATCAATCCTCGAACAACAAATTTTAATTGTTCCGTCACTTTCGGTATTTCCTTACGTTGTATTCTTTCATTTTGAATTCGAATCGCTGCAACCAATTCTGAAATACTCGTCTGTGCTTCAGCATTCGTCCAGTATAAAGTTTGCAATTCCTGTTCTACCATAGGAAATATCCTTTCTTACGACTCATTTTCAAATTGGTATTTTTTATTAATTTCTTCCATAACAGATTTCCAAATTGGGAGCAATTCTTCTAGTGCTTCCAATAAATCACTTAAATACTTCTTCATTTTTTCATACAAACGAATACTTTCTAATTCCAGATTATCTTCTGAATTCTCTAAATCATCATTTAATGTGATATCCGTCTCGATCATTCGTTTTACCAGAATTACCATTCCATCTTCTGTTTCTACTTCCTTAGTAATTGCATCCAGTTTTTTATCAATTCTTTCCAATTCTTTTTGCTGATAATTTCCACGTTTTATGATACAAATGGCACGTTCAGCACTCCCAATTCCATCCTTTAATCTACGGTGGAAACCTGTAAAATACTGATATCTTCGTTTTATTTCCTGATATAATTGCATCTTTTCTTCTTTAGTTTTCCAAACCTTAGGAACCTGATTCATAATAGCAGATATATCATATTCTTTTAAACAATATTTATCAACTGCTTCCTGAAGCGGCATCTGAACTGTACCTTTTAACTTTGCACCGCCTTCCGTTGCATTAATAATCAATCTATCTTTCAACTCCGGAATCTGTAGATTATACCAATCAATATAATGCTTAAAATCACCGCGTGTCATAACCTTTTCACCATAATAGCCATCTACCATTAAAATATTATAAACCAAATCCTCCTCTTGTAGGTCACCCATACCAGCATGCGCTTTTTTATCAGTAAATGCCAAATCCTGGCCCATCAAAATAATAGTCTTAAATCCAATCTCTATTCCCATTTGAAAACAGACCGTAGCTACAGAACCACCGCCATCAAAATACCCAATTGTAGAACCTTTTTCATTGAATAGTTTTTTATAAAAATCGTTCGTGATAGACATATATATAGGATTTACTTCACCTATTAATTCCAGTGCCCTATAATCAGAGTCTGTAGAAATTGCTATTGGAAGATTGTGTAACTCCAATCCCTCAAAATACTTTGTTCCTTTTTGAGCATCTACCGTACACACCATATCAGGTATAATTCCACGTTTCAGTAGAAAAGGAACTGCAGTATCAACGCATACAATGAACGCCTTTCCTTTTACCTGTCTCAATATCTCCACATTTCTTTCTAGAGAAGGACCTGCTGCCACTATAATGTAAGGCATATCTGCCGGAAATTTTCCAATCATTCCATCCAGAGTTTTGCAATCCATCATCCATTGCAAAGACTTTATTTCATTTATCATACCTGATTGTGCAAAATGAATTAATGTGTTCATATCTGCAGATTTATTATCATAAATACGAGAAAAAATATCAAAAACATTTCTACATTCTTTCGAAAAAAGTTCTTGATATTGCGACAACATTTTAAAACTAAAATGTCTCCAGTTCCTATAATCAATCACATCATTTAGAATATACTCCAACTGATTTCCATTTATCCCTTCCACTAATATCATCAATTGTGTATCCAACAATACAGTGCTTAAATCAAATTCTTCTAATG
Organism: Lachnospiraceae bacterium; assembly: GCA_017623675.1. Classification (GTDB taxonomy): domain Bacteria; phylum Bacillota; class Clostridia; order Lachnospirales; family Lachnospiraceae; genus CAG-632. The sequence goes on from JAGAOO010000040.1 coordinate 68,342, forward strand.
CTTTCTTGAAAATAGAAATTGATGGCTCATACACAATACACTTGGAAACCGGGCATTCTTCCGATAGCATCTGTTCTATCACCTTGCCATTACTAAATCCAAACAACAAAACCGTACTATCTTTCGGTTCCTGGCAAAACTGTAACGTATAACGAATTGCTTCATGAGTCGGGTGATACGTACTATTTAAAGGTATAATATCTTCTCCTCGGATTATAGCAAGAAATTTCTCACTGTCCAAAGCATCTCCCACTAGAATTTTTTCCGAATTATCACTATTCTGCATGATTCCATTATACAAGTCATTGCGAATTTCTTTTAATACTTCCAAATTTTTCTCATAATATGTCATCTCTTATCTCCCACCGTTTGAGTATCTTCTAATACAGATTTAAGATCAAAAACTAAAATGTCTGCTAACATTATGTACCTTTTGGTTTCCATAGCTTCCATTGCATTTCTTAAGATTATCTGAAGCTCCTGTTGTTGGTCTTCTGCTAAACAAGATATAATTTCTCCCAATTTTCGAACAACCCCTGGCATCTTTTCTGTTCCGGTTTTAATCTTATTTTGATAGAAGTCATCTGCAATTATCTGTAATTCGTCTATTATATCTTTCATTTTATTTTTCACTATCTTGCCTCTCTTTACAAACTTTTATATACAAATAAAGCTGACCCCCAAGGGGTCAGCCCTATTTGCAATAACCGTAATTGATTACTGAAGTAATGATAATACGCCCTGGTTAGACTGATTTGCCTGTGCCAACATAGACTGTGCAGCCTGCTGTACAATGTTAGACTTGCTGTAGTTAACCATCTCAGCAGCCATATCTGTATCACGGATACGAGATTCAGCATCTGTTAAGTTCTCAGAGTAGTTCTGTAAGTTGTTAACTGTGTACTCCAAACGGTTCTGAACAGCACCAAGTGCTGAACGCTGAGCAGATACAGACTTAATAGCAGCCTGAACTGCGCTAATTGTTGCACTTGCAACTGAATGAGTCTTTACAGAATACTTTGTTAAGCTAACTTTTACCTTAACAGAAATCTGCATGTGATCATTTTTGTTAGCACCAATCTGAAGAAATCCTTTAAAGCTCTTCAAAGGCTTGCCATTGAACTTAGCACGACTAGAGATTGCATCCAATTCTTCTTTTAACTGATCCATTTCATCCTGGATTGTATCACGGTCTTCTGATTCGTTAACATCATTTGCACCTTTAACTGCTAACTCTTCCATTCTCTGAAGGATAGAATGCATTTCATTCATGTTACCTTCTGCAGTCTGGATTAATGAGATACCATCTTCAGCGTTGTTAACTGCCTGATTCAGACCACGAATCTGTGCTCTCATCTTTTCAGAAATGCTAAGACCTGCTGCGTCATCTGCTGCTCTGTTAATCTTGTAGCCAGAAGCTAACTTTTCAGAAGACTTCTTAACTACCTTAACATTCTGACCTAACATTCTGTTTGTGTTGTTTGCCTGCAAATTGTGTTGTACTACCATAATAATTCCTCCTTGAATATAATGTAGCGTCCTTGCTACATGTACTAGAAGCCTCTGGCTTCCGTTAATTAGTAGTTGGTGTTGATATCTTTATCAACCCTTGTATTATATATATCGGACGTTTTATCCGATACTTAATACCTGTTTTAAAACTTTTTTATTTTTTTTGATCTAGAAAAATCGAATCCATCGTCTGTCCACCGGACATAGACTTATAATACGATGAAGCTGCTTTTGTAGAAGTCTTCACCTGCCTGATTTCCCGCTGTTGGTTCGAAAACTTTGCAGAAAGCTTTGTCTTATTTCGCTCCTCTAGTGCCTGCAGTTCTACACTTAAATCTGTGCACTTACGAATCAATCCCTGTATATTGGTAATTTCAGCCCGATATTGTTCTTTGTTGTCTTTTAATTCTCGTTCTACGCCACGATATACAGTTTCAAACCCCTGATCCAATTCTGCCAGCTGTTCCAGAAGGGAATCCTTCTGCTCCATCACTGTTTCAAACCCATCCATATCGAATTCTTCTGCATCTGCCAGTATACTCTGCCGTTTGGTGGCTTCTAACAGTGATTGCAGCACCGCTATTTTCTTACTCAGCGATTCTTCCAAAACCCTCATATAACTCTTTGTTGCACTCATAGTATCCTCACATTTTCCTATGTCCTTGGTTGTTTTGCCAGACGCATAATTTCCTTCCATGCATCCCGCATATCCCGAATCTGATTCAGTGCTTCTTCCAATATGACAGGATCCTTTTTCATGTTGGCATCTACCAGTTTACGAAAGATATAATCATAGATAATGTCAAAATCCTCTGCCACCTTATACTTATGGTCAAGTGTGGTTTGCAATTCTACAATAATATTACGTGCCTTCTGGATATTAGTATTTGCCTTTTCATAATCCTTATTTTCAATTGCACCCATTGCAATATTGCAGAATTTAATGGCACCTTCATAAAGCATCAAGGTTAATTCTGCCGGAGATGCCGTCTCCACTTTTCTTGCTCCATATGCCTGTGCTGCATTCCTTACCATAGTTTATCTCCTCGTAATTTCCTTAATTTCCGAATAAGCCGGATAAGCTGGATTGCTGTGCCTGCATCTCAGCCATAGCAGCTTCCATGGCAGCAAACTGTTTGTAGTACTTATCTTCTACCTTATTCATCTTCTCTTGTAACTTTTTAATCTTATCATCATAATCACTGATAGTCGTATCCATTTCCTTATCATTATAGAAGGTTAAAGCACTGCTTAAATTAGAGCCTTTCATTGCTTTTTGGAAACTGGTATAGAGTTGATTACCTAAACCGCTTAAGGTTTTAATCAATGCATCCGGATTCTCTTCAATTGCCTTCCGCAGCTTATCATCCATATCAGCATATTCGGAATCATCTGCATTTCCTTCAATATGAAGCTGTCCATATTCATTCCATTTTCCGGTTACGATACCAAAGGAAGCTAAGGAATAATTCTTTGTGGTTCCATCTGAACCTGTATAAGCCACAGACTTATTCAGGGTAGCTCGCATAGTAGAAAGCAGCGAACTAATGGTATCATCTCTACGAAGCAAAGAAGCTTTGATTTTATCTTCCCATTCTTTTACCTCATCATCAGACATTGCTTCCTTGTCGTCATCAGACAACATTTTATAATCCTTTGCACTGTCAGCATTGTAAAGAGTATTCATCTCCTTTACCAGTGCGTTATATTCTTTCACAAAATCTTTTACTGCGTTATAAATCGTATCCGTATCTGTTGACACCGTCAAGTGAATTGGATTGTCCTTTATGATATTTCCTGCATCATCCTTGGTTACTGTCACATCGTTCACCGTAAAGTTCAGTCCGTTCAAGCTGAAATTATTGGATGACTGCCGGAAGGTTGCACCATTGTATACTACAATTGCATCTGTCGCATCCACTTTCGTTGCCGATGCCGCATCCAAACCAAGTGTAGTCAATGCATTACTGCTGTCTGCTGTTAGTTCAAAATCAAAATCAGCTCCGGATTCCGTAGAATTTACAAAGAACCGTCCCTGTTTCTCATCATAATTAGCCGCCACGCCCATCTTGGAAAATTCTTTTGCCAGTCCGGATAACGTTGTATTCTGGTCAATGGTAAAGTTATATTCTTTCAGGTTGCTTCCTGTACCCACCTTCATAGTAAAAGTAGTTCCATTGACAATTCCCATATCTGTCAGTTTCGTACTACCGGTTACCGCTGCCGGTGTATCTGATACCTTAGTTACATTGAACGCATTATTCATGGTCAAGATATTATCACCGGTATCATTGGTCTGCCGGCTGACTGTCACACCAGTTTCACTAATACCCAATGCCGTTGCGGAAGCTTCGTCAGTAGCTTTCAACGTATAATTAATACCATTTTCATATCCGGTCACTTTACCTTCGGCATCTTTTACAGGGGTTGCGGTATTGTTCGTGAACTCCAAACCACCTCTTGCAGCATTATAACTAACAGTCATATTGATACCTTCATCCGCAAGCGACTGATTCATATTATCAATCATACTCTGTAAGGTACCATCTGCTCCTACCTGGGCAGTAATCGTTTTGGTAATGGTCTGCTCGTTACCATCTACATCCTTCGTTACGTAAGAGATATCAAAACTCTTGCCATTCAAATCAATGGCATTGCCTTTCGCATCTACCAAATCCGATACCTGAACATCCGCATTTTCACTTGCCACATAAGAAGTCGTATTAAATGCTTTCCCTTTCAGACTGTCACCGGTTAAATATGCTGAACTTGCTACCTGCTTCACAGATACGGTATGTGCTCCGGTCACTGCGTTATTACTGGTCGAAACCTTAATCTTAGAATCATCAGATGCTTCTACCTTCTTAGCTTTATAAGTTCCTACCGATTTGAATTTACTCAACGCACCTGTATAGAAGGAATACAATTTGGTGTTCAGAGACGACCATGCTTCTTTCTTCCATTTTAACTTTGTCTGTTCATTCTTAGCATTATCTACTTTTGTCTTATGACCACTAATCATCTGTGTGATGATTGTTTCAGTATCTAAGCCGGAAACCAGACCTGTCATTCTCATTCCCATAACAATCCCCTCCTGTTCTAACGTTTTTCATCCACCAAGATACCAGCTAACTCTAAGGTTTTTGCAATCATATCCAAGGTTTTCTCCGGTGGGATTTCCCGGATAACTTCTCCGGATTCCTGATCCAATACTTTGATGGAAATCCGTTTTGTTTCTTCATGATAAGAGAATTGACACTCTGTATGAGTCGGGCGTATCTTTGTATTAATATCCCGCAGAGCACTCTCTACTTTTTCCTTTGACACTTCCTGAATCGGAACTCCATCGTTATACATCTGCTCCTGTGGGTTCTGATTCTCATTGTTATTGTTGGCATTACTGCCTTCTGTCGGTTTTGCAACCTTTGCATAGTTTTCTGCAACCGCTGTTACAGACTGTACACTTGTTACCTCCGGTGCCGTCGTCTTCGTATTCAGACTCCGGACACTGCTGGATGCTACACTTGATTCAATTCCACCTATTCCCATGTCCTTCACCTCCGTGTGAATATCTGATTTATTGTTCTTTCAATAAAAAGATAATAGCAAAGCTATTGTTAACTACTATATCGGTCTTTCCCTTCAATATATTAACACATTTCTTTGCTTTTTTCTATAAATTCAAAAGGAGATGCCTTACAGCAACCCCTTTAGTGCCTCCACTGCATTTGCCTGCTGGATGGCTTCCTGATTGGCCTCCTTAATCTGCATATAAAGTTCCTTCCGATATACGGGTACAGACTTTGGTGCAGTAATACCAATCTTCACCTGTTCTCCTTTTATTTCCAGGATTGTGATTTCAATATCATTTCCTAATACAATGGCTTCGTTTTGTTTTCTGGATAATGCTAACATAATCACTCACCTGCTTTCTTTTTCTGTATTGCATTATATACATTGAATTTTGATTCATATTCCGGATTCTCAACAATAATCTGTCCACCCTTACAGGTTGCGGAATTAATCACAATCGGCGCCTTCATATTCGCCGTCACCTTGGTTACATCTGAGGAAATAATCAGCGTCAACAATACAATAATATCCTCATCCTTCGGATTATCAATTGGTTCCAACAAGGCATCCTCAATAATCGGATTATATTCCTCCAGAATGGCAAAAGGTTCAATCACCGGCAACGCCAAGTATGGGTCCTCCATAGACTGTAACCAACGAATGGCTGTATCTTCACCCTTTTCCACATCGTAAATGATTGCAAACTTGTGCTTATCTTCAATTCCGATAATTCCATTTGGAAAATCCAGCACCTTATCATCATCAATTGTAACTTCCCCAAATAATCTTGTTTGTGCTACCATACCATTTCTCCTTTTCTGCTTATTCCTTAAAATCTGCTTTCTGCAATTCCACCCATATTCTTTATGTTATCCATACTCCTATTGTTACGGATTTCTTATAAGAAGTCAAGCAAAGACTTCTGAAGAACATTACCGGTAATCTGTAAAGCAGCGCCATATACTGTCGCAACAGATGCATACTCAATGGCCTTATCCTCATAATCTACCTCTTCATTGGCAGACATCAAATCCGTAAAATTAATATATTGATCTGATACTCTGTCGGCAATCATATCCAGCTTCGCCGTTCTGGCACCGGAATCAGATTGTAATGCTGTAACATCTGTCTGAAAATCCTGAAAAACAGAAATATGCTGATTAAACAATTCTTGCATTTCCTGATTTTTCATCTTTACTTCATTTTCCGCATCTGTAATCATATAGTTAATCTGTTCAATAGCTGTCGAATTATTGGAATACTTTGGATTCGTTAACAATCCCTTCAGTTCTGCAAGTCGCTTTTCTGCATCTGCCACTTCCTCTACCTTATTTGCTAATTCATCAATGGCCCGACCCATATCATGGGTAATCAAATCCCTTCCCAAGGTATTCACCCGTATCATCTGATTAAAGTTTACTTCATATTCAATTTTCTGGTCATCCTCTGTAATCTCAAAATCTACCGTTTCCCCGGTACTTTTATCGGTCTGAGCACAATTAAAATAGTGCTCCGGGCGCAAATCATTCTGTTTAAACGTTTCCTTTGTGTAATCAATGGTTATGCTGTCTGAATTCTGCATATTAGAGTATACATTTATTCCGAACACAATCTCTCCAGTTTCCGGAATGTATCGTACTTCATCATCACCTAAATTCTTATAATAGTCTTCCTTCTGCGTACTTGTCATTGTGCTGTTAATGGTTACCGTCTGTTCATTACCGGCTGCATCCACATATTTCAACGTTGGTGCCGTCCCTTCTGATAATGTATCATAAGACATACGCAAACGGTATACCGTCTGCTGCTCCGGGTAAGCATCTGTACCATATGTTAATGTGTTGTTCAGATACTTGTCCAAATCCGCAGGGTCCACTGCATTGACAGTCACCTTTTTCACATCGATACGGCTGCTGTCCAGTTTCTCTGTGATGGCATAAGAATACTTGGTAGCTTCTGTCGCATTGAACACAAGACTGGTATCTGTCTTATAGCCGGAAAAAATATAACGCCCCGCATAAGTTGCATTTCCTTCCGAATAAATCATATCCTTATAAGAACGAATGGTTTCGGCAATGGATGAACGGTCATTATTATTAAAAGAATCCGTTGAACCTTGGGTACAATATCCCGACATATACTCAATGTAATTCGAAATACTGGTAATGGAATTCTCTGTTAATTCCATCCAGGAATTTGCATCCTTGATATTTTTTTCTTTATATTGTTCCAGCTGACTAACTGTATTTCTCAGTTTTAATGCCCGCACTGCCACAACCGGATCTTCGCTGGCGCGTTGAATCTTTTGACCGGTTGTCAACTGCTGAGTCAGGGTATCTACTCTTCTTGTACTGGTCTGTAAATTCCGTAAGGAATTATTACTAATCATTTGATTGGTTACTCGCATATGCGTCCCTCCTAAACTCCGGTAGAATTAATCAGTCTGTCATAAATCTCATCCAATACCGACATTACCTTGCAGGCAAGGTTGTATCCATTCTGTTGTACAATCAGGCTGGATGCTTCCTCATTCATATCCACACTGGATTCTGACAAACGTTGTTGATTAATGCTATATACAATATTGTCCTGATGTTCCATGGATGTTTGACATTTCTTCGTCTGAACACCTAATGTAGAAATAATGGATTCCAAATACTGATGTGGGGTTCCCTGCTTAAAAATGCTTGTATCTGTTAAGCTTGCCTGTATCTGCTTCAACAAATCACAATTTTCCACATTTCCCTGTTCAATCGCCCGGTCTATGGATACCACTACCTTATTCGGATCTTTCATAACAGCATCATTAATATCCCAATTCAGTACAGTCAGACGATAGTACGAAACACCCTTTGAGGAAAAGCTGGTGTCGCCGGTTGTTGCTGATAAGTTAAAGTTTTCACCATTCACATCTAATGCGTTCAGCATATCCAAGCCTTGTTCTCCATCAGCATCTACACCGGAGGTACAGATGTCATTAATATATCTGGAAAAGGTTCGGACAAATTCATTCAGCTTTGACATGTAGTATGGAATTCCTTCAAAATCCACGTTATTTCCAATTCTTGCAGTTACACCGGTATGAATATCCGCCGGGTCCGCCGGAACCTGTGAGATTCCATCTGCTGCCAACACTTTCAGATTATGAAAGGTATAACCGGTAATTTCACCGGTTGCATTATCATACTGTGCTTCGAAATCATCAAAATAGTAATCTGTATCGTGTATCCGAATCTTACCTTCATCAACAATATTCAACGAATTCAAGGTAAATGCCTTGTCCGTCTCCATCGTTACAAAGGTTCCCTGAGCATCGGTTCCGGTATTCGTTGTTTTTCCAACAAATCCATGATTGTTATTACCATCACGTACAGCCACTAAGCCCGCCAGTTTTCCTGTCAGAGTCGGACTTGAGATACTAAAAGAATCTCCCGGTGTACCATCCGTATTCTTCCATGCCAATTCGTAAAGTCCGTCTACATCTGTAGCATTCACCTTTTCATCTCTTGGCACTGCCATTAATTGTCTGCATTGCAAATCATCTACCAATACTTCTCCGTTGATTCGGACAATATAGCGTGTAGCTCCGGAGTCATGTCCGTCCTCCGCTATAATTGGTTGCTCTTCCGCAGTTACATTGACAATCTCAGACAACTGATCTATCAGTAAAAGTCTCTGATCCCGCAAATCGTTGGCATTTCCATCCCGAATTTCAATATTATTAATCTGATCATTTAATGTAAATATCTGCTTAGCAATGGAATTTATCTCATCCACCCGAACAACAATCTCGTCATTTAAACTCTTCTGTGAATTCTGAAGATTGTTGGCAAGCTCATTAAATAATTCTGTGTAGCTTTGAAAATCATTGACATACTGTACTCTGGTTGTTGCACTGGATGGGTCATCTGCCAAGTCTTTCATGGCATTCTGAAGATTCGTTAACAAGGTTGTATATCCGGTTGCAGAATTCATTTCATTAAAATATGTTTCAATCTCATAAGAATAATCATATTTGCTTCCGTATTCTCCACCCAGACTGTTATTGTTCCAATACTTCACATCATAATAGGAATTACGAATCTGTTCGACCCCAAGCATGGTAACACCGGTCCCCTGCATGCCTGCAGAATTACCCAGGCGCAAGGCATTGGATGCCTGACTGACTACCTTCTGTCTGGAATACCCTTTTGTCTCCGCATTTGTAACATTATGGACTGTTGTATTCATCGCTGCCTGATAATAATTCAAACCGGATTTTGTTGTATTTAATCCTAAAAATGTTGACGCCATGTTTTCACATCCTTTGTCCTAATTTCCAATTATGCACCCAGCTTTTCAATAATGTGTTGAATCATCTCTGAAACAACAGTGATATATCTGGATGATGCATTATATGCATGCTGATATTTAATCAGATTCGTCAATTCTTCATCCGAAGAAACTCCTACAACTTCCTGTCTCTGGTTATTCACTTCGTTAACCAGAACTGCCTGTTTATCTGAAATATTCGTATAGGTATAGCCCTTGTTGGCAAAATCCCCCACCATATTGGAATAATAATTATTAAAATCATTCATTACCAGGGTATTTGGATCCAGTGTAGCAAAATCACTATTCCACAATTCCAGAAGTTCATCCGCAACCGCCTGATATTCTTCTCCGTTCACTCTTGTCAACGGCAAAAGTGCCGGATCCTTTACCAGTGCATCATTAATCTGTATCTGTCCCACTGTGTATAAGGAATAATAATCATCCGGATTCTCTTCGTTATATACCTGAACCGTTTTCGTAACCGGCGTTCCATTCTCATCCAATACAGTTATGGTCTGTTGCTGATAGCGTTCTACACCCTTTCGCACAAACAATTCCGTTCCCTGTACTTCGTTTCCTTCTCCAAAGCCTTTCCCGGCTTTTTCCGTATCCAGTATCCGATAGGTATTACCACTCACATCCGTTACCGTGATATTCGGACACAGCACATCATTAATCTTTGTTACCATTCCATGAATCAACTGGTCAAACTGTGCAATCAGACTGGAAATATCCCGATTACTCAAGGTTCGATTAAAGTGAGTCAATGCTGCCTGATAATCCGCTTCACTGCCATAATTCTCCCGGAGAGGAATATCCGTATAATCCGGTGTGTAATCGCCTCTGGCAGATAACATGCCTTTCAGGGAACCGGCATCAGAATTATCTCCTGATACACTAATCCGTTCCAGATTGAATACATTCGTATCATCTGCTTTCCAATATACAGTAAGCAAATCGGAACCGGCAGCCACCGGCTTGGTTCCGATTTCAAAGGTACGGTCATCCGATACCAGCAAATGTTCTTCTGCATAGACATTCACAGTACCGTCTGTCTGTTCCTTAATTTCTATAGAGATCAGACCGGACAACTCATCCAGTGCCTGATTTCTTGCATCTTTATAATCATTGGCAGCTTCTATTTTACCGCCTTCACATTTTAATATTTTCTGGTTTAAATCATAGATTCTTTTTGCAATGATATTGATTTCTTCTGCCTGAGACTGAATCTCACCATTCAGATTCCTCTGATAATCCCTTAACTGAGAGTATATTTCAGTGGCACGGTTCACAAATGAAGAAGCGGTTGCCACTAATGATGTTCGTTCTACCAGACCATTCGGTGTCTTCTGAACCTCTTGGATAGATTTCCAAAGATTCTCCATATAATCCTGAAAGGTACTTCCCTCTGTTTCACCAAAGTATTCCTGAACCTCGTCAATAACACCTGCTTTGGTTTGATAAAATTCCTGCCTGCCATTCTGAAGCCGATATTTGTTATCCAGATATTTATCTCTTGTGGTTCTGGTTTCCTCCACTCTGGTACCCAAACCGGTTTGCTTGATTCCAACTTTTGTATATCCTAATTTCTGATAAGCCAAGTCTGATAACAATACCTGTTGACGGGAATAACCTTCAGTATTCAGGTTGGTCAGATTATGTGCAGTTGTATTAATCGCATTCTGATGCGCCTGTAACCCTGAAGTACCAATGTACATTCTTCCCATTGTTCCAGCCATTTGCTCATCTCCTTACTCTAGCTCTTACTGTCAAACTGGCTGTATGCTGCTCCCAGCATATCGCCACTGTAAGATTTTTTGTCATAATTAGCAGTTTCCGGTGCCTGCCCTGCAGTTTGAAGAATATTGATGTTAAACTCCGTCATTTCCAGCGCATCCTCTAACAAATCCCGATTCTGTGCATTTACCTGTTGCAGCTTTCCAACCACTTCCCGCAGTCGGTGATGCAGTTCACTTAATGGCTTCTGAAACTCCGGCTGGTTCTCCATCACGCGGACAATATCAGCAACCGTCATAGTATCCGGCTTTCGATTCAGAACGACTGCAATATTGTCTACAATACTCTGCCTTCTCTTTTCCAGAACCAAAACCTTATCTATGACATTCTGTTCATTCTCTGTAATCTTCTGAAGCTGTTCAATGTCGCCCTTTACAATCACCTGTGTTTTGGTGTCAGACACCTGATACAGGTCCTCATATATAACACATTCCTGCTCCAATACCTGAATCAATTCTTCAATTAAACTAGCCATGCTGATACTCCTATTCCTTCTTACTTACATAGTACGTTCTGCATAAGCAGACATCAGTTTTTCTGCAAAGCTTTCATTGCTGACATTATAAGTACCGTTATCAATTGCGGTCTTTAATGCATTTACCTTGTCCTCGCGAACATCCGGTACTTTTGCCAATGCTGCTTTTGCAATCTGCATATCTTTACCGATAGAAGAAAAAGACACCTGATCCGTGGTATTCACACTTCCGGCATATCCAGCTTTACCAGTCTTTCTGGTCTTACTTGTGCCGTATAACTGATTGATTTGGTTATAAGCATCTATACGCATAATAGCCACCTTCCTCCTTGAAAATTATTCTTCTATACAATATTTATCGTCAGATTCAACATTAACTTTAGTTGTTTTTCAAAAAAAGAATGGGCAACATTTGCTGCCCATTCTAATCTTTCTATCTTTGTATAACCACAATCACCGTGATTTATTATGCATTTTCTCCTAAAGAGGTCTTTTCTGTAACCGTAACCTTTTGGTCATAGCAGGAGAAAATTTCGTCCACAGTTTCCTGTTTCATCTTAGGTGTAATCAAGCTGACAATCGGCACTACAATCAAGCTTGCTACCATTGCAATTGCTCCCGCATTAATTGGGGATGCAATGAATTTAAAGAACATATTAGAAACAGTAAGACCTACACCTACAACAAAACTTGCCCATACTGCTGCCTTAGTAACCTTCTTAGAATACAGTCCATACATAAATGGTGCTAAAAATGCTCCTGCCAACGCTCCCCATGAGATACCCATCAACTGAGCAATAAATGTTGGTGGATTCAACGCAATTACGACTGAGAGAATAATGAAGAACGCGATCAGTACACGCATAACAATTAACTGTGTCTTTTCCTTCATATCCTTTACAATGGTTCCCTTAATGAAATCCAAGGTCAAGGTAGAACTTGAAGTCAGAACCAAAGACGATAAAGTAGACATCGACGCAGATAATACCAGCACAATCACGATACCAATCAGAATATCCGGCAGGGTTGACAACATTGCAGGTACAATAGCATCATACATAACACTTCCGTCTGCTTTGTAAATATCTGCATCAGCATATAATCTTGCAAAACCACCCAGGAAATAGCATCCACCGGAAATAATAATTGCAAATATAGTAGAAACTACCGTACCGGTCTTTACTGCCCGTTCATCCTTAATCGCATAGAACTTATGTACCATCTGTGGCAAGCCCCAGGTTCCTAACGAGGTCAGAACCACGACACCAATCAGATTCACAACATCCGGTCCAAAGAAGGAAGTAAATACACCCTTTTGTCCCATGGTAACTGCCACATCACTTTCCAGTTCAGCAAGCTGGAATACTGCCTCATAGAAACCGCCATGGCCATTTAACACTGCAACAATAACTGCAACAATACCAATCAGCATAATGATTCCCTGAATAAAATCATTGATTGCAGTTGCCATATAACCACCTAAGATTACATATACACCTGTCAGAACTGCCATGGTAATAATACATGCAGAGTATGGGATATCAAATGCCATTGCAAACAGCCGGGATAATCCATTATAAATAGAAGCGGTATATGGAATTAAAAAAACAAAACAAATGGCAGATGCCACCAGCTTCAACGCCTTGCTGTCATATCGTTTTCCAAAGAAATCCGGCATCGTTGCCGATTCTAACTTCTGACTCATAACACGAGTTCTTCTTCCCAGAATTACCCACGCCAGAAGACTTCCAATAAATGCATTTCCAAGTCCAATCCAGGTGGAAGCCAGACCGTATTTCCATCCGAATTGTCCTGCATATCCTACAAATACTACTGATGAGAAATAAGATGTACCAAATGCAAATGCTGTCATCCATGGTCCAACACTTCTTCCTCCCAATACAAAATCGTTTACATTCGTTGCTTTTTTTCTGGAGTAAACACCAACCGCAATCATAATTGCAAAGAATACCAGCAACAGAATAATTTTAACTGCCATATCCTCTCTCCTTTTTATTACTTTTGTGTTTTAATGGCTTTTCGAGTTGTGAAATACCACATGTAACACATTGTAACATATGCGCTTTGTTAATGCAATGCGCTAAAGTGTTGATTTACTTGTTATCCAAAAACCGCATTCTGGCAGCTTCCCTTTGTTTCGATTCCATTTGTGGTTCCGGTTGCTTCTTAATGGCACTTGCAAGATTGTTTGCCATAACCGCTTTGCAATTGTCGCAAAACCGTCCGGTTTTAATCATTGCTCCACAGTTTTCACACGCCAATCCAACCATAGATGCATCCGAAAATGCCAGACGTTCCTGACGAACCCAGCGTTTAATCTGATTTATAGATACGTCATTTTCTTCTGCCACCTTTGTAATAGATGCCTCCGGATGTTCCTTTACATACTTTTTGACCTGCTGAAATAAATCCTCTAAGGCTTTCTCACAACCGGGACAAATTGGCTTTCCTATATAATTAAACATCTTCCCACAATTCTTGCAATTTCTAATATCCATTCTGACTCCTCCTTCAATTACAAGTATCAAATCCCTTACCAATACAGATACTGGTATAGTACACTGTCTCTATTCCCCCTTGGAACAAAGCCTCTGTACAGGCTTCTATTGTTGCTCCGGAAGTATATATATCATCTACCAACAACACTTTCTTTAATTTTACATCATTTCCCTTGAAGAAAAAAGCCTTTTTTAAATTATTCAATCGTTCTTTATCATTTAGTTCTTTTTGTGGCAAAGTATCCAGTCTTCGTACTAAATGTTTCTTATAACACGGCACCTGAAGCTTAGCACTCAGGTGCTCTGCCAGCAGTTCCGCCTGATTATAGCCTCGGTGTCGTCGCTTATTCCTATGTATGGGAACCGGGAGAATTCCATCCAGTTGCAGGGAAAGAAATTCTGTTCCAAATCGTTTCCAGATTTCTTCACTGTAAAAGTCTGCATATTCCCGCCGATTGTGATACTTAAAAGCTGTCACCCCTTCTTTTATGGGGCTTACATATTGAAACAACGGAAAGCCATGTTCAAAATGCTTAGGTATCCGTTTACAATCGCTGCAATATTCCTGTTCCTCCTGCTCTATGGGCTTACCACATTTCATACAACGGGGTTCCGGTACATAAGGAAGCTTTTTCTCACATTCCGGACAAATCAGCGGATTCTTTGGGTTCATTTTTACAATGTCCTGGCAGACAGGACACCGTCTGGGATATAACAAATCAACAATCGGTATGAAATTCAATAGTATCCCCTTTCTGCATCTGTTCCTTAATTGCCCACATCAAACCGGAATAGCGCTTCTGCTCATCTGCGTTATCTACCATTTCGTGTATTTTATAACCATTACCGACAATCACCACGCATTTCTTTGCCCGGGTAATGGCTGTATATAACAGATTCCGATGCAGCAGCACCCTTGGCCCGCTTAATATAGGAAGTATCACTGCCGGATATTCGCTTCCCTGAGATTTATGTATGGTAATCGCATAGGCAAGCTCCAGTTCCTCTAACATCTTAAAGCCGTACGTGACCACCCTGTCATCATCCATCAGCACTTTCAGTTCTTCCGCATAGGTGTCAATTTCCTGAATAATGCCTATATCACCGTTAAAGACTCCCATACCTTTTTCCTGCTCGAAATAACCGCTTTTGTCATAAACAGCCCACTCCAGCTTATAGTTATTCTTTACCTGCATAACCTTATCTCCCTCCCGGAAGATAACATTCTGTACCGTATATTCTTTCTTCTTATCCGATGGAGGATTCAGGATTGCCTGCAATTCCCGATTTAGATTCTCTACTCCCAGTTCTCCCTGTCGCATGGGTGTCAGAACCTGTACCTCATAAGGCTTCGCCTGAACATACTTAGGCATCTTTACCGACGCCAGTTGTCCCACTTCCTCAATAATTGCCCTTGTGTTGTTCCGGGGAAGGAGAAAGAAATCCTGACTTTTATTGTTCATAACCGGATATTCACCCCGATTAATTCTGTGAGCATTCATGACAATATCGCTGTTTTCCTCCTGGCGATAAACCGTTGATAATTCAATGACCGGGAATACCTTCGCATTGATAATATCCTTTAACACATTGCCCGGTCCTACGCTTGGAAGCTGATTCACATCTCCCACCAGAATCAAATGAGTTCCGGGTACCACTGCCTGTAACAGTGCATGTGCCAGATAGATATCTACCATAGACATCTCATCAATAATTACTACATCCGCTTCTAACGGATTCTGAGCATTTCGTTCAAACCGGAACCCTGTGTCCCCTTCCACTCCGCCATTCAATTCCAGCAGTCTGTGAATGGTCTGTGCCTGATAGCCGGTGGCTTCTGTCATACGTTTTGCTGCCCGTCCGGTAGGAGCTGCCAGTCGCAGTTCTAACCCTTCCTGTTCAAAATATTGAATAATGGTATTAATTACTGTGGTTTTTCCGGTTCCGGGTCCGCCGGTAATAATGACCAGCCCGGAGGTTGCTGCCTGCCGGACAGCACTGCGTTGCAGTTCATCTAATGCAATCTCTGATTTTTCTTCAATTCGTTTTAATATATTCTGTATTTCTATATCCGGCACATCATAAGTAAGATCCAAATCTAAAAGCATTCTTGCCGTATCCAATTCCTTGTAATACTGGGCATTTCCATAAACCGCCAGTATTCCGTTTATTTCCTTTAATACAATTTTCCGTTCTAACTGCAAGGTAGAAAGCTGGCGTTCAATTGCCTCTTCATAGGAATACCGGAATACATCCTCTCCCTCCGGAACCAGAAAGCTTGCCACCTTACGAATCAGCATTTCTTTTGGAAGAAACATATGTCCAAGACTGCCGGACTGATTCAAGGTATAAAGAATCGCTGACCGTATTCGAAATTCTGAGTCCGGACCGATACCTGCCCGTCTGGCAATTTCATCTGCTATCTTAAATCCAACTCCCTGAATATCATCTGCTAGCTGATATGGATTTTCTTCGATTACCCTATACAGCCGATTCCCATATTCATTGAAGATTTTGACCGCCAAATGTGCATTTATTCCATATTTTCCAAGAAACATCATTGCCTGTCTTATATCCTGGCTTTCATGGAACTGGATTCCGATTTCCCTGGCCTTTCGTTCTGATATCCCCTTAATCTCTGATAAACGTTCCGGCTCGAATTCAATAATTCGAAAGGTATCTTTCTTGAATTTTTTAACGATATGCATTGCCAGCACCGGTCCAATTCCCTTAATTGCACCGGAGCAGAGATATCGTTCCATGCTGTCAACATCTTCCGGCATACGAAGCTCATAGGAGGTTATCTTGAATTGGGTTTCATAGTAAGGATGTTCAACCTCTTCCCCTTCCGCACAGATATACAAGCCCTGCCGGGCGCCTTCCACATATCCTACCAGCACATGAGAATCATCATACTTTTCATCTGTTACCACAGACAGTACTGTATATCCATTCTCTTCATTCCGATATATAATTTTTTCAATATATCCCTCCAGCTTCAATTGATTTCTCCTTCTGCTCATTCACTGCATTCATCTCATGACTAAAATCACGAGTGTTTTACGTCACATCATAAAAGGCTGCCAAACAAAGAAGGGAATTCCCCGGCTTCATTTGTGGCAGCCCCCTGTCACGACTTACATATGAATTGATTCTGCAGCACCGATGGCTTCCTTTTCCTCTTCCTTCGGTTCTGCATTTTTCGTCTCTGTTTCCGATGCAGCAGGCACAGCCTCCGCTGACTTAATACTCACTGCGTTCATGTTATTCTTCATGGATTCATATAACATCTGGGCAATTCCCAAATCACCATTCTCAGCAATCACGCCCGAGTATTCCTGCAACATCATATCTCCAAAATAATCCAGATACTTATTATCTTCCTCTTCCTCCGACTTCGGAATACTTTCCTGTACCTGGTTCATAACCTGTTCTATCAGATATGCTTCGAATTCCTTACAGGCATCCATCAACTCTTCATCCGTTGCTTCCTTCAAAGCGTCGCTGTTCAACTTGCCTTCCAGAGCAGAGGCTTTCACGCTGCTTGCATTATTCTGGGTATAGTAATTATTATAAATATCACCAATGGAACCAGTCATAATCTACGCCTACCTTCTTAAATTATTTGCCTGCTCCAGCATTTCATCCGATGCCTGAATCACCTTCGAATTCATCTGATATGCCCGCTGTGCCACAATCAGATTCACCATTTCATCTGCAACCTGCACGTTAGATGCTTCTATGTAGCTCTGGTGTGTAGCACTTCTGGTCAAACCAGCCGTCTGGGATTCCTCCATAGGATTACCGGAAGCTACGGTCTGTCTGTAACGGTTACCGGAAGCTTTCTCCAAGCCCGCCGGGTTATTGAACTGTACCAAACCAAGTTGCACATTATAAAGCGGATTTCCATTGGCATCTGTCTGTACCAGATTCACCTGGTCATCCCCATTTGCCGATACGGTAATTGTTCCATCCTTTGCAATTCCAATGGTGGTTGCGTTCACGCCCTTTGGTATAATAATGGCATTATTGAATTGATCCAATACCGGATTACCATCAGAGGTACATAACATTGTACCATTAGCAACCGGTGACACAGCAAAATTACCATCTCTGGTGTACTGTATCTCACCATTTTCTGTTCGCACTTTAAAGAAACCGTCACCTTCGATAGCAACCGCAAAAGGGCTTTCATTTGGTGTCAGATTACCCTGTTTAAAGTTACTGGTGATTGCCGCCGTCCGGCTTCCCAAACCAACCTGTGCACCTACCGGTTTTTCTTCCCCTGCATTATTGGTAGAGCGGGTTTGTAATGTCTGATACAGCAGTGATTTGAATTCTGCCGTCTCAGTTTTATAACCGGTGGTATTTAAGTTTGCTAAATTATTCGCAATTGTATCAACATTTTCCTGCTGGGCAATCATTCCGCTTGCCGCAGTCCATAAAGATCTTACCACGTGCTGCTCCTTTCTACTGCCTTATTCACAAAAAGCAATTATACTTTTCCAATGTCATTGACTGCCTTATCCAAGGTAGAATCAATGGTCTGCATGACCTTCTGATTGGTTTCGTATGCTCTGGTAATTGTAATCATACTAACCATCTCATTAATCACGTTCACATTGGAGGTTTCTAAGTATCCTTGTCGGGTCAGAGCTGTACCTGCGACCATGCCTGCCTCCGGCAGAGCATCAAACATATTCTCACCATATAAACTCAGTGCCTCATAATTCTCAAAATCCACGATTTGAAACTGTCCCACCTGCACTTCATTGGCATAAATATTTCCCAATGAATCCATAGAAACTTCTGCAGTATCTGCTCCCGGAATCTGAATTCTCTGATTATTGGCACCCAGCACAAAATCTCCATCCTTAGTCACAAGATAACCTTCCCTGGTAACAGTGAATGAGCCATCACGCGTATAACGTATATGTTCTACTCCACTCTTGTCTGTTGTGCTAATGGTAAAAAATCCACTGCCTTCTAATGCTACATCATACGGATTACCTGTTTCCCGAAAACCACCTTGGGAATGGTCGGTATACGTTTCACCAATCTTAACACCCAGGCTGACGGTTCCGATTCCCTTTGCCAAGTATGGGTCAGACGGATCATCTACCCGTACTGCCAGTTCTCTGTCAAATGACTGTGATGTAACGCCCATTTTCTTGTAGCCAGTGGTATTGGAATTCGCCATATTATTGGATATAACATCCAGTCGCCTCTGCTCATTCCGTAATCCTGTATACGCTGTATATAGGCCCTTTACCATCTTTTCAACTCCTTCTTCTCAAACGATTCTTTTGTTCTGTTCCTGCAACAATATGCTGCGAAACCGCTTAGTCTCTTTTCCCAGACAAGAATTCAATGTATTTACCGGTTCCAATTGCAACAGCCGTCAATGGATTATCTGCTGTAATTGTTGTAATACCGGTCTTTTCTTCAATCAGTTCTTCCAAACCATTCAGCAATGAGCCGCCACCGGTCAAAACAATTCCCCGATCCGAAATATCTGCTGCCAATTCCGGTGGAGTCCGTTCCAAAACGCTGTGTACAGCTTCTACAATCTGTGAAGTTGGTTCCCGTAATGCTTCTTCTGTCTCAGTAGAAGTAACCGTAATTGTCTTCGGAAGACCGGTAACCAGGTTTCGTCCACGTACTTCCATTGTGATTTCCTCCGGTCTCTTATAACAGGTACCGATGTTAATCTTTAACTCCTCTGCTGTTCGCTCACCAATCAACAGATTATGCTTTTTACGCATATAACGCACGATTGCTTCATCGAAATCATCACCGGCTGTTTTTACCGAAGTGCTTACAACCGTACCACCCAAAGAAATAACTGCAATATCCGCAGTACCACCACCGATATCTACAATCATATTTCCACATGGTCTGGCAATATCAATACCCGCTCCAATAGCTGCTGCTACCGGTTCTTCAATAATGGATACATCTCTTGCACCTGCCTGATAGGTTGCATCTTCTACTGCCTTCTTCTCAACCTCTGTAACGCCACTTGGAACACAAACACTGATTCTCGGCTTTCTGCCAAAAATGCTTCTTCCCACTGCTTTCTGAATAAAATACTTCAGCATCTTCTCTGTAATTGTATAATCGGAAATAACGCCCTGCTTCAAAGGTCGAACAGCCACAATATTGCCCGGTGTTCTACCAAGCATTAATCTGGCTTCCTCACCAATAGCCTTAATCTTATTGGTATCTCTGTCAAATGCCACCACAGACGGCTCTTTCAAAACAACGCCTTTTCCTTTTACATATACCAGAATACTCGCGGTTCCTAAATCAATTCCAATATCTGAACTTGCCATGATAATCCCCTTTCTGATGGACAAATTAATCACTTTGTTATTATGTTTCCAATATCCATAAACAGACATTCTTATTATATACACTCTGGAAAAAATTTCAAAGTGCATTTCAAGATTTCAGCAAATTCACCGATACTGTCACTAACTTATCCTTATATATCGACATATTGCCTACAAATCTTTACTTTTATTTTAACCAAATATTCACATTTCAGTCACTTCCGTATCATTCTTTGCTACTTATTCTCCCGCATTATGATAATTTTAGCTTCCTCACCATTCTGCCACCGGATACCAAGCTCCTGAATATTCATTATTTTATTCACCTGTCTTATATAACTCTGCCACTTGATGTCACCGATCGGCTGGATTCCTTCTCTTGTATAGGTCGGCGTCGGTTCTGATAAAAATGCCCGACTGTCCATACCGGTCACATCCATACCAAACAAATTCTCCATGGCCTCATTGGCAAACAAAACCTTTCCGGTCTGAATATCCTTAATAAAAATACAGTCTGACATGAAATTATATGCATTTAATAAGTCCTTATTCAGTGAAAGCACGTGGCCTGTACTGCGGTTTCGTACCAGTATTCCCTGAATGATATCAGCCACATCCTGACAATAAGCAATTTCCCGTTCCCGGAATATTCGCCTGTCCTGGCTGATGAACATAATCCCGCCACTGATTTCTTCATTGACCACCAGTCCAAAAATCATCATTCCATGAGACTTTGTTTTGGACACAAGATAATTCATCTGGCTGTCTTCTTCATCCTGTCCATATATTAAATACCCGCCATTTGCAATAATTTCGTTTTTTCTGCAAAGTTCAGCCATCCGCCAGCTTGCTTCCGGGAATTCCTTATACTCTGCTTCCGGTACAACCCACTTTGCCACACAAGAATATGACTCCTGAATACTATCTCCATAGTACACTGCAATAGAGGTCAGATGCAACAAATCGCAGGTTTTTTCCAGAATCTCCTGCATAGTAGCATCCGCATCATTCCGCATATTGGCAAAGGCTCTGGCCAGAATTAATTGCCCTTCCAATTCCTCACTCATGGTCCGTTCTGCCAGACGACTCTTCTGAGAGTCAATCTCCAGATACTGATTGTCAAATTCAGCTTTTACCATAAGGTCCACCATCTTTTGAAGGGATTCAATGGAATTATGCAGTCGGGATACCGCTTCTTCATCAAAAGCGCAAATCAGACAGGCTGCTACTGTTTCTTCTCCTACCATCAAAGGAATTGCCCCTATTTGTTTTTCGAAATAATTATTCTCCAATTCCAGGATACAGAATTTCTTTCGTTTTGTAATGGTCTCAAGTGCTTCCTCCAGCTTACCATGGTATTTCGGGCGTTCCAGCATATCATAAAACTCACCCAGGCGAATCATAGGCCCTGTTGGTTTTGTCAAAGACTTGCCTTCCCGATTTACAATTACTGCGTATAACTGATTGTTCTCCGCAAATGCTTCCAGGAGCTCCTGTATCTCTCCTCGCTTTTGTAATTCCTCAAATATCTGCATCGGGTTCTGAACCTGCCGGTTCATAACGTAATCCAGTTTTTCCTCCAATGCCTTCTGGTTCTGTAACAAATTCTGTTCATAACTGCTTTCTTCCGTTACATCCTGCATTAGCAGTTCCACATCATACATATATTCGTCAATATTTTTTACGGAAATGCAGGATTTAATCCAGCGGATGACTCCATCCTCCCCTCGAATCCGGCATTTGCACATATAATTATTTACCGGCATATTTCTTGCATTCATGAGGATATCTGTCATCATCTGACGGTCCTCCGGCAGGACATAATCCGTAAATGTCTTACGTCCCTTTCTCAAATCCTCAACATCCATACCAATTGCCAGTGCATTGGAGGATACATACTTTACAGTTCCTTTTTTATTCAAAAACCGTTTTACCAGCACAACATTCCTGCTCTGTTCGATAGCTGCCCGCAGATACTGATTCTCGTCTTTCTCCAGTTTCTCTCCGGTAACATCCATCATAACGATTTCCATACTTTCAATGCTTCCTGCTGCATTCCGAATCATCCGTACATTTCCCCGAACGTAGCAGACCTTACGGCTTTCGGTAACAATACGGTATTCCATACAATCCACGTCTTGCATATCCTTGTCCCGTTCTGCAAAGCCGCCAAGCACTGCATCTAAATCATCCGGATGAATAATATCCTTAAACTGCAGTTTCCCCGTATAGAATTCTTCACAGGTGTACCCGTATTGTTTAATATTCCGGCTGATATAATTTAACTTAACCTCTTCCTGATTCTCAAAGCTTAAATGTACAATAATCACATGACTGTTCTCTATAATCCGCTCCAGCAGCCAGCTATTCATACCGAACCCGGAACGCTGTTCAAACAACAGCATGTACATCTTTTGATCATCCACTTCGAATTCATTCACAATACCCATAACCGGAAATTCCCGCTTTTCATTGGAAATTATCAAATGATGTTCCATAATTGCTTTTCTATCATGAAGCAACGTCCAAAAGCGATTTGCATCTGCAGCTTTCTCGATGCTCATTTCTATTTTCTCTGTTTTCTGTCCCAGAAGCAGCTTGGCTTCATAGTTCATGATTACCACTTTACCGGTATCTGCTTCAAAAGCAACCACCGGAAACTCGATTCTCTTTGCAAAATCCTCATAGCAGTCAAACCGTAATTTTCCCATTTCTCTGCTCCTTTCTCTTGTCATTTTTCTATATCTTCCATTCACTTTCCATTCGTCTCAAGCAAAAATAATCTTCCAATGGAAAAGGCTGCCCCAAAGAACACATCGGGACAGCCCACAGGAATCAACCTATAATATTATAAAACCGTCTACAAACGCTGAATTCTGTTCTTGTTCAGATGCTGTTTCCTCCTCTGACGTATCTTCTGATGAAACCCCTTCCGCATCGGTGTTCACCGGTGAATCATCTTCCGTTGATTCTTCTCCGGAAACATCTTCATCCGATTTCTCCTTCGCTTCCGGGAATACAGAAAAACCTGCCGTCGCAATCTCTCTGGTCTTATTGCATGAGCTTGCCAATTCATCAATTGCCAGCATCATCGATTCCATATATGAATTTACATTATCGCACTGTTCCTGTACCCTCTGACGAATGGTTGCAACCTGGCACTCCGTTTCCACCAGCATCTGCTTACATTCATCATGCGTCACCTTCAACAATTCATCACATTCCGCCTCAGTCTGTGCCAGCTTCTCTTCTTGCCGGGCCTGGGTTGTTGAAATCAGTTCTTCCTTCTCTGCTTCCGCTTTTTCCTTAATCTTACGGCTTTCCTCCTCAGCATCTGCCACAACTTGGTCTGCCCGCTCCCTTGCTTCAATTAAGGTCTTGGAAATTGCTTCATATTTACCGGCATATGAGGTTTCTTTTTCTTTCATAGCTTCCAATTCCTGACGCATACCTGCATATTCCCGATTCTGTTCTTCCGCATCTGCTTTCACCTGAATAATCTGTTCTTCGTACTGTGATTTCATTGCTTCTAAAGCATCTGCCTGTTGCTTCTGCATTTCCGCTATTCTGGATTCATATTCCTGCTTTAAGGCTTCGACTGCAGCTTCCTGTTCCTGCCTCAATGCTTCTGTGGCTGCCTCCTGTGCAGCTTTTGCCTCTGCTGCCTGAGCCTCCTGCTGCGCCTTCATGGTTTCCAGTTGATCACCACCGCTTTTCTTAGCTTCCTCCGTCAACTGCTTCTGCTCATCTAATTGAGAGGTCAATTCTATACATTGGGAAATCCGTTCATCTAACTTCTGCTGTAAATCAGCTATCTCTGCTGTCTTCTCATCCAAAGTTGCTTTCATCCCATCTTTTTCTGCAATCTGTTCTTCTAACTGACGTTTCACAGCGTCATTCTGTTCAAAAGAACTTTCCAATTCTAATTTTAACTTTTCAATATCTTCACTGGCGGCTGTCTTTACCTGCTCCTTTGCTATCTGCAGTGACCGAACCGTCTCACTTAATTTTCCAATTGTAGTCTTCAAATCAGCTATGTCATTCTGGTGGTTTCTGTTCGTCTCTGCTACATATTCATCAACAACTGACTTGTCATATCCACCAAATGAAACTGTTTTAAACATCTCATCCCTTGCCATATTACGACCCTCCTAACGAATTTTGTATAAACTGCAATAATTATATCATAGGAAAAATTAAAATGCACTATTTAAAAATGAAAAAGGACTTGATAAAAGCCCTTTCCCATTAATTTTTTATTACCACTTATGTAACACTCTTCGCCAAGTCTGATTATATCTTCTTTCGAATCTCTTTTGCCAGCTCCTGCAGTTCTCCCGGAGTGGAATCGCCCGGTTGCCAGCCAATGTTCACATTATCATTCTCATAGCGTGGAATCAAGTGTAAATGAAAATGAAATACCGTCTGTCCGGCTACGATACCATTGTTCTGTACAATGTTCATACCATCACAATGCAATACACTTTTCATTGCTCTTGCCACTTCTGTTGCCAAAGAAAACAACTTACCTGCTGTCAATGCATCAATATCAAAAATATCCTTAAAATGTTCCCTTGGAATAATCAAGGCATGTCCCCGATTGGCCGGTGCCACATCTAGAATTACCCGAAAATCACTGTTTTCATATATGGTTGCCGATGGAATTTCACCATTCGCGATTTTGCAAAAAATACAATCCTTCTCTGCCATTTCTTCCGTCCTCCCTAATCGTCACTTGTATTATTGTAAACCGAAATCAAAAATTTTACAAGGGATTTTTAGAAGAAACAAGACATCTTTTCCTCTACTCGACACAAAATCCTATGCCTGTAATCCCCGATTTTGCGCCTGCATCGGGTCACAGCTTTCATTCAGATAGCCTTTTCCATAGGTCAGTCCTGCATACACCTGTTGGGTATGCTCCATGAGGGGAGCATCTGTATCCTGTTTACTGATTTCCACAAAGGAAGAACGTAATTGTTGTAAATAAGTTCTACATTCCTCCAGATTCACCGGTTGCTGTTTTACTACCGACATCAAAAGCTGCTTATTTACAAATAGATAAATGGACATGACATCGCATCCGGTCTGGGAATCCATTTTGGAAATACCCATTAACTCCTGTAAAAAGCTCTGCGCCTGATTCAGGCTCTGCTCATATGCGGATACATCTTTCTTATCATAATGCTCCTCCGCTTCCTTCATGCAGTCTAATACAAGGTCATACAATACAACCGCCATAGCGGATACGTTTGCCTGGGTAATTCGCATGGTATATGTACTAATCTGTTCTTTGGTCATAATACTTCCCTTCCATTCTATGATTCATATTTTTTTCTCTATTGGTACCAAATTCAATTGTTTCTGCATTCAAATATGAAGAAAGTATATCACTTTTTACCATTTCATGCAATTTCCACATGCTTTTCTGTCCATAATTTTACAGCAATCCTATCCTCTGACTTCGATTAATTTATTCTTCAATTCGTTTTCAATCCGGTTCAATTCTACTTCTGCCGCCTGACGCTTCTCTTTTCCTTCCTTTTGAATCTTGATGGTCTCGTCGATGGTAGCCAGAAGATTTTCGTTTACCTTCTGTAAGGTTTCAATATCTACAATACCTCGATTGGATTCTTTTGCGGTTTCAATAGTATTGGTTTTTAACAGTTCCGCATTCTTCACCAGCATTTCATTGGTGGCATCTGTAATTTCTCTCTGCATTTTCAGAACCTTCTGCTGGTTTGACAAGCCCATGGCGATTACGAACTGGCTCTTCCAGATCGGGATGGTGTTCAGGATGGCAGTCTGTATCTTCTCTACCAAAATCCGATCATTATTCTGAATTAATTTAATCTGTGGTGCCGATTGAATCGCAATGGTTCTGCTTAATTCCAAATCATAAATTTTCTTTTCAAAGCGGTCTACCGTATCCTCAAAATCCTTCACCAACTGGGCATCCATCGGGTTTCCTGTGGCTGCCGCCTCCGCCCGCAGCTTTGGCAGGGTATCCCCCTGAATTTCTGCAATCCGTTCCTTTCCGGCTGCTATATAAAGCTCCAGCTCATGAAAGCAGTTTAAGTTTTCCTGATACATCATATCAAAAACAGAAACATCCTTTAACATCTCCATTCGGGATTTTTCCAATGCTGCTTCAATGCGGTCAATGGATACTTCTGCTCTGGAATAGCGTTCTTTTAATTTTCTCAGTCCATTTACTGCGTTCTTCAGAATCGGAAGCTTGCTGGTGATACCGTCCTCTCCCAACAGCTTTTCTACCTCTAAGCTTTTTACCTGCACTGCCAAATCGGACAAAAGATTTCCCACTTCCCCACCGTCCTTTGTCTTAACGGTTGTCAAAATAGAATCCGCAAATTCGGTCATTTTCCGTTGTGCCCCAATACCATATTGAATGGTGGACTGACTGTCCATAAAATCAATAGAACTTTTGATTTCTTCAATCTTTGTCCGTTCCTCCGGTGTGAATTCTACCGGTGTCAAATCCGGTGTAACTTCTGTCAATTCCTGTTTTGGTTCTTCCTCTGCTTTCTTTGCGTTTGCCAATGCTGCCAAATTAATTTCCTGTGCCATATCATTTCCTCCATCCTGTTATTCTTTTCTTATCTACTCTATTTCAAACCTTCGATTATTTTCATCATCACTTCATAGTCCGGCATATTCATTACACCGGTAGGCTGCTGTGCCACTCCCACTACATTACCAAAACCTCCTTCCGAACTGATATCATATCCGCCCGTCCGGAACCCATGCTTTTCCCATGCAAGTCTCTGTACCTCAGAATCCAGCAGTGCATCAATTCCCTGCTTTCCTTCCTCGTCCAATGCAATATACACATGGGTAGACCATACAGTAGGGGTAGGATAAATCATAACAATATCATCCTTTATCTTTTCATATTCCTCCGGATTCTCTGCTGCATATTCCAAAAGCTGGCTTTCGTAGCCTGCAATGATTGGCTTTCCGCCCACCCCCATTCGGATAAACTGATTGAATAAATCCGATGAGGAGGTTTCCATATAACCCATACGGGAAAAGATGGATTTCAGCTCCGGCATCACCCCATGAACGGTTGATTCATCTACCGTCTTACCATCATTCAGCACATTTGCCAGCAAAGCAGCAAACATATTACCGGAATTGGACTTGGTTGGGTCTGTGGTATCTACCAGCACCGTTCCATACAGCTCCGGCAACCCAATTTCACTCCAGGTGGTTTCATTTAACATCAATTCCGTTAATTTATCCATGTCTGCGTAATACACACCGTCCACCTGAGAGACTACACCTTCCCGCTCCAATGCATCTGCCACATTTTTATGTGAATACAGGACTATCGGCGTATTAAAAATAATTTCTTCTGCTATCGGCTTTCCATATGTATCATTGTAAAGTTCCAAGGCTGTCTGGCTGGAAGGGAACAGATAATCCCGCCCCGACAAATCCGCCGTTATCATATCAAAGGAACCGGCTCTGGAATAATCTATCTGGATATGATATTCCTTTTTAAGAATTTCCTGAATTTCTTCATCCTCAAATAAACCGATTTTTTCTCCGCCCAGATATCCGTTTATCACCTGCACCTTTGTCTGGCTGCGATAGAAGTAATATCCCCCACCCGCCAAAACAATGACCACCAATATAACAATTCCAATATACTTTGATTTCATGTAATCACTTCTCCATCTTAACTGTTTGCTCCAACAGACGCATTTCTGCATCCATATCCAGCATTTCATTCCGCATCAGCTTCTGAAACTGCTGTTCAAATGCCACATTCAGGGTTTCTAAGGATTGTTTTGTTTTCTCCTTTAACCGCTTCACCTCTTCCGTCTGCAGATTGCTTTCCTGAAGCTCCACATATTGGCTTAAAACATTAGAGGCGGTATCCTGATAGTAATCTATAAACTGTCTGGCAAGCTTAATCTTTTCCGGATGCTGTTCCAAATGCTTAATAATACCTTCTGCAATCCGGTTCAGCCGGTCTGCCTGCTGCCACACCTCCGGATCCTGAATCCGATTCATGGAACGGGCAATGGAATCAAAATCTTCCTTTGCTTCATTTAATCGGCGATGAAGTTCTTCTCCATCCGGAATGTCTTCTATGTTGATATTTCCGATTTTTTGTCTTGGTTTTAACAAAAAGGAGAATCCAACATATAGTCCCACCGTTAAAAACAGGACCAAAAAGAAATTCCACTTCAATAGAAAGAGCAAAATCAAAAATCCCGCTCCTGCCAGCAATGCGACACATATATTTGCCAATGCTTCTCTTCGTTTTTCCTGTTTCATATCAGTTATAACCTTTCACACTCCTAAACGCTGCCACCAAATCCTTGCTTCCGTCAAACACACGGGCATTGGTAAGTTCAGCTAATTCCTCTAACTGCTCCGGTTCAGCAGAGCCGAACATAATGGAAAAGATTGGAATATCCTTTCCCAATTCTTTATACTGCTGTATAAATTCCTCCTTATGTCCGGTTTCTGAAGCACCATCTGTCATAAGGATAATTGCCGGAGTATAATCTTCTAAGTTAGAAATTTGAGAAATTTGCCACAGAGCCTCCTCTGCCGCAATATACATATCCGTACCGCCTCCGGGTTCCTCCGCAGCCACCACCTGATATAATTCTTCCAACTTTTCGGCATTATTGCCCTCACACATATAAGTGCTGATCACCTCATCATCGAAGGCTATAATGATGTTAATTTCCTCCTGTTCTGCCTGTAGCAGATTCTGTTCCGCATTTTCCTGAAGCAGCACCTGAGCCATGGCTTCTACCAATTGTGCGTTGCCTTCTCCCTGCATACTTCCGGAATAATCCAGACAGTACATATTTAACGATGGCTTCCGGAAACTGGTCTGATATAAATTCAGGGCTTTCATCAACACCGGCTCCGAAGGCATGGAAATCGGAGATAACACTTTATCCACGTTAATGCCCCATTCCGAAGGAAAGTACACCTTGTTTTCTTCTGCCACTCCTTCAAATCCGGTTCTCCGTCCGGTCTTTTGAATCTCATTTTGGACTTCCTCTGACAACAGATATTCCTGTATCTGTAAGAATGCCTCCTGTTTCTTGGCATCACCATGATCCACATAACCAAGAGGCGAGTCGGCAATGCTTAAACCGTCATATGGGTATACCACATACAGTGGTTCTTTTCCCTGTTCCACCAAGGTATTATTGGCATCAATAATCAAACATTCATAATTCACCATGGCATCAAAATCCCCAGCCAGAAACATTTCCTTTAGCCAGTCGGAGCTGCCGGAGCTTCGGTCGATTCCGGATAACAGACCGGTTATCTTCTCTTTTAATTCCGGGTCATCCAAGTCAGCTTCGGTCAATCCCTCGCTCTTACCAAGCAAGGCATATAAGAATCCAATATAAGCGCTGGCACCGGAATTAGATTGAGTAGCACTTGTCATACAGAACGAAAGCTTTCCACTTTCAATGGCTGTCAGAATGTCACTCACCGAAACATCTTTTCCTACGAAGCCCAATTTCTCTGCCAGGGACTGCTTAATTCCGAATACCACCGGAGTGGTGGAAATGGATTCATCATATTTGATTAAATGATTGGTATCTCCCAAGGAAAGCCATAGTCCCGACGCCGGCCAGACTGCATCATAGTCTGCGGCACCGGACTGCAATTCAGTCATAATATCAACCGAACCTTTATACGTCATTTCAATGGTTACACCGGTTTCCTTTGCACACTGTTCCAGTATTTCTCCAAGCTCCTTATTCTCAGAACCGGAAAGAATTCGAATGGTTTCTCCTCCCCCGGAACCCTGATAGATTCCGTCAATAGGGGTGGTGCCTCCCGATTCCTGTCCCAATTCCATGCTGCAGCCACTCAAAATACTAAGCAACATCAGGACAACTATGAGTAAGCAGCCCCACTTTTTTATGATTTGTTTCATGTTCCATACACCTCCGTATTACAGAATTCATACCTTTCTATAAAATCTTCTTCTTTTTAAAGATGATGATACACACAACAATTACAACCAAACTTAACACAACCACTCCCGGATATCCCCGTTCTAACTCCGGCATATTGTGAAAGTTCATTCCATACCAGCCGGTTATCAAGGTCAAGGGAAAGAATATTGTGGAAATCACAGTTAAGAACTGCATGTTTTTATTCTGTTCCGCATCTACCTGTGCCTGATACGCATCCCGTACCTGCTGTGCATATGCCAGCAGATGATTGGTTTTCCCCATCAGCCGGTCTGCCCGGTCCGCAATAATTCCAAAATATTTGACCTGTTTTTTAGAAAAGAAATGGCTTTCGTTTTCTTCCATTTCTTTTCCCATATCCATTAGCTGGTCGTAATAACCATTTAACGTTAACAGCTCTTTTCGTATGGGCATAATTTCCGTCTGAAAGCCTTGTGTATTCCCATCCAACACCCGTTCTTCTAATGCCATAAGCTGTCTTTCATATTGTCCCAGCATCTCCAAATCCTTGCTGATAATCTGACTGATGAAATGATATATAAACTGTTCCTTTGTCATTTTCTGTCCCTGCTTCCTGTTTTGGATTCGCCGGACAATTCTCCTTGCATAATCATCATTTTCTACTATTACAATGTGTCGCTCATTGATAAAAAATAATATCCTGTGATGTGCCTCCTGCATCCGTATCAGCTTTGGAATATATAGGGAACCTGCCAAACATTCCTGTTGGGATTCCAGCTTACAAAATCCGATTTCGGACAGACTGATTTCTCCTTCATATATCATTCCTGCCAGTTTCATTGCTTCCGGTGCCTGCTTGGCATCGGTCAAGAATAATGCAGATTGTCCTTCCTCCGGCTCAGTTGTTTCCATTTCCTTTAGGGCTTCTCCCAATGCCATGACAATCATGAATGCTTCTCCTGTAAATATGCCTGTGCATAAAAATTCTCCTGTGAATTCAAAGGTGCATCCTCTGCATGTATCCGAATATAGGAACCGTCCGGCTGCATAAGTCTTGCCTGCTGGTTATCATAGAGCATAGTCTGGAACATTTCCTTCACTCGTTTTTGCAACCGCTCATCATAGATTGGAGCCGCCACCTCAACCCGGTGAATGGTGTTACGGGTCATGAAATCCGCAGATGCAATGTATATCTTTTCCCGTTCTTCTGTGCCGAATATATAGATCCGGGAATGTTCTAAAAATCGTCCTACAATACTAATCACCCGGATATTCTCTGTCATTCCCTCAACACCCGGAATCAGACAGCAAATTCCCCGGACAATCAGGTCAATTTTTACACCGGCTTTCGATGCAGCAATCAATCGGTCAATAATCTTCTTATCCGTCAGGGAATTAATCTTCACTCCGATATAGGTTGCTTCTCCCAACTGGGCATGACGAATTTCCTCCTCAATCATTTCCAGCACTTTGTTTTGCAGACACTTTGGAGCAACCAGCAAGTCATGGGTTTCTTCTACCGTTTCTCCCTTTGCCAATGCCTGAAATACCATAGCAGCTTCCTGTCCGATTCTCTGATTATGGGTCATCAATGACAAATCCGTATACAGACGTGAGGTTTTCTCATTATAATTACCGGTACCAATCTGGGTATAGTACTCTGCCTGACCTTCTTCATTCTTCCGGATAATCAGGCACATTTTGGAATGTACCTTGTATCCATCCAATCCGTAAATCACCTGACAGCCTGCTGCTTCTAACCGTCTTGACCATTCGATATTATTCTCTTCATCAAACCGTGCCTTTAACTCTACCAGCACCAGTACATCTTTTCCGTTTTCCGCAGCTTCAATTAATGCTTCCACCACCTTGCTCTGCCTTGCCACCCGGTAAAGGGTCATCTTAATAGCGATTACAGATTCATCATTTGCCGCCTCCCGCAGCATTTCCAAAAATGGCTTCATACTGTCATAAGGATAGGACAATAGCTTATCCTGTTCCTTAATCTGTGGCAAAATTGGCATATCACTTTCAAATTGCGGAGATTTTTGCGGAATCCGCTTTTCATAAAACAGCTCCGGCACCCGTCTTAGGATATCCTGAATCTGGAACAGGAAAGACATCTCAAGAGGAGTATCATTCCGAAATACATATTCGCTTTTCACCCCTAAATACTGACACAGGGTATCAATAATCTCACCGTCCAAATCTCTGGACAGCTCCAACCGAACAGGGGACAACCGCTTCCGCTTCTTAATCAGTGCCGCCATAAATTCCCGGTAATCCAAGTCCTCGTCATTCATGGAATCCGTATCAATATCTGCATTTCTGGTTACACGAATCAAGGATTTTGCTTTCACATGATACCCCTTGAATACCTTTGGCATAAAGTGCAGCAGTAATTCTTCTGACAGCATATAGGTTCCTTCTTCGTAAGGCACAGCAATCAGGCGCGGAAACACACTGGAGGTACAAGGAATAATTCCCAGCTTTTCCTTTCCACTTTTCCCTTCCAGTACAGCGACTGCATAGATTTCCCGATTTTTTAAAAATGGAAATGGCTGTTTTTTACCTACCATGGTAGGTGCCAGCAAAGGTGCGATTTCCTCATCGTAATAGGCTTCTAATTCTTCACTTTTTTTCTTGTCTATTTTATGAAAATCTACTAATCGAATCCCATGTGTCTCCAACTGTTCCATCAACTGTTCATAGACAGCATCTTTCCTGTGATTCAGCACATTTACCTGCTTCAGAATAGCCGCCACCTGTTCCTTCGGGGTCATATTGGACTTGTTATCCTTAACGTTAGGTGATAACAACATCTGGTCTACCAAAGACCCTACCCGAACCATAAAAAATTCATCTAAATTACTTTGATAGATAGAAATAAATGATAGTCTTTCACAAAGCGGAACCGTCTCGCTCTCCGCCTCTTCCAGTACCCGTTCATTGAATTTCAACCAGGATAATTCCCGGTTCATATATATTTTCGTATCTGCCATAATCCTTTTCTCTCCTTTGTTTAGCTTTGGTCTTTCAGTTTAATACCTTGATGTAAAATCAATAAGTTTCTTATGTGAATTCTGTGTAAAATTAGTCTGTCAAGTTGCTTAACAGGAATGGTCTGTGATATACTGAAGCATACTTATTTTTGAAAATGTAAATCCAATGGGAACAGGAGTAATATGAAAATAACATTTGATGATATTCAAAAAAACGAAGCCATTCGTACTT
This sequence comes from Lachnospiraceae bacterium, assembly GCA_017623675.1. Lineage (GTDB taxonomy): Bacteria > Bacillota > Clostridia > Lachnospirales > Lachnospiraceae > CAG-632. Next base: position 102,048 of record JAGAOO010000040.1, read on the forward strand.
ATATTCAAAAGGCTGACGAATCACTGATTGCATTAGGTTATACGGAGCATAGCTTCACCCATGTTATGAGAGTTGCCAAGCTGGCAAGTGAAATTCTCTTAACCCTTGGGTATTCTGAACGGGAAGCAGAGCTGGCACAGATTGCCGGCTATCTCCATGACATCGGCAATGTCATTAATCGGGTGGATCATGCCCAGTCCGGTGCTGTTATGGCATTCCGTATTCTGGATAAAATGGGAGCAGACCCGGAGGACATTGCTACCATCATCACCGCCATTGGCAATCATGATGAAGCAACTGCCTATCCGGTCAATCCAATTGCCGCCGCTTTAATTCTGGGTGACAAAACAGATGTCCGCTATACCAGAGTCCGCAATCAGGACTTTGCAAGCTTCGACATTCATGACAGGGTGAATTATTCTGTACGGGAAAGTCAGGTGAAAGTTGTAAAAGATTCTCATATTGAGCTGGATTTGAAAATAGACACCAACATCTGTGCAGTTATGGATTATTTTGAAATCTTCCTGAACCGAATGATTCTTTGTCGAAAAGCGGCCGAGAAATTAGGTGTGGAATTCTGGCTGTATATCAATGGACAGCGATTGATTTAATATCATCTGTTACTCATTGTCCCAACATAAATATACGTATATCCCATCTGCATTTCAATTACATTCTTCTTGTTTCGAACATTTGTTTTTGTTATAATCATTTAATGAGTTGCATATCATATTATCACTACCAAAAAGCATTTGACATTCTGTCCAGAATGACTTATACTTTCCGTAGTGAATGAGTTACGGAAACTTGAGAAGCCCGTAACCCGGGCGGCTCCTGCGGGGGCCGTCTTGTTATTTATGGAGGTTTTATGGCTAATAATTTACAAAAGAAACCATTTTTAGATTATCAGGCTCAAATTAAATATTTAAAACAAAAGCAGTTAGTTATTCCTGATGATGCTTCTGCAATATCGTCACTTGAAAAAATCAGTTACTATGCTCTTGTTAATGGATATAAGGATATTTTCAAGAATCCGGTTACAAACAATTTTTATCCCGGTACAACCTTTGATGATATCTATAATTTATATCTGTTTGATGCCGAATTAAGAGAGGTTTTCTTGAAGTATATATTAATTTTTGAGAAGCATGTAAAATCATCCATTTCTTATCACTTTAGTAATACATATGGCAACGGCATTGCTTTTTATCAGGATATCAACAATTACGACTATGGTAATAACATATCAGACGTGCAATACCTTTTCCGCAAGATGAATAGTAAGATTAATGGTCGTCATCCATCCCCACAGGTCGCACATTATATAAACACTTATCAAGATGTACCTTTGTGGGTTCTTACAACAGACCTAACTATTGGTGAAACCGCCAGTATGTATAGATATTTAAAAGGACATTGTAAAACCCTTGTGTGCGACGACTTCCATCATATTGGTAGAAATGAACTTGGAAAAATGCTGGTTATCCTTACTAAATATCGCAATATTTGTGCCCATGGCAATCGTTTATTCAACGCCAAAACCCAGGATTCCATTCCCGACCTCATTGCTCACAAAAAATTGCATATTCCAAAAGTAAATTCAAGGTATCAGTATGGAAAATCTGATTTATTCGCAACAGTAATTTCGTTAAAATATTTGCTTGATGCTGCAGACTTCCGACTGTTTTATTATGAATTAAAGAAGATTTTCAAAAAGTATAATCCTTCCGATAAAACCTTAGAATTAATGGGATTTCCGTCTAATTGGATGTCCATATTACGAATCAAAGTATATTAAAAACGGTACTATCCACAATTCTTATCCTGTCACCTCCTCCCTTTACCCTGTCACCTATCTCTCCGGTCAATCCAATTGCCACCGCTTTAATTCTGGATTATATCAACGGGCAACGATTGATTTAATATCTTACATCTTTTATAGGAATTTCTGCATGTCCTTTTCTAAGTCCTCTTCCAGCTTTATTAATTTCTTTGCAATATCCTTTGACTGCTCATCTGCTGCCTTATATTGATTCAAATACTGATTCAAGGTTTTTACCCCCATATTGCAACCATCTGTCATCAACTCAGCAATTGTAGCATCCGAAGTATCAAAGGTTAGCTTTACTTTGGTTTTCATCCATGACATACCCTTGGCAATAAGGGTAGGTTCTTTTCCATCATCATGATATCTTCCCAAAAGATTCTGCAGCTTCGCTTTCAGTTCTTCATGCTTGTCCTTGCATTGGCTCAAAGCATCCTTCAGTTCTGTATTCTGCACATATGGCAGTACCTCATCAATGGATTCTACTCCCATGCTAACACCTGCATCACATTCCCGGAGCAGGCGAATGGTATCCGGTTCAATCATTTTATGACCTCCTTATAATGGAATATAAGGATAGTATTGCCGGATTTCCTTTTTTTATTAGTGTGTCTTCTTTTTTGAATCAATCCGCTCTATAGAACATTCTTCCGATGTGGAACCAAAGTAGAAACTAATCAGTCTTTGATACATTGAATATCCGGCATAAAAAATGAGCTTTTATATCAAAGATTATCCTCTGATATAAAAGCTCTCACTTAGCCTTCTATTTCTATATTGATTCATAATTTCTATTTCAGTTCTGTCTCATTTTATCCCTGCTGTAACAGCTGTAACAGGCTTTCCGGATGTGCGTTTGCCTTCGCCAGCATATTAGTTGCCGTCTGCGTCAACAGATTCTGCTGGGTATAATTGGTCATCTCTGCTGCCATGTCACAATCCAGAATTCTGGAAAGGGAATTGGTCATACTTTCTTCCGATACACCTAAGTTATTTTCCGTATGCTCTAACCGATTCTGATAGGCTCCCAGCTTCGCACGAACATCGGACACCTTCTTAATTGCTTCGTCAATTTTTTCAATAGCTGCCGATGCATCCTGTTCACAAACCAGATTAATATCATCCAGTCCCAAGGTTCTCGGAGACACTTCCGGAATCGTAATCGTCATGGTTTCTTCCTGGTTCGCACCAATCTGGAATACCATCTGTCCTGCACTTAATACTTCTACCTTGGCATCAAATTCCTGACTGTTACTGGTCTGTGCACTACCTCCTCCGCTACCCATGGTCGGGTCACTGAACTTGGTTCCGCATGCACCCTGCTTTGCTTCCATTACCATCTTAAAACCACTGCTATCCGTTACGGTAATGGTATTGCCATCACAGACAGCCGTTGCTGTCGGTGAAAAACCGTCTCCCAGTTCCACCTTCACATCAGTTCCATTGGAAATGCTGTCCTGAATTCCCAACAGATTCGCCAAGTCATCATTACTGCAGGAAACCTCAATCTTCTCACCGGAACCATAGTAGTCAGAAACTATCACAAGCTGACCGCCATTTCCAAATCCATTGGCGCTTGGTGTGTAGCCTGCATTCTCTTCCAAACCTGCTGAAGTATCCAGACTGTCAACAGTAAATATCTTATTTCCTGTCCAGTCACATAATTCCTGTAATTTCGTGAATACCTGATCTGCAGTTTCTCCTTCCTTGATTTCCACAGATTCTCCATTAATTGTAATGGTTCCTGCCTGCTGGGCAGTTATGGTATCTCCTGCTGCCATGTTCACAGTACCACCAACAGAAACCGCCTGTCTGGCATCCTGTGAAATCTTCAATGAGTATTCATCCAGATTAACAGCGTCTGATATTTCTATTGTTGAAACACCCTTTACCACATTTCCCGTATCAATATAGCTGGCACGACCGATATCACCATTTAACAGTTTTTTCTGGTTAAACTGCGTGCTGTCTGAGATTCTTTGAATCTCCTGATTCATAACTTCAATCTCATCCTGAAGGGTCTGCCGGTCTTCTGCACAATTCACATCATTTGCCGCCTTTACAGCCAATTCCTTCATGCGCTGTAACATAGAATGTACCTCTGTCAAAGCACCTTCTGCTGTCTCAATAACCGAAATTCCGTCACCTGCGTTTCGGTTTGCCTGCTGCAAACCACGAATCTGTGTCCTCATTTTCTGTGAAATTGCCAAGCCTGCCGAATCATCCTTTGCATAATTAATCCGGTATCCGGAGGATAATCGCTCAATGGCTGTTGCCATGGAATTGTGATTCTTGTTCAATGTATTGTTGGCAATCATTGCCGTAATATTATGATTAATCCGCATTTTCTGCACCCCTTTTCATTTCAGAGGTTCTTCATAAGCTATCATCCTTGATTCGTTATTCCGAAACTCATTTTTCCTTCTGAATAAATTATCGGAGGGGCTTCTCAAAATCTTTAGACCAAATATAAATACACCATCATAAAATGGCAGAAGCTGCCACCCATACAAAACAGGTGAAAGATTTCATGAGTGCCGAATTTCTTATGCTTTTCATTGAATTTTTTCCCTTTGAGTGCATAAATCACACCACCAATCGTGTAGATAATGCCACCGGTTAGCAGCCAGGCAAAAGCACCCATTCCTAAATTCCGAATCAGAAGTGGTGCCGCAATAATACACAGCCAGCCCATTACAATATACATAACCGAGGAAACCCACTTCGGGCAGGTCACCCAAAGCATCTTGAAGGTGATTCCCAAGGCTGCCACACTCCAGATAGTAGTCAGCATCAGATAACCAATCCGGTCTCCCAGACCAATGACGCAAACCGGCGTATAGGTACCGGCAATTAAAACGAATATCATGGCATGATCCAGTTTCTTCAACACCTTATTGGCTTTTGCCGAAATATCAAATGTATGATAAGAAGTGCTGGCTCCATACAGCAGAATCATGCTGGTAATAAAAATGACAACCGCAAGAATATGACTTCTTCCGAATCCTTCCTTTGCTTTTATTATGAGTGGAGCTGCGGCAGCAGCCGCCATAAGCATACCGATAAGATGCGTAATAGCACTTCCCGGCTCTTTGATTTTACGAGTTTTAACAGTTTCCACATAAAAGACCTCCTTTATAATAAAATGAAAATTATTTTCTTGTTATAATGCTCACACCTAAGTATAATGAACGCATAAGCATGAGTGCGGTTTCAAAAGGCAAGCACTGACTGCTTGCAGGCGAGTGATTGACTTTGAAACCATATGAGTGCAACGAACACCGAAAACCGAAGGTTTGAGGTGGCACTCATGCGTTTTCTCCTTGTTGAGTGCGGTTTCAAA